>NZ_JAAIWM010000001.1:0-600000 GCF_011008845.1 Bacillus mesophilus | reverse complement strand
AGTAGAAAAGGATGTGGCAAATTCATTATGAGCGAAAAAAGAGGAATTCAATCAACAGATCTGTATAAACTGAAATCAGTTAACAATCCATTGTTTTCTCCAAACGGTGAGCAATTTGTATTTGTTCAAACAGAAACAAATAAAGAAGACACGAAGTACTATTCTCATCTGTTTGTAGGGTCTCAGAATGGAGAAGAAATTCGCCAATTTACATATGGAAAAGTTAGAGACACACAGCCATCCTGGTCTCCTGATGGGCAAACTATTGCATTTCTTTCAAATAGAGCCGAGAAGAATGAACTATTCGTGATGAATGTTAACGGGGGAGAACCTCGCCAGCTAACAAAGTCAGCTAATGGTATCAATTCGTTTAGTTGGTCGCCTGATGGAAAGAGCCTCCTGATTTCACTGTCGTTAGGAGAAGGAGACCTAGAGATAAAAGACGAGAAAAAGGTTGAGAAGAAAGAGTTAGAGCCGCTTGTAGTAGAGAAGTTATTTTATAAATCAGATGCTAGTGGCTTTTTTAATCATAAGTATACTCAAGTGGGATTAGTAGATCTTCAAACAGGTGAACTTAAAATCTTAACAGATGGAAAGTATCACTATTCAATTGGCGCAGTCTCACCTGATGGTTCACAAATCGCCATTTTCTCCAATCCTTCTGATGAAGCAGATTATGAACTAGTCTCAGATCTTTATGTATATAGTCTAGAGGACCGAACACTTGAGAAGATTACAAATGGCGGAAGCTTTAGTCAAGCTAGTTGGTCACCTAATGGAGAGATTCTTTCTTTTATTGGTCATGAATTGGAATTTAAATCAGCTACCTTATCAAGAATTTGGTTATATAGTGTTCAAACAAAGGAAATTACTTGTTTAACAAAAGAGTGGGACGTTCAGGTTGGGGATGTTGCGATTGGGGACTTCCACTCTGGGAGTGCTGCTAGAGGCTTAGTATGGACTGAAGACAGTCAGGGCTTTTACTTCTTAGCGAGTGATCATGGAAGCACCGCTGTTTATTATGGGAATGTTGAGGGCTTAGTGTATTCAGTTATTTTGGAAGATCAACATGTGTATTCATTTACTGTTGATGTTCGTACGCACCGAGCTATTGTGGGTGTTAGCACTCCAACACTCCCGGGTGATTTATTTTTGATTGATTTAAATACAGGTGTAAAAAAGCAGCTAACCTTTGTTAATGATGAGTTTTTAGAGGGAATCGAACTAGCATCTGCAGAGGCGATTACCTTTAAAGCTGAAGATGGCTGGGATATACACGGATGGTTAATGAAACCGGTTGGTTTTCAAGAAGGATCAAAGGTTCCACTTGTGGTCGAAATTCATGGTGGACCACATGCTATGTACGCCAATACGTATTTTCATGAATTCCAGGTGCTAGCGGCAAAGGGCTATGCAGTGTTGTTCACTAATCCAAGAGGTAGTGATGGATATGGGCAAACCTTTGTAGATGCAGTACGAGGAGATTATGGCGGTAAAGACTATTTAGATATCATGTCTGCTGTTGATTACGTTTTAACTCGATATGATTTTATTGATGAAACGAGACTTGGTGTGACAGGCGGAAGCTATGGTGGATTTATGACAAACTGGATAGTTGGTCATACGAATCGTTTCAAAGCTGCGGTTACTCAACGTAGTATCTGTAACTGGATTAGCTTTTATGGTGTTAGTGATATTGGATACTTTTTTGCAGAGTGGGAAGTTTTAAGGGGAGATTCTTTTAACTACGATCGTTTATGGGACGCTTCTCCACTAAAGTATGCTAGTAATATTAAAACACCATTACTAATTTTGCATGGTGAAAAGGATTATCGTTGTCCAGTGGAACAGGCTGAACAGCTTTATATCACCCTAAAACATCAAAGGAAAGCGACAAAGCTTGTTCGTTTCCCAGAGTCGAATCACGAATTATCAAGAAGTGGAAACCCAAATTTGCGAATTCATCGCCTTGATCATATTGCACGCTGGTTTGATGAATATTTATAAAAAGTAGGAAGATGCGTAGGTAGGAGGAATTAGCCATATTGTAAATGTAAAAAACGATATGGCTACTTTTTACATATACATCTTCTATTCTTTTTGTTTTCTGACATTTTTGTGTACAATAAGAATAGTCTTATATTGAAGCTTTATTACATTCTTCTAGGAGTTTTTATAATGGAAATGGACTCGTTGCAGCAATTTTGGTCATTCATCCAAGATGTAGTTACCTTAAACAACATACAAGAATTGATGGAGGAATATCGTGATTTAGGGCCTTTACCTGGTATTTTCCTTCCCATGCTAGAAGCAATCCTCCCATTTTTACCATTGTTTGCATTTGTTGTTGCAAATGCAGCAGCATTCGGGCTTTGGTTAGGGTTTCTTTATTCTTGGATCGGAACAAGTCTGGGATCTATCATTGTATTTCTAGTTATTCGAAAGCTGGGGCAAAAACGTTTTTTTCAATTTTTAAGTAGAAACAAGCAGGTGGAAAAACTTACGGGATGGGTAGAACGTCATGGCTTTGGTCCACTTTTTCTGCTAATTTGTTTTCCGTTTTCTCCTTCTGCAGTGATCAATGTAGTAGCGGGCTTATCACGTGTGAGTATTCCACAATTTATTTTAGCTGTTTTATCAGGAAAAATGGTCATGGTCTTTATCATTAGTTTTATCGGATACGATATTAAATCACTAATCGAACAACCGATTCGTACAGCGATCGTAGCACTCATTATCTTTATTTTATGGTTTGCGGGGAAAAGAGTTGAAATATATCTAAATAAGAAAGAGAGAATTCATGGAAGGGAGTAGGAGAACTTCATGATACAGCTTCCAACTATACGGGGTCTAGGAATCATTCGGCCCATTGTAATCGGTATTATAATAGCCTTTATATTACGATTGTTTTTCTTCTCTAGCTATATTGTAGAGGGTAGCTCAATGACACCTACTCTACATGACGGGAATTTAGTCGTGATTAACAAACTAAGCTATCAATTTGATGAACTGAAAAGGTTTGATGTTATTGTATTTCATGCGAATCAGCAGGACGATTATGTGAAAAGAGTCATTGGTCTACCGGGAGATCGAATTTCATATGAAGACGGAAAACTATACGTGAATGGTAGTCTGATAGAGGAAACTTTCTTAGAGAAAACAGGTGGAGATTTTTCTTATTACAAGGAAATCAGTGATTTTACATTACAAGACATTACAGGTGAAGAAACTGTTCCGCCAGGGATGATTTTTGTTATTGGGGATAATCGACTAGGTAGTTATGATAGCCGCCACTTTGGTTTTATTGAAGTTGATCAGGTGGTTGGAAAGGTAAACTTGAGATATTATCCATTTCAACACATAGATATTTCTTTCTAGACCCGTATTAGGGTTTTTTCTTATGCCTGAAAAACACTATAACAAGTCCCCTATTAATATGCTAAAATAGAAATAAAATCCAATTTCTTATAGGGTGTGATTATGTGTCTTCCTCTTTTATACTTCAAACTAAGTTAACTCCTCCTAGCATCAAAGATGACATTTTACGAAGACCCTCCTTAACTAAAAAATTACAATCTATATTTAATTCTCCATTAACCATTGTTCAATCTGGTCCCGGCTATGGAAAAAGCACAGCCATTGCAACATTTTTAGCAGATTCTAAAAAGACTTACTGTTGGTATAGTTTATCAAGTTATGAAGATGAACTCATTCCTTTTTTGACTTATTTTATTTCAGCTATAAGGATTCAGTATCCAAGCTTTGGTGAAGAGCTCATTCAGTATTTAAATAAGATTAATCGTTATGCTCGAGATGAAGAGATTCGTAGCTTCAGTGCAATGCTAGTAAATGAGATGATGGGAGTTGATCGTCAGATTGTACTGATTATCGATGATTTCCATCTTGTTCAGCATTCTAGTCAAATTGAGGATTGGATCCTTTGGTTCTTAGAGAACATGCCGTCCAATCTTAGGCTCGTATTCCTTAGTAGAACTAGACCGCAATGGACGATTATAAGTAATTTAAAGCTAAAGGGAGCTTTGCTTGAAATAAACGAAAATGATTTAGTTTTTTCGATGGAGGATATAGAAGCCTGGTTCACTGACGTATACAGCTTAGATTTTTCAGAAAGTGAAATTGCTCAAATCTATCAACTTACTGAAGGGTGGATTATCGCATTACAGATGGTGATCCAACAATTAAGTCATCATCGTGACCTTTCTAAGCTTTTACAGAATAAATATGGATCTATGGAAGATTTATTTCAATTTTTGGCAATGGAAGTGCTAGTGAAGCAGCCACCAATGGTCCAGCAATTTCTTGAGCAAACCTGTATTTTTGAGGAGTTAACACCCTCGATATGTGACGATGTTCTAGGTATTTCCGGTTCAAAAGAAATGTTAGATCTACTACTTCAGAAGAATCTATTCCTTCAGCTTATAGGGCAAGGACAGTATCGTTATCATGCCTTGTTTAAAGAGTTCCTAGAACAGCAGCTTATTTTACAAAAGTCAAAGTATACCCAATTGCATAAACGGGCTGCCCAGTATTATCGCAAACAAAATCTACTAGAATTAGCAATTTACCATCTAGAGCAAATAGAACAATATGAAGAGATTGCTTTTTTGCTGAATGAATATGGAGAAACGCTTATTCAGAATGGGAAACTTGATAGCCTGCTAGAGCGACTGCAAAGAATTTCTAATGACCAGAAGCAGGTGTTTTATCGTCTCCACTTCCTTCAAGGAGAAGTATTAAGATATCAATGCCTATATAGGGAGGCAGAAGTCCATTATCAGCAATCTGCCCTTTTAGCTAATCAAGCTGGCGATGTTAAAGGAGAAGCTCAGGCTCTACAAGGTCAAGCATATATCTACTTAGACACTATTTCACCAGGGAAAGCGGACCGACTTCTTCAACGATCAATTGATATTATGGAGAAAAATGAAAACGTTTTATCAAAGGATAAAGCAAAGGTTTACTTATTAATGGCTGAAAACCTTATTAATGCAGGTCAAGCAAAAAAAGCTGAAAAATGGTTTCAAAAAGCATTGGATAATTATCAATTAGAAGATGTGGGTAACCTTGAATCACGTTTAAAACTAAGAACGGGAAATTTATTTGAAGCGAAAAGAATCTTACAAAGTAGTAAAAACTTTGGCTTACATACCAATGATCACCTTGAGCATGCTCATTTGCAGCAATCACATCGTGAGCCTACCTTATTATTATCGTTAATCGAGTGTTTCCTAGGTAAGCCAGAACAAGCAAAAGAGCTCGCCGAGACAGGTATTCAAGAAGGGATTCGTTACAAAGCCCCATTCGTTGAAGCCTGTGGCTGGATTCGAATGGGGCATGCGGTCCAATTAATAGATAGATATGATCTTTCGCTTGCCAAGAAGTGCTATGATACGGCACTTGAAATGATGGATGATTTACGTGTACCAAGAGGTAAGGCTGAACCACTAATGGGACTGTGTATGTTGTATGGAAGAGACGGTGCATTTGAGAAGGCAATGGAGTTTGGCAAGAAGGCCCTGATTGAAACAGACCAAGTTAATGACTTATGGCTATCGGCCTGTATTCAGCTTTGTATCTCAGTTACCTGTCTTCATGCAGAAAGATTTAAAGATGCCGAAGAGTGGTTAAACAGAGCACATGATCAGTTTAATTTTTGTGGTGATCAATATGGAACCTGTCTGACATTTCTTTGGAAGTCGTTTCTATATTTTCAATTAGAAAAAGAAACAAAATTTCAGGAGTCCTTTACGAGCTTCCTGAATTATGTTCAAATCGGGAGCTATGAGTTTATTTTCTCAAGTCGAACAACATTTGGTCCAAAGGATCTTCAATCTATTACGCCACTTTTAATAGAGGCTCAGGCAAAAGGAATTCAACGTCAATATGTGACGACGTTATTAAACGAACTTGGGTATCATGATGTTGAAAGTCACCCTGGCTACACGCTAAGGATCCAATCACTTGGACGGTTTAGAGTATGGATTGGCGACAAAGAAGTTAGAGAACGTGACTGGCAACGTGTTAAAGCCAGAGAGCTGTTCGAGCTTTTCATCACAAAAAGGCATAGCTATTTGCAAAAGGAAACCATTTTTTCTCTCGTGTGGCCGGACACTGAGGAAAAAGCTGCTATTCGTGATTTCAAGGTGGCATTTAATGCGTTACATACGGCAATTGAGCCTAATCGTAAGGCCAGAACTAACCCATTCTTCTTTAATCGAGATGGCCAATCTTATGGGTTAAACCCAAAAGCTAGTATTTATTTAGATGCAGACGAATTCGAGCGGTGGGTTAGAGCAGGACTAAAGGAGAAAGACAATGAAAAGGCACTGAGCTTTTTAACAAAAGGGCTCGAGTTATATGATGGAGACTATCTACCAGAACGCCGTTACGAGGACTGGTGTATTTCTGAAAGAGAAAGACTATTAGTCTATTACTTACGCGGAGCAGAAAAAATGGCCCAGCTCTCTGTTCAAACCTCCAACTATGAGGAAGCGATTCATTGGTGTGAAAACATCCTTACTAAAGACCGGACATGGGAAGAAGCATACAGATTGATTATGTTTTGCTTTTACCAAAAAAACAACCGTCCACAGGCCATAAAGTGGTATAAAAAATGCTGTGAATGTCTTCAGGATGAACTAGGAGTGGAGCCTATGGAGCCTACTAAACAAATGTTTGAGATGATTACCAAAATGAATTAATACATGCTGCAGAGCCTAGGCCCTCGAGGTCAAATAACCCTAAACAAATAAAAGGGAAAGGTCGCCCTTTTCTTTATTTAGGAACATTTGCTTGTCGGAGGCCTGCAGGATGCAGGTCAGACAGGCGTTGCAACAGGACGTTGCGCACTTAGCCTGTCATCCTTTGGAGGACTTCCGCTTTTCGGGTTGTCTAGCTTCAGTCCCCAGCCCCTCGAGGTTAAATAACCTGAAGAGAAGAAAATGGAAGAGCACCATTTTATTCTCTTCAGAACATTTACTTGTCAGGGCTAACCGGGGACTTCAGCTTTTCTGTTTGTAACTCATTTGTAACTACTACCTAATAAAGTAATGATAACGTTTCCAAACGTAATGGAGATGTAACGAAAAGGGGGAAATTATATATGGGTAAAAAGAAATTGCATGGTTTATTTGCACTAATGCTAGCATTTCTTCTTGTTTTATCTGCATGTAGTGGAGGTAGTACTGGAACGTCTTCTAATGAAGGAAGCGGATCAGAAGGTAACTCCGGTGGGGAAGAAACAGTTGAAAAGGAAACTATTAAAATTGGTGTACTTGCTTCAATGACAGGTGCGCTTGAAGCATATGGTAAACAAACGGTAAACGGATTCGAACTTGGCTTAGATTATGCTACTGATGGAACAGGCGAAATCAATGGTCAGAAGATCGAATTTATTGTTGAAGATACTGAGACTAAACCAGAGGTAGCAATCCAAAAGGCTACTAAACTATTAGAAGAGGATGAAGTTGACTTCTTAGTTGGTTCATCTAGCTCTGGAGATACATTAGCAGTTCTTCCTTTAGCAGAAGAATATGAAACGGTAATGGTAGTAGAGCCAGCGGTTGCTGATAGTATTACAGGTTCTGAATGGAACAAATATGTATTTAGAACAGCTCGTAACTCTTCACAGGATGCAGTAGCTGGAGCAGCTGCTATCGCTGATAAAGGTGTAAAGATCGCAACTCTTGCTCCGGATTCATCTTTTGGTCAAGACGGGATTGCAGCATTTACTGAAGCGGCTAAAGAACTTGGAGCTGAAATTGTACATGAGGAATTTGCAGATCCAGCTGCAACCGACTTCACGTCTAATATTCAAAAAATCATTGAAGCAAAGCCTGATTATTTATTTGTAGTTTGGGCAGGAGCTAACTCTCCATGGAACCAAATTTCAGATATGAAAGTACAAGAAAAAGGAATTAAAATTTCAACAGGTGCACCTGATATCGCAGCCCTTTCTACTATGAATGCGTTAGTTGGTATGGAAGGATTCACGGTTTACTATCATACTTTACCTCAAAACGATATTAACAATTGGTTAGTTGAGGAACATAAAAAGCGTTTCAATGGTGCCGTACCTGATCTATTCACTCCAGGTGGAATGAGTGCAGCACTTGCAATTGTTGAAGCAATTAAGCAGACAGACGGTAATACAGAAGCAGATGCTTTAATTTCTGCTATGGAAGGAATGAGCTTCGAAACGCCAAAAGGAAAAATGACGTTTAGAGCAGAAGATCATCAAGCACTACAAACTCTATATGCCGTAAAGCTTCAAAAGGTAGATGGAGTGGATTATCCAGTTCCAGTTCTAATTCGTGAGCTTTCTCCAGAAGAAACTGCTCCACCTGTTCGTAATAAGTAAGAAAATCGGTGAGGAACTTTTGGTGTAATGACCATAAGTTCCTTTTCACTCTAAATAGGTAGGTGACCAAGTTTGGAAAAAATTATCGAGACTAAGGATTTAACCATTTCGTTTGGAGGACATGTTGCGGTGGATGGAGTGAATTTTTCAGTTCCGGCCAATCATTTTAAATCAATTATCGGTCCAAATGGTGCAGGTAAAACGACCTTCTTTAATTTATTGAGCGGTCAGTTAACACCAACAAAAGGTGAAGTATTTTTCAAAGGAGAAAATATAACAAAACTATCTCCTACTCAAAGAGCAAGAAGAGGGATTGGACGTTCTTTTCAAATCACAAACGTATTCCCAAATTTAACGGTTCTTGAAAATGTTAGACTAGCCGTCCAGTCAAAAAAGGGTGTCCTTTATAACTTTTTTTCCCATTTTCAATCTATTAAAGGACTTGAAGAGGAAGCATTTGAATTACTTAAGAAAGTGTTACTTGAAAAGAAGGCGCAATCTCTAGCAAAAAATCTTGCACATGGTGAGAAACGAAAACTAGAAATAGCTATGCTTTTAGCACTAGATACTGAAATTATTCTTCTAGATGAACCAACAGCAGGAATGTCTTTAGAGGAAGTACCAACGATCCTTGATGTGATTCGTCAAATTAAGGAAGAGAGCTCGAAAACCATTATTTTGATAGAGCACAAAATGGATATGATTATGGATCTGTCTGATTCCGTTACTGTTTTATTTAACGGCGGATTATTAGCAGATGGTTCTCCACAGGAAATTATGGAAAATGAAACTGTGCAAAAAGCTTATTTGGGGGGCTTACACGATGCTTCTTAAGGTTGAAAATATTGAGACGTATATTGAACAGTACCATATCCTCCAAGGGATTTCTTTTGAGGCAAGGAAGGGAGAAGTAACCGTCTTATTAGGTAGAAATGGTGCTGGTAAGACGACTACTTTAAGGTCCATTATGGGACTTAATCCAGCTTCTAAAGGGAAAATTCTTTTTAATAATCAAGAAATTCAAACATTACCAACCTATGAAATTGCAAAGCGTGGAATCGGGTATGTACCGGAAAATCAAGGGATCTTTAGTGGCTTAACCGTTGAGGAAAATATGAAAGTAGCCATGCAAAATAATAATAAAGAGACCATGGATAAGCTTGAATGGATTTTAACTCTTTTCCCAGACTTAAAGAAGTTTTGGAAAAAAGCTGGTGGGACATTGAGTGGTGGTCAGAAGCAGATGCTTTCCATGGCAAGAGCGTTTATTGGAAACAATGAATTATTACTGATTGATGAACCAAGTAAAGGATTAGCTCCCATTGTAGTGGAGGGAGTTATGAATGCTATTCAAGAATTGAAAAAGGAAGCAACGATTATTCTTGTCGAACAAAATTTTATGATGGCAAGTACAATTGGAGACTATTTTTATATCGTAGATGATGGAAGAACGGTATTAGACGGAGAGATGTCTTTATTAAAAGAAGATAAGATGCTACGTCAAAAATATTTAGGAATTGCCTAAAGGTAGAGAGGAGGCCAAAATATGGATGTATTATTAAACTTGGCGATTAATGGTTTAGCTACGGGCATGTTAATTTTCTTATTAGCAGCTGGGCTTACCTTAATTTTTGGATTAATGGATGTACTGAACTTTGCTCATGGTGGTCTATTTGCATGGGGAGCTTATGCTGGGGCATGGTCATATGGAATCACCGGGAATTTTTTAGTAGGAATTGTTAGTGGAATTATTGTTGGATTAATTTTAGGGTTGTTGATGGAAAGATTTATTATTCAGCCTGTTTATGGAAATCATGTTCAGCAAATTTTAATTACATTAGGAGTCATGCTTGTATTAAGTGAACTATTAAAAGTTGTATGGGGACCTAACCAATTAAGCTCAACAACACCTGAATGGTTATCAGGGAGCTGGGAGTGGGGCGGAGTCATTTTAATTAAATATCGACTCTTCATTATTTTAGTAGGAGCGTTAGTATTTTTAGGAATTCACTTGTTATTAACTAGAACAAAGCTTGGTTTAATTGTTCGTGCTGGAGTTATGGATAAGGAAATGGTTCAAGCTCTTGGTGTTAATATTAAGCGAGTATTTATGATTGTGTTTATGCTTGGATCGGCAATGGCCGCTTTAGGAGGCGTATTACTAGGACCATATTCTGGCGTTATTTATGCAGAGATGGGCTTAGAGTTTGGAATCCTTGCCTTTATCGTTGTTGTTATCGGGGGAATGGGTAATATAACAGGGTCTGTCTTAGCAGCCATTTTAGTTGGTTTGTCTGGCTCGTTTATGGCTTATTACGTTCCTGAGCTTTCTTTAGCGGTGAATATGATGTTAATGGTAATTGTACTGATTTTTAGACCACAGGGACTTTTCCAAATGAAGGGGTGAGAGCAATGAATTTAGTACAAAATAGTTTGCGAAAACCAGCCTTCTATTATAGTTTGGTTGGAATTTTCTTAATCCTATTTCCGTTTATAAATGATGAAAGACAATTACTTATGTTATTCACACAAATCTTTATTTTTGCTGTATTAGCAATGAGCTATGATCTCTTGCTTGGCTTTACTGGGATTGTCTCATTTGGTCATGCAATGTTCTTCGGAATTGGTGCGTATTCGACTGCAGTCATATTGGACCGTATGGATGCAACATATCTATCACTAGTGACTGGGATTATCGTTGGTATCATTATTGCAGCCATTGTTAGTTTAATAGTAGGGGTTCTATCTTTAAGGCTAAAGAGTCACTTCTACGCAATGCTTACATTAGCGTTTGCCGGATTGTTCTTAGTTGCTGCTCAAAAGTGGAGATCGGTAACTGGAGGAAATGATGGGTTTACGTTTAGCATACCGGATGCATTAAAGGAACGTGAAGTTTTATACTTCACGACACTTTTACTAATGATACTTGTATTTTTTGGATTAAAACGATTTACAAACTCACCTGTTGGGAAGGTACTACAGGCAATTAGAGAAAATGAATCGAGAACGGAGTCATTAGGCTACAAAATACTTCATTACAAGGTGTTTGCAAGTATTGTAGCTGGGATTGTGGCTAGTATATCAGGCTCTTTTTATGTGCTTACACTAAGGTTTGTAAATACATCTGTTTTTACAATGGATATTACACTAGATGCCTTACTGATGACTATTATTGGTGGAGTAGGAACCTTAGTTGGAGCGATCATTGGTGCTGGACTCATAGAATGGGCACACCACTGGTTAACTGATTTATCAAAGGTTCATTGGATTTTTGAAAGATGGATTATCTTCTTTGGAATTATTTACATTTTAGCAGTTATGTTTTTCCCAAAAGGAATTGTTGGTACGTTGAGGGAATGGTTTTTAAATCGAAAGAAGCCAGAAAAGGTTACTCATTCTGAACAAAAAGTTGATGTAACTAGGTAGGCGTGGATGATGGAGGATATACAGCAAATCACTTCATTTGTCATTCGGTGTAATTGTATTGAGGTTCAAGAGGTAACGGGTAAGAAGCTTTGGCGAATTAAAATCAAGCATGTTCAAGGAGAAGAGGAAATATCAGTTCAAAATCTTGAGGATATGCTGATGTACATGAAGCGGGTTTTAGGGGAGTGAGTCTTATGGAGACGATTGGTATTAGAAGCATAGGGGTGTATTTACCTAAGTCAGTCATGACAAGCGACGAGCTAGCTGTAAGATCTGGTATACCAAAGAAAGTTGTTGAGGAAAAACTGGGAATCAAACAAAAACCAATCCCAGGACCAGATGATCATACTTGTCATATGGGTGTTTTAGCAGCTAGGCAGGCAATTGAGAGAGCAGGAATTGACCCACTGGAAATCGATTTAATCATTTATATTGGTGAAGAACATAAGGAGTATCCACTTTGGACAGCTGGGATCAAGTTACAGCAGGAGGTTGGTGCTTTAAACGCATGGGCTTATGATGTTGCATTAAGATGCAGCACAACAGTGATGGCGTTAAAGGTCGCAAAAGATATGATGATTGCTGATTCATCGATTAATACAGTTTTATTAGCTGGTGGTTATCGTAATGTGGATTTTATAGATTATGAGAATCCTAGAACTCGGTTTATGTATAATTTATCAGCTGGCGGTGGGGCAATGATCCTACAAAAAGGCTATGAGAGTAATGCCTTATTAGAAAGTCATATTATGACTGATGGAAGCTTTTCAGAGGATGTAGTCGTTGTTGCGGGAGGTACAAAAGAACCTATTTCAGTTGAGGCCATTCAAGCAAAACGAAACCAATTAGATGTCATTGATCCTGAAGGTATGAAACAACGTCTAGAAGAAAAGTCGATGCAAAATTTCTTAAAGGTAATTCGAAAGTCTCTAGAAAAAAGCAACGCTACTGAAAAGGATATTGACTACATTGGAATACTCCATATGAAGAGATCAGCTCATGATTATGTGCTAAGAGAATTAGGATTAACTGAGGATCAATCTATCTATCTAGAAGACTACGGTCATATGGGACAGTTCGACCAAATCCTTTCACTAGAACTCGCCGAGCGACAAGGAAAAATTAAAAACGGAGATCTCATCGTATTAGTCAGCGCTGGCATAGGCTACGCATGGGGAGCTACAACCATTCGTTGGGGAAATTCAAACTAACCACAATATAAACAAACTTAATATCTTATAAACTTTAATACGTTAACGCATTGGGGGCCTGGCCCCCGGTGCGTTAATGTGATAAAGCTTTAAAAAATGAAAAAAATCCACCCATTTAGGAGGAATATAGGCATGAGTATCCAATTAAACACTATAAAGCTATCTAATAATGAAACATATGGTTATAGAGTTCGCGAAGGTGGGGAGAGGTTACTCCTTCTAATTCATGGAAATATGACTTCTTCTAAGCATTGGGACATTTTTATGGAAGCGCTATCTTATGAATATAAGGTGATTGCCCTTGATTTGAGAGGGTTCGGGCTTTCTTCTTACCAAACGCCGATTTCGAGTATTAAGGATTTTTCTGATGATGTTAAGTTATTTGTTGATGAGCTAGAGTTAAAGGATTTCACTTTAATGGGGTGGTCAACGGGTGGAGCTGTCGCCATGCAATTTGAAATAGATTATCCGGGCTTGGCTACCGAACTAATTCTCCTTGCCTCCGCATCTACGAGAGGCTATCCGTTTTACGGGGTGAATGAGCAGGGGCAAATTGACTTAACAAAACGTTATCAGTCCCTTGATGAGATTAAACAAGATCCGGTTCGATCAATTCCGATTCAACATGCGTATGATCATAAGAATCGTGAGTTTCTTAAAGCAGTCTGGAATGCAGTGATCTATAATGTAAACCAACCACCTGCAGAAAAGTATGAGGAATATGTGGACGATATGCTTACGCAACGAAATTTAGTTGATGTTTATCACGCCTTAAACACATTTAATATTAGCAGCACTCATAATGGGCTTGGCGATGGAACTGGATTAGTCACCCGTATTGCAATACCTACTCTAGTACTAAGTGGAGATCGTGATTTAGTTGTATCTAAAGCAATGAATGATGAAATTATTGCTGACCTTAATAATGAGATCGTAACAGCCAAGGTATTGAAAAACTGTGGGCATTCAGCACCAATTGATGATTTAGAACAGCTGACTGAAGCTGTTACAACCTTTTTAAATATGAAAGTGGAGGAAGCACAATGAGATTAGAAAACAAAGTAGCGATCATAACGGGAGCTGCAAATGGAATTGGCTTAGAAGCAGCAAAATTATTTGCAAATGAAGGAGCACGTGTAGTTCTAGCAGATTATGACGAAGCAGCAGGATCAAAAGAAGCAGAACAACTTCGGGCAGAAGGCAAAGATGTATTATTTGTACAAGTAAATGTTGCTGACCGAGAGAGCGTCGACCTTATGGTTAGCAAGACTATTGAAGCGTATGGTCGCATAGATATTTTAATAAACAATGCTGGTATTACAAGAGATGGAATGCTGACTAAACTTTCAACTGAGGACTTCCAGCGTGTACTTGATGTGAATTTAACAGGTGTTTTCCAATGTACACAAGCAGTCGTTCCTCATATGATTGAACAGGGTAGCGGTAAAATTGTTGTGACTTCATCAGTTTCTGGAGTATATGGTAATGTTGGCCAAACCAACTACGCAGCAACAAAAGCAGGAGTAATAGGTATGGTGAAAACATGGGCAAAGGAACTTGGCAGAAAAGGTATTAATGTAAATGCCGTGGCACCAGGTTTCACAGAAACGAATATGGTCGCAGCGGTACCTGATAAAGTAATTCAGCAAATGCTAGCAATGGTACCTTTACAAAGATTAGGAAAGCCAGAAGACATTGCAAAAGCCTATCTTTACTTATCATCAAGTGACTCCGACTATGTAACTGGAACAGTCCTAAACGTTGATGGCGGAATCATGATGTAAGTTTATAAACTTTAATCCATTAACGTGGTGGGGGCCAGGCCCCCATCACGTTAATGCGATAAAGCTAAGCTTAAAATACATAGGTAGTAACGAAATGGGGGATTGGATATGAGAAATGTTGTGATTACTTCGGCGGTTAGGTCTCCGATTGGGGATTTTGGTGGGGTGTTCAAGGATTTACTTCCAACAGATTTAATGGTACCTGTTTTAAAGGAAGCTGTAGCAAGAAGCGGACTAGGAACAAGTGATGTGAATGAAGTGATTTTAGGTCATTGTATTCAACGTACAGATGAACCTAATACGGCTAGAACTGCTGCTTTATTAGCTGGACTGTCTGATGAAACTACTGGCTATACGATTCAGCGTCAGTGTGCTTCTGGTATGCAGGCGATTATCTCTGCTGCCCTTCAAATCCAAACGGGTCTATCTGATATAGTAGTTGCTGGTGGTGTGGAAGTTATGAGTTCTAGTCCATACGTTTTAAAGCAGCAGCGATGGGGGTCTCGTCTTCAACATAGTCAGGTGACGGATACAGTGTGGGAAATTCTTGAAGACCCTATTCATAAGATTATGATGGGAGAGACAGCAGAAAACCTTGCTGATCTTCACCAAATTACAAGAGAAGAGCAGGATGAAGTGGCATTTCTTAGTCACCAAAGAGCTGCCCATGCCATTGAAAGTGGTTACTTTGACAGTCAAATCGTTCCAATCACGATTAAAACTAGAAAAGGTGAACATGTTATCTCTAAAGATGAACACCCACGTCCGGAGCTAACTAGAGAGGATTTGGCTAAGTTGAAGACAGTTTTCCGTAAAGATGGAACTGTAACTGCTGGTAATGCCTCTGGTTTAAATGACGGTGCGTCTGCACTTGTTTTGATGGATGAAGAAACGGCTATAGCTAAAGGGTTAAAGCCGTTAGCACGCATTGTAGGATTCCAGGTTTCTGGTGTTGATCCAAAGGTGATGGGAAGAGGTCCAGTTCCTGCTGTTCAAAGAGGATTAGAACGTGTAGGCTGGTCGATTCAGGATGCTGAATTAATCGAAGTAAATGAAGCTTTTGCCGCACAATATATTGCGGTAGAAAAAGAGTTAGGCTTAAATCGTGAGATTGTGAACGTAAACGGAAGCGGAATTAGTCTAGGACATCCTGTTGGGTGCACTGGTGCTAGAATCGTAACGAGCCTTGTTCATGAACTTCAGCGCAGAGAGCTTACAAAAGGAATTGCTTCCTTATGTGTTGGTGGCGGCATGGGTGCAGCTGTATTTTTAGAAAGAGTCTAATTCGTCTTAAAACGAACCTAATAAACATTTCGAAGGGGTAGCTATTAAGCTACTCCGTTTTTTATTTAGGAAAACAAGCCCTCTTAAAAACAAATACATGAATAAATCACCCAAGACTAGAAAAACTAGAAAAAACTACCATAACAGGGGGCATTATGAGCACGATCTCTTATATAAAAAACATACTTACCGATCCAGATATCGCTTCGATTACTCCAACATCCAAATGGGGAGTACGAAATATATGTCAAAGTATAGACTTCAACAGTCGAAATGTCGTAATCGAGTATGGACCGGGAACAGGGGTATTTACTAAATATCTTCACTCTAAATTAACCCCCGAATCTAAAGTGATCCTCATTGAGAAGAACAAAAACTTTGTAACAATTTTGAAAGATGCGTTTAAACACCACCCTAATGTTTTTATTTATCGAGAGAGTGCAGAAACTGTAAATGATCTCTTGAAAGAGTGTGAAGAGAAATGTGCAAATTATGTACTCTCGGGAATTCCGTTTTCCTTTTTCGATGACCAGCTCAGGGACCGAATCGTTTCAAATACATATTCAGTGTTGGATGATGGTGGAGTGTTTTTACCTTATCAAACATTTTTTCAAAAGGATGAACATTTAAAAGAATATTTGTTGAATTATTTTGAGGAGGTTGAGGATCAATATTACTTATTTAACCTTCCACCAATGCGTACTTACATGGCAACAAAGAGAGTAAGGCTTCATTAAAGAGATCAATGTAACTCATTTGCAACTTACCTTACTTATGATAAACGATATAAAGTTGCAAAAGGGGAGAGCACATGTGAGATGGGATCTAGATTGGATTGAGAAGCGCTCACAATTAACACCAGATAGGGTTGCGGTTGTTGATGGAGAAACAAACCAGCGTTGGAGTTACCAAGAACTAAACCAACGTGCTCATATATTAGCAAGCTTTCTTGAAAAGCAAGGTATTCAAAAAGGGGACAGAGTTGCAATTATTTGTCCAAATCATATAAGTTACTTTGATTTTCTATTTTCTTGTATGAAGCTTGGAGCAATTTTTGTCCCTTTAAATTGGAGATTATCTGCACATGAGATAGAAGTTATTCTAAGAGACTGTTCACCGAAATTGATCGGTTTTCATTCACGCTATGAAAAGATACTTCCAAAATCAGAAAGTATGCTACAGCTTGATCATGATGCGTATAATAAGATTTTTCAAAACCTAGAATCCTATGAAGCAAACCAGGAGTTATCAGAGAATGATCCTTTAACGATTATTTATACAGGTGGAACAACTGGGAAATCTAAAGGTGTAGTTTTAACTCATGCTAATATTGGTTGGAACGCACTTAACACCATTGTTAGCTGGAATTTACAGGCAGATGATGTCACACTAACCTATTTACCTATGTTTCATACTGGTGGTTTAAATGCCCTCACTATTCCTATTCTAGTGATGGGTGGGACCGTACTCATAGCTAATGATTTTAACGCCGAAAAAGCCATTCAATTCATCGAACAAGAAAAATGTACCATTTCATTAATGGTTCCAACCATGTATCACTTGATGATTCAGGCAAAGGGGTTTGAAACTGCAACCTTTAAGCATATGAGAACTTTTCTGTCTGGTGGTGCACCTTGCCCTCTACCAATTTATGAGGCATTTTCGCGAAAGGGAGTTGCCTTTAAAGAAGGATATGGCTTGACTGAAGCTGGCCCAAATAATTTCTATATTGATCCTGCTGAGGCAATGAAGAAAAAAGGTTCAATTGGGAAACCGATGATGTTTAACAAAGCTAAAGTCATTAATGATGAAGGTAAGGAAGCAGCCCCTAATGAAGTAGGGGAATTACTTCTGTATGGTAACCATGTATTTCTAATGTATTGGAACAATCCAGAGGCAACCTCTGAAACTATCAAAAACAATTGGTTACATACAGGTGATTTAGCTAAAATGGATGAGGATGGCTATTTCTATATTGTCGGAAGAAAAAAAGAAATGATTATTACAGGTGGAGAAAATGTATACCCTCTAGAGGTAGAGCATTGTCTTCAAAATCACCCATCAGTTTCAGAAGTGGCAGTTGTAGGATTACCTGATACGAAATGGGGAGAGGCTGTAGCAGCGTTCATTTCAGTCACACCCAATAGTGATGTAACAGTACAAGAGCTTAAGGAATATTGTCTAACAAAGCTTGGTAATTACAAAGTACCAAAACTCTTTTGGTTAATGCCAGATTTACCAAAAACACATGTTGGTAAAATAGATAAGCGTTTTTTAATAGATAATTATCAAATAGATGTTGGATAAATTTTCCTAGCTTACAGAGTCTCCCTGATTTAAAATGAGTAGAGAAGGGAGTAGATAAGATGCTACAGGTTTCGTTGTTAAAAGGTGAGAAAATTTATCTAGATGTATTAAAACAAGAGGATGCTGGTGCTATTGAAGAATGGTACAAAGATGAAGAGTTTACTAGAAATATGGACGCAGTTCTGTCTATTCCTAAGCACCAAAAGAGTGTACAGAAAATGATTGAACTAGATTCAAAAACGGATTTTCTGTTTGCCATTCGAGAACTGACAACTCACAAAATAATTGGGATTGTTGGAATAGATGGAATCCTTTGGAACCACCGTACAGCATGGATTTCAATAGGTATTGGCGGAACATATAGAGCAAAGGGGTTAGGGAAGGAAGCATTAAAGCTTGCTTTAAAACTAGCTTTCCTTGAGTTTAATTTATATCGTCTTCAGCTAACTGTTTTTGATTATAATGTAAGTGCACAAAAGCTTTACGAACAACTTGGTTTTGTTCATGAAGGAACCTACCGCTCATTCTTAGAGCGTGATAATAAGCGACATGATATGTTGTTATATGGATTGCTTCGTGAGGAGTATATTAAAAATTGAGGAAAGATAAAAAATAATAGGAAATTATTGTAACTTTTTATGGTGTTCTCTAGTCTAATCATGTGAGACAATATATAAAATTTATAATTTATAGCAGTAGACTGTTAAACCGTGGTTAATCCACCCTTATGTTTTATACATAGGCCGGTCTTGTATCTTTGAGAAAAGATATAAGGCCGGTTTTTTTTACTTTTTTAATTAAAGGAGAAAAAAGAAAATGCTAAAACTATTAAAAGATCTTCACCCATTGATTTTTACATTACTTATAGGTGCCTTATTCTCTAGAATAGCCAATTCGATGAGCTTACCTTTTTTAGCTATCTACTTATCAAAGAGGACTGACCTGAGTCCACTTATGATTGGTATAGTAATTGGTGCAGCCCCATTAGCAAGTACAGTGACAGGGATTTTGGGAGGATACCTATCAGATAAGTTCGGAAGAAAACTAGTGATGCTATTGTCGATTTATTTATGGGGGGGTGTTTTTGTAGGCTATGCAATTGCAAAGGATCCAGTCGTATTCCTCCTTTTAAGTATTCTAAATGGTATATGCAAGGCTTTTTTTGAACCTGTGTCCCAGGCTTTAATGGGTGATTTAACTGACTCTGAAAAACGTCCAAAAGTATTCTCTCTTCGTTATGCCGTTATAAATATGGGTGTTGCGATAGGCCCATTACTCGGAGTGTTTATCGGTTTATCATCAAGTGGGATTGGTTTTATCATTACAGGGATGTTTTATTTAATCTATTCTCTCATTTTACACTTTCAATTTAATAAATATAGAGTGTTACTTCCAGTCAAAAAAGTAGAAACAGTACATTCAATCAAACAATCTTTTCTTCTAATGAAAGAAGACAAAGTTCTTATGTACTTTATCCTAGGTGCATGTATCACACAGATTGCTTTTGCGCAATTTGCTCCATTATCACATCATATGAGTACAACATTTGAGAAAGGTGTTGTTTATTTCGGATGGATGATGACCACAAATGCATTAGTTGTTGTAGTAGCACAAATTCCACTTTCTTCAATGTTTGAACGTTTCTCTACAATCACTGGTGTATATGTAGGGAATGCACTATATGGTCTCGGGGGATTAGGATTTGCCTTTTCAGACAGTTTATTAGAAATGATTCTTTCCATGGTGATCTTTACATTAGGAGAAGTATTGTGCTTTCCTTCGGGTACTATTTTAATTGATAAGCTAGCACCTAGTCACTTAAGAGGAAGTTACTATGGGGCAATGAACTTTACGGAATTGGGAAGGTTTATTGGTCCAACAATCGGGATGTTTTTTTACTCAACTTGGGGTATTTCCTGGCTGTTTAGTTTCATCTTTATCATATTGATACTAAGCAACCTCATCTATTTTTTAGGTAATAAAATATGGAGAAAACCATCACGACCAGTTTCAATTGCTAATAAAGGGATTTCTGTTAGTTAGAGAGAATTAAATGATGAAATAAATTTAGGAGTGAACGACCATATGTGTTTAGTAGACCGGATTGATACAATATGTTTAAAGGTGAGTAACATTGATAAGGCGAGTTTATGGTATCAAGAGAAGTTAGGACTCAAAATAGCCTATAGAGGAGAACATTATCAAGTTCTAAGTATAGGAGATAGTGGGATCCCTCTAACAATTGAGGAGGGAAAAGGAGAGATTTCAAAAAATGGTCAATCCTACCCAATCTTCTTCAGTAAGAATATTACAGAAACCTTCCAAACCTTAAAAGAACTAGGAGTTATGTGTAAGGAAATCCAGATTGATGTAGTGAATACTTATTTCGATTTCTATGACTTAGATGGTAATCAGCTTCAAGTTTGTTTTTGGAAATGATCCAATGCTATGTAGGTTAAGTTACAGGCTAGGCTAAGTGATTCCTCTATAAGATACAAGGACAAAATCTCCACAAAGAGGATTCTGTCCTTGGTAAGAGAAAATTAGGTTATTGTACTTTACAGATTTTTACCGTTCATGTTGCTAGCATTTGATGGTTTGTTAATCAAGGTTTCCAAATCATCAAAAAGAAAATCAATACACCTAATGTTGTAGCAACTGAGTGCAACTTTCCAATTGATACTAGCTCATTCTTTTGAAGATCAGGTAAGACAGACGCAGTTTTATTTTCCTCAGCAAATACCCATGTAGAGAGCTTCTTAGTTCTAGGATCGATGACTCCAATAACAACAATCTGAATAGCAATATAAAGAATAAGGGAACCGGTTAACCAAAGTGTTAAGAAAGTTCCATAGTTTCCTAGAATCACAAGAACAATTCCTGTTAACACTGCAAGTGTACCACCAATCTTTGGAAAATAAGTAAGATAATTAGATAATTTCATGGAGTGACGAAGTTCTTCAGGATTCTGATTCTTTCTAAAAAGAACATGACCAAAAAACGTCGGACCGACTCCGATAATAGCTGATAACACATGAATAAGCACCAATACTTTTAACAAATAAAAACTCCTCCCTTAACACTGACACCACACAAACACCTTAAACATCCTAGAAACGATACATGTGGCAATTCTGTGAATATAGTACCATTTTATACAGAATCTACTCATCTAGAATAGGAAATTTTTCTCATTAGAAAAATATTTATTATACCGTAGAGTAATAGAAATAGAAGTACGCCTTGAAATGGTAATATAGATGTCAAGAGTGAGCCAAAGCTTGCTCCAATCAGTAAGGTAAACGAGTAGAGGGCAATCGCACTTCCCCTAGACTTCTGTTCGATTGTACCAATAATCGCTATGATTGTTGGAATAAGAATACTGATTGATGATACCAAGAATATTGCTGAGTACAGAATGACATAAAAATCAGGAATCAGTATCATTGGAATTAAACTACCTATTAACAAGGCAATTCCAATATAAAAACTGCCCTTCAATCCATATTTCGCGTTTATAGCACCACCAAATATTGAAAGAATGGTTCCTAATAAAGCAACTGTTCTAATGAAGAAAAGATCTTCAGCCGAGCTGATCGGTAAAAGATATTGATTTAGCGCATCATAAAAGGAAATAGGAGTTAGCAATAGGCTAAAGGTGATGATATAGCAAAGGAGTAAATTTTTTGATTGTAAAAAACTTGAAAATAGCTTTATAGATTGTAATGGTTTAAAAGAAGTATTTGTCTTGCTTTTATTTTGAGGCAAAAACTTTGCTGATAAAAGAAATAAGAGTAAATAGATGACAAAATAAAAATAAAAAACATATTCCCATCCATGGTTTGTCGCGATACTTGCACTTATAATCTGACCTAAAATACCAGCTACTAAAAAACCTGTATTGATCATACTCAGTATAAGGGCTCGAAACTTCCCATTATATAAATCAAATGTGTATGCAAACGCAACTGGAGCAAAGCTTCCACCTGCAAAACCTTGCAAACCTCTGGTCACAATCATTGAAAAATCGGAATCTGCAAAAGAAACGCATAGGCTAGTAATAGAAAATAACAGCATCCCCAACACCAAGATTGGTTTTCTCCCGACTACATCTGACATAGTCCCAAAAAGTAATAACCCAATTGCATAGCAAAGTGTAAAGGAGGTACTACCTAATGCAATCATTGATGTGGTGGTAGTAAGCTCGTCTGTGAGTAGGTCATAAATTGGAATTAGTGTATATATATTACTTGCTACGAAGGTACCAGTAACAATGAGCAATATGGCAATGGAGCGATAGGAAGAAGTCATAAACTTTTCTCACATCCTTGTGTCATGTTACGGAAAATACGGAACGCGTTCATTATTTAACATCCTATTCAAGGAAGGATCTACTGGAAAGTCGTCTTCTCCAGATACTGTGCATTGAAACAGAGAAATACATTCTAGTAGAATAGAATGATAATAGAAATTTAAATCGTAAGGGGATGTCATCAAATGACACTTCAAATAATACTCGGTAGGTCTGGGAGTGGGAAAACACACCGATTCTTGGAAGAGGTGCGAACAGAACTACAAGCAAAACCAATAGGTGCACCGATTGTTTATCTTGTCCCTGATCAAATGACATTTCAAATAGAATATGATTTGATTCAAACTCCTGGATTGGGAGGCATGCTTCGAACTCAGGTATTTAGCTTTACACGATTAGCTTGGCGTGTTCTTCAGGAGACTGGAGGAATGAGTCGTTACCACCTTAACAATGTTGGGACAAGCATGCTAATTAGAAGAATCATTGAGAATCAAAAGCAAAACTTTGTTGTATATGGAAAAGCAGCCGAAAAGGCAGGTTTCGTAGAACATATTGAGTCGATGATTAAAGAGTGTAAACGATATTGTGTCACACCAGAAGGGATCAAACAGCAGCTAGCTGATTTGGCGCATTCTAATGAAGGGGATCTTACACTAATTCATAAGCTTCATGACTTTTCTATGATTTATGAGGAATTCGAAGAACAGTTATTTCAGAAATATGTAGATTCCGAGGATTACCTGCGTTTACTTTCAGAAAAAATCCCAGTTTCTAACTATTTAAAAGAAGCGACCATTTATATAGATGGCTTTCACAGTTTTACACCTCAAGAGCTAGAGGTGCTAGCGAAGCTTTTAGAGGTATGTAAAGGGGTTCAAATTGCGCTAACGCTTGACCGAGAAATCACTCATCACCCGCATGAGCTTCAGTTATTTCATATGACAGGTAAAACGTTTCTACAATTTAAAGAAATGGCTGAAAACATGGGTAAGAAAGTAATGGTCCATATTCAGTCAGATAACCTACGTTCCAAGCATTTACCGGCCCTTTCTCATCTAGAGAAGCATTTTGAATCAAGACCCACAGTTCAAGCAAACAGTATAGAAGGGATTAAGCTAAGGGGTGCAGTAAACCGAAGAACCGAGGTTGAAGCAGTTGCTAAAGAAGTATTGCGACTCGTTCGTGAGGAGAATTATCGTTTCCGTGATGTAGCTATCATTCTTCGAAATACAACGGTGTATCAGGATTTACTTGAAACCGTTTTTGAAGAATATGACATTCCGCTATTTATTGACCAAAAACGCTCTATGCTTCACCATCCTTTAATCGAGTTGATTCGATCTGTTTTAGAGGTAGTATCAAGTAGCTGGAGATATGAATCGGTGTTTCGTTGTGTTAAGACAGATCTCATGTATCCACTAGAGGAAGATGAGGGCATTATTAGGGAAGAGTTTGATATACTCGAAAACTATGTACTTGCATATGGAATTCAAGGATTTAGATGGAAGGACAAGTCTAGATGGGCATATCGAAGGTTTGTCGGTATTGATGAGCAGGGATTAGCCAAAACCACCTCAGAAGATGAGATGGAAGAAAAAATAGATAAGCTCCGAACCATTATTTCAGCACCACTTATGCGGTTTGAAACAGAACTAAAGAAGGCAAAGACTGGAAGACAATATGCAGAAGCCTTATATCTACTATTAGAAGAATTAGAGGTTCCAACTAAGCTTGAAAAATGGCGATATGAAGCCGAACAGGATCATGAAATGAGTAAGGCTAGAGAGCATACACAGGTATGGAGTGCAGTCATTGAGCTATTTGATCAGTTTGTTGAACTAATGGGTGACAAAGACGTGTCCTATGATGTTTTTCAATCAATGATGGAAGCAGGAATTGAGGCACTTAAATTTGCTCTTGTTCCCCCAGCGATTGATCAAGTAGTGATTGGTGATTTCGAACACTCACGTTTTTCTAGTATCAAGGCAACCTTTATCTTAGGTATTAATGATGGTGTGATACCAGCTGTACCAAGTGCGGATGGTGTTTTAAATGAAGAGGAAAGAGAAGTTCTGTCAAATGCAGGTCTAAAGCTTTCACCTGGTGGCAAACAGCAGCTTTTAGATGAGCAGTTTCTATTATATATGGCTGTTTCTTCTCCGTCTAACCAGCTATGGCTTTCTTATCCGTTAGCAAATGAAGAAGGAAAATCACTGGTGCCTTCTATATTCATAAAAAGAATAAAAGATCTGTATCCGTCAATTAAAGAAGAGCTAATCCTTCAAGATCCAACGGACTTATCCGAGGAAGATCAATTAGACTATATAACTACACCTCAAAAAACGATTTCCTATCTTGCTTCACAGCTACAGTTATGGAAAAGATATTATCCGATTTCCTCCATCTGGTGGGACGTTTATAATACCTACGAGCATAAGAAGGAATGGAAGATGCTTCGTACAAGGGTGTTGAAAAGTTTATTTTATCAAAATAAGGAAAACACACTTCCATCGCAGATTAGTGATGAGCTATATGGTAAAACACTTGTTGGTAGTGTCTCGAGAATGGAACAGTTTCAGAGTTGTCCGTTTTCTCATTTTGCTTCATATGGACTACGTCTACAGGAACGTCAAATATATCGACTAGAGGCACCGGATATTGGGCAATTCTTTCATGCTGCTTTAAAGATGATGGCAGATGAGCTTCATAAGCAGAAGCTGACTTGGAGTCAAATAACAAAATCACAATGTGAAGAATTAGCAAATCAGGTGGTAAACGTACTGGCACCACAGATACAAAAGGAAATCCTGTTGAGCTCAAATCGATACAGCTATCTTAAGAGAAAGCTTACAAATGTAATCAGCAGAGCTTCCATTGTTTTAAGTGAGCATGCAAAGGCAAGTGGATTTACACCTGTTGGCTTAGAGCTTGGTTTTGGAAGAAATGGTCAATTACCGGCCATACAGCTTGACCTCCAAAATGGAGCACAGCTAGAGCTGGTTGGAAGAATTGATCGTGTCGATGTTGCTACTGGATCAAAGGGCACGTATTTGCGAATTGTTGATTATAAATCAAGTCAAAAAGCATTGAATTTATCAGAGGTTTATTACGGTTTATCTCTACAAATGCTAACCTACTTGGATATTGTATTATCACATTCGAAATCTTGGATTGGACAAGAAACTAAACCGGCTGGGGTTTTATACTTTCATGTTCATAATCCTATGCTTAAAACCAAAACAGAATTGGCATTAGAAGATATTGAAGAAGAGTTATTAAAGAGCTTTAAGATGAAAGGATTACTACTTGGTGATGAGGAGTCTGTTCGTTTAATGGATTCAACATTAGAGAGTGGTCATTCAAGGATTGTCTCAGCTGGCCTTAAGAAAACTGGCGGCTTCTACAGTAACTCCCAGATTGCAAGTGAGGAGGAATTTACTCAGCTCCGTAAATATGTACGAAAAACCTTTCAATCTATTGGTCAAGAGATCGTGAATGGAAAGGTAGAGATTAGTCCTTATCAGCTAAAGGACAAAAAGCCATGTACGTATTGTAACTATAAGCCATTTTGTCAATTTGATGATGGATTGGATGAAAATACGTTTCGTTCTCTTCAAGGGACAGACGATGCAACCGTGCTAGAGCGTATTAAGCAGGAGGTGTTACAGCATGAAACAATCCATTCCTCCTAAGCCTGAAGGTGCACAATGGACAGATGATCAATGGAAAGCAATTACAGCAAGAGGGATGGACATTCTAGTAGCTGCCGCGGCAGGATCAGGTAAAACGGCCGTTCTTGTAGAGAGAATTATTCGTAAAGTGATGGACAAGGATCAGCCAGTTGATGTGGACCGTCTATTAATTGTTACCTTTACAAACGCTGCAGCTGCTGAAATGAGACATCGTATTGGTGAAGCACTAGAGAAGGCAATTTCTGAAAACCCAGCATCCTTACACCTAAGAAGACAGTTAAGCTTGTTAAACCGTGCATCCATATCGACTCTTCACTCTTTTTGCTTAGAGGTTATTAGAAAGTATTATTATCTGATTAATATCGATCCAACGTTTAGAATTGCAGAAGACACGGAAGCACAATTAATCCGAGAAGAGGTAATGGAGGAACTATTTGAAGAAGAGTATGGAACAGAAGGAAATGATGCCTTCTTTGATGTAGTGGACCGCTATACAGGAGACCGAAATGATAGTGACCTCCAAGTGATGGTAAGGAAACTTTATGACGAATCTCGTGCACATCCAAATCCTGAAGGCTGGTTGCAGGGATTACTTGATGCTTATGTGACAGGTGAGGAAACAAAGGTTAATGATTTACCATTTCTATCGGTAATTAAACAAGACATTCATATGCAGTTAGATGGTGCAAGAGCAATGCTACAGCAAGCCCTTGAACTTACAAGAATACCAGGTGGACCGGCTCCACGAGCTGTTACGATTGAAGAGGATCTGAAACAGCTTTATACCTTAGAAGAAGCCTATCATTCTAGCTGGGAGAAGTTATATGATACATTTCAGCAGTTGAAATTCAGTCAACTGAAAACAGTCAAGGGCGATGAATATGATGAGCTCTTAAAGGAACAAGTAAAGGATTTACGAGAACAAGCTAAAAATGCAGTTAAACAAATTAAAGAGGACTTTTTTGATCGTAAACCTGAATCCTATTTAAATGACATTAAAAAGATGAAGCCATCTATTGAAACACTAACTCAGCTTGTTCATAAGTTCGGCGAACGCTATGAAAAGGTAAAACTCTCGAAAAGTCTGGTAGACTTTGCTGATTTGGAGCATTATTGCTTAAATATACTCCGTGAATTGGATGCTGAAACAGAAGGCTATGTACCATCAGCAGCCGCTCATTATTTCAAGCGTCATTTTAATGAGGTATTGGTGGATGAGTATCAGGATACGAATTATGTACAGGAATCAATTATCCGCTCAGTATGTAAGGATCAGCCTGATCCTGGTAATTTATTTATGGTAGGGGACGTGAAGCAATCCATCTACCGGTTTCGATTAGCAGAACCAGGTCTATTTCTAAAAAAATACAAGCTTTTTTCTCCAGACGGAAATGAATATGGATTACGAATAGATTTATCTCAAAATTTCAGGAGTCGTCCAGAGGTATTAGATGGAACAAACTATATATTTAAACAGATTATGGACGAACAGGTTGGGGAAATCGCTTACGATGAACATGCCGAACTGAAGTTAGGTGCTAACTATCCTGATCATGTAGATACAAAGGCAGAGCTACTTATCATTAATCATGATGGTGAAGAACAACTGGATTCTGAGGAAGAATCAGGTTTTGATCCTGTTGAACTAGAAACCGTCCAGTTAGAAGCCAGGCTAATGGCGGGAAAAATTAAAGGACTTATTCAACAGCGTTATCAGGTATTTGATAAAAAACTTGGTACGATGAGAGATATTACGTATCGAGATATTGTCATATTGCTTCGCTCGATGCCTTGGGCACCACAAATTATGGATGAATTTAAACAACATGGAATACCGGTATATGCGGACCTGTCATCAGGCTATTTTGAGGCTACTGAAGTTTCCATTATGATGTCTCTCCTAAGAGTGATTGATAATCCGTATCAGGATATTCCGTTAGCAGCTATACTAAGATCTCCGATTGTTGGGTTAAGTGCCGACGAACTAGCGATGATTCGGTTAAAGGAGAAAAAGGGTCCCTTTTATGATGCAGTGAAACTATTTTTAGAGAATGGTGCAACTACTGCTAATAACCAGACGTATGAAAAACTAATGGAATTTCATTTGATGCTTCAAAAATGGAGAAGATATGCAAGACTTGGCTCTCTTTCCGAATTGATTTGGAGAATCTATCAAAAGACAGGATATTATGATTTTGTCGGAGGAATGCCTGGTGGAAAACAACGTCAAGCGAATCTACGAGCTCTATATGATCGTGCAAGACAATATGAATCAACTTCATTTAGAGGGCTATTTCGCTTCTTACGATTTATTGAAAGAATGCAGGACCGTGGTGACGACTTAGGAACGGCAAGAGCATTAGGTGAGCAAGAGGATGTCATTCGAATTATGACGATCCATAAAAGCAAGGGGCTTGAGTTTCCGGTCGTATTTGTAGCAGGACTTTCTAAGCCGTTTAATGTTAGAGATCTAAATAGCACATTTCTACTTCATAAAGATTTAGGATTTGGATCAAAGTATATTGACCCGACCTTACGAATTAGCTATCCAACCTTACCTCAGTTAGCGATCAGGCAAAAAATACGAAATGAAATGCTAGCTGAAGAAATGCGTGTCCTATATGTAGCCCTTACTCGAGCAAAGGAAAAACTTTTTTTGATTGGGACCGTAAAGCGCTTAGAAAAGAAACGAGAGCAATGGAATCAACAGTTACATCATAATGATTGGCTTTTACCAAGCTATGAGCGCTCAAAAGCGAAGTGCTATATAGATTGGATTGCTCCTTCATTAATTCGTCATAACGAGACAACTTCATTGAGAGAGGAACAGATTCTTTCACCAAGTTTAGCTGATATATCGTCTCATCCATCCCGTTGGGAGCTAACCTTAGTAGATCCAAGACAGCTGGATTTAGCTCAACAACAAGATTCTGGAATAGATGAAACTCTTCTTAAAGCGATGGAAAAGGGTGAAAAACTTCCTTTAGAGGGTGAGTATAAGTCTATCATTGAAAACCGTTTAACATGGGAGTATGACTACAAAACAGCTTCTGTTCATCGATCAAAGCAATCAGTTTCAGAAATTAAAAGAATGAGAGAGGTTCATGATGCGTATAGTGAAACTTCTCTTATCAAACCATTAAAAAAGCCGATCACTGACCGTCCAAGATTTCTACAGGAAAAATCGTTAACTCCAGCTGAAAAAGGAACAGCGATGCATATGGTCATGCAACATATCCCGTTAGATCAGCCTGTTTCAGAAGAAGGCGTTCATGAGCTACTCTCTTATATGGTGGTTAACGAGCTTTTAACAGAAGAACAAGCTACGCATATCAATGTGAATGGCATTGTGACTTTCTTCAAAACTGATATTGGTCAACGAATCTTAGGGGCAAAAGAAGTAATGAGAGAGGTTCCATTCAGTATAGGT
Source organism: Bacillus mesophilus (assembly GCF_011008845.1). Lineage (GTDB taxonomy): Bacteria > Bacillota > Bacilli > Bacillales > SA4 > Bacillus_BS > Bacillus_BS mesophilus. Next base: position 570,174 of record NZ_JAAIWM010000001.1, on the reverse strand, counting down.
TTACCAGCGACAGAAGTGTATCCAGACTGGGAGGGTGAAACTGAAACAATCCTACTACAAGGGGTTATTGATCTTCTGTTTGAAGATGAGCAAGGTAGTGTGTTACTAGACTTTAAAACAGATGTGACTAAAAGTCTTCCAGATGACCTAGATCGCCTTCAAAGCATTTTACGAGATCGTTACGAAGTGCAGGTTGAGTTATACAGTAAAGCGATTGAACAAATATGGAAGAAGCCACTCCAGGAAAAATATTTATACTTCTTTGATGGTGAGCACCTTGTTAAGTTATAGATGTTAGAAAGACACGAACCTTTTTAGTTGGTTCGTGTTTTTTTTGTTTTGATCAGGTCAGTGATCGTTGTTTTTCTCCTAAAAAACACAATTGCGCAATAATCATCAATATCACGCAATTACATGTAAACTCACGCAAATAATCCAGAATCACATGCAATTAATACTAGTTTCATGCAAATATCCAGAATCACACGCAATTCGGTAACAAAGGTGGAAACCACTAATGTCAAGTGACAGAAACTGTTAGTGTGTGACGATAGATTGATAGTTTTGGGCTATGGTAGAATAGTTTTAATAAGATAGGTGGGGGCTGAGAGAATGAGGATACTACATACTGCAGATTGGCATTTGGGGAAAACGTTAGAAGGACGCAGTCGGTTAGAGGAACAGGCGCAGTTTATGGATGAGCTTGTTGAGATTGTTGAACGTGAACAGGTAGATGTTGTGTTAATGGCAGGGGATGTATTTGATACGGTAAATCCTCCCGCATTAGCAGAGCAGCTCTTTTATGAGGGGATTTCACGCTTATCAAACAATGGGAAAAGATCGATTTCAATTATTGCCGGAAATCACGACAGCCCAGATCGACTATTGGCAGCTGCTCCTCTTGCAAAAAAACAAGGCATATCTATTGTTGGTTTCCCAACTGTCCAAGTTCAGAGCATATATGTACCTACCACAGATGAGACGTTAAAGCTCGCAGCATTACCCTATCCATCAGAATCGAGACTATCTGAGGTATTATCAGAAATCAATGACGAACTAGCTTTACGAAATAAATATGATGAACGGATACAGAGAATGTTCCAATTTATGAGCGAGCAATTTTCTCCCCAAACTGTAAATGTTGCAATGAGTCACCTTTATGTGCAAGGAGGAAGTAGCTCAGATTCGGAGCGCCCAATTGAGGTTGGTGGGGCATATACAGTAGCAGGGACAAGCCTACCAAAGCAAGCACAATATGTGGCACTAGGACATTTACATCGTCCTCAAATGATAAAGCGTGCAGAAACGATTGCAAGGTATTCTGGTTCACCACTTGCTTATAGCTTTTCGGAAGCGGGATATACAAAGTCCGTTTCAATTATTGATGTGGTTCCAGGTGGTGAAGCGCAGGTTACGGAAATCTATCTATCATCAGGTAAACCATTAGTTAGATGGAAGGCAACAGAAGGTGTTTCTCAGGTCCATCAGTGGCTAGATAGTAAAAAGGATCAACAAGCATGGATTGATCTTGAAATACACGTAACAAATACCTTGTCGATCGAGGAAATTCAAAGAATTCGCAAATCACATGCTGGTATTATTCATATCAGACCTGTATTTGAAGCTGAAATCGAACAACAAGAATTAGCTGCGGCTAGTAACCTACCTGTAGATGAATTATTTAAGCGATTTTACGAAAGACAAACAGGTGGTGCGAAGCTTGAGCCTGAACTATTGAATGTGTTCCTTGAGCTCTTAAACGAGGAAAAATCAACTGTAGGGGAGGAGGACTAACATGAAACCGATTGTATTATCCATCGCTGGGCTGCATAGCTTTCGTGAAAAACAAGAAATTGATTTTGAATCGTTATGTGAAGGTGGAGTGTTCGGGATTTTTGGACCAACAGGAAGTGGTAAATCCTCGATCCTCGATGCAATGACATTAGCTCTTTACGGAAAAGTAGAACGTGCTGCTAATCAAACACAAGGAATTATGAATCATGCAGAGGACGAATTGTCTGTATCGTTTACCTTTGAGCTACTTCACTCTTCAGGCACGAAGCGTTATCTCGTAGAAAGAAGCTTTAAGCGAGCTGATGATATTCGTTTACGAGCGGGTTCATGTAGACTAATTGAAAAAGGTGAAGAAAGCTTTGTACTAGCTGATAAGACAGGTGAAGTTAACCAAAAAATACAGGAGCTATTGGGGTTAACAATTGAAGACTTTACAAGAGCAGTTGTGTTACCTCAAGGTAAGTTTGCTGAGTTCTTGTCACTAAAAGGAGTAGACCGCCGTCAAATGCTGCAGCGTCTATTTCATCTTGAGCGATATGGTGATGAGCTTAGTAAGAAGGTGAAAGCTAGATTACAAGAGGCGAGTCAAAAGGTAAAGGAGATTGAAGCAGAGCAAGTGGGTTTAGGTGATGCTTCCCAGGAAGCGATTGACATGGCTACAAAAGAAGCTTCAGACCTTGAGATCCTATTAACGAAAAGGAAAATAGAACTAACAGAAATTGAAAAGAAATATGAAAATCAGACGAAGCTTTGGCAATGGGAGCAGGAAAAGCAACACTTAGTCAAAACTCTTCAAAGCTTACAGGTGAAAGAACAGACAATGAATGCGATAGAGATTCAAGTGAAGCGGTCTGATCAAGCTGTTAAGCTACTGCCTTATGCTGAAGAACTTTCTCATTCAGAGTCACGTTATCAGAGTACTCTTGAGGCAAAAGTGTTATTAGAAAAAGCTCTGAGTGATCGTAGAGAAAACTATAAAAAAGCTGAAGAAAAGTATATTGAGGCAAATAAAAATAGGATCTTAGAAGAACCACTTTTGCTAAGCAAAAAGGATAAATTAACGAGTGCAAAAGAATTAACAATAACAAAACTTCAGGTTGAAAATGAGGTGAAAGAATTAACAAATAAGCTTAACACGTTACATGAAAAGTTAGAGATTGAACAAAAAACGTATCTGGAAAATAAGTCTTTGCTAGATAGAGGCCAACTTAAACAAAAAGAGCTTAAACAGCAGCTTAGTAAGATCTCGATTTCTGCGGACACTCGTGAGCAATACCAAAGGGCTCGAGAACAAAGGCAGTATATTGAGCATGTGCGACAGCAAATAGAAGAGCTGAAAATGTCATATAAAGATCGATACAAGCAAGTTGAGGGGAAACAGGAACTTTTACGGAATCATACTAGAGAAAATGAGGAACTTCACTCAAGGCTAGTAAGCTCCTTTAAAAGTGTAGAAAGCATGTATGAGCAAATTTGTGAGCAGGAGAGAAAACTAGAATTTGCAAAGCATATGACTGAAAACTCGATTGAAAAACTCAGAACAGAGCAGGAACAAAATCGGGAGAAAAAGCTTGCGGAACATCTTGCAAATCGCTTACAAGAAGGGGAGCCGTGTCCAGTCTGTGGCTCAACAGAGCATCCAAATACACACATTCTTTCAGGCTCAGAAGATATTGAGATGGAAGCACAAATGAAGAATAGAAAAGATTCTCTAGCTCAGTTACATCAGGTGATTCCACAGGTTATTTCTTTAAAGCTTTCACTTGAGCAATTAGCAGACCTGCTTATAAATGAAGGGATTAGCACTACGCTGTTTTCTGCTCCACTCGTAAGCTCACAAACTGAATCAGTTATAAATATGAGTGAAATTGAGTTGCTTATAACAGAAATTAAAGGAATTAGCCAAGATGTCCTGCAACGGAAAGAGCAGGTTCAGAAGGAATTAAAACATAAAAATCAGCTACAGCAACAGTTAGCTGAACATGTTCAAGTTATTAAGATCAGCAATGAAGAGCTAGAACAACTAAAAAATAAAATGGACAAGTTTCAGCAAGAGGAACGAGAAGCTCTTGGAAAATGGGCGAATGAATTTCCAAACTTCCAGCTTGAAACATTTAATGAACGTTTAAAGGAATTAGTCGCGCAAGATCAAGAAGCACAGTCACTGCATGCGAGAATCGAGAAGAGTGTTTCGTTTCTGGAGGATAAAGAGCTGGCAGTAAGTAGTGCTAAGGACCATGTTACTAAATTAGAAAAAACGCAAATTGAACTACAAGGTCAATATAAACATAAACAAGAACGTTGTCTTGAACTAATTCAACAGATTCAACAGATCACCAACGATGGGGATGTAGACAAATTATTAAAGGATGTTGAACTTCAGCTTGAGCACCTTTATAAACAAGAAAAAGAAGAGCAAGAAATTTATCAGGAAATAGGACGTAAGATTCAGGGGATAGAGGGAGAACTTAAAACTCACATTAGCCTATTAAATGATTTACAACATCAGCTTCAAAAGGCAAATGAAAAATGGGTAGAACAAAGTAAAGATTCTGAGTTTACTACACTAGCAGAACTTCAAGCTGTCATTATACCTCCTGAACAAAGCAAGGGTCTAAAAGAAGAGCTTCAGAACTATATAGATGAAGTAAAGCAAATTAACCACGAATTAGATAAGGTAAGTAAGTTAATTGGGGACAATCAAATAACCGAGGAAATATGGAAGCAAACCTCAGCTATCTTTATTGAGATGAAGGAAGAATTACAAGTTTTAGTAGAACAAAAGGGTTCGATTAACCAAACGCTAATATCGTTGAAAGAGAAGCATGCAAGATACTCAGAATTAGAGGATGTTCGCTTAAACATTAGCCAAAAGGTCGAACAGCTTGGTAAGCTTCAACAAGTATTAAAAGGAAATAGCTTTGTAGAATTTTTGGCAGAAGAGCAGCTTGTTCGAGTGGCAAGAGACGCTTCTGAGCGGTTAGGATTGTTAACTAGACAAAGATATGCGATAGAAGTTGACTCTTCTGGTGGCTTTATCATGAGAGATGATGCAAATGGAGGGGTGCGAAGACCTGTAAATACCTTATCAGGTGGTGAAACCTTCTTAACTTCATTGGCATTAGCACTAGCATTATCGGCTCAAATTCAGCTGAGGGGAGAGTACCCTCTTCAGTTTTTCTTCCTAGATGAGGGATTCGGTACATTAGATGGTGATTTATTAGATACAGTCATCACAGCATTAGAAAAGTTACACAGCAATAGTCTTTCTGTAGGAGTAATCAGCCATGTTCATGAGTTGAGACAAAGACTCCAAAAGAAATTAATTGTCGAGGCTGCTGAACCTTCGGGGATTGGAACAAGAGTTAGGTTAGAAATTTTATAACATCATTTTTGTAAGACCAATCATCACTGGGTACATTAATAGTACTTACTGTATTCGTGGAGGTGAAGAGGCTGGATCGATGTGAGCTATGCGGGCGTACTGGTGTTGAAACGACCATTCATCATCTTCTCCCTAAAGAAAAAGGCGGAACGTTTGGAGCTACTGCCACTTTATGTATTCCATGTCATAAGCAAATTCATGCTCTCTACACAAATGAGGAATTGGCGATTCGCTTATCAACTATTGAAGACCTACGGCAGGATGAAAAACTAATGAGTTTTGTAAAATGGATCAGAAAGCAACCATCTGGTAAATTGATGCGAATTAGAAAATCGAACGAAAGAAAGCAAAAAGGACGATAAGAAAAAAGGCTTCCACCATGGGAAGCCTTTTTTGTACTATCAAACTTATTTTTCTAGTCAAAGCTAAACGAATTCCTTTATCTAAGGAGTCGCTTTACAAATTCTTTTTTCTACTATCTTAATTAACATCCGTTGTTTGCTGATCATTAAGGTCAGGATCAATTGTATTTGTGGCACTAATTCCGTTATTTGTACAAATCCATTCTCCTGTATTAAAAGCACCAGATCCTGCATTTGTTTTTGAAGAGCTCGTTGGCGATATATTTAAAGAGTCTCCAAAATTAATGACGCCTCCGCTAACACTGTTAATGGTAATCGGTCCAACGATTGATGGCATTAGAGTACACCCTTTATACCTAGTGTCGACCTTTCCTCTTGACTGACTTCAAGGTGGCCATTAGACACTACAAATTACTTATATAATAGCCTATGTGGAAAAAGGAGATTGGTTCGACCTAGTTTTAAAGAAATTAATCTAGAAGTTGGCGTATATGCTTTACTCTCGCCTCAGCGTTAACACTTCTTGAAGAACCAACTTGAATAACAGATGAATTGGAGACACCAATCACATACATTGACTGTACTTTAATAACAGGGTTTTCGTGAATAAACGTTGTCGAGACTGTTTCATCTGGATCTGGGCTTGGAATAGGCTCTGAAAAAATTTGATAATCAGAAAAATCAGCTTCTCCTTCTACAAATAAAGGAAATTGCCTTTGAACGGCTATTGCCCTTGAGTTCGCTTGGATAGTATCCGCATCACCGATCTCAAAGACAGAACTAAAGGCCAATGAGTTTATATAGATGTTGGGTACAATAGAGGTTCGACGATACATGAGGTTTGGCCCTCCTTATTTTAATGGTACAAATGGTCCAATAATGAGCGATTCAGGTGGTGTATCAAATGTGGATGAAAGAGCTATTGTTTCTGTGTCACCGATCAGAAAGACAGAAGAGGATGATACGCCCACCACTTTTATGTGCCCTACCTGAATTCCTTTATTTACGACCGTGAAATTCATCTTTTTTCACCCTTCCATTCATTAGGTAGATGTTGAATAAAAGCCACGAATGCTTGCTCTATGTCATATTTTAGCTTCTGGGTAATTTGTTCAGTGGCTTGGCCTGAACGCTCTTCAGTACCCCAGTGCTGCGATGGAGTTTGTTCTATATAATAGGTAATCCGACCATCAAGCTGTCTCTTTACATCTTCAATCATAAAATCATAATAGGATTCATTTGGAGGAATTCCTAATTTTTGTTCAATTTCCTGAATGGTCCGATAGCCATTTTCCTCCAGATGCTCATGTATGGACTGGCGAATTCTTTCCTGTATCTGTGGATTGAATTGAGGTGTTTGAGGTACATTCATAGCCCCTTGATTAACAGCAAACTCTTCGACCTGGTCTGTATTATAAGGGTTTAATCCAATATTTAACGTACCTTCTAATGTTTCCACCTTTAATTGATCAAACTTATATTCAATCTTCTCGATATTGGTTGTAGGCTTTGTTTTTAGTTCTTTTAGTTCTGCCTGAAGGGCTTGAACTGATTTTTGGAGGCTAGTAATCTCGGTTTGCTGGTGTTGAATATACTGATTGATTTGTTGAAAATATCCGGTCAAATCATATTGGTTGTAATACATATAACTTCTCACCCTTTTCAATTCAGAATAGCGTAACATACGAAGTCCACGGTTTATTCTTTATCATATGTTGAAAGATGAAATGGGTGAATGCCTAGATAAAATAGTAAGAATTAGGATGTGGGAGGTGTAAGTGGTACGACAGGTCCTTCAAGAGCTCCGCCTGGAGAACCGGCTACTGGAGCTGGTTCCTTAAAACCACCTGTATTATATAGATTTGATAAAGGCTTTATCAAACCTGCACTCCCGATTTGAAGAACTGAGGAGTTTGAAACACTCCCAACCTTCAACATATTTATATTTATATTTTGATGGATATAGAAGTTCATAGTATCCTCCTTTACGCTAAATCAACTACTGGCTGGTCAACCACATCAGAGTCCTGGGTATTGGTTGCACTTTGATTATTTATAACGCGAAGACCATCTCCTGTATTAAAGGAACCAGCTCCAGAAAAGGTTTTTGCTGTTGAAGTAGGGGTAATCATAAATACATCCCCAATATTAAAGACACTTGAAGCCCCGATACTTATAACTTTTACTGCACCTACAATTGCTGGCATACAAAACACCCTTTATAAAAGAATTCCATGGGATATCCTATGATAAAAGCCCGTTTTTGTTTACAAGACGGATTAATTAGCAAATATTAGCAATAACGAAGTATAATAGAATGAGACACCTATAAAATAAAATGGAGATTAATAATGCTAAATACAAATCCAATTTCTGATCATGAAAGAATGCAATCTATTGATGTGATTCGTGGTTTTGCCATTCTTGGAATATTTCTTGTCAATATGTCTTCCTTCCATTCACCTGCCTTATATTTAGGAACTCTAGACCACGAATCTGCACTGGATTCATGGATTACCAGTTTAATTGATATTTTTGCGCAGGCAAGCTTTTATACCCTTTTTTCATTTTTATTCGGCTTTGGAATGATTATTTTTCTAGACCGGGCAAAAGCAAAGGGACATTCCTATAAGCGATTATATATGAGACGTCTAATTGTATTACTTGTGATCGGTATCATTCATGCTACGCTAATATGGCATGGAGATATTCTAATAACATATGCCTTAATCGGAGGAATCCTACTTTTGTTTTATCAAGCGAGTCCTAAGGGCTTGTTCATTACTAGTCTTTCTATTTTATTAGTCCCTGCTGTTCTTTTAAGTGGGTTATTATTACTACTTTCCATTTTTTCACCGGAAAACGCTCAGTTGCCCCGAAATGAAATGATGATTGAAGAGTCTTTTCAACATTATAAGTACGGGACTTTTTTTGAAGCGACATCACAGAGAGTAACTGATTACTTTTTTGTTAATAACTTTGAATCCGCATTTTTCCTTTTGATTTCGCTTCTTCCATTATTCTTACTTGGTGCTTATGTGGCAAAGGTAAACTGGTTTAAAAATAGTAAGGAACATAAAAAAATGATCTGGGTTATGTGGGGCATCTCGCTGGTGACTGCAGTGCCAACTAAACTACTTCCTTATTTGACGACAAAGAATGTTGCTACGGAGTATATTCAAGACGCAATCGGAGGTCCAGCACTAGCGCTCTTTTATGCTACCTCGATTGTTTTATTGATGGAGAAAAGTTTCTGGCATACCATTTTAAAGCCTTTTTCATATGTTGGAAGATTGTCGCTATCTAACTACTTACTTCAATCTATAATCTGTACAACCATTTTTTATGGATACGGTCTAGGGTTTTATGGTGAGATCACCTATTTCCAAGCTTTTTTACTCACAATATTCATCTATATCAGTCAGGTAATATGTAGCTACATTTGGTTGAGGTACTTTGTATATGGACCCATTGAATGGGTATGGAGAAGTTTAACGTATGGTCGAGTTCAACCATTTAAAAGGAGGGAAGGCTGATGAGAAAGTGGGTTGAAAAAGAAGGTAGAAAGTGGGTCAGAGATGAGCTAATTAGTGAGGATCAATATGAACAAATAGTAAATCGTTATAAAAAGGAACAGACATCAAATTTGCTCCCAGTATTCGCAAGTATCCTAATTGGATTAGGGATCTTATCGTTTATTGCATCTAACTGGGACGGTATTCATGATTTGGTTCGCGTATTCATTATCATTATCGTTATGAGTGGGTTTTACCTAGCTGGTGAGCGTGCACATAGAAACGGTAATGAGCGAATAGGTAATAGCCTGTTAGGAATTGGAATAATTTCGTTTGGGGCAGGCATTTTTTTGCTCGGTCAGATGTATCATTTTCAATCCTATGATGCTAGGGCCTTTATAATATGGGCACTTGCAGGTTTATTGGTTGTTCAACTTTGGAAAAGTAAGTTCCTACTCATCGTAACTATGGCAATTATTACAGTAGGACAATTATATACTATGTTTCAGTTCTCAGCGTTTAGCTACATTCTCGCACTTTTATTATTTTTTGGAGTAGGGCATTTCGTTTATCACCGCCCACATACAATCATTAGTGTGCTTTTCTCCTTTTCTTATTCGCTGACAGCTTTGTTTCTTGTAATAAGTGAAGAGTGGAATTATCATGTATTGTTTATATTCTTTTTAGCTTTATATGTGATGAGTGAGTGGCTAAAAAAGGATCAAATAAAAAGGCCCATTCAATTGTTTATGCAGATCAGTGCGATTCTTGTATCTATTTTTACCATTTTCACGTTTGATTCTTTTTTACAATATGAAGGTATTAATACAAATGGATTAACCGTTTATCCATTTATTCTAGTCATCCTTTTCGGATTATTTTATTGGTTAAAGAAGAAGAGTTTAGATGTTACCGATCTCCTATTATATTTACCTGTCTTTTATGTTGGAGTCATGGTCGATGTACTATATATGCTCCTTCTGTTTATCTATTCTATTAGTCTCTTAGTGATTGGATATCGAGAAGAACTTACAGAAAAAGCAACGTTTGGGACGATGTTATTTTTACTAAGTGCTTTCATTGGTTATATTCAACTGGCTTGGGATTTTATGCCAAAATCAATTTTCTTCTTACTAGGGGGAATTATATTATTTATCTTAAGCTGGTTGTTAGAAAAACGAAGACGTCAACTTGTAAAAGGGGTGAAGAGACATGACTAAGCGAACTCTTTTTTACGTAGTCGTTCTTTTACAGGTAATGCTCCTTCTAGTTATGTCAGCATCTTTTTATGCAATAGATTGGTTTGGAAAGGAGATTCGTTTGAAGACAGAACCTGTGGACCCTAGAGATATATTCTACGGGGACTATGTCGTTCTGCAATACTCGATCTCAACCATTCCAAAAAAACTTTATATTGATTCTGAAGAATTAGCGTATGAGCAACAGGTATATGTAGTATTAGAGCAAGAAGGCGAATATTATCAGGCGATTACTGTTAGTACAAAAGAACCAGAGCTTGAGGATCATCAAGTTACTTTAAAAGGTCGCTACATCTATGATTTTGATGAGGATGAACTGTTTATCGAATACGGCCTTGAGCGTTATTTCATTCCAGAAGGTACCGGTAAAGAGTTAGAAGAGCAGCGCGGTAATATGGAAGCGTATATAAAAATAGCTCCATGGGGTCAAATGAAGATCGATCGACTTGAAATGATAACACCATAAAGAGAGAGACTACGACTAGTAGTCTCTCTTTGTCTCTATAGGAAATGTTAATAACGTCTTATGTGTTTGCATGAAAACAACCATAAAAATGACCCATCCATGTTCAGATAAGTCATTACAGATCACCGTTTTACCTACTAAATCCCACTAAGCACCATAGCGGGGAAGGAAGTAAGTTTTCTATGTATTAATTCATCTAATTCTTGACTACATGCGACTGTTTCTTTAGCTGTAAAACCAAGTTTCATAGCTAAACCAATCATTTCTGCTCTTTTTTCTTCAATTAATAATTCTAGCATTAACTTCTATCCCTTGCATATTGAATTGTCATACCATCTGACTAATTTAGATATATTATACACAATAGAGTAATAGGTAAAACGCATTCGTCAAAATTAGTGAAAAACCTACAAAACTTCTAAAAAACCAACAGTAAAATGTGTATTTGTAAGAAAGAGGTTTCTATGCAATATTTATATTTTCTTTTTTTACGAGGACTAAGTGTAAAGGACATTGAATACAAGGATTTGTTAATGATGTTTACACTGTGAAGGAAGGACCAGAAGGGATTTATAGGTTGATTGTAAATATAAAAAGAGCACCTAGTGTTTAGGTGCTCCTGGTGGATAATAATAGGGTGGCACTTTAATCCAACCTCTTTTTCTCATTGCTTCTCTCAAAGATGCTCCGAATTTAAGCTTTTCTAACAAACAATGTGTAAAGGCTGCTCCAATATCTACTCTAATAGCTTGGCTGGCAGCAGTGGCACAATGAATAACTGCTGTTGCCGTTTTTAAACTTAATCCATTCATGATTTCCTCATCTGTTAGCTTAGCTCCTAATGGCACTGAGTTTGGCTCTGAATCTGGGCGTGGTTCACTTGTTGGAGGTTGGTGTATTCCTTCTTTTCTCATAAGGTCTTTAAATCGATTAGCTTGAGTTGAGCATTGCTTCATGCTATCAATTAAAAGTTTTCTTACTTCATCATCATTTGTTGTATTAATACCAATTTGTAAGTAAATGGTTGCTTCATCCATTAATGCTAAATACATCCAACAACTCATAACCTCACCAACATGAAGGGGGGCTTTGGGTTCATTATCAAAATTTGTTTGCAATAAATCCTTAACCGCCTCTACGATACTTGTCATATGTATTCCTCCTATTGTTTTAATGATATATTTTCCAATAAAAGGATAATCATGCATGGTATGAAAAATTTAACATTATAAAGAATATAGTGAATCTTTTGGCAGGGGCATGAAGTTGATACTCTTGTTAAATAGTTTTTGCTGGGAGAAGACTGGTAAGAAAAGAAAAAACACTAAGGTAACAATCACCTTAGCGTTTTTATATTATATATCTTTACAATATTATGCCAATACTTCTTTGATTTGTGTGATTGCCCAGTCTAGATCTTCCTTAGATATTACTAATGGAGGAGCAAAGCGGATTACATTCTCATGTGTTTCTTTACAAAGTAACCCTTTTTCCTTTAGTTTTTCACAATAAGAACGAGCAGGTTCTTTCAATTCAACTCCAATAAATAGTCCTTTACCACGAACATCACTAATAATTGGATTTTTAATTTCTTTTAACTGATCAGCGAAATATGTACCTAACTCCAGGGATCTATCTGCAAGCTTTTCCTCTACTAACACATCAAGTGCTGCAATTGATACTGCACATGCTAGTGGATTTCCACCAAATGTAGAACCGTGTGAACCTGGCTCAAAAACGCCTAGTACATTTCGGTTTGCAGCTACACATGAAATCGGGAATACTCCGCCTCCTAATGCTTTACCTAAAATATACATATCAGGCTTCACATCTTCCCAGTCACAAGCAAACATCTTACCAGAACGAGCAAGTCCTGCTTGAATTTCATCTGCTACATATAACACATTGTTTTCTTTACAGATATTGAGTGCCTCCTTCAAGAAGCCCTCACGAGGAATTTTAATCCCAGCTTCTCCTTGAATCGGTTCAAAGATAAATGCAGCTGTATTTGGTGTAATTGCTGCCTTTAGTGCTTCGGTATCACCATAAGGAATAATCTTTATTCCAGGAAGCATTGGACCAAACCCACGCTTGTATTCATCATTTGAAGACATAGATACAGCAGTCATTGTACGTCCATGGAAGTTTTCTTCAGCTACAATGATCTCAGCTTGGTCATCCTGAACACCTTTTACATCATAAGCCCAACGACGAACTGCCTTTACAGCAGTTTCAACTGCTTCAGCTCCTGTGTTCATAGGCAATACCATTTCCATACCCGTTAGCTTAGATACCTTTTCATACCATGGACCTAATTGGTCATTATGGAAAGCACGAGATGTTAGTGTAATTTTGTCCGCTTGATCCTTAAGGGCCTGAATAATCTTAGGATGACGATGGCCTTGGTTAACCGCGGAATAAGCACTAAGCATATCCATATATTTGTTACCTTCTGGATCTTCAACCCAAACACCTTCAGCTTTTGCTACAACAATAGGTAGTGGATGGTAGTTATTCGCTCCATACTTTTCTGTTTGTGAAATAATTTCTTGAGTTTTTGTCATGAATAATCCTCCATTCTCATAATTGTAAGTACTTTTCAAAGTCAACTTACATTATAACAATATTGTGCTCCAAATTGTTAAAATCAAAGCTTAATCTTCATTTTTACATATAAATCGTGTATGATAGTTTTGGACAAGTGCAAGAAATAAGGAGGATTACATATGATTCATGTACACGTAACAACATGGTTTTTAACGTTAGTATTGTTTTTTGTTGCTGTTTATCTTCTAAGAGCAAATAAACAAAAACCACTAAAAATTATCCAGATGGTTCTGCGTCTATTGTATTTACTTGTTTTAGGAACGGGCTTACATCTACTTGCTGCTTATTATCAATTTCAAGGAGCGGCAAATATTAAAGCACTTGTAGGTTTATGGGTAATTTTCTGTATGGAGTTTATTTTAACTAGAGGAAGTAAAGGAAAGCCTACTAAGATATTTTGGATTCAATTAGTGATCTCATTGGTTTTAGTATTCGTATATGGATACGGAATTCTAGGATAAAAGTTATATGGTAAAGAGCCCATTTTCTAATGAATGGGCTTTTTTTAGGTTGTGTTAAAGACCAGTATTGATTTTTTGCAGTGGTGATTGTAGTGGAAGGACGCGAGACTCCTGCGGGAGAGCGGGTCACGGGAGACCCCACAGGCGCGCTTTTCGCCGAGGAGGCTCACGGACTCGCCCGCGGAAAGCGAGTGTCCTGTAACGAAAATCAACAACAATGTTTAACATAGCCTTTTTATAAGGAAAAGAACGGTTCAGTAGCCTTCTACCGGTTATCAGGTGGCGATATAAACAAAAACAGGATCTCAATAGAGAATCCTGTCATGTTTGTTCAAAGGCTTGATAATATATGCCTTTTACCATTATTAATTGTTACCTCGAATCGGTCACTTCGAGTAGCTCCTCGTTTAAAATGATGATGTACTGAACACAGTTCTTCACCGTTATCAAATACAATGAAGTTAACCCCGTTAATTGGTTTGGTTTGGACTTTGTAGAATAAGAAATTGTGACAGTAAATGCAATCAAATAATGAAAATTGAAGAGTGTTTAATAGGGTAATCAGTTTTGAAAAAGCTTCATCTGTAAGCTCATTTAACCATTCTTGATACACATAGTTCAGTGGTTTTTGAATTTTAAAGATGTCTCCATTTCTTACTGCATACACTTGTTTTCCTAGCGCCATTCCATCTTCGAATGATTCAAAGGTTTCCCATTGATTATTAATTTTAATTTGATAGGAATCATTAATGATATCTATCAAAGCAGAAGGTTCATCCTGTTCATCAAAGAAAACCCATTGCTCGTGAATTGTTTCAACTGACCCAATCATGAAGGCTCTTTCCTGATTTGGGAGCTGCTCTAGTCGTTGTTGTAATTTCATGGCTTCCTCCGTAATTCAATCAGACCTATCTTCATTTGTTGACAAAAATAGACCAAATTATAATCCGTTACTTCATTTTATTAAAAAAAATAATTATTGTGATGATTCAAAACAGAAGCTGTAAACCCTTAGTACCAACAATAATGAAAGTGCTTTCTATAAATAACGGAAACAACCCTACATCACTCGCCTAAAGAATCCTTTTGAAAATTACTGCATAGAATGGAAGGAGTGTTTGACATCGTTTGACTAAGAAACGATAGAGAGGATGATGACACCATGTGTGGAATTACAGGATGGGTATCCTATAAACAATCATTAGAAAATGAAGTGAATACGGTCAAAAAAATGGCTGAATCCTTAGCCCTTCGTGGCCCAGATGATACAAATGTATGGGTGAAAAGGCATGCAGCCTTTGGACATAAACGATTAATTGTTGTCGATCCTGCAGGCGGAAAACAGCCAATGAGTAGGAAAAAGGGCGAGCAGTCTTATACGATTTGTTATAACGGAGAGTTATACAACACAGAGGATATAAGAAAGGAACTACTTTCTAAAGGGTATACGTTTCAATCTCATTCAGATACTGAGGTTTTGCTCACTTCCTTTATAGAGTGGGGAGAGCAATGTGTTGAATACTTAAATGGAATTTTTGCATTTGCAGTATGGGATGAACAGAATGAAAAGCTGTTTATTGGTAGAGATCGTTTAGGAGTGAAGCCATTATTTTATTATGAACAGGATGGCCATTTGATTTTCGGTTCAGAGTTAAAGGCAATCCTTGCTCACCCTTCTGTAAAAGCTGAGGTTGGATTAGATGGTTTATCGGAGGTATTTGGATTAGGTCCATCGCGTTCACCGGGGCATGGGGTTTTTAACGGTGTAAAGGAATTGCGTCCAGCACACTCTTTGAGCTTCTCTAAAAATGGTTTGAAAATTTGGAGATATTGGAATGTAGAAAGTAAACCACATCACGAGAGTGTTGAGGAAACTGCGGAAAAAGTAAGGTTCTTATTCACAGATGCGGTAACGAGACAGCTTGTGTCTGATGTTCCAGTCATGACCTTTTTATCAGGCGGAGTAGACTCAAGTGCTATTACAGCAATTGCTTCAAATGCCTTTGAAAAAGAGGGCAAAGGTCCACTTCACACTTACTCGATTGACTATGAGGATAATGATAAATACTTTGAAGCAAATGAATTTCAACCAAATTCTGATCAACCATGGATTCAGTTAATGTCTGACACATTTAGTACGGTACACCATAACTCTGTGATCACAACAGACCAGTTAGTTAATCATTTAACTGACTCCGTATTAGCTCGTGACTTACCGGGAATGGCAGATGTAGATTCATCACTTTTGTGGTTTTGTAAGGAAATAAAAAAGGATTTTGTAGTAGGACTTTCCGGAGAGTGTGCAGATGAAATCTTTGGTGGATACCCTTGGTTTCATCGTCCAGAGGATTTAGCATCAAGTGCATTTCCTTGGATGAGGTCTACTGAGCTTAGAGAAGGTCTTCTTCAATCACATTGGAGAAAGAAACTTAACTTAAATCAATACGTTCAAGATCGCTATGATGAAACCGTAAAAGAGACACCGCTTCTTGATGGTGAGACTCCACAAGAGGCTCAGCGTAGACAATTATTCTATTTAAATATGCTTTGGTTTATGACCACATTACTAGATCGTAAGGATCGGATGAGTATGGGAGCAAGCCTTGAGGTACGTGTTCCTTTTGCAGACCATCGCTTAGTAGAATATGTTTGGAATATTCCTTGGGAGATGAAAATGCATGAGGGGCGTGAGAAGGGAATTCTTCGTAAGGCACTTGAAGGCACTTTACCTCATGATGTCCTGTATCGAAAGAAGAGTCCTTATCCAAAAACTCACAACCCGAATTACACGAAAGCAGTAAAAGGTTGGATGGAGAGTATATTACAAGATAAGTCCTCTGCTCTTTATCATTTCTTTGATGAAAAGAAGTTAAAGGAAATAGTAGCAACTGAAGGGAAAGCATTTACTGTGCCATGGTTTGGCCAGCTTATGACTGGACCACAACTTCTTGCACACTTAGCCCAAATTCACGTTTGGTTCAAAGAATATGGCATTAACGTAAAAGAGTAACTAAATTCATACAAAGTAAGAAAATACATCACTGTAAAGTGGTGTATTTTTTTATACTTTATGATTTGACCTTATTAGTTGGTCAATACCCCGTTTCTATGTATAATGTCACTTAGGTAATAGGTTTATTATTAGAATAAGATGACTACTCTAGTAAGGTTTATAGAGAACGGTACAGGGAGGAACAAAGTTGAGCAGGAAGATACTTATGTGGCTGATTCCATTTCTTCTTTTTTCAAGCCAAACGAAGGCGGTTGAAGAAGAAGCACGAAATTGGCAGGATGAAATCATTTATTCAATAACAATCGATCGTTTTTATAATGGAGATGTAACAAATGACCACAATGTTTCAATTCAAAACCCACTCACTTATCAGGGGGGAGATTTTAAAGGAATAATAGAAAAGCTAGATTATATAAAAGACCTAGGATTTACAACGATTTCTTTATCACCAATCATAGATAACGAAACTGATGGTTATCACGGATATTGGCCTCAAGATTTCTATGAAACTGAAGAGCACTTTGGAACAATAGAGGAATTTAAGCAATTAGTTCAGGCTGCTCATGAGAAGAACATAAAGGTCATCGTTGACTTACCAATCACTCACATTGCTACTACTCACGAATGGTTGGCTGACCCTGAAAAAGCTGACTGGTATACAGAAGCAGGAGAAGATGGTGTTCTCGTAACGGATATCCCCCAGCTTCTACATGAAACTCCAGAGGTGGAACAATATCTTATAGAGATGGCCAAGTGGTGGGTATCTGAAACAGATATCGATGGCTACCGCTTAGTTAATGCACATATACCGTCAGTAGCATTTTGGGAGAGATTCTCAGCAGAAGTAAAGAAATCAAAAGAAGACCTGTTTCTAATTAGTGATCGTATGGTTAACGATGACCTACTAGATGCATCTGGAGATTATTCTTTTTACGAAGAGGCAAGTTCAACTTTCCGGGAGGTTGATCAGTCGTTGGACGAGCTTTATCAAATCTCCAAGCAACACCAAACAACCCTTGAAAATCCGTTTGTCATTGGAAATTTCATTGACAATGACCAGACTGTTCGTTTTACAAGGGAGCTCATCGAAAAGAGGCAAAATCCCGAGACCCGCCTAAAGCTAGCACTTACCTACCTATATGGAGCGCCAGGAATTCCGATGATTTATTATGGTACGGAAATTGCTTTAGATGGAGGACAGGTTCCTGACAATCATAGAATGATGGCGTTTAGGGCAGACAAGGTAATTGTAGATTATATGACGAAGCTTGCAGAAATCAGAAAACACCATTCCTCGCTTCGACATGGAGACTTTGAATTGATCTTCAATCAAAAAGGTATGGCAGTTTTTAAAAGGACTTTTGAAGAAGAATCTACTATTATTGCGATCAATAATGCTAGTGAAACGATTACTGCTGACATACCAGTCGAAGTAATTGGTGAGAATCAAGAGCTTCGAGCACTTTTAAGCGATGAAATCGTTCGAGCCAACGAAGACAGGTACTTACTAGTAATGGACAGAGAAACAGCTAACATTTTTATGCTACATGAACAGACAGGTATTAACTGGATGTTCATTATAGGAATGGTTGGAGTTTGGTCAGCGTTTGGGATATTTATTTATCTTGTGAAGAGAAAGTCAAAAAGTGCGGGAAAAGATGAGTAATTGGACAAGCTAAACTAGTGTCTTAATGAGGTATCACTATACAGCCTTTGATACTAAAATATTATACATCGCATAATTACTAATGAATCAAACTGGAGGTAAAAGTAGTGGAAAATTTAAAAGGTAAAACGGCTCTAATCACAGGTGCAGGTCGTGGAATTGGAAGGGCAACTGCTATTGCTCTTGCTAAGGAAGGCGTAAACGTTGGATTAGTAGGGTTGACTATGAATAATCTAGAAAAGGTAGTTGCAGAATTGTCAGAGTTTGATGTGGACGCTTCTGCGGCTGTAGCCGATGTTGCAGATCTAGAGTCAGTACATAGTGCAGTAGACCATATTAAACAAGACCTAGGCTCTATTGATATACTAGTAAACAATGCTGGGACTGCTAAATTTGGTGGATTTCTTGACTTAACACCTGAAGAGTGGGAAAACATTATTAAAGTAAATCTTATGGGAGTTTATAATGTGACAAGAGCGGTGTTACCTGACATGATAGAAAATAAGTCAGGAGATATCATTAATATATCCTCTTCAGCAGGTCAAAAAGGAGCTCCTGTAACAAGTGCTTATAGTGCATCTAAATTCGCGGTCCTAGGGTTAACGGAGTCACTAATGTTAGAGGTAAGAAAGCATAATATTCGAGTAAGTGCTTTAACGCCAAGCACGGTAGCAACTGATCTTGCTTTTGATACTAATTTGATTAGTGAAAATAATCTAGAGAAGTTCATGCAACCAGAAGATCTTGCAGAGTTAATCGTCTCCCAATTAAAGTTGAATCGTCGAGTATTTGTTAAATCAGCGGGATTATGGTCAACAAATCCTTCATAAGTAAAAGAAAAAGACGTGAATCATACTAGATTCACGTCTTTTTTTGTGTGAAAAGAAAATCCTTCATTCTAGAGATGAAGGACCAGAACCATGTAGATTTTCAGAAATCTACTAACTACCCATTTACAATGGTACCACCATTAATATGAAGAATTTGTCCAGACATATAGGAAGAGTCGTTAGATGCTAAAAAGACATAGCTTGGACCTAGTTCACATGGCTGTCCAGGACGTTTCATCGGTGTATTAGCTCCGAAGCTTGCAACTTCTTCACTTGTGAAAGTCGATGGAATTAATGGTGTCCAAATTGGACCCGGCGCAACGCCATTTACTCGAATGCCACGATTGATTAATTGTTTAGATAAGGAGCGTGTGAAGGTTACGATTGCTCCTTTTGTGGAGGAATAGTCAAGTAGCTTTTCATTTCCCTCATATGCAGTAATGGATGTTGTATTGATAATGGAGCTTCCTTCTTTTAAATGAGGAAGGGCAGCCTTTGTTAAGTAAAAATATGAAAAAACATTGGTTCTAAAAGTCTTTTCTAGTTGTTCGGCTGTAATTTCCTCAATACTATTCTGCGGATGTTGTTCAGCAGCATTGTTTACAACAATATCTATACTACCGAAAGTTTGTATAGTCTGTTGCACAGCTTCCTGACAAAAATGTTCATTACCAGCATTACCTGCTAGCAACAGACACTTTGAGCCTTCCGCTTCTACTAATTGTTTTGTTGAATTAGCATCCTCGTGCTCATCCAAATAAATAATAACAACGTTTGCGCCTTCTTTTGCAAAGTAAATGGCAACAGACTTTCCTATACCACTGTCACCACCTGTAATCACGGCTGTCTTTCCTTGAAGTTTATTGCTCCCTCTATAGCTAGAATCAACGGAAACAGGAGTAGGATTCATCTCTGATTCTATCCCAGGCTGTCGGTCCTGATGCTGAGGAGGCAAAGTTTGGTGTGTTTGTTTTTGATTATTGCTCATAATATCCCCCTTACTAACGTCTAAGGGTTAGTATGCCGAATATACAAAAAAATAACAGAGTAAACTACTCTGTTATTTTAGTGCTTCCGTCTTTTGTTTTATCGGTAGTTCATAAACTGGACTTCAACTGTTAAATCCGCCTGCTTTACTGCTGAGATGATCGCCTGTAAATCATCACGGCTCTTAGCGGTAACACGGATCTGATCATCTTGTATTTGGCTTTTCACTTTTAGACCAGAGTTTTTAATTAACGTATTGATCTTTTTAGCATTTTCTTTATCAATCCCTTGAACTAGCTTGCCTCTTTGGCGAACAGTTCCACCTGAAGCTTTTTCAATTTTCCCGTAATCGATGTTTTTAGTGGGAACTCCTCTTTTAATGAGCTTACTAATCAGTACATCCTTAAGCTGCTCTAATTTATATTCATCATCAGAAACAAGTACAAGCTCCTCCTTGTCTAATGAAATATCACTTTTGCTTCCTTTAAAATCATAACGAGTTTGTATTTCTTTTAATGCAATGCTTATTGCATTTGTGACCTCTGGTAGTTCTACCTTTGAAACAATATCAAATGAGCTTTCCTTTGACATTTATTCATCCCCTCCGTATGTATTCATCTATGAACATATTGTACAAAATATAACCCTTTTAAGACAAGTTATCATACCTAGAAGATTAAATATCACTACCTTGTGAATAAAATAGTGATATAATGGTTCGAAATGGAAACAATGATATCTAGGATATCAATTAAAAGGTGGGTACATAAATGGCAATTAATCCAGGTATGATTCAAACTCTAATTGTAAATAGAGAAGTTGATTTTGGATTTTATGTGACAGATGAAAACGAAGAGGTATTACTACCAAACAAAGAGGTAATAGGTGAGATCGATTTAGATGACCAAATAGAGGTATTTGTCTACCATGACCATGAAGGTAGACCTATTGCAACGATGAAGACACCAAAGATTACTATGGAAACTTATGATTGGGTTGACGTAGTGGGTGTTAATGAAGGACTAGGTGTCTTCATTGATATTGGGCTTACAAAGGATATGTTAGTGTCTAGAGATGATTTACCCTTGTTCGAGGAAGTGTGGCCAACTGAGGGTGACCGACTTTATTGTAGTCTAAAGCTAGACCGAAATGGTCGTTTGTTTGCGAAGCTTGCAACAGATCCTGTCATACAAGAACTTTCCATGGCAGCATCGAGAAATGCTTTTAATAAAAATGTAAGAGGGGTTATATATAGAACCGTAAAAATTGGTTCATATATGCTAACTGAAGAAAAGTACATCGGGTTTATTCATGATTCTCAGCGTAGAGTAGAGCCCCGTTTAGGACAAACGATCGAAGGAAGAATTATCGATGTGAAGGAAGATGGAACAGTTAATGTTTCATTATTACCTAGAGCCCATGAAGGCATGGATGAGGACTCTCAGGTTATTTATGAATATATGGAGGGTCGTGGTGGTGCGATGCCATATTGGGATAAGAGTAACAGTGAAGATATCCAAGCAAGATTTGAAATGAGTAAGGGTGCTTTCAAACGTGCATTAGGAAAGCTAATGAAGGAAGAAAAAGTATATCAAGAGGATGGTTGGACCTACTTTACCTCTAGAAAATAGATGGGATGGCTACTGGAATTATTCAGTAGCCTTTTTTTATTTTCAGTATAAACTTACAATTTTTACTTCTTACAAATTGCTAAATTAAAGTCGAATCATGTCGATAAAATCGATATGATTTAAAATAAGGAGTGAAAAAATGAGGAAAATATTATTCTCTTTTTTGTTGATTTTAGCTTTAATACTCGGTGGTTGTACTTCTACAGATCAATTAAGCTCAGTTGAAGATGTAAACACAATCAAGATCGGCATTATGCTTTCAGATGTAGGGCTGGGAGACCAATCCTTCTCCGATGCTGCTTTTCATGGTTTGATGAAAGCTAGAGATGAATTAAATATTTTATTTGATTATCGTGAGTTAAGTGAGACCGAAACATATGAACAGGGGCTAACGGAACTAGTTGAAGCTGAAAACGATGTTGTCGTTGGTTTAGGCTTTATGGTTCAAGAAGATATAGAAAAGGTTGCACAAAAATATCCAGAACAAAAATTCATTTTAATAGACTCTGTCTCAGAGCTTGATAACATAACATCCATTACATTTAAAGAAGATGAGGGAAGCTTCTTAGCAGGTGTGGCAGCGGCGTTGGCAACAAAAACGAATAAACTTGGTTTTATTGGTGGAGCAGACGTTCCATTAATTAATAAATTTGCTAATGGGTTCTTACAAGGGGCAAAATCTATTAATCCTGATATAGAAGTTGTTATTGAATATGCTGGTGACTTTGGTAATGATCAACTTGGAGCAACTATGGCTAGTCAAATGATCTCAAATGGTTCAGATGTCTTGTATGCTGCTGCAGGATTTACCGGAGTGGGTGTATTGAGAGAAGCACAAAACAAAGGAATTTATGCAATTGGTGTTGATAGTGATCAATACTTTTATGCAGAGAAGGCTGTGATCACGTCCATGCTCAAAAATGTAGATGTTGCTCTTTATCAAGTAATCTCGACATTTGTTGAAAATGGAGAACTTCCTACTGGACATGTTGAGCTAGGACTAAAGGAAAATGGTGTGGATCTAGCACCAATTCGAATTATTCCGTTTACTGAGCAACAACTAAACATAATCGAAACTAACAAAGAAAACATCAAATCAGGAACTATTACTGTAACTGAATAAAACCTAAGGAGGTGGATGCTATGAATTTGAAAAAGAAGCTAATGTTACAATCAATGATTGGCTTGGTTCTTGCCATTGCTATGATTGGGTATATTATTGTAAAGATGATTGAGATTGATAAATCCAATACGAATTTTGTACCATTCTTACTATCTGTGCAACATTTAGATGCAGAAATAAAGATTACAAAGCAAAGTTTAAACAATTTCTCTTTCAATATGACGGAAGGAAATAAAGCAGAAGCTTTTAATCAGCTAAGTTCTACTCAAGAAAGCTTTAATTCTGTTGAACAATTAAGTTCTATTCCACTCATGAGTGAAGTCATTAAGAAGTCTAAAGTTAAATTCGAAAACCTTCATGCTGAAGCTAAACTAGCATTAGAAAGTAATAATGCTGCAGAGGTTAAAAGACAGTCCATTCGAACGGACGGAGTAATTAATGATATACATCTATTAAACTTATACGCATCAACGCACTATGAACAAATACAAGAAAGTTTAAAAAGTAAGATTGGAATGGTTATTGCAGTTGCAGCGATCGGATCTGTTATTTTAATACTTGCTTCTATTCTTTTAAGCTATCGTTTAACCATCTCAATCACGAAGCCATTACAAGCTTTAACAGAGAATGCAAGAAGAGTATCAGCAGGGGACCTTGTTGTCGAACAAGTTTATTATTCTAAAAATGATGAAATTGGTGACTTAAACAACTCCTTTACTCAAATGGTGGACCAATTAAGAGGGTTAATTGGTTCAGTAGAAAATGTAAGTAAAAAAGTTGAGCAATTTTCACGTGAAATTGAGGATGAGAATAAGGGACTCGTTGAAATTAGTAACCAAGTAGCGGTCTCAACTGATGAGCTTTCACATGGATCACAAGCCATTTCTGAGGATCTTCAGAACTCTGTGCATCTAGTAGAGCAACTAGATCAAGAGTTTGAAAAGAACCTAGAGGCTTCTAAACAAACAGCTGCCTTTGGATTAGAAACAGTGGATTCAATTGGTTCAGGAAGAAAAGCGATGGAGGAACAACGTAATCTTCTAACTAAAAATATCTCCTCAACGAATAAAATAGAAACAGCAACGAAGGCATTTGCAGGGTATGCTAGCAAAATCGAAGAAATGGCTACTTCGGTATCCTCTATTGCTGGCCAAACAAATCTTCTAGCTTTAAATGCGGCGATCGAAGCAGCTCGTGCAGGAGAAGCTGGAAAAGGCTTTGCTGTAGTTGCAGATGAGGTTAGAAAGCTAGCGGAGGAATCAACAAAAGCAACCGCAGAAATTTTCAGCATGGTTGAACATATTCAAGCGGGATTATCTGAAATTGTTAAATCAGTGAATCAAGGGGTAGACATTGCTCAGAAGCAGGAACAATCAATGATTGTTACGAATGAGGCATTTGAAACTATTGATCAAAAGGTACAAAACATTTCCTCCCACATTCAAGGAATTGTGGATGGGATGTCACAATCTAAAAAAATTGGTAACCAAGTGTTAGATTCAGTTGGCAATATAAGCTCAGTTGTACAGCAGTCTGCTGCAGGAAGTGAAGAAATTTCAGCGTCTACAACTGAACAACTACAAGCATTCGGAAAGCTTGCAGCCAAAGTGACAGCAATGAGAGATTTAACAAATGAACTAAATCAAATGTTATCTCAATTTAAGTTGAGTTAATTTTAAGGTCAGCAAATATTGCTGACCTTTTTTGTGCAAAGTATGATACAGAAAGGAGAGTTGAAATGGGGTTAATAAAGGAATTTAAAGAATTTGCGGTTAAGGGAAATGTAATTGATTTAGCGGTGGGTGTTATTATTGGTGGAGCATTTAATAAGATCGTTTCTTCACTTGTAAATGATATAGTGATGCCACCAATTGGTATGTTACTTGGAAAAGTGGACTTTACAAATTTATTTTACACGCTTGGAAATAAAGATTATAAATCTCTTTCAGAGGCACAAGAGGCTGGGGCCGCTACGATTAATTACGGAATCTTTTTAAATAATATTATCCAATTTTTAATCACAGCTTTTGTCATTTTTCTCGTGATTCGAAAAATTAATAAGCTGAAAAGAAAAGAGGAAAAGGTACCATCTGCACCTACAGATAAGAAGTGTCCTTATTGTATTACAGCTATTCCCCTTAAAGCGATAAAATGTCCACAATGTACGGCTGACTTAGACTTAGTTACTACATAAATAAAAGCTTGGCATCTGCCAAGCTTTTATAAATGATCTGTTTTCTTTGAATATTGACGCTTACCCTTCTGGCGATTTTCTTCTCGCTCTTCATTCTTTTGGGCACGTTTAGCATTATTATCAAAGGCTTTTTTGTCATTATCACTTGTATGACGCATATGGATGCTCCTCTCAAAATAAAGGTACATCCTTAGCGTTTGTAGAAAATGCAATCTTTATGTAAGAACCATTAAGAATGCGCACAATTCAATCATTGTAGTTTGTTTACAAAATAAAGTCCAATCGTTCCAGGTCCTGCATGTGCTCCAATTGCTGAGCCGATTTTTGTAATGAGAAAAGTTTCACAGCCTAACTGTTCCTTAATTTTCTCTTGAAGGAACAAGGCTGTTTCTTCATCTTCTCCATGACTAATACCAATCGTTTGACTTGTTAAGTCTTGTCCACGTTCTTTCATTAGATCAATCATTCTTTGCAACACTTTTTTACGACCACGAATTTTCTCGATCGGGATTAATTTACCCTCATCAACATGTAGCAGAGGTTTAATATTGAGTAATCCTCCTACAAAAGCAGAAGCCTTAGAAACTCTTCCACCTCTTGCCAGATAATCTAGGTTGTCAACTGTCACAATATGCTCCATATGCTCTGCGAAGAACGTGGTTTGTTCAACCACTTCACTGTATGTAAGACCACTCTCTATGAGTTCAACAGCTTTTCTTACAACTAATCCCATGCCTAAAGAAGCACATTTTGTATCCAAAACCGTAATTTTAAAATCTGGGAATTGTTCTTTAACTTGTTCTGCCATCATTCTGGCAGTCTGGTATGTTCCAGAGAGCTCAGATGAAAAGGATACGTAAAATACCTCAGCCTTTTCCTTTGCTAGTGCAGTAAACGTGTCTTCAAATCTTGTTGGTGGAACCTGTGAGGTCTTCGGAACAAGCTCATTTCTCATTGCTTCATATATTTTTGATGAATCAATTGTTTCCATATCAAAATAGTCTTCCCCATCTAAGTGAACAACTAAGGGAAACAGATGTACCTTTTCCTGATCAAGATATTCCTTTGGTAAATCACAGCCACTATCAGTTAGTAGTTTAATCATTATTTCATCACCTCTACTTGCATTATATATGTAAATATAACTCTTCACACAAAATTTTAATAGAAATTAGGCATAATTGGCTATCAATTCTGCTGAATATGAACTTTACTCAAATTGAATGTTCTTATAACAACTAACATATTATCTGTGTTACGTGGTTGATTTACTTTTTGATGTGAACATAGTATAAGCCAATTTGGATATTTACATGAAAAAGTATATTTTTCCGGTTTCAAATGAACGGATTGGGTAACATTAAGTCTATAGGGATAATAAGGAGGATTTCCATGATTTTGGGAGAGAGTAAGAAAATTATAATTGTTATTATAGGAGCTCTACTAAGCGCGATAGGATTAAATCTCTTTTTAATTCCTGCTCATGTATATGCAAGTGGATTTACAGGGGTTGCACAGCTAATTGCAAGTCTAGTTCAAGATTACACTCCTTTTTTTATTTCAACAGGGGTACTTTTATTTCTGTTGAATATTCCAGTTACGATACTTGGTTGGAAAAAAGTTGGGAAGTCTTTTACACTATATAGTTTTTTAAGTGTTGGGATTACTACATTCTTTTTGGAGATAATCCCCGTTTATTCGGTATCAGAGGATATTTTTCTAAACGCTGTATTTGGTGGCGTAATTGTGGCTGTTGGGGTTGGACTAACGTTAAAGTGGGGTGCTTCAACTGGCGGCGTGGATATTATCGCTATGGTGTTATCCAGAATGAAAGATCGTCCAGTCGGCACTTATATCTTTATGTTAAACTCAGTCATCATTATTGCAGCTGGTTTGCTATACAATTGGGAGCAAGCTCTATATACATTAGTTGCCTTATATGTTTCTACACGAGTTATTGACGCTATTCACACCAGACATGAAAAGCTAACAGCTATGATTATTACGAAGAAAAGTACAGAACTAAAACAGGCCATTCAATCTAAGCTTGTCAGAGGAATCACGATCCTACCAGCTAAAGGTGCATTCACGAACGAATCAAAAGAAATGATGATGATTGTTATTACTAGATACGAGTTATATGACCTTGAACGAACCATTAAAGAAGTGGATGAAAATGCTTTTACTAATATCGTTCAATCCACAGGGGTATTTGGATTTTTTCGAAAAGATGGGTAGCTTCTTTGTAACTTTAAGAGCAGAAATCCGACCATAATTGGAGAAGAGTCTTTTACAGGAGGAATGAAAGCATGCGAGCATTTATTTATATAATAGGTTTGGTGATGGTCTTGACGGGATGCGGTAATTCAAATCAAGAAATAACGACAGACACAAATACTGAAGAATCAGCTGAGACAACAGCATCTTCAATTGATCTAGCAAATTTTGAAACAACTCTTGAGGTGAACCAAACAAAAGAAAATGTGAGGTTTACAATCAATTTTCAGAATAAGGGGGAAGAAGCTGCACAATTTACATTTTCCTCTGGGCAAAAGTTTGAAATTGTTGTTACTAATGAAGCTGGTCAGAAGGTTTATCGTTTCTCAGAGGGGAAAATGTTTACGATGGCTTTAGAAACCATCACCCTTGAAGCAGGTGAGACTGTCACCTATGAGGACGTTTGGGACTATAAAAAGGATGGAGAGTTAGTGGACGAAGGTGTTTACACAGTTGTTGCCTTTGTTATTCCAATGGAAGTGAACGGTAATAAACTTGAAAAAGACTACTTTAAAGCAGAAGAGAACTTTACTGTAGAGTCGTTATCAAGTATTAACCAATCAACTACGGAAGAAAGTCAAGAGGAATCGAAGTCAGAGAATCCTGCGTTTCGAAACATAAAAGTTACTGGTGAGGCAGGAGAGTATGTTATTACAGGAGAGGCAAGAGTATTCGAGGCAGTTTTCATGTACTCTGTAGAAGATGGCCACTATGAGATTGTTAAGGAAACACCTTTCTTTGCTAATGAGGGAGCACCCGCATGGTCAACTTTTGAATTGAAAATTTCCATTCCAGAGAATAAGTTGCCTGAACAGGGTGTACTAACTGCACGGATTTATGAAAGAAGTGCTAAGGATGGTTCTATTATTAACTCTTGCGTTGTAACGTTAGAAGAGTTTTAAGGTGTTCTTATGTTTAATAGGCACTACTAATCAAAAAAGCATCCCATCCGGGATGCTTTTTGATTAGATCTTAAATTTTCGTACAAGGTTTTGTAAATCTTCAGCCATGTTTGATAATGAATG
This sequence comes from Bacillus mesophilus, assembly GCF_011008845.1. Lineage (GTDB taxonomy): Bacteria > Bacillota > Bacilli > Bacillales > SA4 > Bacillus_BS > Bacillus_BS mesophilus. The sequence goes on along the minus strand of NZ_JAAIWM010000001.1, from coordinate 541,579 downwards.
AGCAGAAGATGAGATTTCTTCCATTGACGCTAGTTGTTCTTCCGCTGCTGCTGCAACATTTTGTGCATTACTAGACGATTGTTCACTAATGTTTGCAACATTTTCAATCATTTCTACCATGTCTGTGGAGCCAGCAGTTACTTCTTCAACAATAGCTGAGACTTCTTGAGATTGTGATGAAATCACTTCAATCATTTTCGTAATTTCTTTGAAAGAACTGCCTGATTGTTGAACTAAATTCATCCCATCATTGACGGATAGAGTACCCCTTTCCATTGCATCTACTGCTTTGGTTGTTTCAGCTTGAATGTCACTGATTAAACTACCGATTTGTCCAGCAGCATGCCCTGATTGTTCAGCAAGCTTTCTCACTTCATCGGCTACAACTGCAAATCCACGGCCATGCTCACCTGCCCTAGCTGCTTCTATTGCTGCATTTAAAGCTAAAAGATTTGTTTGGTTAGCAATTTGGCTAATTAGATCCACAATCTGTCCAATTTCTTTTGATTTATCTCCCAATGCATTTATAACTACTGAAGTTTCTGAAACTTGCATTTGAACGTCGTTCATCTGTTGAATGGTGCGTTCTACTACAGTATTACCTTCGTTAGACTTTTCAGTTGTTTCCACTGTAAGTTCGGCAACAGATTGAATCGAGGAAGCTACTTGATTCATGCCCTTTGATATTTCTAACACAATTTCATTGGATTTTTTAACAGTAGAAACCTGCTCATTTGATCCTTCAGACACTTCCTGGATTGCTGTAGAAATTTGTTCTGTTGCAGTACTAGTTTGTTCTGCACTAGCAGTAAGTTCTTCAGAAGATGCTGCCACTTGTTCAGACGTATTACGAACCTGTTCAATCACAGAGCGAAGTTCAGTCACCATCTTATTCATTGTTTTAATCAGAGTTCCAACTTCATCCTTTGACTTTGTTACCATTTCCTCTCCGGAAAAATCACCACTAGCAACAGTTTGTAAACGACCAACAACTTGTAGAATCGGTTTAACAATCAAGTTTGCTACAAAGAATGCAATTCCTATTCCCGCAAGAATAACGATAATCGAAATAACAATATTGGAGGATTCAGTTGCCTTTCCATTGGTTAATATATCTTTACCCATATTTTGAACGGTCTTATTTTCTTCCTCAACAGCTGATCCCAATAAATTCATAATTTCTACTGCATCTTCTCTTACTAGTTTATTGTTCTCAATTGCTGCAGCTTGATTTTGATCGTACACATCATATACATTTTTAGTAATATAATCGCCCCATGCAATACTTTTAGTAATGATTTCCTCAGCAAGTGGGCGTTCAGTATCTGATAAATAACCTTGTATATCCTTTTCTAACTGTTTACTTTCTTCGGTGTAGGCAAAGAACTTATCCTTCAATTCTTGATCACCGTATAACAGATATCCACGGGTGACAGCAATACGTTCAGCCATATTGAATCTCAATGTTTGATATATAATTAATTCTTCAAGATCATCAGTAACAAGTTCCTCAGCAAGATTATTTGTCTTACCTGTATTTACGATTGTAAAGATTGACATAACTACGACTAATAACAGAATAATTCCAAAACCTAGTAATAGTTTTGTGCGGATTGATTTCATGTGGCAAGCTCCTTAAAATAATGGTTATTTAACATAATGACATTCATCTTAGAATGCTAAGAGAGCGAATCATCTGTCTATCGTCTATTGTCTTGTAGTTTTCAATTTTTGAGAATCACCCTGTATTCCTATTTTTTTCTTGTCATAGTCATCGATTCCTATATGCTTAGTATAAAAGTTTAGACAATGAATGAATGGAGTGTAACTATGTTAGTTAAAGGAGTTAATCATCTTTTATTTTCAGTTTCTAATTTAGAGGATTCAATTCGTTTTTATCAGGAGGTATTTGATGCAAAAATAGTTGTGAAGGGAAGGAATACCGCATATTTTGACTTGAATGGTTTATGGATTGCACTAAATCTTGAAAAGGATATTCCGCGTTCTGAAATAGAGCATTCTTACACACATATTGCTTTTACAGTTGAAGAAAAAGATTTTGAAGCGATTTCAGCTAAACTTAACCAGAACAATATTAGAATTTTAAAAGGGCGAACCAGGGATGCAAAAGACAAACAATCCATTTATTTTACAGACCCTGATGGTCACAAATTTGAATTTCATACCGGGACACTACAGGATCGCTTAGACTATTACAAAGCAGAAAAAACACATATGGAGTTCTTTGAATAAATGTAACAGCAAATATTGGATTTCATTCTAATGTATGTTTCTCCATATTACTCCACATATTAAAGGTGATATTCCTTGTAATATCAACGATTTTTTAGAAATTCCTAATCCTAACGATGAGGTGAGTACGCATGAGTTATAAAGATCATTTAGATCCACATTCTCAATTGTTTCACCATAATTGGACTAGACCGAAGCACGCAAGCTCACAAGTTAATGGACATACAATGAGATCTCAGTCCATTATCAGAGCGTTGAGTAATGCAAAGGCACACAGGATGTTTTAAGGCATTTCTAAAAAACACAAAAAGAAAGAAGACAGTTTCTGTCTTCTTTCTCTTGTTTAATAAGTGTGTTAGTAAATGACAACTGTTTGGTCAATGACTTCACAGCCTAGAGATTTATCTTCAAAATATTGAATGTCACGAGCTTTTTTATCTATTATGGCCACATAAAATAGATCTTCACCGTGATTTCTAGTCCAACAATCAGCTACGATATAACGTTCATCCATGTAATGTACATAAACATTCATAACCCCAGGTAAATGCTGAAAATAGGTATGTTCAAGTCTAAAAATCTCCTTTTTCATAGGAGAGTAGAAGTAATCCTCTTCGGTTGAAACAAAATATACCGTGTCATTAAAGATCCGAATAGAATGGTAGGAAAATCCTTTTGGAAGTGGATAACTGTTTTTCTGAAAGGTATCTTTATTTAGTTCAATTAGTTCTTCTTTACTTTGGTGGAATTCCTTCCTGATATAGTAGATGTAATCTGCATTTTCAGCTATCACCCGAATAAAACCATTTCCACCCATTTCATCTAGTATATATGGATGAATCGGAAACTCTGCTTTAACATCTTTTATATACTGCTTTAATGAAATGACCCCGATGTACTCTTTAACTTTTAGAGAATCTTGATTTCTTGCTAGATCTTCTTTTTCCCATGTTTCAGAATAGAAGGGGTTTAGCAGGAGGTAAGGTTCCCCTTTATGAGCAAAGATGGTAGGGGTAGATATGGACTCATGAAAGGTCGTGTCGTTTATTACATATTGCTTATCTTTCTTCCCATCAAATAAATAATAGGTGACTTCATCATCATAGCTATTTGGATCCATCTTTCTAATAATAAACATGACTTCTGATTGAGTCATGAATACACCTTCTAGCTCTGCATCGAAAGGGAAATGGACAGAACCAATTTCAGAAATTTCTTTGCTAAGTAGATTAAACCTGTAAAACGTATAAAATACTTGATTAGTTGATACGATGCGAACGGCATAGCTAAGAAAAGGAAATTCATAAGGAAATTCAATGGCATCGCGAACAGAATGAATAGCCTTTGTTCTTTGCCCTTTCTTCTCATAAATTGTAAAATCAGCCACTGGAAAGACAGTGGTTGTTTTGGATAGATAAAATAGTGATGAGTCAATAAGATCGATTGGATAATAATGTTCATTCGATGAATTGTTTTTTAAAGAAATGACCTTCATTTATGTAGCTTCTCCCCGATAGTACAGAATATATAAATAGTAACAGAACCATATGTATAAGAAAAGAGAGACCTGCGGAGTAATCTCCGCAGGTGAGGAAACTTATCTTGATTGAATTTGATCTAACTCATCTTGTAACACACGTAACTGCTCTTGTTCAGCTACTGTTGAATTCGCATAAGCTGATGATAAAGCATTTTTTGCGATATCAATCGCTTGGTTAACATCAGTTGAGCTATTTCCGTTAGAGGCTTGTTTGGCAATTGCAACTGTTTCTCGGGCTTTTTGAAAAAGTTGATTAGCCATTCTTATACGCCCCCGTAAGAGCTTTTTTCAACATTTTCTAACTTCTTCTCTTCAGCTTCTGCCAAAGTTGAATGATACGGGATTCTTTCATCATGCTTAGTAACAAAATCTGTGCCTTGTTGAACAAAGCGCTTGGATTTATTGCTTCGACCCATGACTCCATTCCCCCCTTAAGATAAGTAACGCTTGTTTTTAGCGTCATTTGTTAGCTTGCGATGGAAGCAAGAAACCTATTCGAGAGATAATTTGCTAAAAAAGTTATCTTTTTGGTAGTTTTAATATTTCTTCTAGGTAATGAGCAATTCCATCTTCTTCATTCGTCTTCGTTACAAAAGAAGATATATTCTGAAGTTCGGCGATAGCGTTGCCCATCGCTACTCCATGTCCTGCATATTCAATCATTTCTAAATCGTTATCTTCGTCACCAAATGCAATAATTCGTTCTGTTGGTACTCCATAATACTCTGCAATACGCTTTAGACCTACTGCCTTATTTAGTCCACTTTTTACGATTTCAATAACATGCCAAGGGGCACCCCATCTTCGATGATCAATAACCTCTGCATGAACATCTGATAAGTGCGTTCTAATTTCTGATACCTTTTCTTCATCCGCATGTATTAAGATGGAAGTAGGATCATTTGAAAGTGTTTGAAGTAAATTACCGGTAGATATCTTCGTACTTCCACCACTAAAAAGATCAATAAAATGCGAATCATGATAATGAAAGTAAACATCATCGATTACTTCAGCCAAGATATTTTTAATCGTAAAGCTTTCGCTGGCCTCTACGATCTCTTGTGCTGTCTTAATATTAATAGGCGAATGATATGTACCCCAAGTGGAAGAAGTAGGGTGGTGGACAAAAGCTCCATTAAAGTTAACAATAGGTGTTGATAGTTCTAATTCTTTATAATAGCGATCACTCATACGAAACGGTCTGCCGGTAGCAATAACGACATGATGCCCCTGGTTCATTGCATCTTGTAAGGCATTTTTAGTCCGCTCTGAGATCACTTTTTCTTCTGTTAATAAGGTTCCATCTAAATCAACAGCAATTAAATGTGGTTGTATCATGATTTTCTCCTCTAGTATTATTCTCTTGATATTGTTTTAAGTTTACCGTTATTTAATTTCTATTGTCCACTTTTTCTAAATAGTCATGAAGTAGGTGTCATATGAAAAACTTTACTCTTTTTGAAGTTGCTTTAATTATTTTGGTTACCTTGGCAGGTATTGCCTGGTCCATAATGTTTAACATCCTTTTATTGATTGGATTTATGCCGGGGTTTTTATTTTTATTTTATCTATGTTTTAAAAAAGGGAATGCTCTTCGTGAGCTTTTTCAGTATGCCTTACAGGGGTTCATGAAAACAAAGGAAGTAATGTTAATTCTAACATTAGTTGGGCTTTTATTGCCTTCTTGGCAAGCAGCAGGCACCATCGATGGTATGGTTCAGCTCATACTTTCATTTATGAATCCAGACTATTTTTTCATATCAGCATTTTTAAGTACCTTACTCGTTTCAATGATACTTGGAACTAGTGTCGGTTCACTTAGTGCCATAGGAATTCCAATCATAGGAGCAGCTCACACCCTAGGATTATCAGTAGAATTAACAGCAGGTGCACTAGTCTCTGGTGCGTTTGTCGGGGATCGAACGTCTCTCTTTTCTAGTGCCAATCAGCTTTTATCTAATACATTAGAAATTAATCGTAAGTTGTTTCAAAAAACACTATGGAAAAGTGGATCTGTTGGTATTGGTCTTTCGCTACTCTTCTTCTTTATAGCAGACATTCAGTTGAAGGAGAAAATGGATTCACTCATGGTGAGTAAATTTGAGGGGAATATCATTGTCATGATTCCTATCATTTTACTTATATTACTAGCACTTATACGATTCAATATTAAAACTTGTTTTATGGTGAGCATTGCTGCTGCATTAGTTATTATGGTGTTTTATCAAGGAGTTCCGCTACAATTTGACGTTCTTTGGAATGGGACGAAAACATCAGGAGGTGGACTTGAAAAGATGATTTCACTAGTAGCCTTCATAGGATTAGCTGGCGCGTATAATGGGATCGTAGAAGCACTAGGGATCTTTCACTCTTTTTTAACAAGATGGTTACAATCCTCCGAAACATTACTAGCAAAAACCTGGAAAACAATGTGTGCAACCATGTTTATATCATTATTGGCATGCAATCAAACATTACCAATTATCTTAACAGGGAGAACTTTTCTGTCAGATTGGACAAAATCTAAGCATAGAGATCAGTTAGCCAGAGTTATGGCGGATTCATCAATGTTATTTGCGGGTATGATTCCCTGGAGTGTACTGGCAATTATGTGTAGTACCATTCTAAGAGTGCCGATTCTTGATTATCTAATCTATGCTATTTACCTGTGGAGTCTACCTTTTGTCACCTTAATTTTTTCTTATCATATGACTAGAAGAAATAGAAATACTTCAAATATACCGGAAGTAAGCACATCTCTTTAAACGCTCTTAGCATGTAGGGTATACTTAGGATAGAAATGACTTGAAAGGGGGTTACATGGATGGATCAAGCAATGGAGGAAAGCATGTATGGCGCTTTAGAGACAGTAAATGACCCTGAATTAAACGTTGATATCGTCAACTTAGGGCTTGTTTACGGAGTCGATCTAGATGAACAGGGAGTCGCTACAGTTACAATGACTCTTACTTCGATGGGTTGTCCATTAGCAGGAACGATTGCAGATGAAGTAAAAAGGGCATTAGCCGACTTGCCAGAGGTAAAAGAGACAGAGGTAAACATCGTTTGGAGTCCACCTTGGACAAAGGATAAGATGTCACGCTATGCGAAAATTGCCTTAGGTGTTGCAGATAACTAATGACTGTCGACTTTGTCGGCAGTTTTTTTGTTAGGTATTGTATTGCCGGTTATGATGATAACTTGATAAAATATAGTAAAATCAATGAATTCGGTATTTTTGATGAGCTTATTACATATACAATCATAATAACTAAAGTTTATATAGCAATTTGAAAAATTACTGGTACCAATATTTATCAAATAACAAGTTAGTTCATCGTGAAAAAAAATGCCTTAAACGGGTACAATAAAGGTGCAACCCAATTAAACAAAGGAGGGTGCACGATGGGACAAAGTCGTCAATTCATGCCAGGAAAAAAAGCACCAAATAACGGTATTTATGTGGAGATTGGTGAGACAGGAAGTAATGTAATGAATCCAAAGCAGATTCATTTAAATGCGGGAGATACTTTTCCTGAAACTTCTAACCACAATCGTAAATGGAGCTATAAGCGAAAGCCGTGATCAAAAAAAGCCATCTCATTGCCGAGATGGCTTTCCATATACATATAAAAAATGGTCGGGGGGCACGTGATCATGAATTCTAATCAGCTAACAGAGCGACTTCGTGAAGCTTTATTAGGAGCACAGAAACTAGCAACCAGACTCTCACATCCAGAGGTAGATCAGTTACATATCCTTTCTATTTTATCAAGCCAAGATGAAGGTATCTTTCACTCCATTCTTAAGAAATTAGAGATTGATCAAGAAATATTATGTAAGGAAATTGATTCTTTGTTAAAGAAAAGACCAGTTGTTAGTGGAGCTGGAAATGAAAGTGGGAAAGTTTATATCTCCAGTTTACTACAACAAGCATTTGTGACAGCAGAAAAGTACAGTCAGGATTTCCAGGACGAATATATATCAGTTGAACATGTATTACTTGGATTTGCAGAGGAAAATGAACGTAACGAAGTATATACTTTATTTAAAAAATTCAATTTAACAAAGGACATATTGTTACGAGTTATTAAAGAAATTAGAGGTGGACAGAGAGTGACAAGTACAAACCCTGAGGCAACTTACGAAGCATTAGAAAAGTACGGAAGAGATTTAGTGCAAGAAGTTAAATTAGGAAGAATTGATCCAGTAATTGGTAGAGATGAAGAAATTAGAAGGGTCATTAGAATTTTATCTAGAAAAACAAAAAACAATCCTGTTTTGATAGGAGAACCTGGAGTGGGAAAGACTGCAATTGTGGAGGGGCTTGCACAAAGAATAGTACGAAAGGATGTACCAGAAGGGCTTAAAGACAAGAAGTTGTTCTCACTTGATATGAGCTCGTTAGTTGCGGGTGCAAAGTTTAGAGGAGAATTCGAGGAGAGGTTAAAGGCAGTATTATCTGAGATTAAAAAAAGTGAAGGTCAAATCCTCTTATTTATTGATGAATTGCATACTATTGTGGGAGCTGGAAAAGCGGATGGAGCACTAGATGCAGGGAATATGCTAAAGCCTATGTTAGCTCGAGGAGAACTTCATTGTATCGGTGCGACTACATTAGACGAATATCGTAAATATATAGAAAAAGACCCAGCCTTAGAGCGAAGATTTCAACAAGTCTTGGTTTCGGAACCAACGATTGAAGACACGATCTCTATACTCAGAGGCTTGAAGGAAAGGTTCGAAATTCACCATGGTGTTAATATACAAGACAAAGCAATTGTAGCCTCTGCAATACTTTCTAATCGATATATTACAGACCGATTTTTACCTGATAAGGCCATTGATTTAATTGATGAAGCGTGTGCGACGATTCGGACTGAAATTGACTCAATGCCTAGTGAACTAGATGAAGTTATGAGAAAAATGATGAAACTTGAGATTGAAGAAGCGGCTTTAGCCAATGACTCGGATTCCAGTAGCAATGAGAGAATGAGTGAGCTTAAGAAAGAATTAGAATACCTTAAGATCAAAGCAAATGAGATGAGAGAGCAATGGCAAAGTGAGAAGGAAGCGATTCAAGGAATACAATCATTACGAGAGTCTCTAGAAAAGGCAAAAAGGGATTTAGAGGAAGCAGAAAGTGACTATGATTTAAATACTGCTGCAGAACTTCGCCACGGACGAATTCCTCAGCTAGAAAAGGATATAAAGCTCTTTGAAGAGAGAGCCATTGAGCAGCAAAATCAACAACGTCTTTTAAAAGAAGAGGTTACTGAGGAAGAAATCAACGAAATCGTCTCAAAATGGACGGGAATCCCACTTTCAAAACTAGTGGAGAGTGAGAAGGAAAAGCTTCTCAATCTCGAGAGTCACTTGCAGGATCGAGTTATTGGCCAGGAAGAGGCTGTTACCTTAGTGGCTGATGCAGTAATTCGCGCAAGAGCGGGAATAAAAGATCCCAAAAGACCGATTGGTTCATTTCTATTTTTAGGCCCAACTGGTGTGGGAAAGACAGAGCTAGCAAAGTCCTTAGCTCAAGCCCTCTTTGACAGTGAAGATCATATTATAAGAATTGATATGTCAGAATATATGGAAAAGCATGCAGTATCTAGATTAGTTGGTGCGCCTCCAGGTTATGTTGGATATGAAGAAGGGGGACAATTAACCGAAGCAGTTCGAAGGAATCCATACTCAGTGATCCTATTTGATGAAATAGAAAAAGCACATTCTGATGTTTTTCATTTATTATTACAAGCACTAGACGATGGAAGAATAACAGATTCACATGGTAAAACAGTTGATTTTAAAAATACGATAATGATTATGACATCGAATATTGGTTCTCAGTACTTACTTAATGAGGTGGATGAGACTGAAGAGGCTCGTGAAAAGGTGTTTGGGCAATTACGAATACATTTTAAACCAGAGTTTCTGAATAGATTAGATGAAATGATCCTTTTCAAGCCACTAACTAGAAACGAAGTAGGAAATATTGTTGATAAACTAATCGTTGATTTGAGCAGTAGGTTACAGGGGCGTAAGATTGATCTTCAAATCACAAATGACGCAAAAAAGTATATTGTTGATGAAGGTTATGATGTTACCTATGGCGCAAGACCTCTCAAGCGTTTTATCCAAAAACATATCGAAACAAAGATCGCTAGAAAACTTATCGCCGGGGAACTAAAAGACGCTTCCATTGTAACCATCGATTATATGGATAATCACATTATACTGAAATGAAAAAAACGCCTTTCTAAAAAAGGCGTTTTTCATTAAAGAAAGTAATTAAAGTGTTAAAGGTGAATTCTATTTTTGTTGTTCTCTAATAGATTTTTCGATTTTGAGAAAACTGTAGTGGAGCGCAATGGAACGGACACTTATATAAATAGAAACAGGTATGTGGTAATACCGTAAAAAATGTTCCTAATGCCCTGCAGTAAAGTACGATAACACATACATCGAAATTGAAAATAAACACCCAATGCCAAGAATGCCATAAATGACAGCCTGTTTGTTCAGTTTAAAATATAAAAAATGAAGTAAGAGAGCCAGAGCAGTAAGCGTTAACCCGAATATCAGTCCAGAGCTATTATATAAGAAGCCTTTTCCGTTAACTATTTCTATTACAATCCAAATCCCCCAAGAAAGAAAAGAGCCGATAATAATGGCAGAGCATACCTTTTTCGTTAATGTCATGAATCTGTCTCCTTTCATCCATATAAAGTTATTATTATGTCTAGTATAAACGAAAATGAAGAAAACCCTTCAAAGATTCTGAAGGGTTTGTAATATTAGTGATGTTTTTGAGTGTTTTCCTTAGGCACTAAAGCATCTCCTAAAATGAAAATTAAGATGGAGAATACAACTGCAATGACAGTGCCTTGAGCAAAATCATATGTACCACCCTGCATGGAGTTAACCACATAAAGTACCATTTGGATTAATAAGAATGACCAGAAAAATGTCCAAACGTAACGCATAAAATCACCTCTATTTCTAAAAACATGTATTTTAATATTTTTTTACATATAAACATATTGTATCACAAGTAATATATAAAAATAACTATGATTAATACGATTAAATATTATCATAAAATTCGATAAAAAAGATAAAATAATTATGAACTTTTAATGAATAAGGAGGATTAATATGTCTGAGATACAAGAGGAATTAGAGCTTTTGTTAGATCAGGAAGAGTCCAACTTGACAGTAGTAGGTAAGAATAGGCTTAGAGAGCTATTAAAAGAAGCTGAAAAACAAGAAGGTGAATTTTCATAATAATAGGAAAGAGTTTTTTTGGGGGGGGGCTTTAATTAGTATTAGGAAGCGAGTGTTGTCCTAATTGAATGACTCCTTAGATTTGTGCCTGCCTATTATATAGAAGGAAAACAATTATTTCTTGAAAAGAATATCATAAAACTAGGCAAATCCCCTTTCAAGTGAAGGGTCGTTTACATACATTAATTATGTGCGCGAATCTTATCCAGGAACGAGCCTGAGCGGGGGAATAATAATATGAATCAAAAATTTTTTTTATTGGACGAAGAATGGAGCGTCGTTCACTTGCCGGAACGCCCAAATGGCTTTGCTATATTTATCATTGGGGATCGCAATCATTTTGTAGACAGTAGCTCAAGCTTTTGGATTCAAAATGCGGGTAGATATGCCTTCTTAGAACAGTTTCTTAGGGCTGGTTATACTGTATTTTATTCGAATTTATATGGACGTAACTGGGGGTCTCCAAAAGCGGTTAATTTAGCTAAACGACTATATCATGTTGTTATGAAAACTGAGATTTTAAATGAACATGTTCACCTTCTACTTGAAGGGATGGGGGCCTTAACAGGACTGGAGCTTATGGAAGAAATAGGGGATAAAGTGCGCTCTGTTTCTATGTTAAATCCTTGTCTAAGTTTACGTGAGCAGCTAAAGCATGAGCAGGAGAACAAATTGTTTTACAAAAGGATGATTCGGGAAGTGGTTGATGCATATAGCTGGGAGGAACACTCAATCGAGGAGTTAACTTCAAATCTGACAGCTCTAGATGAGTATAAATCAACCACACCAGTTAAAATATGGATTTCGACAGATGAACAAACGTATCAATCTAAAGAAATGGCACGCAAGTATGAACAGGTAAGGAAAGACAATGCGCCCATTCAGCTAACGCTGCATTTAAATGAAAAGCGGTTCGGTATTGGAAGTTCGATTATCCAGTTTTACGGTAAACATGAAAGAAAGCTTTAAAGCCCAAGAAAATGGGCTTTTTCTTATTAGTTATAAAATTTAAAGATGTTCAATAGCGAAGTTTGGTTAATGTGCTCACCGTAGACATAAATAGCCATACTTTATTTGCATTGCCACCTCCATAGCGAATTTACTCGACTTTGTCATAGAAGCATTTAACCATATCATAGAATAAACAAGAAGATCGGAAGGGAGCTATTAGATTGGAAGAAGCAATTGTAGTGGGTACTTTCAGTTTTCTAGGCTATAATCTTCTAACTAGGTTATTAGAAGATGGAGTCGTTGTTCACGGAATCGACTTTAAAGACGGGCAGGATTCAGAACGTGTTAAAGAGGAAAAAATATTAGCAATAGGACGTAATGCAAATTTTATTTCTTTAGAAGAAGAGGAATGGCCACAAATACTTCACCCAAAAGAAGGACCTAAGGTGAACGCCCTGTTTTATTGCCTTGATATGTTTAATCAGCAAACATTAACTAGAGCTAGTCAATCTTTAGAACAAGCAATTGAATATTGTAAGCTGCATTCTTGTCCCTTAATTTTCTCTTCATCTGTAGAAGTGGTTGATCATAATGAACGGCAAGAAATAACAGAAGACACTCCTATAAATCCAGTAACAGGAAAAGGGAAAATGTTTAATTCCCTAGAAGAAATGATTCAATCAAAGTGCAATGAAGAAGCGTGTTCGTATTTGATTCTTCGCTTTCCTACCCTCTATGGACCATGGCAACCAGATTCTTATGTGTATCAACGGGCTATCTTGGCATTGGAAGAAGGAAAAACAGAACAATTTATAGAAAATAAAGATGAGTATAAAGGTGACCTTCTATATGTGGGAGATGCTGTTCAAGCATTATTGAATGCTAAAAGCTGTTCAACCAGAAATGAACTGATTCACATTACTTCAGGAAAAGAGGGAGAGTGGGAGAAAGGATTATCCCATATTCTTAATAAAACGGTAAATCGACGAAACAAAAACCTTGTCCTTACCAATGATAAAGCAAAAGAACTACTTGGGTTTACTCCTAGAGTGAGTATTGAAGAGGGAATCGTAAATCAGAGAGAAACAAACCTTTTTATAAGCGGGAATGGAAGAAATAGGGAGTAAAGAGTAGATATTTGTAGGATTTGCGATTTATCCTTTACCATTTATATGGTTAAAGGGTAAAATATTCTGGACAAGCTAAAGCAGAATGAATCCTTTTTATATAAAAGCGGTAAAGATAAGGAAGTGACTAACACGTGAAAAAGCCACTTTTCGCACTTTTTATTTTATTATTCTTCTTAACTGGTTGTGCGAATTCCACGACAACAGGAAATATTGATAAAGTAGGTCTTCTAGTACCTGAAACTGTTAATGACCAAGTTTGGGGTACAAAAGGATATAAAGGATTACTTAAGATACAATCAGCATTTGGTGCAGATGTTTTTTACAAAGAGAGTATGAATAATAAAGAAGCAGTTTCTAAAGCAATAGACGAATTTTCGGAGAATGGTGTTACTCTAATTTTTGGTCACGGAAGTGAATATGCTCCATGGTTTAATCAGCTTTCGAAAAAATATCCAGATATTCATTTTGTTTGTTTTAACGGAGATGTCCGTGGAGATAACGTTACAAGCTTGACTTTTAAGGCTGATGCAATGGGATTCTTTGGTGGAATGGTTGCAGGGGAAATGACGAAAACAAACAAAGTGGGTGTCATTGCAGCATTTGAATGGCAGCCGGAGGTCAATGGCTTTTTTGAAGGAGCCATTTATCAAAATCCTAATGTTGAGGTTGAAATCAGCTATACAGAGGATTGGAATGATCCGGAAAAGGCACTTGTTCAACTAGAGAAAATGCTCAGCGAAGGTGCAGATGTTATTTATCCTGCAGGTGATGGTTATAATGTACATGTAATTGAACGCCTGAAGGAAAAGGGTCTCTATGCCATTGGTTATGTTTCTGAGCAATCAGATCTAGGAGAGGCAACTGTTCTAACTAGTACCATTCAACATGTCGATAAATTATATGAAGTTGTTGCTAAGGATTTCAATTTGGGGACACTAAAGAGTGGGAATATTTATTATGATTTTGATGATCATGTTATCACCATGGGGAAATATAGTCCTGTAGTAAATAAAGAATTGCAAGATGAGATCACCACCTCAATCAAAACATATATCGAGACTGGAAATCTTCCTAATCAAATAGAATAAAAAAGGAGCATATGATAATGGACTCACAAAAACAAATGCAATTTATGCAGATTGCTATGAAATACTTACCTGAAGCAAAGGCGATCTTAGATGAATCAGGAATACAGTTAGATATGTCTAATATGCAACCGGTAATAGAATTATTAACAAAGGTAATGTCAGACGCATATGAATTAGGAAAAAATGAAGCTAGTGAAAATCAATAATATATAAAAATAGACGCTATCATAGCGTCTATTTTTTTTGCTTAAATAAATCTAAAAGTGGAGCAAGCTGCTGAACCATTGGTTTAAAATGCTTCATATTCCCCATCAGTTCATCAACACTTTGTAACATGGTAAACAGGTCAAAATCACCTTGAGTTGTAGTTGTGGCTTTGTTATGATCATTCTCTGCTAATAGAGGCTCTTTAGGTTGTTCCTCTTCTTGTTCCGCGGCTTTACCACGTCTTGAGCCAAACATTAATTGGTCAAAACGCTGGTGTTTATTATAATTCCCCTGATCTTTCTCTTGATTAGTATCATCGCTCATACCGTACACCTCCTCGGAATGATGCTAAGAATAACGATGTGTGTTAATTGTCTCTATTATAAAATATGAAGCATCGTCTACTTTGCCATAGACAGCTGTCCTTAGAATGTAAAATTTAAAATGATTGAAAAATAGGAACATTTACTATAAAATTAGTACCAAGTCATAATATTTGATAACAAATTATAAAGGGGTTTTTTTAATGAATGCTGGGATCATTGGAATTGGCCGTTACTTGCCTGATAAAGTTCTCACAAATGCTGATTTGGAGAAAATGGTCGATACTTCAGATGAGTGGATTCGTACAAGAACAGGTATAGAAGAGAGAAGAGTTGCAACTGATGATATAGATACATCTGATATGGCATTCTTTGCTGCTCAAAAGGCAATTGAGAATGCTGGTATTACTGCGGAAGATCTTGATTTAATTGTAGTCGCAACGGTCACCCCAGATTCTCCTTTCCCGTCTGTTGCCTGCTTAATTCAAGAAAAGCTTGGTGCAAAAAATGCAGCCGCATTTGACATTGGTGCAGCTTGTGCTGGTTTTATATATGGAATGGTTATGGCTAAACAATTTATTGAATCAAAGGTATACAAACATGTATTAGTTGTTGGTGTAGAAAAGCTTTCAAAAATCACCGATTGGAGTGATCGTAATACAGCTGTTCTTTTTGGTGACGGAGCTGGTGCAACGGTTATGGGGCCAGTTTCTGAAGGGAAAGGAATACTTTCCTTTGAGTTAGGCTCAGATGGTACAGGCGCAAAACACCTTTACCAGGATGATTACATTGTTATGAACGGAAGAGAAGTATTTAAATTTGCTGTCCGCCAAATGGGTGAATCAAGTTTAAATGTTTTAGAAAAGGCAGGTTTAAGTAAAGAAGATGTTGATTTCTTGATTCCACATCAAGCAAACATTAGAATTATGGAAGCTGCTAGACAACGTTTAGAGCTACCTGAGGAAAAGATGGCAAAAACGGTAGGAAAGTATGGGAATACGTCAGCATCCTCGATTCCGATTGCAATAGTTGAAGAACTGGAAAAAGGGAGAATTAAAGATAATGACCTTCTTGTCATGGTTGGTTTTGGTGGAGGACTCACATGGGGGGCAGTTGCTCTTCGATGGGGAAGATAAAAAGCTTAAGTAAATAAAAAACCTAATATATAGTAATTCTTAAAAGGAGTGCTACTAAATCATGCTAAAAAAACGAGTAGTTGTAACAGGACTTGGAATATTATCTCCTATCGGAAATAATTTAGAAACAACGTGGAATAATTTAATTAACGGAGTATCAGGAATTGGTCCACTAACTCGAGTGAACCCAGATGATTTTCCAGCAAAGGTTGCGGCTGAATTAAAAGATTTCGATCCTGAGACTTATATGGACCGTAAAGATGCAAAGAAGATGGACCGTTTTACTCAATATGCAATGGCTGCATCATTAATGGCTGTAGAAGATGCCAACCTAAAGATTACAGACGATAATGCTCCCCGAGTTGGTGTATGGATCGGTTCTGGAATCGGTGGAATGGAAACACATGAAGAACAATATAAACAATTCCAGGCAAAGGGATACCGCCGAGTAAGCCCATTTTACGTACCAATGATGATTCCAGATATGGCTGCTGGTCAAGTATCAATTGCAATTGGTGCAAGGGGAATTAACTCATGTACAGTAACGGCTTGTGCATCTGGAGCAAACTCCATTGGTGATGCTTTTAAAGTAATCCAACGAGGTGATGCTGATGTTATGGTGACTGGAGGAACAGAAGCTCCATTAACAAACATGGCATTCGCCGGGTTTAGCTCAATGAAAGCACTGTCGTTTAACCCAGACCCGGCATCAGCAAGTCGTCCATTTGACTTAAATCGAGATGGGTTTGTTATGGGAGAAGGAGCAGGAATCTTAATTCTAGAGGAACTGGAACATGCTGTTGCAAGAGGTGCTAAGATTTACGCAGAAATCGTTGGATATGGCGCTACTGGTGATGCTTATCATATTACTCAACCTGCCCCAGCAGGAGAAGGTGGAGTAAGAGCAATGAAGCAAGCACTTCAGGATGCAGACTTACGTCCAGAACAAATTACCTACATGAATGCTCATGGTACAAGTACACCATATAATGATAAGTATGAAACAATGGCAATAAAAGAAGTGTTTGGCGAGCATGCTTATAAAATGGCAGTTGGTTCGACTAAATCAATGACAGGTCATTTATTAGGAGCAGCCGGAGGAGTTGAAGCGGTATTCTCCGTAATGGCTATTTCAGAAGGAGTCATTCCTCCTACCATTAATATTCAAACACCTGATCCTGATTGTGATTTAGATTATGTTCCTGATGAAGCAAGAAAACAGGATGTTTACGCAGTGTTAAGTAACTCGCTTGGATTTGGTGGACATAACGCTACATTGATTTTCAAAAAGCATGAATAGGAATAGAAACCTACCATGGAAATATTTTGGTAGGTTTTTTTTATAATCTATCAGGTATAATGAAATTATTCAGCTAACAAGTTTTCTTCTCTCTCATATAATAGCGATATGAAATGAAGAGGAGTGAACAAGGTTGAGCGTAGTAAACACGAAGAAATGGTTATCTGAGCATGGTGAAAATCCAATCAAGCTTTGCGAAAAGCTAATCAAATACTTTAATGGTAGTTCTCAAAAAGAAATTTATGATTATCTTTGCTTATATGGAATGTATAAGCCTTCAATCTTTAATAAACGTAAAGAAATTGAACAACTAATTACATCTAACTACTGGAAAGAAGTAAACAAGCATTATACTTCTCTAAGGTTAAAATTTAAAGGTCCTGATATTCCTATATTTATATTCCCAATCAATCAACGAAATTCGAGAATGATGGAAGAAAATAAAGGGAAGTCAGGACTTGCTTTTTATGATAAACTATTCTTATTTCTATCTCCAAATATGGAGGAGATGGAGTTAAAAGCGTTGATAACCCATGAATATCATCATGTTTGTAGACTGGATTCAATGAATCAAAAAGACGAAGAACTTACCTTATTAGATACCATCCTATTAGAAGGGATGGCAGAACATGCAGTCAAAAAGGAATGTGGAGAAGAGCGCAATGCTTTTTGGACCAAGCTGTACCAAACAGAACAGCTTGAGAAATGGTATAAGGAAATTATACTCCCTAAACAGAATATCACCAAAAAAGATCAGTTATTTCAAGAGCTACTTTACGGTATGAAAGGTTATCCTCGTATGTTGGGTTACTCAGTTGGTTTCTATTTGGTTGAACAAATTATTGAGAATCATAAATATACTTTACATTCTCTTGAAAAATTGACTAAAAAACAAATTTGTAAAATAATCCAATCACAAACATGAAGAAGCCTATGATATCAACGTTAATCAAATATTCAAAATATAAAATTATTAATTTGCTGCAAAAAGAGTGTTGCAATTGTAATGATTCTGTAATAATATGAAACTCAGATAACATTGGGAATTATCAAAATATTCAGAGGTGTGATAATGACAAAACTTAAACATAGCAATGGAGCACCGGTCTTAGAGATTAAGGATTTAAAAACAGGTTTCCGTATTGGTGGTAAATATTATAATGCAGTAGACGGCGTATCTTTCTCAGTAAAGCCTAAACAAGTAATTGGTATTGTTGGTGAATCAGGCTGTGGGAAAAGTGTTATGTCACTATCTATTATGGGTCTTCTACCAAAAGAAAACGGTAAAATTGTGAATGGTGAAATTCTGTTTCAAGAACGGGATCTTGCAAAATTAAAAGATAAAGAGATTAATAAAGTAAGAGGAAAAGACATTGGGATGATCTTCCAAGAACCAATGACATCTCTTAATCCTGTATTTACAATAGGATTTCAAATTCAAGAAGCATTGTTAAATCACACAGATTTAACAAAAAAAGAAGCTCGTTTAAAGAGTATTGCTTTATTAAAGAGTGTTGGGATTTCTAGACCTGAAAAAATTGTCGACGAATATCCGCATCAATTATCAGGTGGTATGAGACAAAGGGTCATGATTGCAATTGCAATTGCCTGTCAACCTAAAATCTTAATCGCGGATGAGCCAACCACTGCACTTGATGTAACCGTTCAAGCACAAATTCTTGAACTGTTAAAAGAAATTCAAGAAGTTAATGATATGTCCGTATTATTAATTACCCATGACCTTGGAGTAGTTGCAGAAATGTGTGACGAGGTTATCGTAATGTACGCGGGTAGAATTGTCGAAAAAACAGATGTAGATACATTGTTCCACGATCCTAAACATCCATATACGAAGCTACTTATGGGTGCGATTCCGAAGATGGATGAAGAAGTTGAAGAGTTAAGTACAATTAAAGGTATTGTACCGTCTCTAATTAATATGCCAGAGGTTGGGTGCCGCTTTGCTGACCGTTGCCCACAAGCAACTGCTGAATGTAAAACGATTACACCACAGCTTGCTGAAGTAACCCCAGGACATGATGTATCCTGTCTGCTGTACGACGTTAGCTATCCTAGAGAAGGGGTGAAGGTAAACTAATGAGCCAAGCAGTTAAAGAAAAAGACATACTATTAGAAGTTAAAAACCTTAAAACTCATTACCCTATCAAAGGTGGATTTTTCAGACGTCAAATTGGAGCTGTAAAAGCTGTAGATGGAATCTCATTCGAAATTAACAAAGGTGAAACGCTTGGACTAGTTGGAGAATCTGGCTGTGGTAAATCAACAGCTGGAAGAACTATTTTACGATTATTAGAACCAACAGAAGGACAAATTATCTTTGAAGGTAGAGATATTACCAATCTACGTGGAACATCACTTAGAAAGATTAGACAAGACTTTCAAATGGTGTTTCAGGATCCTTATGCGTCTTTAAACCCAACTATGATGGTAGGACATCTTGTTTCTGAACCAATTCGTAACTACACAAAGAGATCTGAAAAAGACTTGCAAGAAGAAGTTATGGAATTGTTAACAAAAGTAGGCTTACCAAGAGATGCATATTATAAATATCCACATGAATTCTCAGGTGGACAACGTCAACGTATTGGAATCGCTCGTGCTCTTGCACTAAGACCGAAACTAATCATTGCCGATGAACCAGTATCAGCACTAGACGTGTCAGTTCAGTCACAGGTATTGAATTTACTAAAAGAGCTACAAGATGAATTTGAATTAACGTTCCTGTTTATTGCTCATGATTTAAGTGTTGTTAAGCACATGAGTGATCGTATTGGTGTTATGTATCTTGGAGGATTAGTAGAACTTGCAGATAAGGGCAGTCTATATAGTGAACCATTACACCCATATACACAGGCACTTATTTCAGCAATTCCTGAGCCAGATCCAAGAAAGAAGAAAGATCGTATTATCCTAGAGGGGGATGTACCAAGTCCGATTAACCCGCCTTCAGGATGTACATTCCATCCGCGTTGCCGTCATGCAATGCCAGAATGTCAGACAGTTATTCCTTCTTTAAAGGAGGTGAAGCCAGGACATAGAGTTGCTTGTCACCTTTATAATTAAAGAGAGACAAATGTTTTTCTAAGTTCTAGCTGGTACAACCTTTAGAGAATATTAAAATTTTTATTGGGGGGAAATCAATGAAAAAGTCAGTCCTATGGCTAGTAGCTATGCTATTAGTACTATCAATGTTCCTTGCTGCTTGTAGCGGTGGAGCGAACGAAGAGCCTGCTGAAGAAAAGCCAGAAGAAACTACTGGTGAAGAAACAACTGAGGAAGAAGCTACAGACGAGCCTGTTGCAGGTGGAGTAGCAACTTACGCTTTCACACAACCTTTTAAAGGTGTATTAGACTTTGCATTCTATGAAGGTCAAGATGATTCACTAGCTTTATCATTTATGTCTGAAGCATTACTTGCAACTGGTGATGATTTATTACCAGAGGCAAACGTAGCTACTTGGGAATTTAACGAAGATCAAACACAATTAACGTTTAAAATTCAACCAGGTGTTAAATGGCATGATGGTGATGAGTTAAAAGCTGAAGATATGGAGTTTGCTTGGTATGTAATCGCTGATAAAGATTACCCTGGAACTCGTTTTACTAACGTATCTATGATTAAAGGTGCACAAGCTTATAAAGATGGCACTGCTGACAAAATTGAAGGTATTACTGTAGTTGATGATTACACAATTACTGTTACTGTTGAAGAGGCAGTTGTAAACCTTCTTGATAACATTTGGACTTACCCAATGCACAAGGATCACTATGCTGGCATTGCAGTAGCTGACATGATTGATTCTCCACAAGTTCGTCAAAATCCTATGGGATTCGGACCGTTTAAAGTGAAGAACATTGTTCCTGGTGAAATGATTGAATTCGAGCGCTTTGATGATTACTGGCAAGGTCCAGCATTACTTGATGGCGTAGTATACAAAGTTATCGATCCTGCACTTGCAAGTGGATTACTTGAGAGTGGAGAAGTTGATATCATGGAAGCACCATCTGATCAATACCCAGATATTAAAGAACTTCCTAACTTAAATCTTTTTGAAGAGCCAAGCTTAGGTTATAGCTATATTGGATTTGACTTTGGACGTTATGATGCAGAAGCTGGTAAAGTTGTATCTGACAATCCTAAGTTCCAAGACAAAGCTTTACGTCATGCAATGGCACATGCTTTAGACCGTCAAGGTATCTTAGATGGATTTAGTAACGGTTTAGGTCAACTTCTAAACGTTCCACTTCCTTCTGTATCATGGGCTAAGATTCCAGATGATCAAATCAATTCTTATGAGTATGACCCAGCAAAAGCAAAAGAAATTCTTGCTGAAGCTGGTTATGTTGACAAAGACGGAGACGGCTTTGTTGAAGATCCAAAAGGTGAAAAGTTCACTGTAAACTTTGATGCAATGAGTTCAACTTCAACTGCTGAGCCACGTGCACAATACATCCTTCAAAACTGGAAGGACGTAGGAATTGATGCTCGTCTAAACGGTGGAGCATTAAAAGACTTCAACTTATTCTATGATTCAATCGATGCTGATGACCCAACTTTCGAAACATTTAACGGTGCTTGGGGACTTGCAACAGATCCAGATCCATCTGGTATTTGGTTAAGCACTGATAAGTGGAATATGATGAGATGGGCAAACGAAAAGTCTGATGAGTTAATCAAGGCTGGTGTTAAGTTCCCTGAAGATACAAGTAAAGATGTTCTTGAACACCGTAAGGAAATCTATTACGAGTGGCAAAAACTTGTAAACGATGAGCTTCCATCAATCTTCATGTTCCAACCATTAGATGTATATGCAGCTAACAAGCGTCTTCAAAACGTTGATGCTAATGCATTTACAGTACAAAAAGATGTTCACTTATGGTGGATCAAGGAATAATTGATAAAAGTTAAATAACAATGACGCGGTGGGAGGAAACTCCCACCAAGTCTTTGTAAAAAAGTAATTTGAGTTCTTACTGTCGGTTATCCCCCACGAATTGTTTGGTTAGTGGAGGACAACCGACAGTAAGAGCATAATAAATAAATAACAGATAAGGGGAATTCATAATGCTAATTTACACACTTCGTAGATTACTAGGAATGATTCCATTACTTTTCCTTATCTCAGTAGTGTGTTTCTCCCTAGCGAAGCTAATGCCTGGAGACGCACTTACTGGAAAAGTAGATCCATTAAACTCAAGCCCAGAATATATTGATGAAATGCGTGAAAAGATGGGATGGAACGATCCTATTCATGAACAATATTTATCTTGGGTTGGTGGGATTCTACAAGGAAATTTCGGTGATTCATTTAATCATAAAATGCCAGTAATGGAACTAATAGGATCTCGTTTACCTAACACTATATTCTTAGCCTTATTTGCTTTATTAATAACATATGTTCTTGCATTTGTAATGGGACGATATGCAGGTCGTCATCCATATAGCATAGGAGATTATGCTATATCCTTTTACAACTACCTTGGATTAGCTATTCCAAGTTTCGTAGCAGCTTTAGTAGCGATTTGGATTTTTTCTTTCCAGCTAGGCTGGGTTCCAGCAACAGGTAGTATTGGTATTGGAGTAGAGCCAGGAACTTTAGATTTCTATTTAAGTAAACTTAAGCACACTTTACTTCCAGCAATTGTTCTAGGAGCGTTTGCGACAGCAAGTTATACTCAGTTTTTACGTAATGATATGATCGAAAGTTCTAGAAAAGATTATGTAAGAACAGCAAGAGCAAAGGGTACAAAAGAAGGTACGATTTTTAATAAGCATATTTTACGTAACTCATTAATTCCAATTGTAACGCTGATCGGTTTTGACTTTGCTAGTTTAGTAGGTGGAGCTGTTATTACAGAAACAATCTTCACATACCCTGGAATTGGTTATCTATTTGTTGAATCGATTACAGCACGTGATTATTCTGTAGTATTAGCAATTACTCTAATGCTAACTATCTTTACACTAATTGGAAACTTACTCGCGGATATACTATTAGGATTAGTTGATCCACGTATTAGATTAGAATAGAGGTGAAACCATGGAACCAGTTACAAATAACGAAAGCTCAGTAGTAGTAAACAAACAGAATACTGTAACAAAGGGACAATCTCCATGGGCAATTGCACGAAGAAAGTTTGTACGTAATATTCCAGCAATGCTCGGATTAGTATTTCTACTATTCATTACCTTTGTTTCGATGTTTGCTCAATATATTACAGTACCATTAGAGGATGTTCAGAAAGTAAATTTATCTCAAATGGCAAAAGAACCTTCATCTGAATTTCTATTCGGAACTGATAAAGCAGGTAGAGATGTATTTCAACGATTGCTTTATGGTGGTAAGGTTTCATTAACACTAGCATTTACGATTACTTTTTGTATATCTGTAATTGGAACTCTAGTTGGTGCAACTGCAGGTTTCTTCGGTGGGAGAATTGATAATATCCTGATGCGTTTTACTGATTTTATCTTAACTTTCCCATTCCTAATCTTTGTTATCGTATTAAGCTCAATTTTCCAAGGTTCAGGTATAATGACATTAATCGTCGTAATTAGTTTACTCTCTTGGGGTGGACTTGCACGTTTAGTACGTAGTAAAATTTTAGCTGAAAAAGAAAATGAGTACACTTTAAGTGCGATCTCAATTGGTTGTTCACCATTTAAAGTTATTACAAAACACTTATTACCAAACGTTATGTCAACAATTATCGTTCAAGCAACTTTATTATTAGCTGTTATGATCGTAGTTGAGACTGGACTAAGCTTCTTAGGATTTGGTGTATCATCATCTACTCCGACTTGGGGTAACATGCTTCAAGAAGCAAGAAGCCCAGATGTTTTAAGTAAAAAGTGGTGGATTTGGATTCCACCTGCAGCTGTTATCACTTTAACAATCCTTTCAATTAACTTTGTTGGTGAAGGCTTAAAGGATGCATTCAATCCTAAATCAAGTCGTTAAAACAGAAAAACCATCACATTTGTGATGGTTTTTTTTCTATGGTAGTTAATTAACTCAGGTATAGCTTCCTATATGTATCTGTTCCCTGCACAAGTGATCCTTAATAATTCCACTTCCCTAATTCCTTTTTACTCGTAAACTCCTTCAAATTAACTTTTTCAACTGAAATTAAATGTAACTCTGAATTGAAATCTGAGATTCATTTATTATTGAATACGTACATAAGTGCCTAACTGCTTGTCATATATATTATTAATAGTCGGACAAGGTATTAAGTGTTAGGTTGAATCGTTTTTTTATAAGAGTACTTATGAAAATTGATATAAAAAGCAAAATTGTTTTTACATAAAGCATGATTAATAGGGTCTAGAAAAGAAACAACAAAAGGACTAAGGGAAGGGAGGAATAAAACAATGGTATTTCGGTTATTTTTATTTCTAATCGGATTTGGTATTTCAGTGGCAGGTGGTGTTTCTACTATTGCATATTTAAATGTATTAACACATGGTCATGGATTGTATGAGTATTTCTTTTTTATATCAAGAAGAGTTGAATGTTATCTATTACCTTTAGGCGTATCATTCATATGGCTAAGTATATACTTACCACCAACAAGAAGTTAGGTACATTAGCTATTTATTGAAGAACTTTCCCTGACTGGAATAAATTAGACAAGATATGCCTATACTGATTCATAACAAACAGATATAAAGTGAGGGATCATATATGTTGTATCTGCATGATGTATGGGTGAATTGGTTTGAGGGCGAAGAAAATGGTTATAATGTTTGCCACTTTCATGAATGGCGTAAGGATGATCGAGTTGAATTACTAGATCAAGTGCCATTGATAAAGGTAGATTCTACATTATTTCATTATATTGAAAATGATTTAATGGAAATACCAGGGCAACTTATGAATGATATCTTTCATAAAGCATATTTGCGCAAAAACCATGAGCGTATTCAACTAGAATACTGTTTTATCGTTACAGATGGTGTAGGCATTTTAGCTGTTGATACGATCGGCTACAATATACCAATACGTAAAAGTCGCCTCATACCTAGACAGGAGCAACTAGTATACGATATGGTTGCCGAACTAGAACCACGAAGCTACCAATTTAATGCAGCCAAGATTGATACATATAAGGAATATCATATTCTTTCATTATCTCCACAATACATGAGTGGTTTAACTCGAAAAGAACGTCAATTAAAGCAATTATTATTTATGGCCCTTGATCAGCTTTATAATTCTAAGAATGTAGCCGAAATTCGTTATTGGTATACAGATTGGGATCCGTCAAAATATAATGATATTCAAAAAATGGAACTAGATGAAGTATGGGAACACCTTATAGAGGAAGTACAGTATGGATGGAGCGAACGCCATGTTGAACTGTGTGAGAACCTAATAAAAGGACAACCTTTCTTCGAGAAGCTTTGGGAACTAGAGCATGAAACAAGAGTAAATTAAAGGGATGCAAAGTTGCATCCCTTTTTTTGATGATATAAAGTCAGTTGATTAAGGTATTATAATTGCTTACCATTTTCTCTATCTAAGGTTAACGTTTTCTACCAAGTCCCATTCCGTTTTCCATTTTACGGAGCATTTTACTTGCCACCTTATTTGCTTTTTCAGCACCTTGATCCAAATAGGTATCTAATAGTTCAGAGTCAATTAACTGATGGTATTTCTCCTGAATCGGCTTAAGAGAATCTACTACCACTTTAGCCACATCTGCTTTAAATTCACCATAGCCTTTGCCAGTATATTCTTCTTCTAATTGTGGAATTGTTTTATTTGATAGAATCGAATAAATAGTTAACAGATTAGATACACCTGGTTTATTTTCCTTGTCATATTTAACAATGCCTTCAGAATCTGTTACTGCACTTTTAATTTTCTTTTCAATTTGCTTTTCATCGTCTAGCAAAAAGATCGTTGCTTTAAGATTTTCATCAGACTTACTCATTTTTTTAGTAGGCTCCTGTAAGGACATTATTCTCGCACCTACTTCTGAAATTCTTGGTTCTGGAATCGTAAAAATATCGTTATATTTTTTGTTAAAGCGTTCTGCTAAATCACGAGTAAGCTCAATATGCTGTTTCTGATCATCTCCAACGGGAACTAAATCTGTATTATAGAGAAGAATATCCGCTGCCATCAGTGGAGGGTAAGTAAGTAAAGATGCAGACACCCCCTCTTTTCCATGTGATTTATCTTTGAATTGTGTCATTCTCTCGAGTTCTCCGATGTAGGATATGCATTGCATCATCCATCCAGCTTGAGCATGTGCTGGAACCTCAGACTGAATGAAGAGAGTAGACTTTTCTGGATCAATACCGGCTGCAATGTAAACAGCTGCTAAACTTCTAATGTTTTTACGCAATGCTAGGCGATCCTGAGGGATTGTTATTGCATGTTGATCAACGACACAAAAGAAGCAATTATATTCATCCTGTAGTGTTGGGAAATGCCGTAAAGCACCAAGATAATTTCCTAATGTTAGTGAACCACTAGGTTGGATTCCAGAAAAGATTGTTTTCATGTTAATTCCTCCTAATTTTAGGCAACAAAAAAAGCCATTCATCCCCTTACTAATAGGGACGAATGACCGTGGTGCCACCCTAATTATTTTGCATTTCTGCAAAATCACTTTACTCCTGCTGTGTTGATACAGGGTCCATTTTAACACTTGGACATGCGTTAAAGCCTACTTTGAATGTAATTCATTTCGGTTTAAATGCTCAAAAGCCCATTCTATGTAGTTCCTTACCTGTTTGCAGCACCACAGGCTCTCTGAAAAGGATTTCTACATATACTATCTTTCTCATCACATGAATTCATAATTTTTATTAATTATATAAAAAGATGATTTCTTTTACAAGTATTATCATCATTATGATGTACTCTTAAGTGTATTTTATACCTCTAAATCACCTAAAACACTCCCCATATATACTACAATTTGGAGCCGCTCCATCATAAATGTCCAACTTCATATTGTGAGACACTAGAGAATGTAGAGAAAATTCTATAATAACGCATGATTGATGACAAGTCATTCATAAGATGATATATAGGCAAGGTTAAGGTTTACCTATTCCTTTGTTTTAAATCCAATGATAAAGCTTTGTGTGAGCCAATATCAGAAAATGTAACAAAGATAGGAGACTCAAAATGGTAAATATATTTAAAGCAAGTGTGGTGTTAACACTAAGTACAATCCTGTTATATACAGGAGGAGCGAATGCCGAGGAGATCAGAACGAGTTCAGAGCATACCACGAAAGTAGTGTCACTTGAGAATAAGCTTCTTCCAGAAGAGGTTCCACGATTTATGTTTGATTCAGGATTCACGTTTAATTACCCTGATGCCATTAGAGGAGTATATGTAACGGGTCATTCGTTTGGAGGAGGCCGGTTTGAAAAGCTCGTTAAACTTATGGATGATACTGAATTGAATGCAATGGTTGTGGATATTAAAGATGATTGGGGTCATCTTACCTATGTGCCAGAGGAGACATCGCCCTTATATTCAATCGGTAAACCTTACATTAAGAATGTTCGTGAAAAAGTAAAGGTTCTTGAAGAACATCAAATATACCCAATCGCTAGGGTAGTTGTTTTTAAAGATAGCGTATGGTCTAAGGAACGCCCAGATTTATCATTTACTGAAAACGGTCAGGTTTGGAAAAATGGTCGTGGAGAGTCATTTGTTAATCCGTTCTTAAAAGAAGTATGGGATCATAATGTTAACATTGCAATCGAGGCAGCTAAGCTTGGTTTCCAGGAAATTCAGTTTGATTATGTGCGTTTTCCTGAAGGATTTGAAAAAAGAGATGAAGAATTAGGATATGGTATGGGTGAATATAAAGATCTGCCGCTAGAAAATGTTCAAAAAAGAGTAAAAGCGGTAACTGATTTTGTCGCTTATGCCAAGGAACAGCTTGAACCTTATAATGTGAAGGTTTCAGTCG
Source organism: Bacillus mesophilus (assembly GCF_011008845.1). Lineage (GTDB taxonomy): Bacteria > Bacillota > Bacilli > Bacillales > SA4 > Bacillus_BS > Bacillus_BS mesophilus. Next base: position 513,396 of record NZ_JAAIWM010000001.1, on the reverse strand, counting down.
ATATCTTTGGTTATACGGCAACCTTACCAGAAGCTCCTGGTATTGGTCAAAACTTCTCCAAAATATCCGAGCATGTAGATGTTATATCCTCTATGATCTATCCAAGTCACTGGACCTCTTATTTTGGAATTGCCAAACCAGATCTAGAACCATATAAGCTGGTTACAGAATATGCAAAAGTGGAAAATAAAAAACTTCTAGAACTTGAAAATCCACCAATATCTAGACCATGGATTCAAGATTTTACTGCTTCTTATTTAGGATCAGGAAACTATATAAAATATGGTAAAGAAGAAGTGGAAGCACAAATTCGAGCTTTAAATGAAAATGGGATCAAAGAATTTTTACTATGGAACGCCGGTAACACCTACACTACTAATGTTGACTATACTCCAGTGGATTAGTTCTTAAAAGCCACAAAAAAACTGCACCTCCTATAGGTGCAGTTACTTTTTGCTCTTACCACCAACATTATTCCAGCCTACTTGTGTTTTTGCAGATTGATTAAAGCTTTCGGGATCGCCTTCTCCACCAGCTAGCTTTTCCCCGATACCATTTGTAATAACACCAATTGTCGCTGTAAACCCAATCACTAAAAGGGCAACTAAACTAAAGTCAATTATATATTCAATCATGGTTTATACCTCCAAGTATTGCTTCTCCTTCTATTGTAGACAATGTTTAATCAAATGAAAAGAGGGGTAACTTACTTTTATAAGAATCTACACGATAAATTGGGATCATGAATATATTAGATAAAATTGCTTTTAATTTAGATGGATATACATTCTCCTATCCTAATTGCGAGAAGAAGAAGAGGCATATGCCGTGAATTGCGTTAGAATAAAGATAAATGTATAAGATTCACACTTTTTGTATGATAAAATTGCGTGAGACGAGACGATTATTGCGTGAGAATGCAAAGCAATTGCATAGTTCACCACTCAAAGGGAACTTCGCACTTTATTATTAAAGGGAGAAGATTATATGAATTGGTATGAAAAATTAAATCAGTATTTTCCAGTTGAAGAAATGAAGTCTAAAGAGCATATGGAGATTTTATTAAAGGAACAGGGAGATATTTATCATAAAGATGAAGGACCACATCACGTATTGATGTATGCAGAGTTAGATGACTTTTTATTTATTGACTATTTATTCGTCTCAAAGGATGCTAGAGGTATGGGGCTTGGTCACAAGTTAATTGAAAAACTTAAGGAAAAAGAGAAATCAATTATTCTTGAAGTAGAACCCGTAAATTATGATGACTCAGATTCTGCGAAAAGACTTCGTTTTTATAAACGAGAAGGGTTTGTTCATGCAAAATCAATTGGTTATAGAAGGAAATCATTAGCAACAAATGAAGTCAATGCATTGGAGATTTTATTTTGGTCGCCCGAGCAGGAGGATGAGGAGGCCATCTATGAAGGTATGAGGAAAACGTATGAGATGATTCATACGTATAAGGATGAGCAACTATACGGGGAGTCATATCAAAAGGTTGATGAGGTTCTTACTTTTGATGAAGAAGAAGGACCAAATAAAGACATTTTAAAAAACATTTAAACGCAAAAAGGGAGTGTAGCTACACTCCCTTTTACTATTTGTAAAAGCCTTATGAATGTTTAGTCAAAATGAATGTCCTCTGAGAACTCTTTCTGTTTCTTTCGGTCAAACAATAGATACACCGAAGGAATAAACAGTAAAGTGATTAATGTTGCTATACTTAGCCCGAATACAATAACAATAGCCATGGGTTGCTGTATTTCGGTTCCTTCACCGAACCCTAGAGTTAAAGGAATTAATCCTAAGACCGTAGTTAGGGTTGTCATAAAGATTGGCCTTAGTCGTGTTGGTGCTGCTAGCAAAATAGCGTCTAGGGTCATCATTCCACGTTTTTTCTGCAGATTAATGGTCTCCACAAGTACAATGGCATTGTTGACGACTATACCAGCTAATATCAGCATACCAACAAGTGAGCCAACTCCAAACGGTTGATTTGATAGTAATAAACCCAGAATTACACCAATAATGGCTAGTGGAACAGAAAACATGATAATAAACGGATAGAGAAACGATTCAAACTGACCAGCCATAACCATGTAAACTAATACAACGGCAAGAGCTAAGGCAAGTGATAGCTTGAAGAAAGCATCGTTCATTTGTTCATCTTGTCCACCAAATGTGATTTTGTATTGATTAGATGGGAACTTAATATTTTCTTTTAATGATTCTTCAATGTCTTTCGTCACATCTCCTAAGCTCCGATTCAATATCGATGCTCTTACGGTAATCTCTCGAACACGATTGGTCCTAGTAATTTGACTAGGGCCTTGATCTCTTGCAATTTGAGCAACGGATTGAAGAGGGATTTTTTGCCCAGTCGGTGTCGAGATTAATAGCTCAGACAGATTTTCGATAGAGGAAGTGTACGTACTCTCTACCATTAAACGTATATCTAACTCATCACCATTACGAGCCAAGCGACTAGCAACAACACCTTTCGTAGCGTTTGTAACTGCCGACGCAATTTGGGCACTACCGATTCCAAACTGACTGGCTGCTGCACGATCAATAATAACTGATATTTGCGGGTTGCCTTCTGTATAATTAGAAGAAGGCTCTCTTACTCCGTCAATCTCTGATATAAGGTCTATAGTATCATCAGCAAGTTCTTGTAGGACATCAATATTGGGCCCGGATATGGTCAGGGATACAGGATCATCTGAAAATCCTCCATCACTGGCCTCAACTGATACCTTCGCATAAGAAAGATCCGAAACCCTTGTACGAATTTGTTCAGCGACTTCTTGATCTGATTGTGCTCGTTCATCCTTAGGTACTAAGAGAATCGTATAGTTAGCCTGATTTGTCCTTGTGCCAGCAACTACAGAAAAATTATTACCTCCACCTATCGTTACAAAGGTAAGATCAATTTCTTCAATATCCTCTATTAATTTATTTACTCTTTCAGTCACTTCATAAGTTGCATCTAACGACTTTCCTTCAGGTAGCTTAACTGTCATATTAATATAGCTCTGATCTTGAGCAGGTAGATACTCTGTTCCAATAAAGGGAATACCAGCAAGTGAAACAAGAACACAGCTTATCGTAATAATCACTGTTTTTTTCGGGTGACGAAGTGAAAACTTTAATAGCTGCTTATACTTATCAACTATCTTCGTAAATAAAGTAATGGAGTGCTCTTCTTTCTGTGCTTTTGTTTTTAAAAATAATGATGAAAATAAGGGTACAATGATTAGTGCAGTGAATAATGATGCAAACAATGAAAAGGAAACGACAATTGCAAGTGGTTTAAATAGCTGAGCAGCTAGACCTTCAACAAAAATAATAGGTAAGAAAACAATGATTGTTGTTAAAGTTGAGGCGATAATTGCTGGTCCAATTTCTGTTGTTCCCTGAATGGCTGCATCCTTCATGGAGAGCCCTTTTTGTCTTAGTCGGTAAATATTCTCTAAAATGACAATGGCGTTATCTACCATCATTCCAATACCTAGTGCAAGTCCACCCATGGTTATAAGATTAAGAGTATGTCCACTAAAATACATGAACACAAATGTTGTAACAATCGAAATAGGTATACTGAAACCAATGATTAAAGTGCTTCTAATATTTCGCAAAAATAAGTAAAGCACTAGTGAAGCAAGAATGCTACCAATAATCATATTGGATGTAACTGCCGATATAGATTGATTAATAAATTTACTTTGATCAAAAACAGTTTGGATTTCAATTCCCTCAGGGAGCTGTGTTTTTATTTGATCCAATACTTCATGAATTTGTTCTGCAACTGCAACAGTATTGGTACCAGACTGCTTTAAGATTGAAATACCAACGCTTGGCTCGCCGTTTAGGAAACTAAGTTGGTTATAGGGTTTAAGGGATTCCTCCACCGTCACTAGTTGATTCAACGGGATAATTCCGTTGTTCGTTGGAATCGGTAGTGTTTCAATATCTGAAATGGATTGAAACTGTCCTGTTACTCTAATTGGTAGCTGCTGAGTTTGATCAGTAATTGATCCCGCAGGAAGATTTAAGTTTTCTGCCCCAATGATTTGTTGTAGTTGTTCTAGTGTCACATTATAGGTGGCAAGTTCTCTTGGGTCGACGATGAGCTTTATTTCATTCTCTACTCCACCCTCAACGGTTACCGATGCAACACCTTCAATTGAGTCTAGAAGGGGCTTTATTTCTTCCTCTGCTAATTGTTTAGCTTCTATCATTTCATTACTTACATCTTTTACAGCTAGTTGGATAATTGGTAAATCACTTGGATCAAACCTTACAACTCTTGGTGATTCGACTCCTTGAGGTAGGAAGTCACGTACAGTATCAATTTTCTCCCTCATATTTAGTGCTGCAAAATCCATGTCAGTTCCCCAATGGAAGGAAACAACAACCAAAACCCCTCCATTTTGAGAGTAGGATGAAATCGTTTCTACATTTGGAATCGTACCCATCGCATTTTCAAGTGGTTCTGCTAGTAGATTTTCAATTTCCTCTGGGCCTGCTCCATCATAGGTCGCAGTAATCGCGGCTACAGGAAATGTTAAGTCAGGAAATAAATCGATGGTCATATTTCTGACACTCACGATACCTAGTATAAGAAGTAGGAGAATCACCATCGACATTGCAATCGGTCTTAATACAGCTAATTTTGAAAGGTTCATAATGCCATCTCTTCCTTAGTTTGATACATAAATAGAATCCCCGTCATTTAATCTCTCTTGTCCTTCAGTAACTACCTGATCATTTAAAACTAGTCCTGAGATAACTTGAATGTGTTGATCATCTCGTATTCCAGTCTCTATTTTTCTCATTACGGCTATTTCATTTTCAACAACAAACACGTATGGTTCATTATTTTCATAAAGTATTGCTTCTACAGGAATGACAAGTGCGTCATTTACTTGATCAATTCCGACATTAGCTGAAGCCTTCATTCCTCCCTTAATAAGATTACTACTGTTTTCAATTGGAATAATGACCGTAAACATATTCGTTTCTGGATTAATAGAAGGAGAAATGGACTCAATTTTACCTTTGAATAGTTCTTCTATTCCTGTAAAGGTTAGAGAAACCTCTGTGCCTACTTGTAGTTTTACTACTTCAAAGCTATTAACCTGAAACGTTGCATCTATTTGGTCGAGTTGTATGACGGTAGCAATTGGCATATTAGGGGGAGCTAGTCCGTTCTCAACGACATCGATGGATGCAACAGTCCCGTTTATAGGAGATTGAATTTCCGTCGCAGATACTAATTCTTTAGCCTGTTCAACCACTTGATTTGCTTGGACTAATTGAGCTTCAAGCTCTGTAATTGAAGCAGGAGAGAAAGGTTGAAGCTTGCTAACGGCATTTGCAAGCTGTGCCTGTTTCAAAGACAACTGTAGAGACGTTTGTACAATTTCTTCTGTTGTTATTTCACCAGGTTCAATTTGTGAGAGCAAATCAGTTGTACTTGTTAACACCTCTTGAACCTCTTTTTGTAATTGTTCAATTTCATTTAATTGTTCTTCTGTGGGAATTGCCTGCTTGGCACTTGATAGAGCCGTCTGAAGTTTTGCGACCGTCTTTCTTGCTTCATTTAATTGCCTTGTTGCTACCTCGTTATTTAAAGAAATTAAGACATCATTCTCGTTGACCTGATCACCCACTTTTACATGAACCTTTTGCACCTGAAGTGGCTGAGCAGTAAAGAGGGGAATCTGGGTATGAGGAATGGCGAGTCCAGATAATTCAATTGTGTTTGAGATGGTACTTTTCATTACAATATCTGTTTTTACAGGTAACTGCGTTTGACCTGTATCCTGTTTTGTAATTTCTTTAGTGGAACATCCGCTTACCAAAATTAATATAACAAGTAGTAAATAAATTGGATTTCTCAATCTTGTCACCTCTACTATTTATGATGTCTTAAGATAAAATTATCATGTATTTATAATATTGAACAAAGATATGCTTTACTTGGTCTAAGACGAAAACTCCTTATTTTAAGGATATAAAATTATTAAAGGACAACACTTAATGTTTAAATTAAATTTAATCGGGTAAATGACAATAAAGCTGAAACCTTTTGTACTTTATATACGTATTAATATTATACATAAATTATACAAAAATGTAGGGTAGAGGAGGAAAAGTCACTAAAAAGTCAAAAATAGTCAAGAAGTTTCCCTATATTTATTTAGCATTTTAGTTTATAATAAATATAAATATTTCTATTTAGTATTAATTCTAATCTAAGTATGAAAATCATTATCAATAACATACCTTATATTAAATATAAAAGGAGTGAAGTATTAATGGTTACATTATATACATCACCAAGTTGTACATCATGTCGCAAGGCAAAATCTTGGTTAGAGGAACATGATATTCCTTATGTAGAGAGAAACATTATGTCAGAGCCACTATCCATCAAGGAAATTAAGGAAATTCTAAGAATGACTGAGGATGGAACAGATGAGATTATCTCAACTCGTTCTAAGATCTTTCAGAAGCTTAATATAAATGTAGAAGCTCTACCATTGCAGGATTTATATTCATTAATCCAAGAAAACCCTGGTCTACTTAGAAGACCGATCATTATTGATGAAAAACGCCTTCAAGTAGGATATAACGAGGACGAAATCAGAAGGTTTTTACCGAGAAAGGTTCGTACTTTTCAACTAAGAGAAGCACAACGACTCGTAAACTAATCAGTTTGTATTAAAAAGAAAAACTTCTACAATCGTAGAAGTTTTTCTTAGCTTAAAGGGGAAGTATAAAATTCTTATGAATGCGGTGCAATTAATTTCTAATTTTATTAGAGTTGACCCAATAACCAATACCTAGAAGTAACACCACAGTTATTAAGGGTAAACCTAATTTTAACATGGAATAATGATTAAAAAACGGTTGAAGTCTTTCTTCATGAACCAGCATGTTTCCAGCAGTGAAGGCGAGGATTCCGCCTCCAACATATACAAGAGCTGTAAAACGCTCCATTAAATATAAAATAAGCTTACTTCCCCAAATTATGATAGGAACAGAAAATAATAAACCAATAATCACAAGATAGATGTTGCCATGTGCTGCACCTGCTACTGCAATAACGTTGTCAAATCCCATTACAATATCTGCAAACACAATCGTCTTAACAGCAGCACCAAGGGTGACCCCAGCTTGAATGTCCCTATTGTCATGACCATCATCAACTAACAAATTGTAAGCTATGTAGAGTAAAAGTAACCCACCTACAAACTGTAGAAAAGGGATTTGAAGTAAGTAGACAGCTAAAACTGTTAGTATGATTCTCGTTACAATAGCAAGCCCAGTACCTAGGAATATAGCTTTATTCCGCTTTGATTCTGGTAAGTTCCTACTTGCTAGTGCAATAACAATCGCGTTATCCCCCCCGAGTACTATGTCGATTCCGATAATTAATAATATTGCAGTAAGTAGTTCTAATTCCATATTATACTCCCTTATCGTTTTTATAAATTTTTTCCATTTAAAAGGCATATAAACATACCATTAAAGGAAAAGAGGATGACCGTGGACAAGAAGTTTCATAGTAATAGAGATTGTATGATAGATATTTAATTAATAGAATAGGCATCCGTTTGTTTTTCAATAATTAGGTGTTTTTATTTCCCTATTTTAAAGTTTTATCATAAAATAAAAGTACAAGATAAACGGCCTTGTGCCATACAATTTAGAATAGGTCTTAGTCGAAATAATCAATCTGTTATGATACGATTGATATAAGACTAAAATGGGTACATTGTATATAAAGAGAGCGTCCGCTCTGGGGGTTGTATGTCCCTTCAAAAATAGGTTAAGAAGGGAGAGGTAAAGATGGAGATCGAACGTATAAATGAGCATACGGTTAAGTTTTATATAACTTACGGTGATATTGAAGAACGTGGATTTGACCGTGAGGAAATTTGGTACAATCGTGAGAGAAGTGAAGAGCTCTTTTGGGAGATGATGGATGAGGTTCATCATCAAGAGGAATTTTCTGTAGAAGGACCTCTGTGGATTCAAGTTCAAGCTCTTGAAAAAGGGATTGAGGTTATTGTGACAAAAGCACAGATCTCTAAAGATGGGCAAAATTTTGAGCTTTCCGTTGCAGAAGATAAGGATTTAGATCTTCCAGTTGATGATAAAATTGAATCACTATTAGATCAACACTTTCAAACTAAAAATAAGGCGAAAATAGATACTGAAGAAATTATAGATACAGACTCATTACAATTCCTTGTTCGTTTCCGCGACTTTGAGGACGTTATTTCATTAAGTCATAGAGTTAAACTTGAGGATGTTCAGAACAGTTTATTTGTATACGAGAATTCCTACTACCTCTATGTAGAGTTTAATGAAGAAATGCAGGAAGAAAATCTGGATAACATTTTAAGTCTAGTTTTAGAATATGGCCATGAAAGTCAATTAACGATTCACAGAATTGAAGAGTACGGGAAGAAAATTATCGAAGAGAACGCTTTAGTAATAGTAAATCAGCACTTCGCTTTAAAACCTTAAACCGATTCCCCTTAAAGGAGTCGGTTTTTTATAAGATGGATTAACTTGTTCTTGGTATCCATACCAATATCAAACACCAAGCTCAACCACTTAAGGGAAGGAAAATGGTTCTTTTGAGCGGGACGGTTGATCCTTTTGTTCTCAACTGGTAAGTAAGGAAAAGAGGTTATCTATGAAACAAACTATCCAAGTTCTTCTATATATCACGTTTGTTTTATTTTCTCTTTATTCAATTCAAACGTATACGGGACAAAAGCTTATCGGTGTAATAAGTATAGTATTTACCCTTCTTGCAATATTTACAGGTTTTGTCATTTTTCTTGAAAATCGTAACCCAACTAAGACAATAACTTGGCTAATTGTACTTGGGATTTTCCCGGTCATTGGTTTTTTCTTTTATATTTTGTTTGGTAGGAACTTCAGGAAAAAGAAGATGTTCCAAAGAAAAGCCATCAATGACGAGGAAAAGTTCCAAGAATTATATGATAAAGAAATCAGACGAAACAAAGTGGAATATGAACATTTAAGTGGACATCAGGAAAGACTTTTTCGACTGGCACAACGACTTGGAAAGAGTCCCATAACCAAGAATACCTATTCAGAGGTTTTAACAAACGGCGATGAGACTTATTCAAAAATTATAAAGGGGTTGCAGGAAGCAAACCAGTCCATACACTTAGAATATTACATAGTTAGGGATGACGAAATAGGCAATAAAATTAAGGAGATCCTCATTGAAAAAGCTAAGGCAGGAGTGGAGGTTCGATTTCTCTATGATTCTGTTGGAAGCTGGAGACTTACTAGAACTTACATTAACTCATTAAAAGAAGCTGGGGTAAAGATGGCTCCATTTTCCCCGGTGAAACTTCCATTTTTGAATCATAAAGTAAATTTCCGAAATCATCGAAAGATCATAGTTGTTGATGGGAAAATAGGCTTCGTAGGTGGATTAAATATTGGTGATGAATACCTGGGGAGGAATAAGTATTTTGGTTTTTGGAGAGATACCCATTTATTTTTGGAAGGAGAAGCAGTACGTAGTTTGCAAATCATCTTCCTTAAGGATTGGTACTATACGACCAACGAGGCCTTAAAGGCTGACAACTATTTGAACCCTACATTAGGGGTGGGTAATGATTTAGGTGGCGTTCAATTAGTAGCTGGAGGTCCAGATCATGAATGGGAGGTTATTAAGAACCTATTTTTTGAAATGATCTCCTCTGCAAGAAAATCAATCTGTATTGCAACACCCTATCTAATCCCCGATGTTGATATACTCTCAGCATTAAAAATTGCATCTCTAAGTGGGGTTGATGTAAAAATAATTGTTCCCAACCGTCCTGATAAAAAAATTGTGTTCTATGCATCACGATCCTATTTTCCTGAATTGCTAGAAGCTGGAGTTGAAGTATACGAATATGAAAAGGGCTTCATGCATAGCAAATTTATTATCATTGATGACGAAATTGCATCCATAGGTACCTCAAATATGGATATGAGAAGTTTTCATTTAAATTTTGAAGTCAATGCCTTTTTATATCAAACAAATAGTATTCAAAGATTAGTAAAAGTATTTAAAGAGGATCTTGAACATTCGAAAGTCGTAGAAACTAGTACGTTTAATACTCGTTCAATTATTGTTAGAGTAACTGAGTCATTATCAAGACTACTTTCGCCGTTATTGTAGCAGTGCTGTCATGGCACTGCTATTTTTTTTGTTTTCACTGTGTGTGTTATTAAATGAAAAAAATACAGAAATAAAAAAGGGATTCTTCGTAATAAGAAGAAATCTATAGGAGAAATCAAATAAAGGAGATGATCATAAAAGGTGTTAGTCGCACAAAATCAAAAAGGTATATTGTATTCCGTTCATGATCGGTCAAAGGACTCATTACTGCAGTTAAGAAACAATGAAGTCTTTCAATGCCCAAGTTGTAAGGAGCCTGTTTTACTTAGAATAGGTGATCAAAGAATTCCCCATTTTGCCCACATCCAATCAACCCACTGCCAGTCATTTTCCGAACCAGAATCCCTTTATCATTTAACTGGTAAGTTAGAACTCTTCAATTGGTTAGCAGCTCAATCACTTTTTCCTGTATTGGAGCCATATCTAAAAACACTGAAGCAACGTCCAGATTTGTATGTCGCTACTACTAAAACAGCTATTGAACTTCAATGCTCCACGATTGATGTCAAACAGTTCAGAGATAGGACAGATGGATACCGTATGGTCAATATACACCCTCTATGGCTCCTTGGCGGGAAGAGGTTAAAGCGGATAGACAAAGATCAGTTCTATCTCTCAGCTTTTGATTGGATGTTTGTTAGGCTGATTCAAAAAAAGCCAAGCCTTCTCTTTTATTGTTCAGAATCTAAGAAATTTCTTTTCTTGCACCATATACTCCCTATGTCTTCTACAATAGTTCAAGCTACCTTAAAAGTAGTTGACCCCAAAAAACTAACCTTCAATGATCTCCTAACCCCTACTACGAATAGTGAATTTCCAATCAAGCATTGGCTTGAACTTAAGAAAAGCTGGAGACTTAATGCTACCCAATATCCCTCTCAAAGTATGAAAAAACTTTTACACTACTTATACGCAAAACAAGTTTATCCCTCCTTGTTACCCTCAGAAATTGGCATTCCCGTTCCCTCTATGTATTGGATTCACACTTCACCAAACATTTGGCAGGCTTGGATTCTTTTAGAATTTATTGAAGGACAACCACTTTCAAGTGTCTTTTCGTTTCAATCAGTCTATGATTATTTTAATTATAAAAAGAGGAATCATTTATTTAGCTTACGAGAGTTACCACTCATAACGAATAGTCACTATTCTTTTGCGATTATGGAGTACTTGCATGTATTAGTGCAGGTAGGTGTTCTGCGTCAAATAAATAGAAAAACCTTTATACGAAGCAGGTCTTGTTATTTTCCAAGACATATTGAGGAGGCACTAGAACAGGATCAACATTTTTTGTTACAGCATAAAAGATTGTTTTTGTGAGGTGCAAACAGCCAAGTATAAGAAAAGGTCATGCCCAAAGCATGACCTTTTCTTATACTTGCTCTGTTAACAGAATAGGACCTTTATTTGTTATCGCAATAGTATGCTCGTATTGTGCAGAGAGTGTTCCATCAACTGTTCTGGCTGTCCATCCGTTTTCATCCATTTTAGATGGCCAATCACCTACATTTACCATAGGCTCGATTGTTATGACCATTCCCTCTTTTAAACGCAATCCACGATGAGGAAGTCCAAAGTGAGGTACCTGAGGCTCTTCATGGATGGTAGGTCCAATTCCATGGCCTATGAAATCTCTAACTACTGAAAAGCCCTCTGCTTCAACATAAGTTTGAATAGCATGGCCGATATCGCCAATCCGATTACCAGCTACTGCCTTTTCAATTCCTAAGTAAAGTGCTTCTTTTGTTACGTCTAGTAACTTCTGTGTCTTCTCTGGAATAGTACCTACTGCATATGTCCAAGCAGAATCCGCCAGTCCTCCGTTTAAATTAACAACCATATCAATGGTTACAATATCGCCATCTTTTAATGCTTCTTTTCTAGGAAACCCGTGACAGATTTCATCATTAATAGAGGCACAAGTTGCGTATTGATATCCTCGAAACCCTTTTTGTTCAGGAGTTGCCCCATGCTTTTCTAGATATTTCTCAACAAATGCATCAATCTCTGCAGTAGTAATACCAGGTTTTATTAATTTAGCTATTTCTTTATGACAAGCTGCCAATAGCTTACCTGCTTCATGCATTAAAGCAATTTCTCTCTCCGTTTTTATAGTGATCATGCTGTTCACTTCCTTTATCTAATTTGTAGGTTCTCATAAATGTCCCTTCATGAGTATAAACTATTTTTTTATTATACCGTGGAAGAGAGGATATAAAAAATATATTCGTAAAAACTATTATATGTGTAAAAATAGAGGGAATAAACTAATAAGAATCGAATAGGTATGAGAGACAAAGAATTTCAATTGTCTAAATTTTTACCATGCAATAGGAGGAATATGAATGGCTGAACAAACAGCAACAAAATCATTGCCTACAAGAGATCAAGTTGCCCATGAGGACACTTGGAGACTAGAGGATATTTTTACAACGGATGAACAATGGGAAGCTGAATTTTTAGCAGTTAAGTCAATGATTCCAAAAGCTAGTGAGTTTGAAGGAAAGCTTGGAGAATCTGCAGATACCTTTTTAGCATTACTTACATATCAAGATGAATTATTAATGAGAATGGGAAAACTCTACACATATGCCCATATGAGATATGATCAAGACACGACAAATTCACATTATCAGGCTCTAGATGATCGTGCTAAAAATCTATACACACAGATCTCTAGTGCTTTATCTTATGTTGTACCTGAAATATTAGCACTTGAAGAAGAGAAGGTTAAGTCTTTTATCTCAGAAAAAGATGAGTTAAAAGTATATGCTCACGCGATCGAAGATATTACAAGAACTCGTCCACATGTACTTAGTGCCAAAGAAGAGGCTCTATTAGCAAAGACTGCTGACGTGACAAGTTCTGCTGGCACAACATTTGGAATGCTTAATAACGCAGATTTGAAGTTTCCATCAATCAAAGACGAAAATGGAGAAGAAACTGAAATTACTCATGGTCGTTATACTCGCTTTTTAGAAAGTAGTGACCAACGAGTTAGGGAAGATGCCTTCAAAGCAGTTTATGAAACATATGGAAGCTATAAAAACACATTTGCTAGTACATTAGCCGGGACAGTTAAGAAAGATAATTTCTATGCAGATGTAAGAAATTATAAATCAGCCCGTGAAGCTGCATTAAGTAACAACAATATCCCTGAACAGGTATACGAGAACTTGGTAAATACAATAAATGATCACCTTCATTTATTACACCGTTATGTCTCATTACGTAAGAAAGTTTTAAAGCTAAATGAGATTCACATGTATGATTTATACACGCCTCTTGTGAAGGACGTAAAAATGGAAGTAACCTATGAAGAAGCTAAGGACCTAGTAGTTAAAGGCTTAGCTCCATTAGGTGAAGAATACCAGGGAATCCTAAAAGAAGCTTATGAAAATAGATGGGTAGATGTGCAAGAAAACAAAGGAAAGCGTAGTGGAGCATACTCATCGGGAACATATGGAACGAATCCTTATATCCTTATGAACTGGCAAAACAACGTAAATAACTTGTTTACACTTGCTCATGAATTTGGACATTCCGTTCATAGCTACTATACAAGAAAAACACAGCCATATGTATATGGAAACTACTCTATATTTGTAGCAGAAGTGGCTTCTACTTGTAATGAAAATTTATTGAATGATTATTTATTAAAGACTATTGATGACGAGCAAAAACGTTTGTACTTATTAAATCATTATCTGGAAGGCTTCCGTGGTACAGTATTCCGCCAAACAATGTTTGCTGAATTTGAGCATCAAATTCATTTAAAAGCTCAAGAGGGAGAAGCCTTAACTCCTGATCTACTAACAAGCATGTATTACGATTTAAATAAGAAATATTTTGGTGACGATATTGTGATTGATGAAGAAATTGGATTAGAATGGTCAAGAATTCCTCATTTCTATTACAATTATTATGTTTTCCAATATGCGACAGGATTTAGTGCAGCTACAGCATTATCGAAACAAATCCTTGAAGAAGGACAGCCGGCTGTCGATCGATATTTGGAATTCTTAAAAGCAGGAAGTTCAGACTACCCAATTGAGGTGCTAAAGAAGGCAGGAGTGGATATGACGTCTTCTGAGCCAATTAAGCAAGCACTTCAAGTATTCGAAGAGAAGTTAAATGAAATGGAACAATTGTTAGAAGGTAAATAAATAAGAAAAGGTCGATTTTCATCATTGAAAATCGACCTTTTTGTTTTAAGTTATAGGAGAGTATTAAAATTTTTTGAATGCCTTGCGCCTTTTGTTCTTAATTTCTGGCTTTTTTCTCAAATAAATCCTTCAATCCCTCTCCAAATAAATTGATTGCAAATATCGTGTATGCGATGAAAACAGAAGCCCAAAATGGAATCCAAATGGCTCTACGAATATCTTCAAGGACGTCTTTTAAGAATATAGGCCAGTTATTGGAGTCATTCATCCAGATCCATTGTCCAAATTCATCTTGGAAGATAACTTGAGTAAGGAAGACCGATGCGAATCCTAATTGGGCGAGTAATAGTAAATTTCTACCTAGATCAAGAATTAAATGAACAATCACTTGGTTTCGAGCTGGTAGGAAATAGTAGCGGTAAAATAAATAGAATGGTTTTGCTCCTGCTGAAATTCCTGACGAGATAAATTGCTTTGATTTAATCTGATCATATATTTCCCGGTATATTTCGGCGACTCTTCCTACATCTATTAATGCAATTAAGAGGATCATCATCCACAAGCGATTAAAGGAATACAGGATAAAGGGTAATAAAGACAGAAGTAAAATTACCATAAAGGTTGGTACATAAGAGAATAATCGATTCCACGACATGATTAGATTTTTTACCATTCTATTGTGGATGGCAATATAGCCTAAAGGCAAAGCGGCTATGTATCGAATGACCGTGATACAAACAATAAATAATAATGTCTCTTTCGCTCCATGAATTAATACACTTAGTAAATCTCTTCCTTTAGCATCTGTTCCTAAAGGGTAATCTTCAGACGGTGGAAAAGGTGGAGGTACAGGTTTACGATTTTCATCTAATATATACATTTTTTCCTCTAAATCGTCACTAACAAACGGTAAATAAGGACCTACAAAAGTAATCATCAGTAAAAATGCTAAGGCAATGCAACCAATAAGAAATAAGGGGCTTATTCGAAATACTTTCATAATGAGACTCCTTTTGTGTTTCGCGTCACATTTGATTTTGTTTCTTGTGGCCGATTGGTTAAAAATAAAGAATGTCGTTCCTTTGTCCATATGTATAAAATAATTTTATTGAAAGTTACAGCAACATACATGATGAGTAAAAATACAAGTAAATATCCTAAGGCTAAATTAAGTTCTTTATTTAGGATGGCTGTCATTAACTGGTAACCTGCTCCGTTATAAGCTGATAACAGTTCAATAATAGGTAGACTTGATAAAAAGAAGAGAAATACAGTCTGACCATGCGCCATAAAGGTTTGGATACAGTTTTTAACAATATGTCTATTTAAAATCCAATAGGAGTGGAGACCCTTAGATTTTGCAGTTAGTATATAATCATTTTTTTCTGCAATCTTTAACTCAGTAAAAACAATTTTAGATAGATAAAATACTGGGAAAATAAGTAGTGCAATTAATGGTAAAATAATGTTATACCAATGTTCAAAGCCGTATAAATCAAGTCTTGGAAATCCTGCTCTTGCAAGAAGCAAGAATGAATACTGTAGTAAAATAAATACAAAGAAATCCGGTAGAGAAGTAAAAAGAATATTCGTTATTCGTCCAAATAATGACTGAGTAGTTTTTGCAAACTTATAATCTAGTAATCCTTTAATAAACCCAAATAATAAGCTCAATAGGTAACCAAGAATAATGAGTAATAGGCTTCGATTTATATATTGTTGTATATGTTCAGAAACCGTAATTCCAATACTTGTGATACCAAGTCCATTACCCGTCAATAAATTGAGAGTTGTGACTTTAATTTGCTCCCAATATAAAACCCAATTATATTCGTAGGTTAACTTGTAATCACTTACGACCTCTTCTGTCCCAAAAGGGATAAGAGTTATTGATATCAGTAATAATGCAATAATTAAAAATATAATGAGTTGCTTAATTAAGCCGCTGATCACATTCATTTTCATCCTCCTCGTATAGATATAAAACGGTGTATCATGTAAGAATGTTGCAAAAAGTGAGAAAAAATTGAAAATATTACCATATCATTTTATATTAAAAGAAGCGTTAAACACAATATAAAACTGTCGAAATAGGTGTTTGTTCATCATAAAAGGGGGGAAAATCAGATTATGAAAACAAGAATCACCGAAATGCTTTCCATAAAATATCCAATCATTCAAGCACCGATGGCAGGTGGAATAACCACAACTGATCTTGTGACTGCAGCATGTAATGCGGGGACACTCGGAATGATTGGTGCGGGGTATTTAAGTCCAGAGCAATTACAAAGACAAATCCATGAAATTAAAAATCAAACTTCTAAGCCATTTGGTGTTAATCTATTTGTACCGACACCATATTCAATTGATGAAGAACGAATACAAGTAGCAAATCAGCTACTTGCGCCATTTCGTGAACAATTATCTGTCACTGAAACAAGGTTTTCGCCAGTTGACCAGAATAGTGTTTTTGAAGAACAAATTCATGTCCTTATAGAAGAAGAGGTAAAGGTGTGTTCGTTTACGTTTGGTTTACCTTCGGAAGTTAGCGTAAACATTCTAAAGGGAAAAGGCATAGTCCTAGTCGGAACTGCCACAAATGTAAAAGAAGCGATAGCTTGTGAGAAAGCTAATATGGACATGGTTGTTCTACAAGGAAGTGAGGCTGGTGGACATCGAGGAACTTTTGATCAAAACTATCATGGAAGTTTAATAGGCTTAATGTCTCTCATTCCGCAGGTTAGTGATCATGTTCAAATTCCACTAATAGCAGCAGGTGGGATTATGGATGGTAGAGGTTTAGTTGCTTCATTGAGCTTAGGAGCGGAAGCAGTTCAAATGGGGACCGCCTTTTTAACAACACTAGAAAGTGGAGCACACCCTCTTCATAAAGAAGCGATTCTTGAAGGGAAAGAAGACCAGACAGTGATTACAAGGGCATTTTCTGGTAAACCAGCCAGAGGATTTAAAAATCGCTTTGTCGAGGAATTAGAAACAAGTGAGCATGTGCTACCTGAATTTCCTATTCAAAATTCCTTAACCCAAAGCATTCGTAAAGCTGCTGCACAGCAAAAAAATGCTGAGTATCTATCACTCTGGTCTGGTCAAAGTCCTACATTAGCAAAAGCAGTTTCCGTACAGGAATTAATCCAGGAAACAGTGGAGCAAGCGGAAGAAATCTTAATGAAAAAATGGTAACTATTTCACCATTAACCTTTGAATCCTTTAAAACGATTACGATTATTAAAGCTAAATGAAATTAATAGTAGTACTAGAAATAGTATAGGAGTTGTAACTAGAAGAGGTACTAGATTCATCATACCAAGAAGCTGAAAGTAGAAAGCAACTAAAAAAGCTAGAACGGCGAGAAAAACCTTCATATTCATGATGTTCCTCCTCAAAAGATTTTTAAAGAAACAGACAAGAAGTCTACCTGTTAATCATGCATATGCAAGTACTGTTCATCTTATAAATAACAATTAAGATTTTTATTACATTCTTTATAACAAAAAAACGTGAATTCTAAGCGAATTCACGTTTTCCTATTTAGGAAGGTAGTCCTACCTATTCAATATATCTCCAGAAGGTCCCGTATTTTACTGGTACCACCTCTACCTTTTGTTTTAACAGGAGTTTTTTCATCTCTTTTTCTACTTCGTTTGGTTCTAGGTTATAGACAACTGAGATTTCTTTTGTCGCCACAAACTTAAAATATTGTAAAAACTCCTCTAATGGGGGAGGGATGCTGGGTTCCGGACTAGCTTGAAGTAGATCTTGTATGATGCGAACGTACACATCATACGAATACAAGCCTGTTACCTTCATTCCTTCTTCTTCGATATTTTCATTAAAGAATACAAGAGTAGGAATTTGGTCTACTTCCATGTCAGAAGTGATTTGTAAATCACATTGAAAGGCTTTGGCGGCACTTTCTGAATGAAGATCCTGAACAAACTCATCCATTTCAAGCCCTACTTCTCTGGCACACTCGACCAAAACATCTTCGTCTGAAATATTTTGCTTCTGAAGAAATAGAAGCTCCTGTAATTTCCGCAAGAATTTCAAGCCTACTCTTCTTCCTTGAAGCTCTGCAGCTTTAATCGCAATGGAGGCTGTAAATGGCGTGGAGATGGGATTCTCGAACCAAATATCACCATCACATGACATACCAGATCTACTTGCCGTTCGCTCCCACACATTGGCAATACTTCCATTTAAAGTGGCTTTTCTTAAATTTAATGAAGCAAGTCGTCCACTTAAGACATGACGAATGGAGAAGTGCTTACCATATTCAATTTGTAGTTTCTTTAAGATGGGCTCTAATGCCCAGCACTCAGGACAGAGAGGGTCAATAAATACATAGATTTCAAGAGGCTTCTTACCGCATTCAGAAGCTACCGAGTGATCAATATGTTTATTCACGACGGCTCTCCTCCTTGGGTTCAGGAGTATTGATCATATGCTGTGCTGTCAAAACAAGTCTCTGATAAAGACCTTCGCGTAAATCACCTTCTAAACCAATCTCATCCATTGCCTCATCCATACAGGCAATCCATGCTTTTGCGCGTGTTGGAGTAATTTCAAAGGGAAGATGTCTAGCTCTTAACATTGGATGTCCATGTTCTTCAGTATAAAGTGCTGGTCCACCTAAATATTGTGTTAAAAATTGCTTCTGCTTACGGGCTGTCTCTTTTAAATCCTCAGGGAAAATGGGTTTCAGGTCTGGATGCCTTGCAACTCTGTTATAAAAGGCATCAACTAAACGAGAGATAACCTCCTCGCCACCTATAGCTTGGAAAGGGGTATTGCCGTACTCTTGCTCTGTCATATAAATAAAAACTCCTTTTTCATTCTAGGAAGGTTACGATTATGATTATTATAGCTATAATTTCTCACTAAGCTTAAGAAATATGTTTAAAATTATTTTATCAATCAATGGTATGGACATCAAATAAAGTGCTTGAATAGTGGAGTTAAATTTTCCCAATGAAAAACCACCTAAAAAGGTGGCTTGTAAATTTATGAAAGTTGCTGATACGTATTTGTTACTTTTTTAACATAGTTCTGTGTTTCTCTAAATGGAGGAATTCCATTGTATTTATCGACATTTCCAGGTCCAGCATTGTAGGCGGCTAATGCTAGAGTAAGGTTTCCATCATAACGATCTAGCATATTACGAAGGTACTTTGTACCACCCTCGATATTTTGAGCAGGGTCAAAAATGTTTTTAACACCTAAGCCTTTCGCTGTAGAAGGCATAAGCTGCATAAGTCCACTTGCCCCAGCATGACTTACTGCGTTTGGTTTAAAGTTGGATTCATTTTTGATGACAGCATGTATAAGCTTTGGATCAATATTATACTTTTCACCGGCTTGCTTTATCATATCGTCAATACTTCCTAATTGAATAGGAGGTAATGCTTGTTTAATGGCTGATAATCCGGACATAGGGAGGGTGCTAGAAATCTCTTGTGCTTCAGTTTTAAGGAATGTTAATGCATCGTCAGTCGAGCTTAGTCCCTTTGACAATAACTCCGTCAACATTTCCTGAAATAAATTAGAATCTGATTCATTAGAAGAAGAAACTCCGGAGAAATTTCTTAATGCTTGCAATTCAAGGACCATTTTCATTTGATTAATATTCACGATGTACCCCCATTCCTTTTTGCTTCTCGATAAAAAAGCGCTGAATTTTATTATTAGTTTCACGAATATCAATTTGGTGTTTTTGTAACAAATGATTGAAGTTTTGAAGACCTTTTTCATAATCAGTTACTTCATATTCAATTTCATAATCATTTTTATTTAAATAATGACTATGATCAAACACAAGAGTCCCATTCAAATAGTTAGTTTCTGCTCGGTTTGTTTCAAGAGTACCAAGATATTGGATTTCTTTTGAATCTATATTTAAATCATCTATAAGTGTACGAATATCACCTTGTATTAATAGGCCCCCTTGAAGCATGGACTGAGCTTCATTCTCGCTTAAATCCTGATGCGTTTCAAGAATTCCTTTATTAATAGTTTGTTTCAAGGTTAATGTATAAGAGTTATTTTTATAGCGAATCCTTAACGCTGCTTTATGATCTTTTAATGAGAAGCTAGTTGTATCAAAGTAGTGATTTTGTTGTAAGATAAATTGATGATTAGAAATGGAGAATTCCTTAAGTAATCCTTCAAATTCTTCTTTTGTGACTAAGTTTTTAAATTCAATTTCAATTTCTTGGTTCATACATCAAGCTCCTTTACCTTAAACATTATACTATAATGTAGCAGTTAATGTAGAATGGTTTTCTATGGTAAAATAAAATTAGATATAAGGCATGAGAGGAGTTTCATTATGCAAAAAAGAATCGAGATTAAGGATGTTGAATGGAGAGAAGAGGAGTTATTTCTTTATCCAAAACCTATAGAACTTGACGGGTCTTCCCTAAAGGCAGCAGAAAGAGTATTAGTTGATTCTGATCAATTAGCATTTGTTTACATACTTGAAGCATCTGATGAGTACGTTTATTTATCTATATCACATACATTTTGGCCCCATCTAAAAAAAGTGCTTACGGAGTCTACTCCGGTTAAGTTAGTTATAGAAAAGCATGTGATTGAACTACAAGGATTACAATCAGAGGTTAGTGAGCTGATCCAAAACATTGAGGGTAACAGTAATTATGGTGATGAAATGGTGAAGCAGGTCGAGTCCGTTTTTTTATAATATTAGATATATAGTCATTCTCTTTACTGTGTTGTAGTAATCTAGCTCCAACACCCAGCCCCTCGAGGGAAAAAGAAAAAACACTTTTTCCTTGGTCAAATAACCCTATGACAAATAAAAGGAAAAGCACCTTTTCTTTGTCATAGGAACATTTGCTTGTCGGGGGCCTGCAGGAGGCAGGTCAGACAGGTGTTGCAACAGGACGTTGCGACCTTAACCTGTCTTCCTTTAATCGGGCGCTTGCGCTTTTTATTAGATGTGAGACTTAGTGGCGGTGGTTAAATGATAGAGAACTGGGATGTATTTTTAGCTCCATATGTGCAGGCTGTTGATGAATTGAAAATAAAGTTCAAGGGGATTCGCTCTCAATTTGAACAGCATTCGCAGACTTCACCCATTGAATTTGTAACAGGAAGGGTAAAACCCATTCCGAGTATCATGAGTAAGGCACTAGATAAAAATATTGAGTTAGATTCAATAGAAGAAGAAATCTCAGACATTGCTGGTGTAAGAATGATGTGTCAGTTTGTGGAAGATATAACAACCGTTGTTGATCTTCTCAAAAAACGAAAAGACTTTGAAATTGTAGAGGAACGGAATTATATTTCTCAGAAGAAAGAAAGTGGTTACCGCTCCTATCATCTTGTTGTTCGTTATCCTGTAGAAACGTTAGAGGGAATGAAAAACATATTAGTTGAGATACAGATTAGAACGTTATCAATGAACTTCTGGGCAACCATTGAACACTCCTTAAACTATAAATATAGTGGACAAATTCCTATTAATATACAAAAGAGACTGCAGCGGGCAGCAGAGGCAGCTTTTCAGTTAGATGAAGAAATGTCCCTTATTAAGGATGAGATTCAAGAAGCTCAAGCAGCATTTTCGAGAAAAAACGAATTATAAAGGAGGGTGACCGCTGTGAAATTTGCAATTACATCCAAGGGTGACTCAGTATCTAATACATTAATGCTAAAGATGAGAACCTACTTGCAGGATTTTGAGCTAGAGTATGATGAAGATCAGCCAGATATTGTTATCTCTGTAGGAGGAGACGGTACTCTTTTATATGCTTTCCATCGATATCAAAAACGACTTGATAAAACTGCATTTGTCGGTGTTCACACGGGTCATTTAGGATTTTATGCTGATTGGGTTCCAGAAGAGGTAGAAAAGCTTGTTATTGCCATTGCAAAAACACCGTATCAGGTGGTCGAATATCCTATTCTTGAGGTAATTATTCGTCATCTTAATGGTGGCAAGGAAGCAAGATATCTGGCTTTAAATGAAAGTACGGTAAAAGCGGTAGAAGGCTCATTAGTAATGGACCTAGAAATTAAGGGGCAGCGTTTTGAAACATTCCGGGGAGACGGATTATGTATCTCAACACCTTCTGGTAGCACTGCTTATAACAAAGCATTAGGCGGGGCTATTCTGCACCCATCGATAGAAGCTATACAGGTTGCAGAAATGGCTTCCATTAATAATAGGGTGTTTAGAACCATTGGTTCACCACTTGTTTTACCAGGGCATCATACGTGTATGTTAAAACCAATTAATCATGTTGACTTCCAAATAACGGTTGACCATCTAACACTTCTACATAAGGACGTTAAATCAATCCAATACCGAGTTGCGCAAGAAAAAATTAAATTTGCTCGTTTCCGTCCATTCCCATTTTGGAAGAGAGTTAGAGATTCGTTTGTTGGAGACAAGTAAGAAAATGGAACCTTTTACATTAAGTTGGGTCATAGGTAGTGAAGATGATGGAAAACTAGTTAGAGAGTTCTTAAAAGCAAAAGATATTTCAAAAATAGCGTTAACTGATATAAAATTTAATGGTGGAAAAATAGTAGTTAATTCACAAGAGGTAACGGTTCGAACAATACTCAAGGTGGACGATGTGGTAAAGGTTATTTTTCCTATTGAGCATCCGAGTGAAGAGATGGTTGAGGAAAACCTACCGTTATCAATAGTCTTTGAAGATGATTACCTTCTTATCATAAATAAACAAGCATTCATGCCTACTATTCCATCAAGAGAACATCCAAGAGGCTCATTGGCAAATGCTCTTCTCCACTACTATAAGAAGCAGGGGATTGGAAGTACAATCCACATCGTCAATCGATTAGATCGTGATACAACCGGATTATTAATTGTAGCTAAGCACCGTTACACACATCATTTGTTCTCAAAGCAGCAGAAAGCTACACTAATAAGAAGAACATATGAAGCAATTGTAGAGGGCGAGCTTAAAGAGGATGTTGGAAACATAAATGCACCGATAGGAAGAAAGGATACAAGTATTATAGAAAGAGAAGTAAGAGAGGATGGACAGGAAGCGATTACTCAATATGAGGTTTTGAATCGATTTAAAGGATTCACACATGTCTCCCTTACGCTTCAAACGGGAAGAACACATCAGATTCGTGTTCATATGTCTCATATTGGTCATCCTCTCTTAGGAGATGAGCTATATGGTGGAGGAAAAGAACTGATTTTTCGGCAGGCTTTGCACAGCCGAACACTTACTTTTACACATCCTATTACCTCACAACCGTTATCATTCAGCGCTTCATTACCTGAAGATATGCAACAGGTGTTACGAAGCGTCGTTGAATGAACGGTTTGTTTACGAAAATGATCTGAATTTCTCTTCTACATAGGGCAAGGAGGATGGAACAGACACCGTTTCTAGTTCAGGGTAACGAAGTGCGGTTAATTCCCCTCCAAAAACTGCTCCAGTATCAATGTTGATCGTATGATTAATCATTCGTGCTTGCTTAACAGGCGTATGCCCATAGACCACCCATGCTGATTCAGTGTAATTTTGGGCCCAATCACGTCTTATAGGTGAACCGTCAGGATGAGACTCACCTGTAATATCCCCATATAAGACAAAGGTCTGTACTTTTTTATCATATCGTCCAATATAGTCCTGCCTAAGCCCAGCATGTGCAATAACTAGCTTCTTTTCATCTAATACATGGTATAGAGGAGAGGCTTCATATAGTTCAATAAATTGATTTTTGACTTTTTCTTGTTCCTTCTTTGGTAAAGCCTCCCATTCGGCGACGGTTGTTTCCAACCCATGTGTGGTCTGTACCTTACGTCCAAGAAAAAAACGGTATAGTTTATTGCAATGATTACCTGGACAGTAGAACCCTTTCTTAGCAATCATAACTAGCTGATAAATGGTTTGAATGACTTTTATCGACTTGGGACCTCGGTCTGTTAAATCACCGACAAAGGCCAATACTCTTCCTTCCTTATGTAAAGGAACCCCTTCTTGCCACTCATAATCAAGCTTTTTTGTTAATTCGAAAAACTCATCGTAACAGCCGTGTATATCACCAATAATATCTACTTTCATATCTATTTCACTCCTCTTGGTGCTTAGTATTAAGAAAAGCGCAAGCGCCCTGGCAGATGAAGGCAGGCTAAGTGCGCAACGTCCTGTTGCTACGCCTGCCTGACCTGCATCCTGCAGGCCTCCGACAATCAAATGTTCCCATTTATTCTCGGTGGGTTATCCCGGTCTAACTGGCGCTAACGGAAACATATAAAATAATAAGTTTGAATTAAAGCGCCAGTAAGACCCCGATTGGTTCAACTAACCATCAGTAGAGCACTGATGGAACAGTAGAGCACTGATGGAAGTTTCACTGTATTTGACCTAGGAAAAAGTGTACTTCCTTTTTCCCTCGAGGGGCTGGGCGCTGGAGCTAGACACAAACCCAAAGTAAAAAAACTTATGCTTTCTTATCTCGTGAACAAGTAACAGTAGCTAATAAGCCACTGTTAATCAAATAAATATTTTTTTGTACGAGAACGCACATTCAAGATAATTCCTATTGCAAGCATATAAGTTGCTAGTGAACTCCCCCCGTAGCTTATAAAAGGAAGGGGAAGCCCTGTAATAGGTAATAGTCCAACAGTCATACCAATATTTTGAAACACTTGAAAGGTAATCATCCCTATAATACCAGCGCATAAATAGCTTCCATAAGGATCATTGCATTCTAATGCAATATGTATCATTCGATAAATAAGTAGGAAAAATAAAGCAATAACTAGGCTTGCACCAATAAACCCAAACTGCTCCCCAATGATTGAAAAGATAAAGTCAGTGTGAGGCTCAGGAAGGTAAACTTCAGTTTGCATATAGCCTTTTCCTGAAAGAGAACCAGATCCAATTGCGAGTAGTGATCTAATCAACTGAAAACCCTGCGCACTTGAATATTCATAAGGGCTAAGCCAGCCATAAAAGCGATTTAATTGATATTCATCAAGAATATTTACTCTGAAAAAAACGGGAAATGCAAAGTAAATATAGATTAAACTCATGACTAGGAATAGGAATAGCAAGGCAAGAGCCACCAAGATTCTCCAACGAATTCCCGACACGATCAAGATTGATAAGAAGATTGACATAAAAACCATCGACATACCCATATCAGGTTGCTTAATTAAAAATAACAAAGGGACAATCGTGGTAACCGAAAGTTTAAAAAGTAATATAATATCTAATTTAACAGTACCATTCTGATGTTTTTCACGATGTGAGACAACTAATTGACTTAATACTAAAATCAAAAAGATCTTTAATAGTTCTGATGGTTGGAAATTTCCAATGCCAGGTAGTTTGTACCAACTTGTTGCTCCTTTAATCGTTTGGACTAAGCTGCTTGGAATATTTAATTCTAGTCCTACTAATAAAAGTAATCCAAAACCATATAAATACCATGCTACTTGTTTGAAACGATCATAATCAACAATCATAGTCACTAATATTGCCACTGATCCAACTGCATACCATTGCCATTGTTGTACAACGAAGTTGATATTTTGAAGTTTTTCTGGGAGAGATGGTTGTGCACTTAATATGGCAAGGGTACTGGCAATACTTAATAAAAATAAAATAAATAGCAAAGTATAATCAATTTGTTGCTGCGTTGTTTTCTCAGAATTCATAGATGATCCCTTCTCAATTGATGATCTATTAACAGTTATACCAACTTTTCGGGCGAACAAACCTTACAAATGATGATTTTTTCTAATAGTGGGTTATAAAAGATTAAAATAGGGTATGTACATTTATCGAAGTTTTTATGTGTGTCTAAGTATACCGATAATAATGCTCTATTAGATTACAAAAACTAATTAGGTTCAAAATAAGGGACATCTATTTCAGAGTCTGCTACTATAAACATTAGAGAAATTTGCCGAAACTTGACGGTTGGAGAGGAGGATACAGCATGACGGAAATCCAAATAGAGATAGAAGAAAAATTACTTCATTTGTTAGAAACAGAGGACATCATAGAATTTCGTCAGGAGTTTTTAGAGTTACACCCTTATGATCAAGCAAAGTTTTTTGAAAATCAGAATCGAGACCTAAGACGTCGTATCTATGAATATATGTCTCCTGAAGAAATGGCACCTATAATTGAAAACCTTGAATCAGGAGATGAAGTTGAGGAGATTATCACAGATATGACCCCTGCATATGCAGCCGATATGTTAGCTGAAATGTATGCGGATGATGCGGCAGACGTTTTAAATGAGCTGGAAAAAAATCAGGTAGCAAGCTATTTAAACATTATGGATGATGAAGCTGCTCGTGAGATTCAAGAGCTTCTTCACTATGATGAATATACCGCTGGAAGTATCATGACAACTGAGTTTATATCAATTGAGACTAATCAAACAATTCGTTCTGCGATGCAAATACTGAAAAAAGAAGCGCCTGATGCTGAAACGATCTATTACTTGTATGTCGTTGATGATGAGAAAAAATTAGTAGGTGTTATCAGTTTGCGAGATTTAATTATATCGGATGAGGACATGATGATTGCTGAGATCATGTATGATCGTGTCGTATCAGTTAGTGTAGGAGATGACCAAGAGGTTGTAGCGAGAACGATGAAGGATTATAACTTCTTAGCACTTCCCGTTGTAGATTTTACTGGACATCTACTCGGTATTATAACTGTTGATGATATTATTGATGTTATTGATGAAGAGGCTTCTGATGACTATTCAAAGCTTGCTGCCGTTTCTAATATGGACACCATTGACCGTGGTTCCTTTTCCGCTGCAAAAAAGAGACTTCCTTGGCTTGTCATTTTATTGTTTTTAGGAATGCTCACAGCTAACTTAATCGGAAGGTTTGAGGAAACCCTTGATCAAGTTGCAATATTGGCTGTATTTATTCCTTTAATTGCAGGGATGGCTGGTAATACGGGCACTCAGGCATTAGCCGTTGCAGTTCGAAATATTGCTACTGGTGATACGTTCCAAACATCAATCTGGAAATCAATTTGGAGAGAAGCGGGAACTGGACTAATAACTGGAGCAACTTGTGGAATATTAGTAACATTGATCGTATTTTTTTGGAAACAGAACCTGGTGCTTGGTGGACTAGTAGGGATCTCCATCTTTATTACCCTATTTATAGCAACTATTGCTGGTGCTATAATCCCATTGCTCATGCACCAGTTTAAAATAGATCCAGCTGTTGCATCTGGCCCATTTATTACAACGATTAATGATATTATAAGTATTATTGTTTATTTTGGGTTGGCAACGATGTTTATGCAGTACTTATTGTAAGGAATATTGAATAAAAGTAAATTGTTCAAAATATTTCTTAAGATACACTTTAAAAGCTTCAGTGTTAAAGGGGGAATACAATTTGGAACATCATGCTTCCGTAACATCATTACTAATAGTAGTTATAGTTGCATTTCTAACGCCGTTATTAATGCACAGATTCAAACTTAATTTTCTCCCGGTCGTAGTGGCAGAAATTATCATGGGATTAATTATTGGTAAAACAGGTTTTAACTTAATACATCCAGATATGTGGATTGAAACACTTTCCACTTTGGGGTTCATTTTCTTAATGTTTTTAAGTGGACTTGAAATCGACTTTTCAGCGTTTGCTGGTAATAAAAAGAAAGAAATTTTACCATCTGGAAAAGATGCACCTAATGCATTTTTTGTTTCTTCCATTGTATTTGTAGGGATATTCGGAATCTCATTATTATTATCTTATATGTTTGTATGGGCAGGATTCATTGAAAATGCATTCTTAATGACCTTAATTATTTCTACCATTTCCTTAGGGGTAGTCGTACCTACGTTAAAAGAAGCTAACCTAATGAAGCGTTCAATCGGACAAACGATTTTATTAGTAGCTGTAATCGCAGACCTTGTGACGATGATTCTACTTGCTGTATTTGTATCATTGTATAGTGAAGATCAAGGAAACATGTGGTTATTACTCATCCTATTTGGTGCAGGTGTAGCATTCTATCTAGTAGGTAAATACTTTAAGAACCAAACCTATTTAGAGACTATGTCAAAGGGTACTATTCAAATTGGGACGAGAGCCGTTTTTACTTTAATCATCGTACTAGTTGGTGTATCAGAGTCAGTGGGTGCAGAGAATATACTTGGAGCATTTTTAGCAGGGGTACTAGTTTCATTACTATCACCGAATGCTGACCTTGTGCATAAGCTTGACTCATTTGGTTATGGATTTTTAATTCCGATATTCTTTGTAATGGTAGGGGTTAATTTAGATATTTGGAGTTTATTTGAGGATCCAAAAGTTTTATATTTAATACCGCTATTATTAATTGCATTATTTGTTTCTAAACTTGTGCCAATTTATATTATGAGGTTCTGGTATGATACAAAAACAGTTCTTGCTTCAGGATTCCTATTGACCTCGACACTTTCTTTAGTGATTGCAGCGGCAACGATTGGGGAAAGAATGGGCATCATTGATGGTCAAATGTCAGGAGCACTGATTCTAGTTGCGGTTATTACGAGCATTATCACTCCAATTGCATTTAAGAAACTGTTCCCGATTCAGGAAGAAGAGGACATGAAGAAAAAGGTTGCGTTTATTGGGGCAAATCAACTAACACTACCAGCAACTTTAGAATTAAATAAAAATCTCTATGACACAACCATCTACCATATAAAACAAGAGAAGATTGAAAAGCAAGTGACAGATTCCCTATTCAACATTGTAGAACTAGAGAATTATTCGATTGATGAATTGAAGGAATTAGATATTTTTGCTGTCGATATCCTTGTTGTAACAACAGGGGATGAGGAAAAAAACGCAGAGATTGCAACGTTTGCTAAGGAATATGGCGTAGAGCGTGTCATTGCTCGTGCTGAGACACCTGAGTTAGATGAAGCATTAAAGAGTCATGGTGTTGAAGTATTCTCAGTTTTCCTTTCTACAAAATCTTTGTTACGTGCATTAATTGAATCACCAGGCGTAATGAATATCTTAACCAATCAAGAAACAGCACTATATCAAATCAATATGTCCAATAACCTTTATAACGGAATACAGCTTAGAAACTTTCCTTTTACAGGAGATGTAATTTTTGTTCGTATCTTTAGAGGCAAGGATTCCATTGTTCCTCACGGAGATACCGAATTGAAGCTAGATGATCGTTTAATCGTTACAGGTTCTAGAGAATATGTAGACGAACTTAAGATGGTATTAGAATTTGGGAAAACCGTATAAATACCGAAAAAGCCTTATCATTTGATAAGGCTTTTTCTTATAACAAGACCTTTCTTTAGCAGTGTTCTGGAATGAAGATTCCCTCTTTTCAGGGTAACCGTCTTTTTTTAAAGCATATGGTAAAATCAATAACTATTATGTTATACTATGACTAGGTACTAATAACATGTATAAATGGATTTTTAGGAGGAACCAATTGATGAATTTTTCTTTAAAAGATCGTACATATGTGGTAATGGGTGTTGCAAATAAAAGAAGTATTGCATGGGGAATTGCTAGATCATTACATGATGCAGGAGCACGTCTAGTGTTTACCTACGCAGGTGAACGTCTTGAGCAGAGCGTGCGTGATCTCGCAGAATCTTTAGATCGTAAAGATTCACTGGTTCTACCTTGCGATGTAACTAATGATCAGGATATTGAAAAATGCTTTGAAGAGATTAAGGAATCAGTTGGGGTTATTCATGGTGTTGCACACTGTATTGCTTTTGCTAACAAAGAAGAGTTAAACGGTGATTATATGAATACAACAAGAGATGGATTTTTATTAGCACATAATATTAGCTCTTATTCGTTAACAGCTGTTGCTAAAGTGGCGAAGGACTTGATGACTGAGGGTGGAGGTATTGTCACTCTTACTTACCTAGGTGGAGAGCGTGTAGTTAACAACTATAATGTAATGGGTGTTGCGAAGGCTTCTCTTGATGCAAGTGTGAAGTACTTAGCCAATGACCTTGGGAAGCAAGGAATTCGTGTGAACTCTATTTCTGCAGGTCCAATTCGTACATTATCGGCTAAAGGAGTTAGTGATTTCAACTCAATCTTAAAAGAAATTGAAGAAAAATCACCACTTCGTCGCACAACTACTCAAGAAGAAGTAGGAGATACAGCCGTATTCTTATTCAGTGATCTATCACGAGGAATTACTGGTGAAATGATTCATGTTGATTCAGGATATCATATATTAGGAAATTAATTAGACCCCTGCAAGCAGGGGTTTTTCTATTATCTATCCTCATTAGTGAACCTTAAACTAAGAAATAATTCAATATTCATTTAAAAATAGGCACACCCATTCCGTAACAAGCATACACATAAAGTGAAAACTAATGGATACGGAGGGTAAACACAAATGAAAGAAGAACCTCAAACAGTCAAACGTCCACCTCTCTTATACATTGCTCAACCGGACTTACAACCGGCTTTTGTAAAGATGCAAGATTATTATACGATAAAAAAAGAGGTACCAGAGCTTGATGTAGAAAACCTAGAAACAGAACCCTTAAGTGAAGTTCCAGATCTAGAAACAAAGGAAGAAGAAAAGACTATTCCTTTACGAAAAAAGTTTCATGAATATTCTATTGAAGAGAAAATACATTTCTTTACCAATCGTAAATCAAACATGCCGAAACCCTTGTGTGAAATTATCACAGAAACCGAAACGTACCAGGGTAGGATTGTTTCACTGGAAAATAACATTGTGACAGCAAGAATACTGAAGGATCCATACAAGGTCCAAATTCCAATTCGTTTGATTCAAAGTATTCAGGTTATAGGGTTATAAAAAAAGAAATTGGCCTGGAAGCCAATTTCTTTTTTTATCTATTAACGTCTTCTTCTTCGACGACCTCCGAAATTGTCATCATCGTCTTCTTGAACATCTTCTACTTCAACTTCAACGGAGTCTTCTACACTCGCAACACTTTCTTGGCCTCTAAAGAAGTTAGTGACAAGTCTTGGGTCTAGACATTGAATAGCACAGAAGCAACCAAGGTCAACCTCAATACAGAAGTCTGTTTTGACTAGTCTTTCCACATTGCAAATATCATCTGTTTCGCAAAAGTCTACTCCAATTGGTCTTAATAAAGAAAGAGTTGCACAGCAGCCATCGATACCTTCTACTCGGAAAAATGGAGTCTTAAAACATTCCCCGCCTCTTAACTCACCAATGTTTCCAAATGCTTTAAAAAGATCACCTTTCTTTGTATAAAGCAAGAAAGGAATTGTATCACCTACAAAATTAGCTGGGGATAAAAGATCTGAAAAACAACTAGTAGGACAGTTATCTTCTACAGCATCTTGTAAATCTTTAATGTTTTGAACAGCTTTGCATACACAATTAAAATCAAAATCATCTTTACGTTTACTCATTCAATTGCCTCCTATAACTCTATTAACTTGTGATTCCTTACTATGTTATAGAGGGACAAGTATATATGTGTGTAGGTGGGTTACCTATCTTTTTGCTTATGGACAAAAGAAAAGCCCAGCAATTTGCCGGGCTCTTACTTTTCTAAAATTAGCGTTTGTGTTGACCAGTTAGTGGAGCTAACAATTCAGGAGTTAAACATTGGATTGCACAGAAGCAGCTTAAGTCAACTTCAATACAGTTGTTCGTTCTGAATAAACGCTCAGTACCACAGATGATGTCTTCAACATCTTTTCTGCAATCAGGCTCAACATCTGACTCTAGTAATTCAAGCGTCGCACAACAACCATCTACACTGTTTACACGGAAGAAAGGTGTTTTGAAAGCATTCATACCAATAACAGGGCTTGAAACATTGTCTGGACGGATGTTACCAAATGCAGTGAATGGCTTACCTTTCTTTGTATAAAGAATGAATGGAATCGTGTCTCTACCTGGAGCAAATGCTGGGTTTAATAGGTTTGAGTAGCAACTAGTAGGACAGTTATCTTCTACAGCGTCTTGAAGGTCAGCGATATTACGGACTGCATCACATACACAATTAAAATCATGATCTTTACAACTCATTAACTTTCATCTCCCTAGTTTTTATTTTGACGTTATCGTCACTAACTAATCTATGAAAAGTAAGCTGTTTGGTGTTAGGAAGGTGTCCATAGTTTGTAAAATTAGGCTCGCTACGTAGTAATTTTATTAAGAATGACGTTGGTCAATCTCAAGTTCAGGACTTTTGACATACCTTATAAAGATTATCTTCAAAACGGAAGGAGGTACTTTGTGAAAGAGAAAATCCTGCATGACGAATATGTAAGAAGGTTATTAGAAAGAAGAAAAGAAGAAATTATTGTAATGGATCAAATAAATGAGAGGAACTTATCACTAGGAGAGGGATTAACCTCCCCAACTAGTAACCTCTCTACAGAGGAAACAAGAATTTTGATGGAATATTTGGATCAAAGAAATTTATTTAATATTACGAGCAAAGACCCGTCTAGGAAAAAAGTTTTAACACTAAAAAAATTCTTTAAAATGAAGCGTAATCAGCAGGTAGAGGTGTATTCACTTTATAATGGAAAATCTATTTATACAGTTGGAAAAGTAAGTGGAGTGGGGCGGGATCATGTGATGTTAACTGATTTGAAAAGCAGGTATTGGATCCCTTATCAGCTTATCGACTCGGCAAACGTTCCATATGGAATCCCTAATTATTCAAACACACATCAACACTTTATTTATGATAATCAGTTTCGTGAAAAACTTTTATACAACTTTGGAGAAACGGTTACGAAAAGAGATCCGATTTATCAGCTGTTCAATGAAGATTCTATTCATTCAAGTCTTAAGAGATGGGAGGGCACCTGGATTGAAGTAAGGTTGTTAACAGGAAATAAGGAAATAGGAAAAATTGTGGATGTAAAAAAAGATAAGCTCCAGTTGAAACTAATGAAAAAGAACATGGAAGTTAATCTTGGGGAAATTGCTTATATTGAAAGTCTGAGATTGTTAGATATTATAAAAAAATGGATGAGTTTTTGATACCAACCTGTATATGAACCTATACCAATTAGATCCAAGAAGAATAGATTACTAGTAATCTTTATTAAAGGAGGATATGTAATGAGTCACAACAATGACCAAGAACCTATTGTTGACCGTATATTTGAGGACCTTGTAGGAATGATTGGGGATGAAATCCTAGTTGTTACAGAAGCACCTCAACTTAATTTATTAGGGCAAACCTTTAGACCCATTTTTTGTGGAACAATTGCCGAAGTAGAGACAGGGCATATCACTTTATATCCAGTCATTATCAAGTTTGTTAATGCGCCATTTTACGAAAATCCGTTTCCAATTAGCATACCTTTTGAAAAAATTGCCCACTTTACTACAAATTTTGATTGTAGTACTAGATTTCCAATCTCATAAGAGGAGGTACAAACCATGAGCCACTTAGGTAATAATCAATCTTTTTCTTCAGTAAATGAAATTCATGGTGAAGCGATGATCCAGCATTTTATCGATGGAATTGGTCGAAAAGTATTTGTGTTAATGCCGTCCTTTCCGTTTCTATTTATAGGTACCATTGTAGATGTTATTAATGACCTAGTTGAGATTGATGTGGAAACAACACACTATGCCCAGCTAGAAAATAGGTTGTGGCATATTCATATCCACAATATTGAGGTCTTTTATATAGAAAGAGATGATGGACCAACCATTCCTGAATTAACGAATGGTTAATAGAGAGGAGGTTTTATGATGAAGCGATGCTATCATGTCGTCGCGATTCCAATACGTATCGTTGTAAACACCTTTGGAGATCACAATCCAAACGGGATGATGTACGTATTAAAGGAAAACGAGAAGAAAGTAAAAGAACTTGTTAAGAAGAATCCTTTTACTCCAGTTGATTTAGTTCAACCACTCATTATCCGAGCTAATCAAGGGGATGTTGTCGAGATCTTATTTGAAAACAAGCTTCCGTTTGCATCAAGTATGCATTTTCAAGAAGCTGATTATGATGTACTCACTTCTGATGGAGCCAATGTTGGTTTCAATCCAGATACGACTGTCCCAACTGGTGAGAAAATTCTTTATCGATTGAATGTATCTCACGAAGGAATTTATTTATTCACTGACTTAGGGAATCCTTCAAGTAGTGAGAACGGGTCTAATGGTAATGGTTTATACGGGGCCTTATATGTGCAAAAACGCTTTTCATGGTGGACAGATCCTGTAACAGGAGGCCCTATTAATAGCGGTGCAGATGCAGATATACACAATCCTTATGTGCCATCTTTTAGAGAGTACACATGGATGTTTGCAGATCAGATGGAGATTAACGATATAACCGGAAATCGCCCGATTGATTTTGATACCGGACAAGAGGCTGAATCCTTCCACGGTGTCAATTACCGTTATGAACCATTAAACAGAAGAAAACAGTTAATTTCTGAAGGTGTTGTTTGTCCTGATTGTGATGGAGAGGAAGTCCATCATGATTCATGGGTGTTTGGAGATCCAGCCACACCTATATTGAGAGGTTATGTAGGAGATTCAGCTAAAATCAGACTTAGTCATGCAGGGGTGAAAGAAACGCATGTGTTTCACTATCATGTTCACCAATGGTTTAGGGATAATAAGAATGTAAATTCAGAAATATTTGACTCTCAATCAACAAGCCCACAAACTCATTATGATATTGAACCTTTATATGGGTTAGGTAGTTTGCATGGCTCAATAGGTGACGTTATCATACACTGTCACTTATATCCGCATTTTGGTGCAGGAATGTGGGGAATAAATCGTGTATTTGATACCCTGCAGGATGGCAGTCAGTGCTACCCAAATGGCGTCCCAATTAAAGCATTACAGCCACTTCCTGACAGAGAACCACCACCGATTCCAACTCCAGAACGCCCTGGTTTTCCTAACTTTATTCCTGGTAAAGTTGGTTGTAAAGCACCAAGACCTCCACTAGGGATAGTGGGTGGTCGAGAAATGACAGATCTAGAACGTAATGCGGCTATTCCTAATCCACGTCCTGGTGCAGTTTTTTCAGATCCATGCTTAGATAATGCTCCTGTAATTGAATATAATATTTCTCTTATTGAACTACCGATTGTCTATAACAAGCAAGGCTGGCACGATCCAAAAGGTCGTATATATATCCTTGATGAGGATATCGATGATGTGTTGTCAGGACGAAAAGAGCCAATACCATTAATCATACACCAGCCAGCAGGTGTATGTATACGTGTGAATTTTACAAATAGACTACCTCATATATTAGATGGAGATGCGTTTCAAACTGCGGTTAGAACCTATGAAGTTGGCATGCATATCCACTTTGTGAAATTTGATGTTTTAGTAAATGATGGAGCGAATGTAGGGTGGAACTATGATTCTAGCGTATTACCTGGTGAAACCATTCGTTATGAATATTTTGCTGATGTAGAATTAAAAGCTTGGTTTTTCCACGATCATTTATTTGCGGTTCAACATGAACAGCATGGAGTGTTTGGTGCAGGCGTGGTGCAACCAAGATTTTCAAATATTGTAGATTCTCAAACAGGAGAAGAAACAGTTAGAGGCACACAGGTAACGGTGTTCCATCCATTGATTCCTGATTACCGTGATCTCGCATTAAATGTTCAAGATTTTGTCTATTTGTTTGACAAGGATGGAAACCCAATTGCACCACCAGGATACCCTGGTTCGTTAGATGATCCCGGAGTATTTGCTGTGAACTATAGAAATGAACCACTACAATTTAGACTTGGACCTGATTGTGAACCTGCGTATTCCTTCAGTTCTTATGTTCATGGAGACCCAGTCACCGATATTTTAAGGGCTTATGAAGGGGATCCCATCCGAATCCGACTTCTTCAGGGGGCGCACGAAGAATCACACAGCTTTAATCTCCATGGGTTGGAATGGTTAAGTGAACGAAGAGATTTGGATTCAAAGAATGAGGATCAGCAGCATATAGGAATCTCGGAATCCTTCACATTTGAAACGTATTTGCATACTTCAGGCGACTATTTATGGACATTTGAAACAGAAGAGGATTTATGGAATGGTACGTGGGGACTCATTCGTGCTTATGATGAAGAAGTTCCAAACTTAATTCCGCTGTCAGATCAACCACTCCCACCAAAACGAACAAAGCCATTACCAGTTTGTACGGGCGAGCCACCGGAAAAGGCAAAAGAGGTAGTTAGTCTTGGACCACCTGAAAGTCCTGTTAGGTGTTATGACATTGTAGCCATTCAAACTCCTATCATTTATAACCCAACTTATGGTGAGGTGGATCAGAATGGAATTGTTTTCGCCTTGGCAGAAGATGTAGATGATATTCTCGCAGGACGTAAAAACCCAGAACCATTAGTAATAAGAGGAAATGTAGGAGATACCATTGAAGTGAATCTTACGAGCTTACTGGAATTTGATAAGTTTCCATTTAAAGATGGAATTTACCCATACCCTGAAGTAAAGGAACAAGCATTTTATCCACCTTCCTTAAGGGTATCGCTTCATCCACAGTTGGTATTATATGACGTTAAAACTTCAGCGGGTGAAACAGTAGGATTTAATCCTGATCAAACAGTTGGTCCAGGTGAAACCATTAAGTATAAATGGTATATTGACCGATCTAACGGTGCTGCAAGAGGTATGTGGGATATGGCAGATATTCGTAACCATCGTTCTCAAGGTGCATTTGGTGCGATCATAGGTGAAGTAAGGGGAACAGAGTATCTTGATCCGTATACGCACGAACCACTTAAATCTGGGTCCAATGCAGTACTTCGTCATCCTCTGCTTCCAGATATCCGTGAGTTTGTCATGATTATGCACGATGGAGTTCGCTTATATGATGAAGCAGGACAATTAATCCAAGATCCAGTAGATGGAATCTTATTAGCAGATGGACCTGAGGATTTGGCTGTAGAAGAAGTGGATACGTATGACCAAGGCTCAAGAGGCTTTAACTATCGTACGGAACGTTTAATTAATCGATTTAGGGAACATCCAGAATTAAGTGATTTATTTAGTTCTAAGGTGTTTGGAGACCCTGCAACACCTGTATATGAAGCTTATCCTGGGGACCCTGTTTCAATTCGACTGGTCACTCCTGCAGAACGGAGGAGAACTCACACTTTCCACCTGCATGGGCATTACTGGAGATTTGATGCTAGGGATTTAAATTCTCGTATAGAATCTTTTGTCGGTTTTAACGTAATGGGGCGTAAGGTAGACCTTGAGTTAGTCGGTGGTGCAGGTAGTCTTTTTAACTTCCCAGGTGATTATATGTATCGATCGGGTAATATCATGTGGGATATTGAACTCGGAATGTGGGGGATCATGAGAGTTCATGAAAGATTTATGAAACATTTACCTCCACTTGAAAAATAGTACAACGGGGACTTGAATGTCCCCTTCTAATAAAAAAAGGTGGTGAAATGATGGAAAATGAAAATGTATGTAACGAATTTCGGTGTCCAGAATTTGTGCCCGCTAATGCCCCAGATGATTTTTGCATTCCAGAAGAATGTTGTCCAGATAAAATACCACAACCCAAATTCCCTTCCCCCAATTCCTGCTTATCTGAAGAAGAATTAGAAGAAGTAGAAGCTAATCTAGAAGAGGTAAATAACCTCTTATTAGATCTCGGGCTTTCAGGAGAACGGGAGCCAAATGAGATATTTAAGGAAGCGTTTGATGGTCTCGTCGGACAACAGGTAATTGTAAAGTTAAATTGCCCAAGCCTCATCAGAGAAGGCAAAAATATGAGTGTAAAAGGAAGGGTGTATCTTGTAGGTCAAGATTTTGTATTGTTGAAAAGAAAGAAATCAGATGTATTGGTAAGATTCAAACAAGTATTATTAATAAAATTAAAGAATCGATATGCGGAACCAGAATCAGAAGCTAGGCTTAACGATATTGATCCATGCTTTAGAAGAAGGTTAACGTTTAACTTTGGTGAGGTAGTATCATCATCCCCAGAGCTCATTCAGCTCTTCTTCAGACTTAATCTTAAAATCTATCTAATGTTACTAATAGGTGAAACGGTAAAGGTTAGTTTAGATGGTCGCAAAATGAAAGGGAAAATCTGTGAAGTTCATGATGAGTCCTTCACCATAAAAATGAAGAAAAAAGAAAGAGAAATACCAATGAATAATGTTTGTAAGATATCTTTATTAAAGAAATAGAAACAAGAACGTCACTTATTCATCATAAGTGACGTTTCTTGTGGTTAAAAGGATAATAGAGATGAATTTATTTTTCACCTCTATCATTCTCTTCATCTAATTCAATTTTAACAATAGATGAAAATGGTACAATCCAGTGATTATAGTTAATCTTCTTCTTGTTCTTCTTCTTTTTCTTTGGTTTACTTTCTATTAATGACTTATCTGGCTCATTTTTATTCTGTTGCTTATATTGATCCTGTGGAGAATATTTCGCTTCTATTTGATGAGAATCCTTGTTTTGACCTAGCTCTGTATCTATTCCTAGCTCAAATTGAGTTTCAATTACTGGATCTATAGTCGCTTCATTTTGTATTTCATCATCTTTCGCTTTATCAAAATGAGCTTTACTTTTATTGCTACCTTTTTTAGAGATATCAGGGTTATTATGCTCTTTGTCAGTAGGTGTATTTTCTTCAAGGGATCTTGTGTTATCTTCATGTCGAGTAGAAGGTGGGTAGGAAGGAATCGTGATTGTTCTCTTTACTTTCTTAGATGAGTTAATTTCAGGTTCTTTATCTGAACTGGTTACGAGGGGGGCGTCTGATCCGTTATCGATTTTTTCGTTGTTGTTTTTGTTTACTTCAAAAAATTGTATAGCACAAATTTGCTTTAAATCCAAAGTAATACGATCCCTGGTTTTGAAAGAGGGGTGATGCTCATGGACCGGTCGAACAAATAGGCAGTTCGATTCAATGTCTACATGCAAAGGTTTTAGATAGATTGTAGAGAAACACTCTTTACCAATTTGGATAAAAGGTTTGAATGGCTTACCGTTCTCTAAATAGATGACAATAACAAATTCAGGCATGAACGGAAGGAAGCAGTAGGGTTTCTTCTTTTGAGTGAGTTGGATTAATCGTTGTATCGACAATTGTTGTTCCATAGGTTTACCCTCCTTTCTATTGTTATGTATCCGCCCATAGAGAGCGGTAATGCTTATTAGTGATGATCATCTAATTCAACAAATCCAACTGATTCGAAGGGTAATATCCATGATTTACCGATTTTTTTGTGCTTTTTTTTCTTCTTTTTCTTTTTTTTCTTATCTTTATTCTCTTCTTGCTTTTCTTCTTCTTTTTTATCATGATCTAAAACTTCTATTTCTACAAAATCAGATCCTACAAAGCAAATTCTAGCTTTAACTTTACGATCACCTTCTAGCTCCATCTTTACTACACATCCAATAAGCTGACGAAGACGGTAGTTTAATCCACCTTGTAGTCCACCTAGTCGTACACGGAAATCCTTGTCACACAAGAAGCGATCATACAAGTGGTCATGACCATGATGTTCAAAATCATGGTGTCTACAATAGTCTTGATGGTGATGGTGATGAGGTTCAAAACCGTGGTGAACATGATGGAAATCATGATAATGGTGGTCGTCGTGATAAGAAGTTTTCTTACCACATATTGAACAATGATGAGTCATAATTTCTTTCCTCCCTATGATATTTTTTTTATTTTTAAAGAGATTATAAGAAGAAGTTTATCGTGGTATTAGAAGATCTGCGTCCAAGGCTGTGATGATGAACATGATCCTCAACTAAATGTTGATTTCTTCTTCTTAATGGAGTTAATCTCGGAACTCCTAGATGATTTCTCAAGCCGGTACGCTGGAGATTACATTTGTGACCAATACTACGATGATTACCACTAAGTAGTCTGTTATTATGTTGGCAACGACAAGATTGACCATTTAGCGATTGTAATCGATTAGTAGAATGCACAGGAGAATGTTGTTGCAACTTTGATTGACATGAACGACAAGTGACGTGATGATGAGACATATTAATACCTCCTATCCCCGTATATCATATAATATGAAATTTTTGGTATTTTGAAATGGACATAAGCCTGAAGAGAGAACAAGTTTACCTTGTCCTCTCCAAAAATGTGTGTTTACCAGTGATGATGAAAATCATCAAAAAAGTGGTCACGTCTACAGCCACAACGATGTCTTAAATGACAAACAGGACGACAACGGAAGCGTCTACATAGTGACTTACAATGACAGTCATCATCAAAGTGACGATGGCGTTTTTCTTTTATGATCACTTTGACTACTTTTTCCACTTTTCTCTTTTTCTTTTTTGACATAATAATTCTCACCTCTTTCTAAAAGTGATATTGTATTTTATGTTTGAAATTCACCATTGGACAGGTACGGTTACCCCTCCTTTAAAAAAATCCTTAAAACGTCTACATGATGAGGCTCACATTCAATATAGGAAACTAATAAACTAATAAAGGATAATAGATTTAATGCAGTTGGTGTACTAGAAGGAGTGGGAGAAATTGTCCATTATTGGAATGCTCCATAATCAGAGAAAACCACAAAAAGTACGGAAAGCTTATGCCTGTGCAGCAGTTGCCAAAATGATGGGGGTTACCTTTTTCTACTTCACCTATGAAGATGTAGATTTTTCGAATCGCTTCATACATGGAAAGGTTTATAAGGATGG
Organism: Bacillus mesophilus; assembly: GCF_011008845.1. Classification (GTDB taxonomy): domain Bacteria; phylum Bacillota; class Bacilli; order Bacillales; family SA4; genus Bacillus_BS; species Bacillus_BS mesophilus. The sequence goes on along the minus strand of NZ_JAAIWM010000001.1, from coordinate 472,297 downwards.
TAATTGGGTGGAGGAAAAGATGCCATTTCCAGATGCTTTATTTAATGCTGGTTCCCCAAGGACAAAAAAGGAAAGAAAGATCAATCAACGATTAAAAAAGGAAATACCATTCACAAGTCATTCAATCGGTAATAAATATTCCGTCTATAAACGAATGGTTGAATCTGAATTATTTACCGAGCTGCTCATACCATCATTTGAAATAGAGGATCCAACTGAAGTAATGGAACTCATAAAGGAATATAAAAAGATTATCATTAAGCCTAAGAAGGGTAGTAAGGGTAGAGAGCTTATTTACATGGAAGTTGAAAATTCTAACTCCATCGTTTGGACAGAAAAGGTAAAAGAAGTGGTATTGTCTATAGAAGAAGTAACAGAAATGCTAAAAGAGAGATTTTCTAAGAAGTCATTTATTTTACAGCCATTTATTACTTGTAAAACGAAACATAATCATCCCTTTGACTTTCGAATACATGTACAGAAAAATGGAGAAGGAAAATGGGCTATTAATGCGATCTATCCTAGAGTCGGACAAATTGGTGGAATTGTTAGTAATATACACAGTGGTGGGTATCGGGTGGACTTAGAGGATTTTTTACAAGAAGAGTTCTCGAATAAAGGTTTACGAATCCTAAGTCAATTAAAAGAGCTGGCTTTAGATTTTCCAGAAAAGTTTGAAAGACTTTATGATAAAAGCTTTGATGAATTGGGAATCGATGTCGCAATCGAAAATGGTCATCAGTTTAAGCTTTTCGAAGTGAATTGGAGACCAGGCTGTAAATATCGAGAATTAGAGACAGCACAATACCATATTGAATATGCTCTTTTCTTAGCTAATAGGAGCAAGAACGGAGAATTCACTAGTCATTAACCCATAGCATAGAATAAAAGAGGATGCATATGGGGGTTTTAAATATGGAGTTGGCTCAAGTTTTAAAAAAGACCATGAATGTTCAAGAAGTAGTGTTTGATTTCATGCGTTCCTATTATCGCAATTTACTACCTGGCAGAATGGGAGAAGACACGATTCCCTTCATGTTAGTCACAGATGACAGTTCTGGAGATTATTATAAGTCTGTAGGCTACTTTTATAAACCAGGTTCCAAAGCTGTAAAAGTGTTCGAGACAAATTTTTTTAGGATAGAGGATGTTCACGATAAAAATGGCACCGTTACGATTAGTCTTCTTATTCCAATTGATGTAGATGGAGCAATTGCTTCTTCACTTTGTGATGTATATAAGCTCGTAAAAACGAAGTGTTGTATCACCGTTTGTCTTGATCATTTCTGTGGCATTCAATTTGCAGACCCTAGATTAGTGAATCGTAAGCTACCAGTAGTTGAACCAAAATGGTAAAGAGCGCTCATACATGTGAGTGTTCTTTTTTTATCGTTCACACATACATACACTTTATTGAATTATTCTCAAAATAAGGACAACCGCCTATACCTCTTTTCTGTTGAAACATATTATACCTTTGAGTAATACTTAAAGAGGAGGAAGTAGGATGTCAAAAAAGAAAAAAGAAATCCATGTAGATAAGCTTATTGTTAAGGCAGATGAAGTTTTTATTATGAGCGATGATGACCGCAAACGTGGTGACAGAGACAGAGACAGAGATAGAGATAGAGATAGAGATAGAGATAGAGATAGAGATAGAGATAGAGATAGAGGCCGTGATCCATGGTTTGGTTTTCTAAGAGGAGACCGTAGAGTAAGAGATTTAGAAGATGTGAGAGACGATGATTTTAAGAAGGATGACGATGTATTAGGTGATGTGGATGATCGTCGGTTTGATGATGATAAAAAAGACGATCGCCGTGACTTTGATGATGACAAAAAAGATGACCGTGATGATGTAGAAGATCGTAGACGTCCTTGGTGGTTTTAATCTTTAAGGTAAGGGGAGATCAAGCTTAGCCTGGTCTCTTTTTTGTTTACATAAATATGTAGATGGACACTTCACGTTTAACCGACAGTTCAATATGCTGTAGTAGATGAATTTTTGATACCTTTTACCCAAAAGAAGGTGTGTAAAGTCTTGAGAACTATTATTTTTATTGAAACAAATAAATCTGGTTCAAGTAGAGAAGCCATCCGAGCGGCTGAAGAGTTGGGGTATTATACCGTTCTTTTTACGAACCGCAAAAAATACATTGAGCAAAGAGAAGAATTCCCTGATATCCATGAAATGGTATTACTTCACACAAAAGATATTCAAGAAATGATCACTTGCATGGAGAAATTACAGTCACAGGGAAAAGTCATTGATGGAGTGATTAGTTTTGTTGATTCATATGTTTCAATTGCCATTGAGCTTTCAGAGAGTTTAGGTTTGGAAGGGTTTAGTTTGCCGTCTGTAAAAGTTATGGAAGATAAAGTACTAACTCGTCAAGCACTAAACAGGTGCTCAGCTAATGTTCATTATGCAGTATTCGACCCGGGTGAATCCATAGAATCATTTATTAATCGTTTAACCGTTGGCATTCCACATATAGTGAAAGCACCCGGATCAACAGGTTCAAAGGATGTTTATCTTGTAGAAGATAAAATGCAATTACTTGAAGTAATGAATAACTTATTGCAGGAATATCCCGAACAACCTATTTTGATTGAAGAATATATTGTCGGTCCCCAATGGTTGATAGAGACTCTTGTAGTGGACGGGAATGTAGAAATTTTAGCAGTGATTGAGCAGGAAATTACAAAGGAAGAACGCTTCATCATTACGGGTTACTATTCTGTTGTAAATGTAGATTCTTCTTCATTGGTTTCTTTAAAAAAGACATTGAATGATATTATCAGAGAAATTGGGATGAAAAAAGGAAGCTGTCACTTTGAAATTAGAAAAGTAGGAGAAAAGTGGAAGCTTATTGAGGTCAATCCTCGGATTTCTGGAGGAGCTATGAATTCGATGGTTCTTCATAGTTTAGGGATTAACGTGGTGGAACAAACGTTACGTTTATATCTTGATCTGCCGGTAATTCTAACTCCAATTAAACGTGAAGTTGTATATACCCATTATTTAACCATTTCAACAAGTGGGAAAATTGTCAAGATTACTGGAAAGAATAGAGCAGTTCGAGCTGAAGGAGTAAAGGAAGTCTATATAAAGCCGAGAAAAGGAATGTTCGTGCATCCTCCCACCTCTATGGGACATCGCTATGGATATATAATGGCTGCAGCAGAAACAAAGGAAAAGGCAAAGGAACTAGCCCTAATTGCTGCAAAAGAAATACGCTTCTATATTGAAGAGCAGGAGTGAAAGATGATGGTGACAATTGGTATGCTTCATTATCGTAAGCATCCGGATACGGTGAAAAAAGCATATGCCTATGCTGCTGCAGCAAAAATGGAAGGCGTTAACTTTTTTTATTTTTCGTTTAGTAATGTTGACTTTTTAACAGAAACGATAGTTGGTTATAAATATGAAGACGGCGGTTGGGTGATTGATACGTTTCCATTTCCTGATATCATCTATAATGCGGGAAGTGCTTCTACCGAAATGCAGTCACAGGTTGAGGAAAAGCTAAGAGAGTTAATTCCGTTTACTAGTCACTCAATTGGGAATAAGATGAGTGTGTATAACAGAATTCAGGATGGTCAGGAGTTCAGGCAATACCTCATACCTACGAAGAAAATGAAGTCGGTTCAATCAGTCATGGACGTATTAAAAAGAGAAAAGAAGGTGATTATTAAGCCAACTTCAGGTAGAAAAGGCGATGATGTCATCTTTATTGAAAGAATTCATGATGAATACCGACTGTTAGTTAGAAGAAGGGAACTAAGATTTAACTACGCGCAGTTTAGTCAATATATTATAGATTTATTAATAATCAATAGTTGGATTGTACAGCCTTATATTCAATCAGTGACAAATGATGGTTTCCCTTATGATTTTAGGCTCCATGTTCAAAAAAATGCAGAAGGAAAATGGATTATTACTTGTATCTATCCGAGAGTTACTGTTAAGGGAGTAGTTTCAAACATAAGCAAGGGTGGTTATACGAATATGTTTGAAGACTTTTTAAGAATGGAATTTAATGAACACTACTTCAATATGAAGCGCTATTTAGAGCACTTTGCGGTAAGCTTTGCGAGCCATTTTGACTCTTTATATGATGACCAATTAGATGAACTTGGCATTGATATTGGAATAGATAAGAATCGAAAGGCTTGGATTTATGAGGTAAACTGGAGACCGGGAACACCACCGACGTATAGCCTAGAGTTGGATGTAGCACGAAATATGGTCGGGTATGCTGCACATATCGTTAGAAAAAATACGAACGAAAACTAGATAATTGTTTTGTTTATTCGTGTTTTCTGTGATAAAATAAAAATATCAAGAAGTTTAAAATCGCAGTGACTGACGAGAATAGTGGAAGAGACCACTGGGGAGCTGCGTCATAGGAATAGCCGTTCGTCTGGGCAGGGGTAAGCGTAGTCTTACCTTTTACCATTTCAAGGGGGCAAATAGAATGAGTCAACCGTTAGTTTTAGATGGACTTAAGGTAGCTGAAGATATTAAATCAAAGCTACAGGCAAGAGTAAGTTCGTTAAAGGAAGAGGGGGTTACACCTTGCTTAGCTACTGTATTAGTAGGGGATGACTCTTCATCTGCTACATATGTAAGAATGAAAGGCAATGCGTGTGAGAAATTAGGAATTCAATCGAAGCGTATTCATTTACCATCTGATACAACAACAGAAGAGTTGATTCAATGTATTGAGGAATTAAATCAAGATCCTCTAGTTGATGGAATCTTGCTACAGCACCCGGTTCCATCTCATATTGATGAGCGAGCGGCATTTGAAGCTATTTCCATTGATAAGGATGTTGATGGAGTGACTAGTTGGGGATTTGGACAGCTTGCTTTCGGATTTGGTAAATATCCTTGCTGTACACCAGCTGCAATTATGGCGATCTTAGACTATTATAATCTTCCAATTGAAGGGAAGCATGCAGTCGTAGTAGGTCGAAGCCCTATTTTAGGGAAGCCTGTTTCCATTATGCTTCTTAACCGTAATGCTACCGTGACAACCTGTCACTCTCGTACTCAAAACCTCAGTGATCTAGTAAAACAGGCTGATATTGTTGTCGCAGCTGTAGGAAAACCTAATTTTATCCAAGGTGATTGGATGAAGGAAGGTGCCGTTGTTTTAGATGCTGGATATAATGAAGGTAATATTGGGGACGTTGATTATGAAGCATGCTTTGAAAAAGCCAGTGCGATTACACCTGTACCGGGTGGAGTCGGTCCTGTGACCATCTCTATGCTCCTAAAACATACCGTTGATTCTGCTGAATTACGAGCGAACCAATAAAAAATACATAACATCACCTAGTGAATTAAAATCATTAGGTGGTGTTTTTTTGTTCTGGAAAAGGGCTGAATACATGATATCCGACTAGTCAAAGGTCATTTTAGGTAAGGGTGATTTTGTTATGTTCATATAAAACATACATGAAACTGAACTTTTTAAAAATACTATACAGTAAGGACAAGTTCAGGAGAATGATGATGGAACCAATACATATACCAACTTACGAAGAAATTCAAGAAGTAAGAAGAGCATTGAGTAATATGAACCTCGATCATTGGCTTCATAAAGAAGTTTTTACTATGACCTGGTGGTTTCTTTTATTCTCTTCAATCGCCCCGTTTATTGTTTGGTGGAAGCTTGTTGACAGAGAACGTTTTGATGAGATATTTTCTTTCGGTTTATTGTGCGGGATATTTGCTACCATTCTTGATGTTATGGGAGTTGACCTAGTACTATGGGGATATCCAGATAAACTATTTTCGATGATTCCACCCCTATTTCCTGCAGATCTTTGTGTGATCCCAGTATCCACGATGTTAATGTATCAAATATTTACAAGGTGGCGGTCCTTCTTTTATGCGACAGTCGTGTGGTCTTTTGTCTTATCATTTGTAATAGAACCTATCTTTGTTTATTTTAATATGTTTGCCTTACACAATTGGAAGCATATGTATTCATTTTTTGCTTTTATCGCTTTTCTGTTATTCTGTCGTTTTATATTCAGTAAAATTCAAAAAAGTATTAGGCAGAAAGCTATTGCTTGAAATCATTTTTTTCTAAAACGAAAATGCTGAACAGGTAATCAAAATAAATACCTGCACTAGTCACCAAACATGTACTAGCTGAATAGCTTATAAAGATGAATGGATTATCTTGTAAATATGTTCTATTTGAACTTATTACTGGATAACCTTTATCAGTTAGGTTAGACAAGTAGAGGAGTGCGGTAGGGTGACTTGGTTACATTTTGTTCTGTTAAGCCTTGCGAGCTTTCGTTTAACTCATTTAATTGTTTTTGATAATATCACATCCTTTTTACGTAGACCCTTTCATGAAGAGGTTACAGAAACGGAAGAAGATGGGACGACTTCTACCTATATAGTTGTAAAAGGAACCGGAATAAGGAAGTGGTTCGGAGAGCTTCTTAGCTGCTATTGGTGTACAGGTATTTGGTGTACGACAGCTTTATATGCTCTCTGGTGGATTTGGCCAAAAGGAGTGGAGCCACTAGTGATCATTCTTGCCATAGCTGGTTGCGCTGCCATTATTGAAACGATTGTATTAAAACTATCAGATAGCTAGTACTTTCCTAAACTTAGCCTTTTTTGTTTATTGTTTGGAACTCTGTTCATTAAGAGTTCATATAATAGAATAAACAAGCTAGGAGGGATGAATCTGTGCGAAAAAAACTGGCTAATTTGAATGTCGAAAAACAGACACCTAAAACGAATGAAGTGAAGAAAAAAAAGAAAACTTGTGGCTGCGGTCGAAAAAGAAAGCAGTCTCTATAAAAGAAATAGGCGATTAGTGCCTGTTTCTTTTTTTGTTGAGCGACACTTAAGTTCTATAAATTGGAAGGTTGCATTAAACATATTCAAGTCAAAACAACGCAATCTATAATATGTACTTAAAAGTATAGGACGAAGGATGATTCGAATGAAAAAATGTTTATTTGTAACACTAGCGTTGATTTGTTTAGCTGCATGTAACGGAACGGATGAAGAGGGTATGACCCTAGATACTACAACACGGAATGTATCAAATAATCACTCTTATAGTGAAAAGATGAGGCTAACTAAAGATGCAGTGGCAATCAAAGCAAAGCACGAAATATTGAGTTATGAAGAAATCAATGAGGTTATAGCTGTTCATCATGATGATGAGCTTTTTGTCGGATTTAACGTTAAGAAGCTTGAAGAATTTAATGTGATGGATGTTGAGAGCAAAGTGCGAAAGAAGTTGAATAAGCTATTTCCTGATGAAAAAATCACAGTATCTCATGATTATAAAATTTTATTAGAGCTTAACCAACTTATAGATGAAGATAAGAATTTATCAGAAAAAGAAATAGAAAAGCGTCTTCATAAGATCAAAAGCCTGGCTAAGGAAAAAACTTAAGTAAAGAGAGAGATGATACGATGGCTAACAATAATAAAAACCATATGGCTTCACAACAAGCCTATCAACAATTTGAAAAACAGCGTGAATTTAAACGTCCAGTTTTCTTAAATTGCTTAAAGGCATTCTTAGTTGGCGGCTTAATCTGTTGTATCGGACAAGCTGTTTCTTTATTTTATATTACATTTTTTGATTTTACAGAAATGACAGTAGGAAATCCAACAGTGGCAACTATGATTTTCTTTTCAATGCTTCTAACTGGATTTGGTGTATATGATCATCTTGCACAATTTGCTGGTGCAGGCAGTGCTGTACCTGTAACCGGATTTGGAAATGCAGTAATATCTGCTGCAATTGAGCACAAAACGGAAGGCTTTGTGTTAGGAGTAGGAGGGAATCTGTTTAAACTGGCAGGCTCGGTCGTGCTTTTTGGTACCTTCTCTGCTTTTGTTGTAGCGTTAGTGAAGACAATAATCATGATGATAGGAGGACTCTAAATGACGCAAATGCAACGTACATGGGTATTTGAGAATAAGCCGGTTATCTTATCTTCCGCTGCTATTGGGGGTCCTTTTGAAGCGGAGGGTAATTTAGCAGAGGACTTTGACATCCTCCACGAGGATCTATGGATAGGAGAAGATTCCTATGAGAAAGCACATAAAATTCTCTTAGAAGAATCTATTTATAAAAGCATCGAAAAAGCTAATTTAACAAAGGATGATATACAATTTTTACTTGCAGGAGATCTAATCAATCAAATTACTCCAAGTAGCTTTGCTGCTAGGACATTAGGGACACCGTACTTTGGCTTATTTGGAGCCTGCTCTACCTCTATGGAGGGACTGGCACTAGGAGCCTTTATAGTCAATCATGGTGGAGCTGATCATATCGTAACAGCTGCATCTAGTCATAACTCTGCGGTTGAGAAACAATTTCGATATCCTACTGAGTATGGTGGACAAAAGCCGCCAACAGCACAGTGGACAGTTACGGGTTCAGGAGCCTGCGTGGTGGGGAAATCGGGAAATGGACCGCAAGTAACATCTGCCACAATCGGAAAAGTAATGGATATGGGGCTAAAGGATCCTTTTAACATGGGAGGAGCAATGGCACCCGCGGCAGTTGATACGATCGAGGCTCATTTTAAAGAGCGGCAAATTGATCCTTCATATTATGACCTTATCATAACAGGTGACTTAGGGAAGATTGGAAGAAAGGTTGCGCTGGATTTAATGACAGAGCATCAAATTGGCATAAAGCCAGAGCAGTTTAAGGATTGTGGATTATTAATTTATAAAGATGATCAGCCAGTAATGGCAGGTGCGAGTGGACCAGGATGTTCAGCGACTGTCCTTTATGGCCATCTATTAAATAAGATGAGAAAAGGGGAGCTAAAGAGAATTTTAGTTGTTGCGACTGGGGCTCTTCTTTCTCCTTTATCTTTTCAGCAACAGGAAACGATTCCTTGTATTGCGCATGCCGTTTCTATCGAATACGGAGGTGAAGCATAGTGTTTGCAACATTTTTCTGGGCATTTGTTGTGGGTGGACTTATTTGTGTAATCGGACAAATTATGTTTGACGTATTAAAACTAACTCCTGCACATACGTTGAGTACACTTGTTGTAATGGGTGCGATTTTAGATGGCTTCGGTTTATATGAGCCTTTAATTGCTTTTGCAGGTGCGGGTGCAACGATACCCATTACTAGTTTCGGTAATTCCCTTGTTCATGGAGCCCTAGAAGAGGCAGAACAGCATGGAATTATTGGTGTGCTAACTGGAATGTTTGAAGTGACAAGCTCTGGTATTTCAGCCGCTATTATTTTTGCATTTATAGGAGCACTATTGTTTAAACCTAAGGGTTAAGGTAGGGGAAGGCAGTGAGTTCAGCAGCTAGTTTAAGGTGTGCTAACTTCCCTCTCGCTAGAAGGAATATTTAAATGATAGATACAGCCTAGAAGAAAAGAGTGATTTGTATGCCTGAATGGCTGCATATTATAATACGGTCCTTTTCAATATTAGTTGGGTTATTTTTTATATTAAAAATCCTAGGAAAAAAACAATTATCAGAGCTCTCTTTCTTTGAAACAATTGTTGGTATAACAGTAGGAGATATTGCGGGGGCCTTATCCATGGACCTCGCTGTTTCATATCTTCATGGTGTAGTTGCACTGCTTATTTGGGCTTTATTTCCTTTCATGTTAGACTTCTTTGCGGTGAAAAGTAAAAAGTTTCGTGATTTTGTTGAGGGGAAATCAACCGTTTTTATTCAAAATGGAAAAATCCTTGAGAAGAATTTATATAAAGAAAAAGTATCGTCTGATGAGCTTTTAGAAATGCTACGGGAGAAAAACGTATTTAAAGTAGCGGATGTGGAGTTTGCTTCTTTTGAACCCACGGGTGATCTAAGTGTCTTATTAAAAAAAGAACACCAGCCGATTACATTAGGCGATATAGACCCAAACCCACCTCAAGAAAAAGAGCCTCAAGCTATTATAATGGATGGTAAAATTCTAGAAGAATCACTCTCAACAACAAAGCTAACTAAAAGTTGGATACAAAAAGAGATGGATGAACGGAGTATCCAAATAAAGGATGTCTTTCTAGCGCAAATTGATGGCAATCAAAAGCTTCATATTGATCTATTTGATGATACAAAGGAACTACCACACCCGCCAGAATCAAAACGGGTTTATGCGACTTTAAAAAAGTGTCAGGCAGAACTAGAATTAATTGGGCTTAAAATGAAAAACCAAGACCATCAAGACTTTTACCAACAACAAGCTATCCAATTAACCAAGCTTATTCAAAATCTAGAGGGCCACCTAAATGAAACAACAGAAAAAAATTAAGTGAGTGAACATGTCTGAATTTCCACTTCTGACCTAGTACACTTGTCCAGTCAAACTTGTCTATGCTTCATAGTATATAGTGAACAGTTTCCCAACATGCTAATTTCTCTAAGCTCTCCGTGTTAGCGGAGGGCCTTTTTTAGTGTTAGGAAATGATAAAATTTATCACTTGTTGAAAACTTGGACTAGTGCATTTGAATTGTCGGGGCTATACGGGGCACTTGCGACTTTTGTTCGTAGGTATTTTCTCTAATATACCCGTCATTGTCTAATGGTGTCAGAAAAACGTGGATGATTCCCGGGTTCTTCCGTCAAGAACTGTCATTATTTTTACATCAAATGGTTGATAATGAGGTTTAATTAGCTTCCATAATATACAAAATGCATATGAAGTCATAAATTGAAACTTAGATCCGAATAGTTTAGTAAGAGAATAAAGAGGGTAAATAATTAAGGAGGTGATAGAAATGGGTTATATTCTACCAATCACTCAACATGAATACACTCAATATGCTAATCGAAAGTTGAAGACTGGGGTATCTCCATTTGTACTTCCACCAGTACCTAAGGTATCATTGGAAAAGAGACTTAAGGACGATAACCGAGAACAGTTAGAGCTTGAAACATCAGAGGAACTTTCAGTTGTTTCTCCAGCGAGTAAGGTTAAAAAAAGTTATAAACCAAATTATCAGCTAATTTCATTAATTACAGGTAAAGGAATCAATATAAACGAAGTTATATAAAGGTTGAGGATATAAAAAATGGAATTAATTGAGATATGCAGAGATACTTATTATTTTAAATCTGCGGTTAATATTGGATACGTTCACCTTAAAGAACAGGAAAAAGGTATGCTTATTGATGCCGGATTAGATTCACAAAGTATGAAAAAGGTTATAAAAAAGTTAGAGGAAAAAAAGCTGCCTTTAACTCACCTTATTATTACACATTCACACGCTGACCATTATGGTGGTGCCGCTTACCTACAATCAACTAAAAACATATACACCATTGCTCCTCAAATAGAAGAGGCAATATTAAGAAATCCTATTCTTGCTTCAGTGGCTTTCTCTCATGGAAATTATCCAATAGAGGAAATCCGAAATAAATTCATTGAAGGACAAGCTTTAGAGATAGACGAAGTTGTAGATGAGGGGAAATATGAAGTAGATGGATTTTCGATAGAGTTAATTTCTCTACCAGGACATAGTGTTAACCAAATGGGTATACTAATGAATGATATCTTGTTTGCTGCAGATTCATACTTTGGTATAGAATCTTTAGATAAACATAAAATTCCTTATATTATTGATTTAGAACAAACACTCTCGTCTTTGGACAAACTTAGTAATTTGAAGTGTAGTGGAACTGTTCCGGGTCATGGAATCTATGAGGAAAATTTTCAAGAGACCGTCCATGCCAATAAAAAAGTACATCAAGAAATATTGTCTTCAATGAGAGACATTATTGACAGTTATGATGATAATGGAATTAGTCATGAACAGATTGTTAAGCAAATGTGTGACCGTTGGGACATAAAGCTTTTCAACATGACTTCCTTCGTCTTATATAGGACGGCAATAACAGCTTATCTAACTAAATTATATAAAGACCAACAGGTTACATTAGAAATAATTGATAATACCATAAACATTAAACAAAAAAAAGAGGAGAAGCTCAGTACTTAATTACATAAAGCGCTTCTCCTTCTGACCATTCTGCATAAAGACAATCCCGCACTCGATTACATCCATGAACTTGTAACTGACTTAGTACCCACGATTTTTCTACGCCAGCCTCTTTAATGTTCTTCTCTACTAATTGACCATCAGACACTAAAGCTAAAGGTAAATGGACTGGATTACTCTTGATATTTAGGTCCTTTTTAGTTGGTGTATCAGAATCCGTCTTCTTAAGCACACTTACTGTCCCATCCGTCTCTAAAATGGCAAATTCCACATCTCGAATTGAAAAAATATCTTTTTTTCTTAGAAGGTTCTGAAGCTGATCTAAATCTAATTTATTTTTCTTTAAACGTTTATAGTTTATTTCTCCTCTTCGTATAATGAGAGAAGGAGAACCCTCTAGAAAATATCGAGATGTAATAAATTTCTGAGTGGTTATTTCAGTAATATAAATAAGTGCCCCCCAGATCAGAACTGCATATATAATTTGGAAGGCACTAACATCCTTATCATGAATAGCCCCACCGACCAATTCTCCAAGAACTAAGGCGGAAATAAAATCAAATGGTGTAATTTGTGTTATTTGTGTCCTGCCAAGAGCCCTTGTAGTAATCATCAATGAAACGTATCCAACAACTAACTTTATTGCAATACCTGTGAATTCCATAAAAGTCACCATTCCTCTCATTATTTAGACTGTACAGGGAGTGATGAAATTATGAGTACTTAACATACTGATTTGCGAATCAATCTTTATTCTGTTAGGGAAACTAATATGAAAAAAGGGGAGGAAAGTATGGGTCCTGTCGTTGAAATTATTTATACAAATCTCTTATCACCATTAATTTTATTTTTTATCATTGGAATTATCGCTACCCTCGTAAACTCTGACTTAAAAGTACCAGAAGCATTCTATACAGGATATACCATGATTATCCTTTTAACGATTGGGATTAATGGTGGCAGGAAGTTGAAAAATGCTTCTTTCAACGAGATGTTTATCACGATTTTAGCCGCTTTATTTTTAAGTATTGTTATGCTAGGTATCACGTACCTTCTCGTAAAGAATGTTTTTAAGTTTGACATACCTAATTCATTAGCTTTGGCTGCACATTATGGTTCGGTGAGTGCAGTAACCTTCGTAGCTGGACTATCTTTTCTTGATAAAATGATGGTTTCCTATGAGGATTATATGCCTGCCATACTGGTTGTTATGGAGGGTCCCGCTATTGTGCTGGCAATAGTGCTTTACAAAATAATGATGAAAAAAGATAGTGATTCTACTTCTGGTTTAGGCGAAGTGTTTAAAGAGGCTTTTTTTGGAAAAAGCATCTTTTTACTTCTTGGTGGAATCGCTATTGGATTAATTGCCCATCAAACGGAGTTAGCCAAAATAGAACCTCTATTTGGTGATTTATTTTATGGAATTTTAAGTATCTTTTTACTTCACATGGGGATGATTGCTACTCAGCAGGTAAGGGATTTAAAAGGAATCAAGTGGTATTCTTTTGCTTATGTTTTTATATTACCGCTTATTGGAGGGGTATGTGGAATCTTAGTAGGTAATTTTATCGGATTGTCTATAGGAGGAACTTTCATACTTGGAGTACTAACCGCGAGTGCCTCATATATTGCTGCACCGGCTGCAATTGAGCATTCCATCCCAGAAGCTAATTCAGGGGTGTATATAGGTTCGTCATTAGGTTTGACGCTACCATTTAACTTGATCTTTGGTATCCCATTTTATTTTTGGTTATCAAATTTTATCGTAAGTTAATCCTGGAGGAGGGAGAAATCCCTCCGCGCCTTTTCCACGTTCTCCCATAACAAAAAAATTGCTACTAAAAGTAGCAATTCCTCATTAAACTTCTTTTACCATCGTTACATGTGGGATCCCCGCATCCATAAATATATCTGAAATAGTCTGGTAACCAAGTTTACTATAAAAGCCTTCTGCATGTGTTTGGGCATTTAACTTCAACTTTTTATAGCCTTTTTCCTTTGCAAGCATTTCTAAATGGTCCATTACGTGCTTTCCAAGACCAAGATTTCGATGTGAAGAAAGTACACAGATTCTCTCCATTTTACCACTACCATCCACATTTCGTAATCTACCAGCTGCAATCGGTTGTTTATTGTCATCATACATGACCACATGAGTACACTCTTGTTCGTATTGATCAATTTCTTCTTCTTCAGGTACTTGCTGTTCATCGATAAATACCAAACGTCTTACTTTTAGTGCGTCATTAAATTCATTATCATTTGTTACTACTCTTACGTTCAAGTGTTAGCAATCCTTTCCTAAGTGGAATGTTTCATGTACAGTCCAAGACCCATTTTCTAGTTGATATAATAATTGAAAGCGATCAATCGTTTCTTCAAAATTGATATTTAACATTTTAAGCGAGCTTAGTACATCAGAATGCTCATCATCAGACAGATTTTGTGCGATTGTTATATGAGGAACATAAGCATATTCACGCTCTGTAGGGAACACTCCTGTATGCATTCTGTTATGTAGTTCTTCTAACTCTGGCTTAGCCTCTACACCGAAATAAATAACATTATTTACAGGATGAAAAGAACTAACCTTATACACATTCAATTTAAATGCTTTAATATCTGCTGCGATCTTATGTAGCTCTTCAACAATCGTTGTAATCTGATTCTCAGTTCCCTCAAAGCCACTTTTTAATGTGATATGTGGGGGAATTAAGGCATAATTGGTGTCATAGCGCTTTCGATACGAATTCGCATAATCTTGTAGCTTTTTTGATGGAAATACTGCAATTCCATATTTCACAATGTATACCTCCCTAAAATATTTAAAATGATGAATTAGTTGTTTTGTAATTATTATAACAAAAATTTAGATGATAACCCATCGCTAGTCGTTGAGAATATAGTGAAGAGCATTCTTTAAGTCAGGTTGCCAATAGGTCCAGGTATGATCTCCTTCAAACTGATTAAGGAGGGCCTCATAGCTCTTATTTTTAATTAGCTCTGCTAGAGATCGGTTTGGTGTAACAAAATCCTTTATGGTTCCATCGGTTGTTTTAACATCAACTTCCTTCGTCCCAAATGTATGATAAAGCTGTAAAAGATGTGGTGAAGGGAAATTCTCTACTTTAGTTAAGACGGTTTCATCTACATAAGGTGACTGCAAGGCAATTTTTCCGAAGGTATGAGGATATTGTAATCCTGCTAATAACGAGATGGTTGCACCTAATGAATCACCAATGAGAACTCTCCCACGACCCATTTGATAGGTAGGATATTGATCATCAAGGTATGGTACCAATTCGTGTGCTAAAAAGCGTATGTAGGCATCCTTCTGTGAACCATCAGGGTGATATTTATCTTTTCGATCTCGTACATTGCCGTAGGGAATGCCTACGATGATAGTATTTGGAATTCGCTTCTCCTGAATAAGCTCCTCTGTAACCCGTGCAATTCGCCCCAAATTAAAATAATCCTGTCCATCTTGGGCTATAACAAGATGATATTTATATAAAGAAGAGTAATTCGAAGGCTTATATACGAGTAGTGTGAGTTCCTCTTGAAGAGCATTGCTGTAAATGGTTATCTCTTCTGTCCTTCCGATGTTGTATTCCACCTAGTTGACCTCCATTCATTGTAGCTTTTGCATGTTATCAAAAATTTAAGCAGCTACTTTATGTTTTATAAGTAATTAATATTGTAGCATAAAAGATTGTTTTGTCAGTAAATTTGGACTTTTTATTTTAACGGTTATTTTCAAAAAAAACATGATGAATTGACAAGGTTTCTGCTATGTTGATAACTCCAAAGGAAAAAGCATCCTGTCGACGTTTATCTGTAGGTGATCCAGGATTGAAGAGAGTAATAGCATTCACCTGCTTTAAAATAGGTATATGCGAATGACCAAATAGGATGATATCGACTTGTTCATCGGTAAAACTATTTAATGCTCTGGCCTCAGTCGATCTTCCTTTGCCAAGATGACCATGAACAAGGCCAATTCTAATACCATGAAATTCAAGGATTTTTTTAAAGCCAAATAGATTGATGATTCCTTCATCATCAAGGTTACCTGCAACACCATCTATGGGTGCAAAGTTTTTAAATTGAATATATGTATCCATATTCTGCCAATCCCCGAGATGGAGAGTGTAATCAGTATTCTGTAATTCCTTTATTAATTCTGTTGGGAGTTCCCTTGATTTTTTTGGCATATGGGTATCCGCTATAACAAGAATTTTCATAATTCTCCTTAATGAAGTGCTTCGTTTACTGATTGTAGATTTTGTATCTGCAATTCACCATGTGGTGACAAGGGATTAATGGTAAGTTCATAAAATTTTTCATCATAACTGTCTAAATATAGTTCAACATCCTTGTTACCACCTAAATACCATCGATTATTCTCACTATTTGCTTTTCCATAAACAATATCAATCAATAACTCCGCTCCTAGATCATGTATGAATGAATCAAAGATGAGACCTTCCGCATTATTATCAAGCTCATGAGATAATTTAACAGCATATTCACTGCTACTAAAGTAAGAAATTGGGATTTTATAGTGATGTTTTTTCATAGATGTAAGGATCCTCTCTTATGATTTTTACTTAGTTTACTGCAACATCCAACTGTTATGTAATAAAGTGAAATTAAATGAGGAAAGTGAAAAGAGCAACATGGTTACCACGCTGCTACATGATGTGGAGATATCCGTTTTGCTTGTTTAGGGAAAACAGATAAAATATTTTGTAAGGAGAAGGTTCTGGTTGTTTTTCTTAAGTTACAATATGCTCTTATATAGTAGGGAGTCACTTCTTTTACATGAATTACCCGATGAGACAGTTCTCCATTAGAAGCTAAATATATAATCTCAGCTGCCTGATCTTTTTCTAATAAACGTTGAAACTGTAGTTGAAATGTGTTCATGTTATTACCTCAATATTATTATATGGGAACATTTGTTTGGTATTCAAGTTTTTTATAACTTTTAAATACTGAAAATAATGGAATTGACTTTTTAAACTAATTTGGGTATATTATTTTTACATTACTATTCTGACTTGTTAGCTCAGTGGGAGAGCACTTCCTTGACAGGGAAGGGGTCGGGGGTTCAAGTCCCTCACAGGTCATCAACAAAAGACCCTTGTGTAAGTTGAACAAGGGTCTTTTGTTTTACCTATTTTTCGACGTACCACTTACTAAAACATCCTCTACTTCTTCAATTATCTCATCAACCCAACTCTGTAAAACATGCTTTTCAGTTGCCGCAATTGGATGCGGAATGGTTATGAAAGGATAGTCAGGAATTCCTTGAGCAACTGCCATTGCTCTACTTGATGTAATAAATGGTAGAGTACTCACTACAGCGGTAGGGACACCAAGCTTTTCCATGATGATGCCATCGAGCAAACTGCCCGAGCTACAGGACCCTCAGTCACCAACTCCAGAGATGATAAAGTCACATTTATTTGCGAGTAAGACCGCTTCATGTTCATTAATTCCATGAGAAAAAGAGGCTTTCTTATGAATAATGATATCTACTAATTGGTACTTTTGGCTGAGCCTGTTTGCGATTGTATTAATAATTGTGTCAGAGTTCATTTTACCGTTGTCAATCAAACCAATCGTGCTACCATTTAACGGCTTATTCCTAGCCGCCATCCGAAATTCTTTCCTACTTGGACCAGACGTCGGGTTATATACATATAAACTCAAATATTAAAACATCCTTTCTCGACTAGTTTTAAGGTAAGACCAATCACCGATTGGTTAACACTCGTGTCAGGTAAAACCAGTTGCTGATTTTATCGATTTTGTGACGGCTTTTGATTGGTTGTAATGAAACCACCCAGGCATACAAGCTGAGAATCTACCGGCTTCTCCGCCAGCAACCATAAGTAAAAGATGTTCTGGTGTAGATACTGCTTGAACAAATTGTTGATCATCTCCCAATTGGACGGGTGCTTCGATTATTCCACCATTTTTTAGATCCTGTACCGATCTTACTGCATATTTAAATAGAAATTCTTGCACACTTTCCTTTGTCCATCCTTCATTATGTAGATGATGATAATGCTCAGGACAAAACACGACAGCCATTTCAGTATCGCTACCAATGTTAAAGCTTCCTAGTGGTGTCATACGATCAGCCATTGTTTTTAGGATGTTTTCACCCTTCAATGCTCCATGATTTTGAATTTGATTGGGACCTTCACAAGCAAAGACGGTCACAGTATTATCTTCTTTTGTAAACCCCCTTTGAACATGAAGAGGTGTCCAGTCTGTTTCTTTTTCCGCAAAGCAAAAGCTATACTTGGCGGGGGTGCCTAGAGTAGAACGATCAAATTCAGGTGAACCACCGACGTTGATGATTAATAATCTAATCGCCCGACCAATAGTCGCATTTGCTCGGTTGCCGGGTCCCAATGCATTGGAGTTAGCATTTAAACCAATTTTACCTGCGATGGGTCCATTCACTGCAATCATAATGGCCGCGCCATGTGTACTAGCAGTTGGACCATGCAAACCAAATTCAGGTTCTGATATGGCTTGAACGGCGGCCATTACGATTGGAAAGTAACCTGGCAAGCAACCAGCCATTACTGCATTAATCGCAACTAACTCTGCAGTGAAAACACGACCTCTTTCAGGAATAGATCCCACTATTGTATCCGCTTTCATGTTGACGCTCTCTAACATTTTTTTTACTCTTTCTTCTGTAGGAGGAACAACAGGAAAGCCGTCAGTCCAACCTTTATCATAAAAGTATTCCATTGCGTCTAGTGCATCTTTTGTTTCGATTTTGTCTGCACGAAGCACGAATGCTCACCTCACTTCTTATAGTCTACTAGAATCTTCTTTCGTTTTATTTCAGGTAATAGTATTTCTACTTAAAACATATGAAAGGAGGTAGTTAATCAGTACACTAGCTATTCTTACTAGACTCTTGTTCTTTCCCTAAAAGCAACAACTACACAGTCACAAAAAAGAGCACCAAAAAAGCCCACCTTTTTCTTATAAGGAGGGCTAAAGAGTTAAGGGCTTATTTATTAAAATGCTTTTTAATAAATTTTTGTTCCTCTTGAGGCGTTAAAACTCGAGTTGCTTCACCGATATTTCCATTTTGTAATTTCCAGATTGCATTGTGGTCTTTATCAGCTTGTGAGAAGTCATCATTAGCCCAGCGGGTAAGAATCCTTAAATAGAGGTCGGCATGGTTTAGCTCTGATTTATGTAGTTCGACTATTTGAATTAATCTACTGATTCTTTCTGGGGTAATTCGGATTGTTCCCCATTTCTCATCAGCTTTAACTTTTTGATGGGACATGTAGTGAATGGCATTCTGTATTTGATATTCTTGCATTTCTAAGGGGAAAATTTCCTCCACAGCTTTTTGGTCATTAACGATGTTTTGTGTTAAGGTTTTGCGATGATCCGTTTCATCCGTAAAATCACCAGCGAGCTGTTTTTGTTGTACATTAGTTGAGGCAGCATTGCTCCAAAACATATAACCGAAAATGGCAGCCATAACGATTGTGGCTATACTTACAACCTTTATCTGTAACTTGTTCACTATGTACTACCTCCTCAATATTGAGACTACCTACAATATATGAATAGGGAAGGTCATGACCTTCTTACAACACATTTTATCATTATACCATAATTAGGAAATTAAGGTTGCTGTTTTTCCGTCTTAAAATGAGCTGAAATTTTTATTGGATTAAAAGAAAATACTGAAATAGATTTGCCATGGTTTATACTTGTAATACAAATTATTTAAGTGGGAGATCTAAAGGCTGTGAGGCCTCCTACAAATGATTAGACATAAAGAAAAAAAGGAGAGATTGTATTGGTTGAGGTTAAGAACATATTTTGCATCGGAAGAAATTATGCTAATCATGCACTGGAGCTTGGGAACGCTATTCCCACATCACCTATTTTATTCTCAAAGCCAACTCATGCACTAGTAAAGGCTGATGGAAGCCAGATAAACTTTCCAGGTGATCGCGGTGAAATTCATCATGAGTTAGAAATAGTTATACATATTGGGAAAGAAGTAAATGAAGAATTTGAGGTTGAGGATGTAGTAGATCAAATTGCTTTAGGAATAGATTTTACACTGAGAGATGAACAATCAAAGCTTAAGGAAAAGGGTCATCCCTGGTTAAAGGCTAAAGGCTTTCAAAATTCAGCTATAATCACAGATTTCTGGAAGTTCCCTGGGGTTTCAGCATTAGAAGAAGTGGATTTTTCCTTGTTAAAAAATGGGGAGGCTGTACAAGTCGGTAATATAAAAGATATGATGTTTGATTTTAAACAAATTATTCAGGAATGTAACTATTACTTTGGTCTGAAAAAAGGTGACATTATCTATACAGGTACACCTGAAGGAGTCGGTCCTATCCAAAACGGTGATACCATTCAGTTAATGTGGAATGATGATGAAAAAGGTAATTTTAAGGTTCAGTTAGATTAAGGAGGTTAAGGAAGGCATTAAAAGAGGCATCTGTGGAAGGGGTTTAATACTTAGAATGGCTTGGAGTAATTCCGAGCCATTTTTTGTGCTTGAGAAATGTCATAGAGGTTCTCTAAAAAAACTGCTGTTTTTGAGTAGTTGAAAACAACAAAGGATCAATCTACCAATCGTTTTAGTAGATTCATTTTTTCGTGTGAACTAATTAAAATACTAAATTAAAAGTATTTTGTTAAAATTCAGATAATATTATTGACATCGTTTTCATATATTATTACTATTCAATTAGATGTAGCAACTAATACCTAGTACTAAATCTGAATAATTGAGAATTGGAGGGAAATGTATGAACAGTATTTGGCTAGCAATCATCGGAACCATTGTGTTTTTGTTAGGCTATCGTTATTACTCCAAGTTTATCGCAGAAAGAATTTTTAGGTTAGATCCCAACTACGTAACACCTGCTCATCAGTTTAATGATGGAGTAGACTTCGTACCAACGAAGAAAACGATTTTATGGGGTCATCATTTTACCTCTGTAGCGGGAGCAGCACCAATAGTAGGTCCTGCAATTGCTGTTTACTGGGGCTGGTTACCTGCTTTATTATGGGTATTACTTGGAACAGTATTTGCAGCAGGTGTTCATGATTTTGGAACATTAGTGCTATCAGTTCGTAACAAGGGTCAATCAGTTGGAACATTAGCTGATAAATTAATAGGGAAACGAGCGAAGCTATTATTCTTATTTATTATTCTAATTCTAGTATTAATGGTTAATGCCGTATTTGCTTGGGTAATTGCTAACTTATTTATCAAATTCCCAGCAAGTGTTATCCCAGTATTTATTGAAATTCCGTTAGCCATTTGGATTGGGTATACGGTTTATAAGAAAAAGGGAGGAATGCTACTTCCATCCTTAGTTGCCTTAGCAGCCATGTATGGAATGGCTGTTGTTACATCACTTGTACCTGCACTTCAAATTGATTTAGTTAGTTATTTTGGAGGAGCAGAAAATACAACGCTGTTTGGCTTAAATGGTGTATCGTTAGCCTTCTTTGTTTGGATTATCATTTTAATGGTGTATTGTTACATTGCCTCTGTTTTACCAGTTTGGAAGTTATTACAGCCAAGAGACTATATTAACTCCCATCAATTAGTTGTTGGTCTTGTTGTTATGTACTTAGGATTATTTGTATTACGTCCTGAGATCACTGCACCGGTTACCAATTTTGATGTTGCTGATAAGTCATGGTTACCTTTATTATTCATTACGATTGCTTGTGGAGCTATTTCAGGCTTCCACGGACTTGTATCTTCTGGTACTACATCTAAGCAGCTGAATAAAGAGACAGATGCTCGCTTTGTAGGATACCTTGGTGCTGTTGGAGAAGGTTTCCTAGCGTTAATTTCAATTATTGCGTGTGTAACGGTGTTTGCCAATATTGGTGAATTCAAAGAGGCGTATAGTAGCTTTGGAGCAGCCAATGCAGGTGGATTAGGAAACTTCATCAATGGTGGAGCACAGTTAGCAACAGGAATTGGTATTCCTGCTGGTATTGCTGGTACGATTATCTCTGTAATCGTAGTAAGCTTTGCTGCGACTACACTTGATTCGTCTGTTCGATTAATGAGATATATCATTGCAGAGCTAGGTCAAGAGTATAAGGTAAAATCGTTAACGAAAACGCATGTTGCCACTTCTGTTGCCGTTTTTGCTTCTGCTGCATTAGTTCTTATACCAAAAGGTCCAAATGGATTTGGCTCCGGAGGTTACTTACTATGGCCTTTATTCGGAACATCAAACCAACTATTAGCTGGAATCAGCTTATTACTCATTTCAATCTGGCTTAAGCGTTTAGGAAGAAATTACTTAGTTACCTTTATACCAATGGTATTTATTCTCGTCATGACAGTGTGGGCAATGGCTCAACAGGTATTATTTGAGTGGTCTGGTCTTGGGGCAACAGATGCAAACTTACTTCTATTCGTCTTAGGTAGTATCATTTTAGTGTTTGCCATTTGGATTGTTCTAACTGCATTCAAGGAGCTTTCAAAGAAGGATGATCCAGCTAATATTAATACAAATATGTAAAATAGTGGAGCCCGTTAAAAGCGGGTTCCCTTTTCACTTTATAAAGTAGGTGTATGTAAATGGAGAAGGGTATTACCGCTTTGAAAAAGTTGTTACAGCTATATGATGATATTCTGTCTGTACAGCATCGAACGGAAATTGCAAGAGAGCTCAGAGATGAAGATGATTTATTTTTATTACTTTGTATGTCAGAAACGCTAGGGTTACCTAACCCTGCTTTTTATTACACATTAGAGCTATATCCTTATATATTGGAAAAGTTTCATGATTGGCATTTGCGAATGGGAATGGAGAAATCACCACTAGATGGAATACGTTGCTGCTAAAGGATGATTAACTATGTTAATGAATAAGAGAATTATTTTTGTGGGAGGAAAGGGTGGTGTCGGAAAATCGACTAGTGCGGCTGCACTTGCCCTTTTACATGCGAAGCAAAACAAAAAGACGTTATTGATATCAACAGATCCAGCTCACAATGCTGGTGACATCTTTCATACAAAGTTAAAAAATAAAGCGACCCTTGTATCTCCTAATTTGTATGCGATTGAAATCGATCCTACGCTAGAATCCACACGTTATATTCAAACAGTAAAGGAAAATATTCAAGGTGTTGTAAAATCAACGATGGTAGATGAGGTTAACAGACAAATAGATGCTGCAAGTTCTTCACCAGGTGCAGAGGAAGCTGCACTATTCGACCGGATTGTATCCATTATTCTAGATGAAGGTGAGAAGTATGATAGCATTATTTTTGATACTGCTCCTACAGGACACACAATCAGGCTGCTAACATTACCAGAATTAATGAGTGTATGGATTGATGGGATGCTAGAACGAAGGAAAAAGCGTAACGACAATTATGTACAGCTTTTAAATGACGGTGAGCCAATTGAGGATCCAATTTATCAAGTATTACAAAAGCGAAAAGAGCGCTTTTCAGCTGTTCGTAAAATTCTGTTAGACAAGAAAGTTACTGGATTTATTTTTGTGTTAAATCCTGAACGCTTGCCTATTCTAGAAACCTCCAAAGCAATTATGCTTCTTCACAAGCATCAGCTAGACGTTGAGGGGCTTATCGTCAATAAAGTGCTGTCACATGAGATTACCGGAGATTTTTGGAAGAAAAGAAAAGAAACAGAGAACGAATATTTGGGGTGGATTCGCAAAGAATTTTCGAAGCAGGAGATTCATTATATTCCCTTGTTTGAAACAGACATTAATTCTGTGGCCTTATTGCAGGAATATGCGGAAAAGCTAGCTGAACAATCTAGTGTTGTGTGAACGTATAAAAAGAGGTAGGAACTCCGGAGAAATTCCTACCTCTTCCTGTTCTTATGCTTGTTCTAATCTTTCAACCGTTTGGTTGCATTGTTGAAGAGCATCTTCAACTGCTCGAAGTGAGTCTTCAATCTGACCGCGATTTTCATTTTTCTCAACAGTATTTAAGGCTTGTTGAAGATTTTCTCGTGCATTTGTTAAAGCCGAATATGATTCTTGGACAAATCCTCTAGCGTTCTTTTGCATGTTAATCCTCCTCTACAATAGTTACGATTATAGAGTGTACCGTGGTTGTGAAAAATATGTATCAAACGGTATAAGTTTCCATCAGTAATAGAGGATTCTATCTTGCAAGTGAAACAGGGTCAGTCTGATAGAGTTATTATTAGAATTGATTCATAAAAGCTTTAAAAGTGCTAATTAATAAAGGGATACTACAAGCAATAAATACAATAAGACCAATAATTTGTATGGCTCCTTGTATCGAAACAAGAAGATTTCCTAATACCGAAACACTAGGGATTGGAAACATCATAAACACTACCCCCACAATAAAACCATAAAAAAAAGTGCGCTGTCGATCCATAACAATACCTCCTCACATAGGCTTATCCCATTATATGAGGGTAAAGATTTAATTAGATATGAAACTTCATTAAATACTCTTAAATTCGATTTAATACACTAAAGCAGTGGGGGCCTGGCCCCCACTGCTTTAGTGCGTAAAAGGGAAGGAAGGTGAATTTATACTATTTAAAAAAAGAATGTTGATTGTTCTATTACCAGAAGAATAGGCCAGCAAGCGCTAGTCCGGTAATTGCGCCAAGAGCTAAACCGTAGCCTACACCTGGACGCCATCCCCATCCGCCATAAAAACCATAGCCTAGGCCACCAAGACCACCACCAGCTGGTTGAATGTAGACATGGGTTTTTGTTACTCTTGTTATTTTTCCTACATGAACACGACCTGTGTGTTCTCTGATTTTCACTACTTTACCTTGATAACGACAACATAATCCATAAATATCATGAGACATATATTCTTACCTCCTTTATAGGCATAAGTGAAACCATCGCTAATTATCAATTCGATTGAATTAAGATAACCTGTCAAGTTTCCTATACGCTATTAACATATGTTAGGGAGGCAAGTAGGGATTGTACATTTGACTAGTTAAGACTTATTACAGAAAAATACACGAAAACCTAGCTTGTTTTGGTAATGCTGTGTGAGTTGATCATGTTGGTCCAATATATCAAAAAGGTTCGGATCCAAATCAGGACTTATATCAAATTCAGTAAAGTCGTCTTCCTCAGGTAATAATTCATCTAGCGAAATAGAAAATGTTTGTATATCAGTAAAACCAACTTCTATTAATCTTTTTTTCCACTCTTCTTCAGTTAATATTTCTCTAAATTGATAAAAATTAAGTAGTTCCTTTGATTCTTGTGTGCTCATAGACTCTAGTTTTGTCATTTCAATAAGAAGTAATTGACCGCTATCCTTTAAAACTCGGAAGTACTCACTTAAGGATACATTGATATTTGTAAATGCGGTTACTGATTCTGATAGTACATAATCAAATTTTTGATTTACAAAGGGAAGATTTTCTGCAGATGCTTCTACTATTCTTGATTGTTCATCAATTGCTAAACGTTTTTTTGCTTTTTCAACCATGACAGGATGTTGGTCAATTGCATAGAGCTGACATGGATAATGATTTGAGATATGAGCTGTTGTCTGGCCGGTCCCACAACCAACCTCTAAAAACTCTGTGCTAGATTCAAGCTTTAGTTCATCTAGGAGAGCCCTTGTTAATGTTAATCCACCAGGATGGGCACCACCGATACCAAATAAAGCAAGTAGGTCTGTATATGAATAAGTCATTTCAATTTCTCCTTTATCGTTTCCTCTCTAAAGCATATGCACTTGTAAAGGTAATGGTCATTTGTACAATGGATAAGATCAATTCGAATTTTTTTAAATGTTAATTATTGACAATGGATAATATTGGTTTTATAATCAAATAAATTAAGTCATTCAAATTTTCCTGAATGATAAATAAAGTTTGAATGGAGAAATACAATGAAGAAACAATTAGATTATTTCGAAGTAAAGAGTCTTAAACAGGCTAAGGTACTATCACATGATTTACGTATGAAAATAATTAGTATGTTTAGAGATGAAATTCCACGAACGGCTAAACAAATCGCAGATGAGTTAGGTATGTCAGCATCAAAAGTGCATTACCATGTAAAGGAACTTGTAAAACTGGAATTATTATTTCTAACTGATACAAAAGTAAATGGAGGAATTATTGAAAAATACTATCTTCCCATCGCAAAGGTAATAAGGATTAGACTTTCAAAAACAGAAGGAGAAGGAATATTTGAACACCACGAACAAAGTCAAATTATAAATAACACACTTCGCGAATTTGGAAAAAGTTTTTCAAGGTCTGTAGAAGAGGCAAAGACAAATGAAGAATTTCTTAAACCAATTTTCCTTCAAATTAATCATACGATGCTGGATGAAGACCGAGATGAGCTTTATGAGGAATTAAGATTGTTATCAGAAAAATGGAGTAAGCGAATAGAGAGTAGCAATTCATGTGATAGAAAAGGTGAAGAGTATAACTTACTTTTAGGCTTTCATAAAGTGATTGATTAGGAGGAGTACAAAAATGGCTCAAAAAAGCTTTAAAACGTTCTTAATTATTTGGTTTGGTCAGCTTGCCTCTGTTATTGGATCAGGTTTAACGTCGTTTTCTTTAGGGGTTTGGGTGTTCCAAGAAACTGGATCGGTTACACTTTTTTCTTTTATTATCATGTCAGCTGTACTTCCGGGACTCCTTGCTTCTCCGATAGCTGGGTATATAGTCGATAAATATAAGCGTAAGACAATAATGATTGCCGCTGATTGTGTGGCTGGGTTTAGCACACTAGTAATCTTTATTCTATTATCAACAGGTAATCTCGAAATTTGGCATATATTTGTGACATCAGGACTTGCTTCCTTTAGTAGTTCATTTCAACTACCAGCCTATCAATCAACGATTGCTTTACTAGTTCCGAAAAAGAACCTAGGTAGAGCAAACGGTATGGTTCAAATGGCAGATTCACTTTCTATGGTCGTTGCTCCATTAGCTGCTGGATTATTATTAGGCTTAATCGGTTTAAACGGGATCATCCTTATTGATTTTATTTCGTTTTTTATAGCCATTACCACGTTGATATTTGTGAAATTTCCAGAACTAACTAAAATGCCTAATAAAGAAAAATCACCATTTTTAAAGGAGGCAATGCTTGGTTGGTCATATATCCAAAACCGACCTGCACTGGTTGGGATGCTAGTGTACTTTGCATTTGCAAACTTCCTTTTGGGTTATGTAAACGTGCTTATTCAGCCACTGATTCTTACTTTAGGGGATGAAAAGGCTCTTGGAATGACTATTTCAATTATGGGAGTTGGTATGCTTCTAGGCGGTATTTTAATGAGTCTTTGGGGCGGGATGCAGGATCATATAAAACAATTTTTGTTGTTTGGTTTCATAAGTGCAATTGGTCTAAGTATTGCTGGAATGTTCCCTTCTGTTCTGGTCATTACAATCGGAATGTTTATCAGCATGTCGCTTATGCCGTTTGGTAATGCTGCAAGTCAAACGATATGGCAAAGAAAGGTCCACCCAAGTGTTCAAGGTAGAGTGTTTGCACTTAGAAGGATGATTGCCCTCTCTCTAGCACCAATTGCCTATATTACAGCTGGACCAGTTACTGAAAAAGTATTTAATCCATTAATGGTCGAGGGTGGGTTACTCGCCGGTAGTGTGGGTGCTTGGATTGGAGTAGGTGATAGCAGAGGAATAGGTCTGCTTTTCTTAACACTAGGAGTACTTTGGGCAGCATTGTCGGTTGGTTTCTATTTACACCCAAGAATTAGAAATTTAGAAAATGAAGTTCCTGACGCTATTGATGAAGAAAGCGATCTTATAAAAGTAACTACGAAAGAACCGAAAACAGTAGCAGCAGAACTATAGTTTAAGAGAGGTTGTGAATCTCTTGATATAGCGTGTCTACAATAGATTGTTCTAAGTGCTGTGAATACAACCCCTGAATGTCTAAGAAATCTTCATTTTTTAAACAGAATTGTAAATGTTCTTTAATGTCATATTGATGTGAATGATTTGAAAAAGTGCATTGATAAAGCGATTCCTGAATAGGATCATTAGAACAAAGATAAGTAACAGTCACTGTATTATCTATTTCTATTGAATTTAGAATTTTATAAGTACGTTCTACCATTGTATCAGCTCCTTATTTTCAGGATTACCAAATATTGCTAGAAGAATACCATATAGACATTTAAGAACCAATAATACTTTATAAATCTAATGAATCGACAGATTTCTTGGGAAATAGTGAGTGAAGTTTGCCTAAAAAAATAACGCAAAAAAGGGAACATCACTCCTTTTTCGCGTTATTTGATTCCAAATTGATGACGATTATATCACTATGCAGTTGATTGCTTTCACGCCAGGTAAGGATTAGTTCAATATTCTCCGAATTGGTTGGTTCATAATATTGCTGAAATATAAATTCACGGTCTTGTGGTAGTACATCTAAATGAACAGTATTAAAGAGTGGTAATTTAAGATTAAGTATTGGGCTTTCAACAAAACCATCAATTGATACTTGGTCTTTTGAAGAGTCCATATTTTTCAATTGAAACCAAAGTGAACTAAGATCAGATGACTTTGTCTTTATCTCTTTCACCTGTATTTTCCATTCGTTATTTTGGTGGTTGCAAGGAAGTTCACATAAGGGGCTCGCAAAAGAGGAAAATGGATTAAAAAAGAAAGTAACCAAAAGCAGCAATAAGATTCTAAACAAATTTACCATGCCTCCTAAGAAGGTTTATTAATAATTATTATTGGTTAATTTCTCTAAACTATGAGATAAAAACCAAAGTGCTTGAAGTTAATTATTATAATTATTAAGTTCTCCTGAAAATAAAGTAGTTTAGTGCATTAACGCATCGGGGGCCAGGCCCCCGATGCGTTAATGTGTTAAAGCTACAAATTCAGTTAGTTGATGTAAAACAATCCCTATATGATTGTTACCGATTTTTGTTATAATAAGTCCTATGTAATAAAGAAGTTGAATGTTTGGGGGAATGTTGTATCTTACAAGCTGCTGAGGGTATGTTGAAGAAGTATTTTGGCTATGATTCATTTCGGAGTGGACAAGCTGAAGTGATTGAAAAGGCGTTAAATGGCAGTAATTCTCTTGTGCTAATGCCGACAGGGGGAGGGAAATCGGTTTGTTATCAAATTCCTGCTTTATTAATGGAAGGAATCACCATTGTTATTTCTCCGTTAATTTCTTTAATGAAGGATCAGGTTGATAGCTTAAACTTGATTAATATTCCTGCTACGTACATTAATAGCTCTTTAACTCAAACAGAGGTCAATGAACGATTGTATGCTGCACAAAATGGTGAATATAAGTTAATTTATGTGGCACCAGAACGTTTTGAATCTCCTCAATTTTGCTCCTTATTAGAAAATCTCCGTGTGGAAATGATTGCTGTTGATGAGGCCCACTGTGTATCGCAATGGGGTCATGACTTCCGTCCAAGCTACCGAACGCTTTCTCAAGTCATTCAATCGTTACCTACAAGTCCTATTATTCTAGCATTAACTGCGACAGCCACAAACGAAGTGGTAGATGACATTTGTAATCTTCTTTCTATAGAACGTGAGAATGTCACTACAACAGGATTTAAACGGGAGAATCTAATACTGTCTGTTGAAAAAGGTGTAGATAAATTAGCGTTTATTAAAGGATATGTTTCGAAAAATAAAGCGAAGCCAGGCATTATATATGCCTCAACACGGAAAGATGTTGATAAAGTACACAGTGTTTTGGCTAAGCAAGGTTACTTAGTATCGAAATACCATGCTGGACTAAATGAAGAGGATCGAAAAAAGGCACAAGAAGCATTTTTATTCGATCAAACTGATATTATGGTTGCCACCAATGCGTTTGGAATGGGGATTAACAAGTCGAATGTCAGATATGTTATCCACTATCAATTACCTAGAACGATTGAAGCTTATTATCAGGAAGCGGGAAGAGCAGGAAGAGATGGGGAGCTGAGTGAATGTATCTTATTGTTTTCTCCACAAGATTCTCACCTGCAAAAGTTTTTAATTGAACAAACCTTGCTTAATCCAGAGTTAAAGCAGCAGGAATATAAAAAGCTACAAGCAATGGTTGATTTTTGTCATACTGAACAATGTCTACAAGTCAATTTACTAGATTATTTTAACGAGAACGAGCAGTATGACAATTGTCAGAGCTGTTCAAATTGTAAGGATGGACGAGAAAGAATTGATATTACAAAAGATGCGCAAATCATCTTTTCATGTATTAAGAGAATGAATGAGCGATTTGGCATGACTCTTGTTGCACAAGTTTTAAAAGGCTCGAAAAATAAGAGAGTGTTAGAATTTGGTTTTCAAAAGCTCTCAACATATGGTCTTCTTTCTAAATATGCTGAAAAAGAAATTAGTGCAATGATTCAGTATTTAATTGCGGAAGGATATTTAGCCTTATCAGAGGGGCAATATCCTGTTGTATCCTTGACCAAAGAGTCACTTCCAGTTTTACTTGGACAAGTCCAAATCTTCAAAAGAGGACTGACTGTTCCAACCAAACAACGCCCAGAAAGTAACAGTGATTTATTTGATAGGTTAAGAGAATTGCGTAAGCAAATTGCCCAAGAAGAGAGTGTACCACCATTTGTCATCTTCTCTGACCGAACTCTAAGAGAACTATGTGAGATAAAACCAGTGAGTATGGACGAGATTATTGAGGTAAAAGGAATTGGTGAACAAAAGCGTGACAAGTATGGTGAACGCTTTTTACTAGTGATTCATCAATACATGGAAGATGAAAGCAAAAAAATCCAAGCGAAGGAAAGTGTCGAGAATTTAGAAGACCAACAGCCAAGTCATTTAGTCTCGTACACCTTATTTCAAGAGGGATTGAGTGTAAAAGAAATATCCTTACAAAGAGAGAGGTCTCTAGTAACGATTCAAAATCATATGATTCAAGCAATCGAAGAAGGATACGAGATTAACTGGTCTGACGTTCTTAGCGACGAAGAGGAAAAGTTGATCGGAGAACAAATTGCAAAGGTTGGGGATGAGAAACTAAAGCCCATTAAGGAATTACTTCCAGATGAAATCGATTATTTTAAAATAAAACTGGCATTAACTAAAATAAAAATATCTGAAGTCGAAAAAGCCTCTTGCTAAGCGAGAGGCTTTTTCGTTTTACCGTATAAAAAACAAATCCTTAAAAGGGGCTAAACCTACATTTGATAGCGAGGTCCCTCTTATAGACTCATGAAAATAAGCTACTTGGGATGTTGAGTAAAGAGGAAGTAAAATGTTCTCTTCTAGTAGTAGATGCTCTACCTTATAAATTCCATCTCTTTCACGTGATAACTCTGCCAGCTGTTTTCGCTTTGCCTGTGACAATCCATTAAAAACGATACTAGTCTCACAATAAAATAAGTTTAATAGGGAAGCAAGATTATTCTCCTCTCTTACAAACTCTGAGTAAAAGAGGTCTACATCCTTGTGAAATTTCACGTCTATAAAGTCCTGATAATCAAGGATTGTAATGTTCAAAGATATATTGTTGAACTTTAACTGTGCTTGTATCCAATCTAAATCTTCAAGGTTTGGTACAAGATTGTAAGTAAGAGCTGTTAAAGTTATTGGTTCAAGATTATAATCTAATGGGTCTAAACTAGTTTCTTCAAAAACAATTTGTGACATGTAGTCAGTAGGCACATAGCGATTTCCACCTAGTGAAGCAACCAACTTCTTTTTATTTAAAATACTGCTAAACAAGCTTTTGAACTGTGGATTTTTGTTTCCTGTCTTACTTCTGTCATTCCACATTAAGTATTTAATTGAAAGATCTGTTCTAGTCAATTCCTTAAAAGACTTTGGCGCCTGTTGTTTACTTAAAAAGGGAAAGTAAGTAACCAATTCCCCATGAAAGTTCTGTTGAGATACATAGTGTTCAATCTCTGGAACAAAGACCATAACAATTCTGTCTAGGTGAGCTCGACCACTGAAATACGTGGGATGTGTTTCTAAAGTAAGCTGTTGGTTTGTTCTCTCTTTGATTTGATAGGGTCCGGTTCCAAGTGGCTTAAAACTAAAAAATTCAGGTGTCATTCCACCGTATTGATCTGGAATAATTGAAAACTTTGGTGAACTTAACAGGTTCAGCCAATAATATTGAGGACGTAAGAACTGAAATTTGACTGTATATAAATCCACCTCAATTACATTAGTTAGATTCTCTATCAACCATTTCATGGGGCTTTCTTTAAGTTGGTTAAACGTAAAGGCTATGTCTTTAGTTGTGAGTTCTTTTCCGTGATGAAAATAAATTCCTTTCCTTATGTAAAAGGTGTATTCTGTAAAATCCAGAGAAAAAGTCCAATAATGAGCGAGCTTAGGTGTAAAAATGTTAGTGCTAAGATTATACTCAATTAATGTATCAAAGCATTGTGAAACCATATGTCTCTCTGATTGACGTTCAACATAAGCTGGATGTAATGAAAAAAGCTGACGGAAATACGGAAATGTTAAGACATCCATTTTCTCAGTTTCATTACTAATCTCGTGAAAACCAAATGCCTGTGGCAGAATGGAATAGTATGCTTGTTTCTGATTATGATTAAGCTGCTCAATAAAAGAGAAAATTTTTGATGTTTCACCTTTCTTTATCCATGTGATTGCTGTTTCTAAAAACAATTCTTTTGAGTCTTTTCTAAAGGTAATAGTTGAAGAAACACCTCTACCACGTCCACTTTTCCAAACAATCCACCCTTTTTCTTGCATTTTTTTCAAAATATGCACAACATTTCTCTCCGAACAATAAAGAACTTCTGCAAGCTCTGTACGAGTAACTAAGAACTCCTTATTAATCTCTAAAACAGTGAATTGTTCGGTAAGTGCTATATAGTGTTCAATAATTTTCAATGAACCTCTCTCCCAGTAAAAGGTGAAATACTTACATAGAAGTTTACACTTTTTATTCACCTTTTACGAGCTAGAATGTAGAATAGGAGGGATTAAATTGAACATTCGTTTGATTGCGATGATCGCGGGGTTTTTAGTTACATTATTATGGTCTTCTTCATACTTTTTAAATGTACTAGCATTTGGTGAAGGGATTGGCCCACTAACCTTGGCTGGATTGAGATACAGTGTGGCGGTGCTCTTCCTTTTCATGATTAATAATAGACTGAAACATAAAACCTCATTAAATAATAAATTGTCAGTCAAACAGCTAGTTTTACTAGGAATAACAGGTTACACAATGGGACAAGGGCTTCAATACGCAGGTCAGTTTTTTTTGACACCGACTCAAACCTCACTGCTATTAAATATCGGAAATACTACGTTGGTGGCAGTGATTGCCTCACTGGCGATAAAGGAGAAAATCAAGCGAATCACATGGTTCGGAATGGTTGGCGTAATAGTCGGAGCAGGAAGCTATTATTATCCCTGGGAGTTCGGTCTTCAAAATCTAGCTGGAATCATTTTCGTGCTGCTTTCGTCAGTAGGGTATGCTATACACCTGACTTGGACACGTCACTTAATAAAGAATAAGAACATTCATCCACAAGAATTAGTCATGAAACCTATGCTTATTGGGGCAATAACAATGCTAATAATAGGAATCATCATAGAGGGACCACCTATATTCTCCTGGAAAATAATCTTTATTGTGTTATTTCTTGGGATTATTAATGGTTCTCTTGCGTTTACACTGTGGACTTGGAGTCAAAAGCATTTAGAGGCTTTCGAGTCTAGCATCATAAACAATCTGATGCTAATTGAAATTGCCCTATTTGAACTACTTCTTCTAAATAGAGATTTTACACTACTTCAAACAGTCGGGCTATTCATCGTATTTATAACAGTTCTCATCGTTCAAGCAATACCAAGCTACAAAACACACCGATCAAAACTTAAGCATAATTAGTACTATCTATATGAGTCATATCTAAGGCTTTCTTTAACGCACTAAAGCGGTGGGGGCCAGGCCCCCACCGCTTTAGTGCGTTAAATTTTTGTTTCACTAGTTTTGAATATATTTTATAATATGTCTATTGATGGTATGATCTGGAAATTTATATAATTTTATTAAAATTGAGGAGCGTTATGCTTTATGTATGAACTAAAATCAAGTCAGTTTGAGGTGATTAATAGACACTTCCCATATTTATGGGATAAAACCGTGATACAAGGGGTGCTAGAGGCCAACAATCGCGGCAGGATTTTTATTGATCAAATGGAACAACCGAAAGCGGCGTTAATTTGGGCTGTACATGAAATGTATTATTTTGTTGGTGAGCCAACCAGCGATTTTATTTCAAGCATTGAATCGTTTCTGGAAGAACACATTTTCCCAGAGGCAATTAAAACTGGTGATGACCACTTTAATTTAGAATTATATCCGTTTGAGAATTGGAACTCACACATTCCTTCAATTTTTAACAAGTATATAGTTAATGAAGGGAAGCGCGTGCCCTTTACATTTAGTAAAGAGGATTTTCAGAATTATATAAACGAGTCAACATTAAAATCAAAGGAACTCTCTACATATCAATTTGAGATAGTCACGAAAGACAAAATTCTAGGTGATTCATCACATATATTAAAAACAGAGATAGAAAAGTTTTGGCCGAGTGTAGATCACTTCCTTTCAAAAGGGATAGGGATATGTGTGACATCTGGTAAAGAAATAGTCGGAACTTGCCTATCAGTTTACGCTTATCAAAACCACTATGAGATTGGAATTAACACATATAAAACCTCTCACCGTGGAAAAGGGATTGCCACAGAGATGGCGAAAAGATTTATCATGGAATCCTTAGAAAGAGGCTATATTCCTCATTGGACGACAGAATCGTTTCGTGTTGATTCAATAAAAGTTGCTTTAAAGTTAGGCTTCACAAAGCACAATCACTACACCGTTTACCACTTTCCGTTAAAGGAGTGAATCATCATACATACTGATAAACGATTATTATCTATACGTTCCCTCGTGTTTGAAGATGCTGAGCTGATTTCAAAATGGCTCAGTGATGAAAATGTCCTGCAATATTATGAAGGTAGAGATCAGCCATTTAACCTTGAAAAAACAAAAGAGAAGTTTTTTTCTGAAGATGGGGAAATAGTTTAGCGAAATATTATCCTTTATGATGAAAAGCCGATTGGCTATATTCAGTATTATCCACTTTCTGATACTGAGAAAAGTGAGCTTTCCTATCAAAAGGAGGATTCTATCTATGGTATGGATCAGTTCATTGGTGAAATAATCTATTGGAATAAGGGAATAGGTACACAGCTGGTCAATATGGTGGTCGATTATCTAGTAAAAGAAATCGGAGCGACTAAGATCGTCATGGATCCGCAAGCCTGGAATAATAGAGCCATACGATGTTACGAAAAATGCGGATTTAGTAAGAAGCAGTTTCTACCTAAGCATGAATGGCATGAGGGAGAATATCGTGATTGCTGGCTTATCGAATACCAAAAATAAAGGATGTTTTTGTATAGATTGTTTTTTTGTAAAAATCCCTAAAAGACCGGATTTTTACCCTAGTTGTAAGGTTCTACTTTACATGAATAAAGTCGCTCTTTTCTAATATGTACCCAAATTTTTACGGTAATTGAATAAAAATCTAGAAATTTAGCGGGAAAAGTAACAATGTTTTAGAAAAGAGCCAACATAAAAGAACTCAGGTGCTAGGGCGCCCGAGTTAGAAATTCCAATATATCCTGAAAGGGTTGAGTGTCCTTTGCTTTAAAAAAATCTTGAAAAGGATCGCCAACCTGTTTAATTCTGTCTACCAT
This sequence comes from Bacillus mesophilus, assembly GCF_011008845.1. Taxonomy (GTDB): domain Bacteria; phylum Bacillota; class Bacilli; order Bacillales; family SA4; genus Bacillus_BS; species Bacillus_BS mesophilus. Next base: position 436,505 of record NZ_JAAIWM010000001.1, on the reverse strand, counting down.
TTTATCAACCGGGAATAGTTCAGGTGTTAACTCTTCTGTTACTTCATCCCAGTAAAGTGGAGTGGCGACTAAGCCATCCTCATTACCTCTTGCAGAGTATGGTGAGATAATAGTTTTTCCTTCCGCATGTTGTATATAGTCTACGTAAAGTTTAGTGCCTCGATTTTTCTTTAATCTCTCTATAGTAAAGTGATCAGGATCCTTTGTAATTAAGTAATGAGCAATAAACTCCGTGAATTTCCTTGTCTCATCATATGAAAACGTATTTTCAGGAAGTGGAACATATATCTGTAAACCTTTGTTGCCTGAAGTCTTAACAAAGGTTTGTAGCTTCAACCCATCAAATACTTCTTTCATCATTAAAGCTGCCTTTACTGCTAAGAAAAAGTAGTCACGTGAAGGTGGATCTAAATCAAACACAATCTCAGATGGACCGTTAGAGTGTATCGTTTGAAACGGGATATGAAACTCAAAGGCAAGTTGATTACCAAGCCACATGAGGGTTTCGATATTATTGCAAACAATATAATTAATTCCTTCTGATCTTGATGTTTGAATAAATTCAGGTGCATAATCAGGACAATTTTTTTGATAAAAGGGATCACCTAGCATTCCATGTGGATATCGAATGACCGTTAATAGCCGATTTTCAAGAAACGGCAAAAGGTAGGGTGCGATGCTACGTAAGTATATGATATACGTTTGTTTGTCGATGTTCTTTTTAGGCCATAAGGGTTTGTCCGGATGAGTAATTGTAATTTCTTCCGGAATAGGATGGATGCTTTGCTGAAGCTTCTCCCAAGTACAATCCTCCCATTTCAAATCAAATCGAAACTGTTTAAACGAAGGCTGTCTCACCTGATCCTTGTAAAGCTCAAGAAAAAGAATATCCATACATATACTAGGTTCTACAAATATAATATCTTGGTTTTCACTTTTTTTATTTGCTTTGATCACCTGTATAAGTGCATCACGTTCTTCTGATGAAAAGCCATGAGACACTAAACCAGCAGAAAAGACCTCCTGATTCCGCAAGATTCCTAAATGAAAGAAGCCATTCTTCTTTTCATAAGCTAAAACAAAAAAGGAACCTTCCTTCCAATTTTTAATCTTATACCACTGAGTGGTTCGTTTTCCTTCCTCCCACTTACTAGTTACCAGCTTTACAATTACACCTTCTGCATCAAAACGTTCAGCTAATTTCCATACTTCTTCTTTATCTGTATATTCCTTTATATATTGAAAAAAAACAGAAGAATGCGGCTGTACCTCAGTAGGTAATTCACCGTCCTCAAACAGTCTTCGAAGTTCATTCTTTCTTTCTTGATAGGGTAACTGACTAATCTGTTTGTTTTTTAAGATGAGTAAATCAAACACACAATAATGTGCTTTTTTCCTATTCATCTGAGCTATAATTTTATCCTTCGTTTTAAGTCTACCTCTTAGTTGAATGTCTTCAAAATTGGCTTTATGGGACGACTCTAAAATACAAAGTTCACCATCAAAAAGGATAGGGAGCTCATTCTTCCAAATATCCCTTGCGAAAACAGCAGCTTCTTCTGCTTCTGGAAATTGCTCTGTTAAAGACAGTCCATTTCTACTGATCAGATGGAAATTATGCTCATCTATATAAAACATCGCTCTAAATCCATCATATTTTATTTCATATGCCCATTCATTACCTTTTGGGAATTCTGTCGTTAATGTGGGCAACATAGGTTTTGGGATCTTGTTCATAGTGGCTTCCTCTCAAGTTTCGTTTTCCTTACCTTTTTTTGTTTTCACCTTTTTTATGCAATAATTTACGTGAGTCTATTACGAACAGATAGGAGGGATTTTTATTGAAAAGTGGTATTTTTCTTGACCGCGATGGAGTTATAAACGAGGTTTTATCTAAAAGAGTGAAATTTGTAAATAAACCCAGTGATCTTTATTTATTGCCTAAAGTAGGAGAAGCAATCAAAAAATTGAATGATGCTGGTTATCCAGTTTTTGTCGTCACCAATCAAGGTGGAGTAGGGCTAGGCTTTATGACAGAAAAGGCATTAAAGGCCATTCATAAAAAATTAGTAGAAGATTTACAAGCGTTTGGTGCAACTGTTATTGAGGTTGTATATTGTGCTCATAAACCAAACGAAGGCTGTGAGTGTAGAAAACCAGGCTCCAAAATGATTACAGACTTAGCAAAAAAATATGAAATCGATTTAAAATCAAGTTATATGATTGGTGACCGTGATGTTGACATCATGGCAGGTAAAGCCGCTGGCGCAAGAACCATTTTGGTTGGAGATGAAAACACTGATTTAGCTGACCAACGGTTTGAGGACTTATATGATGCGGCAGTATGGATTACAGAAAAGGAGTGAGATTTACTCACTCCTTCTCTTAGGCTTTTTTCCTAGTTGTTCTCGTTTTCTTCTTTTCAACAGGTGAGGCTGAAGTAGCTTCTGTGCCGGTTTTTTCCTCAGCTACAGCTTTTTTTGGAGCAGCCTTTGGCTTCGGTGCAGCAGGCGACTTATTCTTTGTACGCTCGATACTTGCTTGTAAGGCACTCATTAAATCAACTACATTTGTACGAGGTGCTTCTTTAGCTGTTGTACCTTCATTACTATTGATTTTTTCCTGAATAAGACCATGGACAGCTTCACGGAAATCATCCTTGTACTTTTCTGGTTGGAATTCCGTTGTTAATTGGTCAATTAGCATAATAGCCGTATCAAGCTCTTTCGGATTGATATCAACGTTTTCTGGAACACTTGGGACTTCTTCCACATTTCTTACCTCATCTGGATAATGAATGGTCTCCATGACGAGGGTGTTTCGATATACTCTCACAACGGCCATTTGTTGTTTGGAGCGAATCGTAATTTCTGCTATTCCAATCTTACCGGATTTTTGAAGTGCCTCCCGCAACAGAGCGTATGCCTTATTTCCATTCTCACCTGGACCCATATAATAGGATCGACTAAAGTATATAGGGTCAATTTCTTCTAGGCTAACGAAGTCTATAATTTCTACACTTTTTTCTTCATGTTCTTCTTTAAGGCTGGCAAGTTCTTCGTCTGTAATCATTACAAATTTACCCTTAACGTATTCATAGCCTTTAACTAAATCATCTGTCCCAACTTCTTTTTCACAATTTGGACAAACCTTCTCGTATTTGATCGGCGTATGGCATTCCTTGTGAAGTGTACGTAACTTTATGTCCTTATCTTCAGTAGCTGAAAACAGCTTAATTGGTATATTTACAAGCCCGAAGCTAATGGAGCCTTTCCACATTGTATGCATTAAATTCACTCCCTTAAACAGGTGTTTTTCATATGATGTCCTTTTGAACTGCTTTCACTCGTTAGAAAGATTTCCAATCTATATTGACCTAATGGTTTCATACCTTTAAAATAACGATTGTATGTCCTATTTAAAAAGCTTTGATACATGAGAGGAAGCATTCAATGGAAGAGTGGATTATATCGTTTGTAGAGTTTCTTAAACAGTTTGGATATTTAGGAATCATGATTGCCTTAACCTTTGAATTTGTACCGGCTGAGATTGTATTGCCGCTAGCGGGATATTGGGTGTTTGAAGGCGATATGTCGTACTGGTTGGTTGTGTTAGCAGGAACCATTGGTGGGACATTTGGTCCATTGACGTTATATGCATTAGGAAGATATGGTGGTAGACCGTTCCTAGTGAAGTATGGTAAATACATGTTTATCAAAGAAGCACAAATTAATAAAGCAGATGCGTTTTTTATGAAATATGGAGCAATTGTTGCCTTTACAGGTCGTTTTGTTCCAGGTGTGCGAACACTAATATCAATTCCATGTGGAATGGCCAAAATGAATGTTTGGGTGTTCAGTATTTATACGTTCATAGCCATGTTTCCAATTACAGCTTTATATGTTTATTTAGGAGTACAGTTAGGACCACGCTGGAAGGACGTAGGTGGACTTGCAGATCAATACCTACTGCCGACAGCAATTATTTTAGTCGTACTAATTGTCCTATATGTCATGTGGAATAAAAGAGCTGTTATCTTCAAACGTACTACAAAATAAATTATTAATCCTCTCGACATACTGAGAGGATTTTTTTGTAGATGTTACTCTGGAATGAAACCAATTTTTAGAAAAGAAGATTCAAGTGTCCCTTTTATAAAACTCCTTTAGTAACAATATAGAGTGTTTGGAGCGCAATGCAACGATCCAATTCAAAAACAAAATGTATTATAAACTTATCTGTTGTTCATTACACCAGAGCCTTCCATAACTTGGACATGAAATTTAATTATTTCATGATATAATTAGACGACATTATAAGTCACTTCACCATTATTTGAAGTGGCTATTTTTTATTTTCTACATTACGATTAAAACGGACATAAAGGTTTTAACGAACCCGAATTATTTTAAGGAAGAGAAGAGGTGAAGCCTATGCTGAGTTTACTCTTTAACTTGAGAAGGAAGCAAACCTTAGAAGATAAGGTGTTAGATATACAAAATGGGAGCACCTATCTGAAAGAAGAACTAATTAGTGATTATAAACCTTTCATTGCGAAGACTGTTTCAAAAGTGTGTAAGAGGTACATTAGTGAAACAGATGATGAATTCAGTATTGGTTTAATTGCCTTTAATGAATCTATAGAAAAGTATTCTCCAGAAAGAGGTAGCTCACTACTTTCGTTTGCTGAATTAATTATAAAAAGACGTGTAATTGACTTCATTCGTAAAGAAAGTAGACAACAAAATGTTAAACTGGATTTGCAGCAAGGTGATGATGAGCAAGTCCAAAATAAGTATGAAGTTGATGCATCTGTAGAGAGCTATCATTTAAAGCTTGAAGAAGAACATAGAAGAGACGAGATTCTCCATTATCAAACTGTTTTAAAGCAATTTGATCTGTCTTTTCAGGATTTAGTTGAAAACTCGCCAAAGCATACGGATGCAAGAGAAAACGCAATGCTAGTAGCAAAAGAGGTAGTCCAGAACCCAGAATTTAAAAGAATACTATTTGAGAAAAAGAGGCTTCCAATGAAGGACTTAGAAAAGGAAGTTGCAGTAAGTCGTAAAACAATTGAACGAAATAGGAAGTATATTATTGCAGTAAGTATTTTAATGGCTAGCGATTATTTATATTTAAAAGAGTATGTAAAAGGGGTGATGGACAATTGAAGAAAGGAGTAATTCTTGAAATAAACGCGCATTATGTAACCGTACTTACCCCTGAAGGTGAATTCCTGAAAGGACGGAAGGTAAAGGAAGATTATAAAATTGGGGAAGAAATTGATTTCTTTCCTCTAAATGAACGAGCAAAAGCAAAAAACGCATTTTTAAATAATTTTGGTAAGTTTCGCATTGCAATAGCTAGTTCAGTAGCCGCAATCTTATTATTTTTCTCCGCTTTTTCTTATTACGATAGTCATCAAGTGTATGCGTATATGTCAATCGATATAAATCCGAGCATTGAGGTTGCGGTTGATAAGAAGTTAAGAGTAATTACCCTTAAGAGTTATAACGAAGAAGGAAAGTTAATTCTAGACAGTCTTGATGATTGGAAAAATAGTTCTATAATCAATGTGACACAAGAGATTATCAAGCACAGTAAAGAATCTGGGTATTATGTGGATGGTGCCGAAGTCATTCTGGCAACGGTTGTCGTTGACGATGAGGGAAATAGACTTAAAAAGAGGCTAGATGAAGATGTAAGTAATATCGCTAAATCTTATGTTTCAGAGAATGTATTAATCACTGTAATGGACCGTAAAGAAGAAGATCGTTTAAATGCTATAGATAGAGGCTTATCTACAGGAAAGTATGTAAAAGAGTTTGTACTTGCTAAAGAGAATAATCAGAAACCGAATGTCATTAAAGAAGATCAAAAGGAAAAGCCGGTAGTTACTGAGAAACCAGTTGAAGAGGTAGAGAAAGAACTTCCAAAGGTTGATGTAAAAGAGAAAACTACTGCTACTAGCAACCAAGATGATATAGGTGAACAGGATAACATTAACTCAGAAAAGGGAAATAAGAAGGATAAAAAAGGTCCACCTTATAAAGTAAAAGAAAAGAATAGTAAAATTAAGGAAAGTAAAAAAAATGATCGCGAAGATGACGACGATGAAGAAGATGATGATGACGACAACAATAGAGGAAGATCTGACCGAGACAACCGGGACGATGAAGATGACGAAGACGAAGACGAGTAGGGTAAATGCCTACTCTTCTTTTTGTTTTCTGAATTTCACATGAGCATTATACTGCTTTAAATCTAGGGTAATATGATATAATTGCTACAAAATACTAACTAAAGGGTGATTTAATGTTATCTGAAAAATTACATACAACTTTAAACGAACAAATGAATTATGAATTTTATTCAGCACATGCCTATCTAGCAATGGCTGCATATTGTTCAGATGAAGGTCTTGACGGTTTTGCTAACTTCTTTCTTGTACAAGCTGAGGAAGAACGTTTTCATGCGATGAAATTTTATAATTTTATCAATGCATTAGGTAAAAGAGCAACCATTAAGGGATTTGATTCACCTAATAATAGTTTTAACTCTTTATTGGATGTTTTTGAAAAAGCATTGAAACAAGAAAAAGAAGTAACTAACCGAATTTATCATTTATCAGATATTGCACTAGATGAAAGAGAGCATGCAACAATTAACTTTTTAAAGTGGTTTATCGAAGAACAGGTTGAAGAAGAAGACTTATTTGATAGCATCATTCAAAAGTTAAAGAGAATTCATGATGATAGTAATGCAATTTTTATGTTAGATACTGAATTTTCAAAACGAACTTTTACTGCAGAGGCAGAGTAGCAAATAAAACCCGGGGTGGTGAAACCATCCCGGGTTTAGCCATTTATATTTAATTATTGTTGTGGATTAAATTGACCATTAATCTGTTGTTGAGCAGTTTTTACTAGGCGCTTAGTGATTTCTCCACCAACAGAACCATTTGCTCTTGAAACTGTATCTGAACCTAATTTTACACCGAATTCTTCAGCAATTTCATATTTAATCGCGTCTAATGCCTGTTCGATACCAGGCACTAATAGTTTATTACTACTGTTAGCCATTTGGACCCGACTCCTTCCATTTCTTTTGCAATTTGGTATTGCTTTTTTAGTATAAGAGACTTTATAGTATCTAATACTGACCAATGTTTTCATATGGAGGAATTATCAGCATTGGAAATACTTCCCTATGAAATTAATGGCTATACAAAAAGATGGGAACAGGTTGCCCTTTTTCATTGTTTAGTTCAAAATGGATAAAGGATAATCTGTTAAATTGAAAGGGTATGGATACAATGTTTCAACCATTAAGGATGAGGCTTCACAAGCTTAGTCCAGCACAAATTATCGTTAGCTTCTATTTTATTGCGGTCACCATTGCCGTAAGTTTACTCAGTCTTCCAATTGCTCATAAGGAAGATGTAGAGTGGGCTTTTATAGATGCATTATTTACTGCTGTGAGTGCAGTAAGTGTTACCGGATTAACGGTTGTGTCCACTGCTGATACATTTAGCGTCCCTGGTGTACTCATACTTGCCTTTGTTTTGCAATTTGGTGGGATTGGAGTCATGACGTTAGGAACATTTATTTGGCTAATTATGGGTAAAAAAATAGGATTAAAAGAACGTCAGTTGATCATGCTTGATCAAAACCAATCAAACTTATCAGGTCTCGTTAATTTAATGAGACAAATACTCGCTATTATAATCATAATTGAGATCTTGGGTGCACTTATATTAGGTACATATTTTCTAAAGTATTTTCCTACCTGGCAGGAGGCATATCTACAAGGTTTCTTTGCTTCTATTTCAGCGACTACAAATGGTGGATTTGATATAACAGGAAGTTCTCTGATTCCATTTGCAAATGATTATTTTGTACAGTTCATAAATATGCTGTTGATTATTCTGGGTGCCATTGGCTTTCCAGTTTTGATTGAAGTAAAGGACTTCCTTACAAATAAAACAGATGGATTTAGGTTTAGGTTTTCACTTTTTACAAAGCTAACTTCTATTACGTTTTTTCTCCTAATTATCTTTGGTACTCTTGTTATTATCCTCTTGGAAATGAAAAATTTCTTTAAGGGGATGGTGTGGCATGAAGCATTTTTCTACGCATTGTTCCAATCTGTAAGTACTAGGAGTGGTGGGCTTGCTACAATGGATGTGAATGAATTTAGCGAGCCAACATTATTTTTTCTATCTATTCTCATGTTTATAGGTGCTTCTCCAAGTTCTGTTGGGGGGGGGATTCGAACAACAACCTTTGCTTTAAACCTTTTATTTATCTATCATTTTGCAAAGGGAAACAGGCATATTAAGATTTTTAATCGTGAGTTGCATGAGGAGGATATTTTAAAGTCACTTGCTATATCGATGTTGGCCCTTATATTATGTTTTACGGCAACGCTTATTTTACTTATCACAGAGCCGTTTCCACTTATTAGCATAATATTTGAAGTCTGTTCAGCGTTCGGTACCTCTGGTTTATCGATGGGGATCACACCTGACTTGAGTACGGTTGGTAAGTGTATTATTATCTTTTTGATGTTTGTAGGTAGAATTGGGATTATACTCGTGCTGTTTTTATTGGGCGGGCGAAGAGAAAAGAAAGTACGCTATCACTATCCAAAAGAACGTGTGATTATTGGGTAATCTAAAAAGGAATCTTCTTTTACAGAAGGTTCCTTTTTTAGTTGTATTAACCTTAACCGCCGATATAGCTTTGTTTTCGCCGGAAACTTCTAGAGGAGCGCCGATAAAAATCCGCTAAGCACCGATAAATCGTAAATAACGCCGATATAAGTCGTTGTGAGTATAAGAATAACTGATTTTTTTACTTGTTTTAGGCCTTCACATCCATCTCTGGAGAGTCTTGTTCCTGCAACATAAATCAAAACCCTTTTTGGCCTTCCAATAAGTGACAAAAATAAATCGGAGAGTTTGTACGAATGATAAAGAGAGTCGAATATATAGATTAAGGTAGGTTGTTAAAATGAAACAGGAAAAAAAATGGTCAATCGTTTCACTTGCTTCCATACCATTAGTTAAGACTTTAGGGAATTCAATGCTAATACCGGTTCTTCCAACCATTGAAAAGAAGTTAAACATCAGCTCATTTCAGGTTAGTATGATCATAACTTTGTACTCCATTGTGGCGATTATTCTAATCCCAATTGCTGGTTATCTTTCAGATCGAATAGGACGTAAAAAAGTTATTATACCTAGTTTAATTATAGCTGGCGTTGGGGGAATCATTTCAGGATGGGCAGCATGGAAAATGAAAGACCCTTACTGGCTTATTTTAGTGGGGCGAATTTTTCAAGGTGTTGGAGCAGCAGGTGCAGCTCCAGTCGTTATGCCACTTGTAGGCGATTTGTTTAAAAGTGAAAAAGAGGTGAGTAAGGAACTTGGAGTTATTGAGACCTCAAATACTTTTGGTAAAGTTCTTAGTCCAATCCTTGGATCTCTTTTAGCGGGACTTGTTTGGTTTTTACCTTTCTTCGCAATTCCTGTTTTTACATTAATATCCGTACTGTTAATGATATTTTTAGTGGAAAGTCCAAAAAAGAAAAAAAAGCCGGTGCCATTTAAAAAATTTCTTAAACAAATTAAGAAGATATTTAAGAAGAGTGGGCGTTGGCTATACGCTATTTTTGCAATTGGCTGTATCCTAATGTTTGTCCTTTTTGGAGTATTATTTTATCTATCCTCCATGCTTGAGGATCAACATGGTATTGATGGAATAAAAAAAGGACTCATTCTTGCAATTCCACTCGCATCCCTATGTCTTGCATCGTACTTTACTGGTAAGAAGATAAAAGAAAACAAAGTATTAATGAAATGGATTACAGTATCCGGAATTGCTTTGCTAGCCATTTCCGTATTTGCAATAAGTTTTACTGAAAACATATACTTCTTATTAGGAATTTTCTTTATATGTGGTGTTGGTATAGGTGTTGCCTTACCATGCCTAGACTCATTAATAACTGAAGGGGTTGAAAAAGAGGAGAGAGGTACGATTACCTCTATTTATAGCTCCATGCGCTTTATAGGGGTGGCGGCAGGACCTCCTGTTTTCGTCTTATTAATGAAGGCATCTCATCAAGTGATGTATTATAGTATTACAGGGTTATGTATGGTTGCAGGGCTCATTGCACTAAAGGAAATCAAGCCTAAGAAAGCAAAGTAAGGTCTGCTCCTGCAGGCCTTTTTTTCGGTATTAAAAAGCACAAATAAGGGTACCAGCCATAAAAGCTGATACCCTTATAATTCTAATCTTGGTTATAACTAACATCCTTATCTGGATGTGTAAAAGGAACACCTTGGGGCGGGATTTTTTTCTCGATGAGTTCTCTATTTTCCGCTGTATTCCAACCAATATCATTTGTAGGATGAACCCATTCATCGCCAGCCATGATAGAAGGATCAGTGTCCTCAGACCATTTATTTAATGGAGAATTTGGAGAATCATAAAAGCTATCACCAATGACTACACCATGCTCATTAATGAAAGGCTTCTCCATTTTTACTCCACTACCTTTAAATACAGGTGCATCTGGTTGATGTGGCATCGTTTCATCAATGAACGGAATTTCTAAGTCCTTCTCTTTTACCTTTTTCTTCTTCATGAAATGATCACCTCAATTTAAGACTCTCCATCTTATTATCTCCAATGAAGACAACTATATTTACTTGAAGTACAGCAAGATAATTCCTATTATGTTGTAAGAGAAACAGGTAACAATAAAACAGAGGGTGAATCCTCCATTCTTTTGATAGGGGTGTTTAACAATGGCAAAGCGAAAAGTTAAGTTTGATGCAGCTTTAAAAAATAATAATACACCAACAGAAAGTCTTCCTGACACCGAATTTGCTCAAGAGGCAGTTGAAGAGCAAGCGATGAAGGGTGCTAACCGAAATTCAAAAAAAGGATATCAAAACGGAAAGCAGGAATAATCTTCATGACAACTGCAAGAAATTCTCCATATGATTCCTCTTCAAAAGAAGAGTATGGTTCAGAACTTGGAGATTATAATGCTACAAAAGTATTTGAGCTCTTAGCTGAATCAAAATCAAATAAAATAAAGAAAAAAGAACCTAGAGATCATAATGATGAAAAACAGAAAAACGTGTAGGAGCTCCTACACGTTTACTTCTGCTATCTTTCTTAAGGCAACACTATACAGATAAGTGTTTTGATCTTTAGGGTTAAAATATGCTAAAAGAAGGGAAGGTTCCTCTTTTAATTCCCCTAGTTGTAAATAGTAGTTTAAATCGAAGTGAATCACTTCTAATACAGTGTGTTTATATAAGTCCTTTTCAGTAAGCTGTAACTCTTCAAAATTCTTACCAAGTAGAGAAGGTAAAGCGATGAGCTGACGATAGTAGTCTCCACGATCTTCTTTTTCAAGAAGGTCATCCCACCACGGCTTTCTTGGTTTATACTTTTGACCTCTTAAATAATCAAGCTTCATAAGACTATGAATGATTGAAGTGTTCGCGTCAACACGATTTAACAAGAAGCTCCATAAACGTTGAAATAGGTCCTCTAATTGATGACCAATTCTTCCCCAACCCATTTCATCCCAATACATTCCAAACTCCTGAAAGAAGTCGAAGGGAGTAGGGAATACAGATGTTACCAGGTATTCTACTGTATAATCCATTCGATGATCATTCCAGTATTTTTCTAACACATCCTCAACCTGTTTGATTTGAGAAATTTCTTCAAAAGATAATACATTATTTTTCAATATCTCATATGGAGAGTGATCCATATATACATAATCATGCTGTTCAGCACGAATACGGAGACCTGTTCCACGAAGCATCTTTAAAAAGCCAAGCTGTAGTTCCTCGGGCCTAAGTTCGAACACATCATTGAAAGTCTTCTTGAATGAATCATAATTCTCATCAGGAAGTCCTGCAATGAGATCTAAATGCTGATCAATTTTTCCGCCTTCTTTAACCATAGTGACGGTACGAGTTAACTTTTGGAAATTTTGTTTCCTCATAACTAATTCATTTGTGGCATCATTGGTAGACTGAACACCAATTTCAAATCTAAACAATCCAGCAGGAGCATTTTCGTTTAAGAATTGAATGACTTCAGGTCGCATAATGTCGGCTGTGATTTCGAACTGAAAGACAGTACCAGGTAGATGTTCGTCGATTAAGAACTGAAACATCTCCATAGCGTAGCTTCTACTAATGTTGAAAGTTCTATCTACAAACTTAATGGTTTTAGCACCATTTTGCATAAGAAAACGGATATCTTCTTTCACTTTATCTTTGTTAAAATAACGAACACCCACTTCTATAGAAGATAAGCAGAATTGACAGCTAAAGGGACAGCCTCTACTTGTTTCTATATAGGTTACTCGTTTTGATAAGTGAGGAAGGTCCTCTTCAAACTTAAAGGGAGAAGGTGACTCCTGAAGATTTAACTTGTTTCGTTGTGGATTTACAATCACCTTTTGCTCTTTTCGGTACGCTACACCATGTATATCGGTTAAGCTAAACTCACCGGTTTTTAAGTGAGTCAAAAGTTGCTTAAACGTTTCTTCACCTTCACCAATAACTATATAATCAACGTCCTGAAGTCTTTCTAGCCAGTAAGTAATATCGTATGACACTTCAGGGCCACCTAGGATAATTGTAACCTCAGGGTTGATTTTTTTTATCATGCCAATTACTTTAATCGTTTCTTCAATATTCCAGATATAACAGCTAAACCCTATTACATCAGGCTTGTATTTAAAAAGGTCCGTGACAATGTTGATAGAAGGGTCTTTTATTGTATATTCAACCATATGAACTTGATGTTCAGGCTCTACGTATGCACGTAAACATCTTATAGCAAGATTTGTATGAATATATTTTGCATTTAAGGTGGTTAAAACAGTGTTCATTCTAATAATTATCTCCTTTTTTGTACAACAATCTATAATATCAATATTGGCTAATATAGCGATACTTAAGCTATTTTATCATATTTTGTATGAGAATGATGAAGGATGGTGTAAGGAAAGAAATGGAGATATATTTTTATGCAGGATTTAGCAGATTTTTGTAGAAATAATAAGTGTGCATCAGACATATAAATGACTTTGTTTAATTACGTTGTTGATACAAATAAAAGGGCGTTTCAGACCCGGAAATGTAGAAATTAGTTCCACTATAAAACAGGGGATTAATTGCCTCGTTATTTATATATGAAAGCTTGAGACTTCTGTTCCGAAAAGTAGGAGTCTCGTGCCAAGGTCACAGTCTACACAAACAAAGCCAATAAAATAGAAGTTTTAAATGGAGAGGAAGTGACCAAGCTTGTCTGAAGAGCAAACGGTTTTAGAGAAACAGACCTCTTATTATACATTGAAAAATGAAAATGAAATCCTTCTTGAGAAGGTGAATCAATATGAAATTATGTTCGAACAGTCTCTAGATGCGATCGTTCTATTCAAACATGGCCTTTTTTTTACCGAAGTGAATGAAGCAGCTTGTCAGTTATTTGAACTACCCAAGACAATTCTAACTACCAAAAGTCTAACCCAGTTTCTGTTACTAGAGTCTGTTGAAGGACTAAGTAAGCAAATGATGCTACTTGAAATGGATGGTTCTCTAAAAGGAGAATTTACCATTAGAGTTGCAAGTGGAAAAGTAAAATATATTGAATTTTCTGCACGTAAAAATATTTTACAGGAAGTAGACATTTGGATTTTGAGAGATGTTACCGCCAAAAAAAATCTTGAAAAACAACGCAATCTTAGTAAAAAGCTTTTTATGGACGTTTATAACCGTGCAGTAGATGGAATCGTCATATTCGATCGTGCTGGTAAGTTCATTAACTGTAACCATTCCTTTATTACTAGTTTTGAAACTACAAAAGAGGAACTTCTAAATGCACACCTCCATGACTTTGTTGAACAAGAGTTCTTATTTAAAATTGATAAATTATGGAGAATTCTTGATGAGAAGGAAAAAGCACAGGGAGAACTTCCGGTAAAATTAACAAACGGTACAAAGAAAATCTTTGAATTTACCACCACCTCGAATATATTTGATAATTTTTATATGTCTATTATGCGGGATGTCACTGATAAAAAGTTAATGGAAAGGAAGCTACAAAAGAGTGAGCTTAGATTCCGTGAAATTTTCGATGCAGCTCTAGACGCGATTGTGATTTGGGATCAAAAGGGAAGAGTTCTTCGAGCAAATGCATCAGCCAGTAAAACGTTTGAGATGTCCTTAGAACAATTATCTACCTTTAACATCTTTGATTTTGTTAATAAACGTAGTGAAGAGTTTATTAACATGAATAAGGAATTAACGGAGACCGGAAAAGTTAGGGCAGAGCTAGACTTTTTCATGATTAATGGTCAGGTTAAACGACTCGAATTCACAACTAGGTTTCGAGTATTAGACGGATATAATATGACCATTTTTAGGAATGTAAGTGAAACTCGCTTAATGGAAAAGGAATTAAGAGATAGTGAGCATAAATTTAGACAGTTGTATGATAATTCCCTTAATGGCTTTATTATCATAGAAAATGATGGGAATATTGTAGACATGAATCCAGAAGCTAAACGGATCTTTGAAATTGAAAATGAAATACCATCTTCATTTCTTACATTTCAGGATTTTATTCTATCTACTGAACAGGACAAAGAAGGAAAATGGAAGGAATTGTTAAAAAATAGTCATCTTCATGGTCATTTTGTTTTAGATACCAGAATCATTGAATATACATTGAGTAAAAATATTTATAAAAATCATCACTTAGCTATTCTGCATGACGTGACTGATCGAAAGGCAATGGAGGAAAGACTTCGAAAGTCTGATACGTTAAATGTTGTCGGGGAGTTAGCAGCGGGAATTGCACATGAAATTAGAAACCCTATGACAGCATTAAAAGGTTTTATCCATCTGTTACAAGGGAGCGTTAAGGAAGACTTTTCTATGTATTTTGAAGTCATTACATCTGAACTCAAAAGAATCGAAACGATTATTACTGAATTCTTAATACTAGCAAAACCACAAGCAATTCGTTATCAGCAGCAAAATTTGGTAAAGATTATCCATGAAACAATTGATTTACTAACTCCGCAGGCTGCTCTAGAAAATATTCAATTTGAATTAAAAGTAGACGGGAAAATACCAGAAGTTTATTGTGAGCCAAATCAGCTAAAGCAGGTATTTATTAATATTCTAAAGAATGGTATTGAAGTAATGGCTGCAGGTGGTGTCATTCAGGTGAAGGTTTCTCCTGAATCCAATCAATTTATAAAACTATCCTTTAAAGACCAGGGAACAGGTATATCCAAAGACAAGATAAAGAGACTAGGAGAACCGTTTTATACGACAAAAGAGCGTGGAACTGGACTTGGATTAATGGTGTCATATAAAATAATAGCTGAGCACAATGGTCGGATAGAAGTGGAGAGTATAGAAGGCGAAGGAACTGTCTTCCATATATATTTACCGATTACGCAATCTACTTAGGAGAAGGACTATGCTATATTATAAAAATATTCATACATTGCTAGGCATAATCTATATTGTTACTTCTGAAAATCATGTGGTAGGTGTGTTAATTGGGGAACCTCAGTGGGCTGAGTACCAAAAAAAGAACCAAGATCATCTTATACAAGGTTCTACTAAACTACTTGAAGATGCAGTTGTGCAAATGGAAGAATACTTTAAAGGTACTAGAATGTCATTTGACTTACCCTTGTCACTATCAGGAACAGATTTTCAAAAACAAGTATGGCAAGTTTTACAGGCTATTCCGTATGGTGAAACAATCAGTTATTTAGATGTTGCTGAGAAGATTGATAAACCGAAGGCAGTTAGGGCTGTTGGGCAAGCTAATAGAGCTAATAAACTACCAATCATTATTGCCTGCCACCGAGTCATCGGAAAGAATAAAACCCTCACTGGCTATGCAGGGAATAAGGTGGACTTAAAAGAAAAGCTATTACAGCTAGAGGGTTCAATAGAGTTTAACCTGAAAGTCAATGAATAATATTATTCATTGACTTTCTAGTGATTGATGAGTATTCAATCCGTAGGGGGAAAAGGATGGAATTAGAAACAGCTCTTTACTTTGTACAACAATATGGTTATATTGCGTTATTCCTAGTTTTATGGATTGGTTTTTTCTTCATGCCTGTTCCGAATGAAGTAATAGTTATGTCAAGTGGGCTCCTTATTGCACAGGATATATTTTCCCTACTCCCTGGTATAATTACTACCTATTTAGGAGTAGTCATGAGTTTAACTACACTATATGTACTAGGGAGATTTTGCTTTCATCCCATACAAAAAAAGTTATTATATAAACCAAGATTTCAGAAGTATTTAGAGAGTGCTTCTCAATTAATAGATAAACATGGACCTTTAGCCTTAATGATCGGATATTACTTTCCAGGTGTTAGACACTTTGTCCCTTTTGTTATTGGTAGTAACAAAATGAGTTATCGTGTTTTCGCATTATACGCATATGGGACAGCTGCAATTTGGACGATTGTCTTTTTTATGATTGGGTATTTTTTTGGTGGGAATATGGACAATATTCTTAAGAACTTATTCACGTATGGCGGTATTGTTACAGTCAGTGTGTTAACTCTCATATTGTTTCTATATATTAGACGAAAAAAGAAATATAAGCTCAAAAGAATGGAAAAACTGAGTTAGCGCCAATTTTTCTTATAAGAGAAAAAAAGAAGGATAACAAGGTGTTAAACCCCTTATTATCCTTCCAACATAAATATAACATCAAGATTATTCGAAGAATCCAGTGTAATAGGTACTCGAATCGCTTTACTAAATCCCGAGAGTTTTGCTTCTCCTACAAGAATAGTGGGAGGCGTGATATCCATAATCAAATCATTTTGAGAAGCATTAGTTGCTAAATTACCAGCAATCATATTACCAAGCTCACCAGTAAATGACTCTAACATTTCGCCTTCAAGCTGCATCCCATACATCATTTCACCTATCGTGCTAAAGGTTGTTGGACTTCCATCAATAACAATTCTCCCCTTAACATCTCCTGTCATTCCTATTAAAACGGACATTTTCGACCTAATCACACTATCTTGAAAAAGTGAAGGGCTACTAATAGTGAGTTCCATAGGTAAGACACTTTTAACTGAATGTATAGTCCCATTTAAGATCTTTGTTATGCGATCATTGTTTGACACAGTTTCACCTCTTTTTGAAGTAATGAATGATAGGATTTTTGGTCTTACGGTTTTTCTATGTCATTTGAAATATCATATCATGAATTACGAAGAGGTTGTAAGTAATTTTGAAAAAATAATCGAATATTGTCGAAAAAAACAGTCTAATAAATAATTAGACTGTTTTTTCTGCAAATAATTGTTTGATTTCTTCTGTATAATTACCTTGCAATACACCTTTTTCTGTAATAATCGCTGTAATTAATTCATTTGGTGTTACATCAAAGGCTGGGTTAAATACTTTAACCCCAGCTGGTGCAATTTGTTGACCAAATATATGTGTGATTTCTCTTGCATCGCGCTCCTCAATCGGGATCAGCTGACCGGAGGATAATGATGGGTCAAAGGTTGACAAAGGTGCTGCAACGTAAAATGGGATATCAAAAGCTTTTGCCAAAATAGCAAGATTATAGGTTCCAATTTTATTAGCGGTATCTCCGTTTGCAGTGATTCGATCTGCTCCTACAATGATTGCGTTAATCCCCTTGGTAGAAATTGTATGGGCAGCCATATTATCAGTTATTAAGGTAACGTCTACATCTGCCTGCATGAGCTCCCATGTTGTTAAGCGTGCCCCTTGTAGTACCGGACGAGTTTCAGAAGCAAATACCTGTAGTCTTTTACCTAAATCCTTTGCCAAATAAAAAGGAGCAAGTGCAGTTCCATATCTAGCTGTAGCGATCGAACCAGCGTTGCAAATCGTTAGGATTTTATCGTTATCGTTAAACAGTGACAAAGCGTTAATACCGATTTGACGACAAACCTCCTCATCTTCAGCCTGTATTTGAATAGCTTCATGAGTTAATGTCGTTTTTGCTTCATTTACTGAGATGGCATTCTTCACTTTGTTTACCAGTCGGTCTAATGCCCATGCTAAATTAACAGCAGTTGGCCTTGAGCTTGCTAGATATTCACGGTCCTTGTTTAATCTGTCATGGAAGCTTGTTAAATCGAGTTCCTCATAACTATTTGCCGCCATTGCTAGTCCAAAAGCTGCAGTGAGTCCAATGGCGGGGGCTCCTCTAACCTTTAATGTGATAATAGCATCCCAAACATCTTTTATATTCCTTAATTCAACATAAACAGTTTCAAGAGGAAGCTTTTGCTGATCAAGTAATAGTATGTGATCATCCTTCCATTGAACAGATTGTGGAATTGAAAAATTCTTAGTCATTCTGTATAACACTCCTTACTTCTTGAAGTAGATCATCTATTGAAACGATATTTTTACGATTCATGATCAAGGTTTGTCCTAATAATAATGCGTTCTTCTTAGCTTGGATGCGTTGCCCGTGATCAACAATCCCATCTAAGTCTGCAACATGTGCTAATCCAATCGTCCGTCTAATTAGCTCACACCCAGCAAAGCCAATCGTATCTTCAAGGATTTCTTGAAGAGTAAACTCCAGATATCCTGGTACTTTCGTATAAATCTCCACACCTTCTGTTTCCCATAAAGAAGAAAATTGATCAGTGAAAACAGACCAGGTAGTGGATACATGGTTATATAGGAATTCTCTTTTTTGGGACTGAATCGAAATCGCATTTAATAATAAATTAGCAATAAACTGTCCAATGTCAAATCCAATGGGACCGTAAAAAGCAAACTCAGGATCAATTACCTTTGTTTCATCTGAGCTTGCAAAGATACTTCCCGTGTGCAAATCCCCGTGTAATAACGTCTCAGTATTTGTTAAGAATTTCTTCTTAAGTTTTGCCACTTCTAGCTTAAGCTCAGTCCGATTCCAAAGGTCATGAACATTAGCTAAAAGATCTTCCTCAAAATTATTAGTCTCATGATCAAAAAACGGATCTGTAAATACTAAATCCTCCGTGATTTTACAAAGTTCAGGGTTAATGAATTCCTTTACTTTCTCTTTCTTTACCTTAGGATCTAGAGCGTAATCTGATGAATGAAACAGCGTTTTAGCCATATATGTGCCAATATGCTTTGAAAGAAGTGGGTACTGATGGTTCTCAATAAGCCCTTTTCTAGCAATTTCTAGATGTGACAAATCTTCCATAACTGTAATGGCTAATTCTTCATCTGTAAAATAAACTTCTGGAACCAGTTCAGGAACAAAATTTGCTGCAACTTTTAGTGCATTTGCTTCGATTTTATTTCGTTGAAGTGTTAATGGCCAGCTTTCACCAACAACCTTTGCATAAGGTAATGCTTGTTTAATAATAATGCTTTCTTGATTGATCTCATCTTTTATATGAAAAACTAAATTTAAGTTGCCGTCCCCAATTTCTCTACACTTCAATACTGCATCCGTATCAAATAAGGAAAGTTGTAGTGCTAATTTAACAGCAGTATCCTCCGTTAATGGCTCATATGTAGATTGATTTAAAATAGTCATCTTCTAGTAACCTCCCTGAACATCATAAAATAAAAAAGCCTCTTTCAATAAAGAAAGAGGCTTGAAGTCATAGCTTCGCACCTCTTATCTACCAGAACAATCTTCTGTTGGATGTAGCACCGTGCCTTACAAGAGAATAACTATCGCATTAGCGTTATTGTTATTCTTTTAGCGCACATCTATACTACTCGTGCGCCCCATTTCACAATGGTATTACGGTCGGTTGCTGCAGCTTCATAGGGCCATTTCCCTCAGCCAACTCTTGATAAGAGATTATATAAATTGAAAAATGTTTATTAAGTTTTGTAACTCGGAGTTCATAATATCAAGTGATTTAATATTTTGTCAATGTATTTTTAGTTTAATAAAATTCTGGCCGGCGATCTAGGAATATAGGAATTTGCTTTCTAACACTTTGTACCTTGTCTGTGGATATTTCTCCTGACAGGATTGATTCCACTTCTGTAGCTTCGGCAATAATTTCTCCCCAAGGATCTATGATCATAGAATGCCCGGCAAATTCATTTTTTGGATCATTACCAGCTCTGTTACAAGCTACAACATAGCATTGATTTTCGATCGCTCGACTAATTAAAAGAGAGCGCCAATGGTTTAATCGTGGGGCAGGCCACTCAGCTACCACAAAGAGAACTTCCGCTCCGCTCGAAGTGTGCTTTCGAATCCACTCTGGAAAACGAATATCATAACATATGAATCCTGCACAGTTTATATCATCAAGCTTAAACAAGCCCTCGCTAGATCCTGCTTGTAAGTAATGATGTTCATCCATCAGCTTAAAGAGATGTAACTTACTATACTCTGTTACAAGTGAACCGTCCTTGCTAATGATGTACATGGTATTGTAGACACCTTCGTCTGTACTCTTTGCAATGGAACCACCAACAATATGGACATTGTTTTCTTTCGCTATTTGGCTTAGAAATGATAGTGTTTCCTTACCTTCATGATCGGCGATCTCATCTAATCTGGTTAAATCATAACCAGTTGTCCAAAGCTCAGGTAAGACAATTATATCTGGCTGCTCTAAAGCGGCTTTTTCAATTTTCTCACGCATACGTTTAAAGTTTTGTTCAGGATTTCCAAATGTTATGTCAAATTGGATGCAGCTAACCTTTAAATTCAAATTGCATCGTCCCCTTTAAAAATTTACTTTACAAGTTGTCACTAACAATATAATATTACTGACGTTAATTTCAATATATATTTTTGATTAAGAGAAACTTAGTATCAATTTTTTTCTTTTGGCTGTGTTAATGACCAGTTTGACGTGTTAACCTTGTTGTTGATTTTCGTTACAGGACACTCGCTTTCCGCGGGCGAGTCCGTGAGCCTCCTCGGCGAAAAGCGCGCCTGTGGGGTCTCCCGTGATCCGCTTTCCCGCAGGAGTCTCGCGTCCTTCCACTTCAATCAACAGTGCAATAACTTTCTTTTTAAATATAACTTGGAGTAATCTAGCTTCAGTAACATTTGTTTGAATTTCTTATTCACTCAAAGATAAGATAAGATAAATAAAGATTACGTTACTAAAGGAGTAAATCATGAAAACGTTTGAACAATCTGACATACTTAAAAAGTTACCGACTCAGTTTTTTGCTACCCTTGTTGGAAAAGTTAATAAGGTAATTGCCCAAGGACATGATGTTATAAATTTGGGACAAGGAAATCCTGATCAACCTACACCAGAGCATATTGTTAAATCTATGCAAGAGGCAGTTACGAATCCTTTACACCATAAATATTCTCAGTTTAGAGGACAACCATTCTTAAAAGAGGCGATTGTTACATATTATGAACGTGAATATGGGGTGAAATTGGACCCAGAGAAGCAGGTTGCTATTTTGTTTGGGGGAAAAGCAGGGTTAGTGGAAGTTCCACAATGCTTGCTTAAT
Organism: Bacillus mesophilus; assembly: GCF_011008845.1. Lineage (GTDB taxonomy): Bacteria > Bacillota > Bacilli > Bacillales > SA4 > Bacillus_BS > Bacillus_BS mesophilus. Next base: position 414,964 of record NZ_JAAIWM010000001.1, on the reverse strand, counting down.
GAAGGTGACATTGCATTAGTGCCGGATCCAGGTTATCCAGATTACTGGTCCGGAGTAGAATTGGCAAAGGCAAAGATGGAACTAATGCCTTTAAGAGCAGAAAACCGATTTTTACCAAATTATGATGAACTAGATCCTGCTATTTTAGATCAGGCAAAACTGATGTTTTTAAACTATCCAAACAACCCAACTGGTGCTGTCGCAACCAAAGAATTCTTTGAGGAAACAGTACAACTAGCAAATAAACATAATCTATGTGTGGTTCATGATTTTGCATATGGCGCAATTGGTTTCGATGGTAAAAAGCCAATAAGCTTTCTTGAAATAGATGGTGCGATTGATACAGGAATTGAAATCTACACTCTTTCAAAAACCTATAATATGGCAGGATGGCGTGTCGGATTTGCTGTTGGGAATGAGAGTGTAATAGAGGCAATTAATCTTTTACAAGACCATATGTATGTAAGCCTTTTTGGGGCAGTTCAAGAGGCAGCAGCAACAGCCCTCTTATCCTCACAGAACTGTGTAGATGAGCTAGTACAGAAGTATGAGAGTAGACGTAATACATTTATATATGAGCTTAATAAAATTGGGTGGAAGGTAGAAGCTCCTCCTGGTTCTTTTTTTGCATGGCTCCCTGTTCCAGATGGTTATACATCAGTTAGCTTTTCTGACTATTTGTTAGAAAAAGCTCATGTTGTTGTGGCACCTGGAATTGGTTTTGGAGAACATGGAGAAGGTTATGTGAGAGTTGGGCTACTTACTGATGAGGATCGACTAGTAGAGGCTGTCTCACGTATTAAAGAGCTTCAAATATTCTAAGGATCCTTAAGATCTGAAATAAAAGAATTGCTTGACAATTATTTTTGATGCTGTCATAATCCATAGTAATTTGAGAAATGATTTATACGACTGTTGTACGTCGTCAATTATAAAAACTTATCAAGAGTAGGCGGAGGGACTAGCCCGATGAAGCCCGGCAACCGACTTTAGATTCCCATCAGAATCTGAGGCACGGTGCTAATTCTTGCAGCGTAAGAGCTGAGAGATAAGGGGAAGTTATTGTATTTAACCTCTTCTTAGGAAGAGGTTATTTTTTTCGAACATAATGACTTAGCTCCTTCTTTTAAAAAATGTACAAGGATTAGTCAATCCATCTAATCCTTAACAAACTTGTTTAATTTATAAATGGTAAGGGAAGCTAAGCAAATAGATTATTTGTATAAAGAGGTGTTTTATTTGGCAAGTGTCATAGCTACATATCTCATACATGATGCAAAAGGAGACCTTCAGAAAAAAGGGGAAGGGATTGCTCTAGGATTAACGATTGGATCTTGGACTGACCTTCCTCAGCTTCAGCAAGAGCAACTTAAGAAACACAAAGGCGAGGTTGTCTCGGTTGAGGAGTTATCTGACAGTTCTCAAGTTAATCAATATTTAGGGAAACAGGTAAAGCGCGGGTTTGTAAAGGTTGCGTATCCAATCGCTAATTTCTCACATGATATTCCAGCCATTTTAACCACCGTATTTGGAAAGTTATCACTGGACGGTGAAGTAAAATTAATCGATTTAGATTTCCCACAAGAGGTGAAACAAACATTTCCAGGTCCGACCTTTGGAATTGATGGTATCCGAGCTAAATTAGGAGTTCATGATCGACCCCTGTTAATGAGTATATTTAAGGGAGTAATTGGACGGGATCTTACTTATTTAAGAGAACAGCTCAAAGAGCAACTTTTAGGTGGAGTAGATTTAGTAAAGGATGATGAAATCCTTTTTGAAAATCCACTTACACCTTTTGAGAAACGAATTACTACGGGTAAAGAAGTAATAAAGGAAGTTTATGAAACGACTGGTCATAAATCTTTATATGCCGTTAATATATCAGGACGAACATTTGATTTACTAGACAAGGCAAAACGTGCAAAAGAACTAGGTGCAGACTGCTTACTATTTAATGTATTTGCTTACGGTCTTGACGTACTTCAAGCTTTAGCAGAAGACAAAGAGGTAGGTATCCCAATCATGGCACATCCAGCAGTTAGTGGTGCTTTTACCCCTTCAGAATTTTATGGTATTCACAATCCGTTATTGTTAGGGAAACTTTTACGATATGCTGGCGCTGACTTCTCACTGTTTCCATCGCCATATGGAAGTGTTGCTTTAAAAAGAGAAGAAGCACTAGGTATTGCATCAGAGCTTACGAAGGAAGATTCGTTTAAGAAACCTTTTCCTGTACCTTCAGCGGGAATTCATCCGGGACTTGTACCAATATTATTTGAGGATTTTGGTGTCGACTCAGTGATTAATGCAGGTGGAGGAGTTCACGGACATCCTGATGGTGCCATCGGCGGTGGAAAAGCGTTTAGAGCAGCAATTACAGCCACACAAAAAGGTCAAACCCTTACGGATGCTGCAGAACAGGATGAATATTTAAAGAAGGCAATCTCTCTATGGGGGTTGTAAGAGGTAAAAAATGATGAATTCAGTTATATTTTGCGACTTTGACGGGACAATTACTGAAACGGATAACATCATAGCATTAATGAAACAGTTTGCTCCTCCAGAATGGAATGGCATTAAAGACCAAGTCCTATCCCAAGAAATATCCATTCAAGAAGGAGTCGGCAAGATGTTTTCGCTTCTTCCTTCCACTCTCAAAGAAGAAATTATTGACTTTCTTAAAGAGACTGCAATTATTCGTAAAGGATTTGCTGACTTTGTAAATTTTACAAAGGAAGAAGATATTCGACTTTACATTGTTAGTGGAGGAATTGATTTTTTTGTTTATCCACTACTAGAAGGGCTTATCAGTAAGGAATTTATTTATTGTAACGAATCTGATTTTTCTAATGAAAAAATTAAGATCCTATGGCCAAATAGCTGTGACGAGACATGTGAAAACGGATGTGGCTGTTGTAAACCTACTATTATCAAAAGACTAGCTCATGAAGATGATCATATTATTGTTATAGGTGATTCAATTACAGATCTTCAAGCTGCCAAGCAGGCCCACACGGTATTTGCCCGTGACTTTTTAAAGGAAAAGCTAACTGAGTTAGGCATACCTTTTCACCCATTTGAAACGTTTCATGATGTCATAACCTATTTGCAGCAACAAAGGGTGGTAAAGCTATGAGTGCGATCCAAGAGAGATGGAATGAGCTAGCTGATATCAAGGATGAATTAGCATGGAGAGATTGGTTTCCGGGAACAAGCGGGAATTTATCTATTAAAGTAACAGAAGAGCCTTTAACATTCCTAGTAACAGCAAGTGGAAAAGATAAACGAAAACGAACTGAGGAAGATTTCCTTTTAGTGAATAATGAAGGACTCCCTGTAGAGAACACTCATCTAAAGCCGTCTGCAGAAACACTGCTTCATACAGAAGTGTATAACAGAACTAAAGCTGCATGTTGCCTACATGTCCATACCGTAGACAACAATGTGATGTCAGATTTATTCTATGAGCAAGGTGAGATTGTCTTTCAAAAGCAGGAGCTTATCAAAGCATTTGGACTGTGGGAAGAAGACGCAACCTTTACAGTTCCTATTATTTACAACCATGCCCATATCCCAACTTTAACTCAGGAATTTATTCCTCATATTACAGGAGATACCGGTGCAGTGTTAATACAAAATCATGGTATTACAGTGTGGGGGAGAACCCCACTTGAAGCCAAAAGATATCTAGAAGCATGTGAATTCCTATTTAGCTTTGAACTAAAGAGGCTTATGCTCAAAAACATTCGTTAACTCACTTTAACACACTAACGCATCGGGGGCCTGGCCCCCAATGCGTTAATGTGATGAAGCAAAAATATAAACTGAAACCGCAAAGGGAGGAATAGTAAAATGGCAACAATTCGTATTCATGGTAGTGATGAGGTTATTGAGGATCAGGTAAAGGTAGCTGAATTTTTAAATAGTAATGAAGTTATATATGAGCAATGGGATATTTCAAAATTACCAGCTCATTTAAGTGAAAACTTCCAGTTATCTGATGAACAAAAGAATGAAATACTTGAAGTGTTTAATGCTGAAATTAAGGATATATCGGAAAGAAGAGGCTATCAAACTGCTGATGTTATTGCATTATCGGATGCAACGCCTAATCTTGATCAGCTTTTAACTAACTTCCAAAAAGAGCATCATCACACAGATGATGAGGTTCGTTTCATTGTAAGTGGTCATGGAATCTTTATCATTCAAGGAAAAGATGAAGTGTTCTTTGATGTTAGATTAGAGCCAGGTGATTTAATTTCAGTACCAGAAAATGTCCGTCACTTCTTTACTCTTCAAGAAGATCGTAAGGTTGTAGCGGTTCGTATATTTGTTACTCCAGAGGGCTGGGTACCAATTTATGAGCAGGATGAAGTGAACGCTTAATATAATTACAAAAAGAAGACGCCTTTCATTAAAAAATAAGGAAAGGCGTCTTTTTTTATTGTTTAGGAAATTATAAAATAATCATTTGTGGATAACTAGGGTCAGTGCATTTAAATCTAGCTCCAGCGCCAAGCCCCTCGAGGTCAAATAACCCTAGAAGAATAAAAGGAAAGTTCACCCTTTTCTTCTTCTAGGAACATTTGCTTGTCGGGGCTTAACGGGGCGCTTGCGCCTTTTCTTCTTGTATAAACTCCCTTTCTTCTATAAGAGAGGCTGCCTTTACAAACCTGGCATTCGTTTTTATAACAGGGATAAACTCCTTAATAACTCCAGCTGTTTTCTCACCAGGAGGTCCAACGTGTCCAATAGCAACCACTTCATCTCTCACTTGTAGTTGCTTAATTAACCTTTTTGTTTGGTTAATAATATGTTGGGTTGTATATACATCATCAAAGAATAATTCATTCTCCAAATAGGGGACTCCAATTTCATTTGCTAATTCAGCAACTACACTTTTAGGACTAGTTTTACTATCTATGAAAATAAGTCCTTGCTCACGACAAACCTCCAAGATGATTCGCATGATTCTTTTATCGGCTGTTACTTTTGATCCCATATGATTATTAATTCCAATTGCATAAGGCACATCCTTGATTGCAGCTGTTACACGAAGTCGAACTTCATCTGAAGATAAATCAGTCGTAATTGCACCTGGTCCTAACCAACTTTTCTTTCCCTTAAGAGGCTCCATTGGTAGATGAACAATTACATCATGCCCAAGTCGATGAGCCCATTCTGCATCTGATTTTGATGTTTCTAAAAAAGGCATAACTGCAATCGTAAGTGGTATAGGTAAAGCTAAAATTTCTTTAGAACCGTTCATACTGTTCCCGAAATCATCAATTATAATGGCTACTTTTTTAGCCTCTGTCTCTGCACTGATTGAACTTGGAATAAAGAAAAACACGAGGATTAACGAGAAAGTGTATATAATACGTGACATAAAAATCTCTCCTTTTCATGACTATCTTTTGCGAACCAGTAGTTGATTCGAAGAAAACTTAAAATGGTTTTCTAATAGCATGAGCTAGAGAGATTTAGTTTACTCATCTTCTGTTTGAATAGTAGTATGTGTTTCAACTGCATTTGGATTTTGGTGTTGCTTCCATAGTCTATATTTGTGAAGGTCCTGTTCAATTTGCCTAAATATAAAGGCAATCATCGTGGCATCGTCAATATAGCCTGCTCCAATAAAAATATCTGGAATTAGATCGGTAGGAACAACGAAATAAAGAATTCCGATGACAATTAATGAAAGTGTCTTATAAGGGACCTCTCGATATCTACCAGAAACCCAATCATCGAAAGCATCAACCAGTAAAAGAAGTTGATTACGAAAACTTTCCACTCTTCCTACTTCGGATTTTGTCTTTTTAGTAGCTTCAGTAATTAGCTCCTTCGCTTTTTTTCGATCATTTATATATTGTAATGCCTTAGTCCTATATTGCTTGACTCCTTTAGCGGGCAAGTCATTTTTTATACTTCCCATCGTTTCACTCCTAATAAGAATGTTCTTCTCCATAGTTTAACTGAAAATACAAAATTAATAAAAGAAAGATGTCTAAAATGTGACATATTTTTGAAAAAAAGAATATGAAAAATTTGTCTAATTTTGCGATTCTATTTACATAAATAGTAGAATTTGTAATAATTCAAATAAGTTAATGTGTTTTAGTAGTGTAAAGGGTTGAAGGAGGAACAGTAGTTGCAAGATGAGATTGGTAATAACTTAAGCCTGTTACTAGAGAAGATAAACTTAAAAAGAGAAGAAATGATCTCAACAGCTATGCAAACAAGTTTTACTAGTGAAGAAACAATCAAGTGTAGCCAAGAACTAGATCAATTAATTATCCACTATCAAACATATAAAATATTAGAAAATAGAGTAGGTTTTTATCAATCTGTACTAAATACGATTTCATTGTTTGTCATGCAACCTATTCTTTCAATAAATAAAATAAAGTAATAGTAAACCTATTATGAATGCAAATGTTGCATTTATTAATAGGTTTTTTTATTTTCATTCCACATTAAAGAAACATTAAAATACTAGCCATAAATCTGAGATATCCTTATAATTACCATATAGTGGAATGAAGCTGAAAGGAGAACAAAAATAATGAGAATGTTGAATTATAACTTACTAGATGTTTTTACGACTACTTTATTTGGAGGCAATCAGCTCGCTGTATTTTCGAACGGGGAGGGGCTCACTTCAGAACAAATGCAAATGATTGCAAAAGAATTAAACCTTTCTGAAACTGTCTTTCTTTTTCCACCGACAACAGAGCGTCGACATTTTAAATTGAAAATTTTTACTCCAGCGATGGAACTTCCATTTGCAGGTCACCCCACGATTGGTACAGCCTTTTTGCTAGGTGAGAAAAAGATGACTCCATACTCTCATGATGGATTAACCGCTTTAACAGTGGAGGAGAATATAGGGCTAGTGCCATTACATTTATATGCTGAAAACGGTGAGATTACAAAGGCCGAGATGATTCAACCGATACCTGAAGTAACAGATCAAATGTTAGATTATAAAGCTTGTGCAACATTGCTTTCACTAGATGAACAAGATTTAGATACTGAACTTCCCATCCAAACCATTTCAGCTGGTATTCCATTTTTGTTCATACCAATCAAGAGTCTTGAGGCTATGAAGAAAATTCAATTTCGAATGGATGTATGGCAGAAACTATTTTCTAACGATGAAAACAAACGACATATCTTTGCATTTTCAGTGGAGACAGAGCAAGAGGATGCCCATGTACATAGTCGGATGTTTGCCCCAGCGATGGGAATAAGTGAAGACCCCGCAACTGGTAGTGCTAGTGGTCCATTAGGCTTCTATTTGGTTGAAAATAAGCTCATTGAACACCATGATGGTCTAATCACTATAATAAGTGAACAAGGAATTGAAATGGGTCGACCTAGTAGAATTGAAATCACATTAGAAAGAATAGAGGGGAAGATTAGTAAAGTTCTTGTAGGCGGTAGTGCTGTAATTATTGGGGAAGGTTCATTACGGCTACCTTAATTCACTTGACGGGTTGAAATATATATGGCTCTTTTTTAGAAAAGAGCTTCGCTTTACGAGCAATAAAAGATTAGAAAACAAAATGTAGAATACCGAAGAGGAGAAGCAATAATGGAACAGAGTGTGGATCGACTTTTTTCTGAAGACTTAGTTCATAAGGCTGGCCAAGGTTATGGAGCTGATACAAAGGAATATAGGAAATTAGGTGATTTTGAAAGCTACATTTTTGAAGTAAGCTATCATGGTAAACCAACCATCTTAAGACTTACACATAGCTCACATCGATCACCAGGACAAATAGAGGCTGAGCTTGAATGGGTTAACTATCTACATCAGAATGGTGTAAATGTTTCAAAACCTTATTCTTCAAGTGAGGGAAGTTATGTGGTCACGCTTCCAGTAGAAGGTAGCTTTTTCTATGCAAGTCTATTTGAAAAGGCACCTGGTAATAGAATCGAGATTCAGTCAGAGATGTTTAATGACAATCTTTTTTATGAATGGGGTAGAACTACGGGTCAACTCCACCGGTTAACTACAAGCTTTGAACCATCAGGTGTGAAAAGGCCACAGTGGGATGAAGAGGAACTTTTATATCCAGAGAAGGTATTACCTTTCACAGACCTACAATTCAATAAGGTAGCAGACCAGCTAGTCCATACAGTTAAAAGTTTACCAAAAAGCAAGGAAACGTATGGTCTGATTCATAGTGATATCCATTCTGGTAATTTCTTCTTGCACGAAGGTAAGCTTCAATTATTCGATTTCGATGATTCCCAATATTTTTGGTTTGTCCATGATATAGCCATTCCCATCTATTATAGTGCTTGGTACAAATTTCAAAATGGTAATAAGCAGGAGCGAACTGAGTTTTCAAAAGTTCTATTAGAGCAATTTCTTAAAGGCTATGAGAAGGAGTTTCATATTGATCATTCGATCCTTAAAAAACTACCGTTATTCCTTAACTTAAGGGATCTTGTTCTATTCAATGTTTTTCATAAGAAGATGGATGTTGAAAATGCTAATGAACGATTTAAAGCTTTATTAGGTGAGATTAAAGGAAGAATATTATCCCAAGACTCGATCGTTGATTTGAACGTATAAGCTCACACCTGTGAGCTTTTCTTCTATTTATTTAAACAAGTCTTCCAATTTAGTTTGACAACTATAAACAATTTTTAGTATTATATCTTTAATTCAAGATAATTGAAATTGATAAGGATATGATTATACATGGAAAATAGAAAAGATATTGATACGTCATTAAAGCTCTTTGTTGTCCTTTCTCGAGCTTATCGAAGTGTGAGTGACCAAGCAAATAAGTCTATTGCAAGCTTCGGGTTAAATCCGACAGAATTTGCTGTATTAGAGCTTCTGTATAATAAGGGAGAAACTCCGCTACAACAGATTGGAGGGAAAATCCTGATTGCTAGTGGCAGTATTACTTATGTAGTGGATAAGCTAGAACAGAAAGGTTTGTTAGCGCGTAAGCAGTGTACGAAGGATCGTCGTGTCACATATGCTTCATTAACTGATGAAGGTACGGCTTTTATGGAAAAGATTTTCCCAGAGCATGAGCAATTTATAAATGAAGTGGAATCTTCCTTGTCTCTTGATGAGAAGGAAGAATTAATCTCCTTATTAAAGAAGCTTGGCTATGGTGTGAATCGGTAAACTTAAAATGCTCTACATCCCAAAACGGGAATGTAGAGCATTCTTTTTTGTTTTAACAGTCAAAAAAAAGAGGTAATTAAGTTTACCTCTTTTCCCCTTACTCTTTGAATTCATTTGGAAGTATTAGAACCTCTACTCTTCGGTTGTTAGCACGACCATCTTTGGTGTCGTTCGTGTCTACAGGCTGGTACTCCCCAAAGCCCTTAGCACTAAATCTACGCTCATCAAGGCTTTCATTGTCTAACAACAACTTCATAAAATTAACAGCACGCATAACACTTAAATGCCAGTTAGAATCAAATTGTGAATTACTAATTGGTACATTATCTGTATGACCACTAATAATAACATTACGTGGAGGATCACTAACCAATAGTTCAGAAAGATCTTTTACTAGTGATTCTTCATTTAACTTAACTTCTGCAACTCCGGAATCAAAGAAAACATCATTTAAGATAGTGATTAGCAACCCTTCATCAGTTAACGTCGTTTCTAAACGTGTATCAAGCTGTTTAGCATCAATATATTTGTTAATTTTCTCTTGAAGTTCCTTTAACTCATTTTGTTCTTGGAGTTCCCTTAACTCATTTTGCTCCTCTTTATCAAACTCAGGATTTTCATTATCTTTATTTTGGGCATCTTCTTCGTTCAAGGATTGAGGCTGATCTTCAGGTAACGGACTAGGATATTCCATGAGTCCAGTACCTCCATTGAATGCAGAGCTAAATGACTCAGCCATTTGTTGAAACTTTTGAGCGTCTACAGAACTACTTGCAAATAACACGATAAACAGTGCAAGTAATAGTGTTAATAAGTCTGCATAAGGAATGAGCCAGCTTTCATCTACATGTTCCTCATGATGATGCTTTTTCTTCTTTTTACTCATCCTGTTTACCACCACCTTGAGATGCAAAGTATTGTTCGCGCTCATATTGTGGTAGATAGCTAATTAATTTTTGTTCTAGCATCGTAGGAGATTGCCCGTCTAATACGGATAATACCCCTTCAATCATCACGCGTTTAACACGAGCTTCATCGCGTGATTTGCGTTTTAACTTGTTTGCAAATGGATGATAAATGACATATCCAAAGAAAATCCCAAATAGTGTTGCTACGAACGCAGCAGCAATAGCAGCACCAAGTGCATCAATGTCAGCCATGTTTCCTAAAGCAGCGATTAAACCAACAACTGCCCCTAGAACTCCAAGTGTGGGAGCGTAAGTACCAGCCTGAGTAAATATACCTGCACCAGTGAGATGACGTTCTTCCATAGCTTCTATTTCCTCATCCATCACATCGCGGATAAATTCAGGGGATTGCCCATCAATGGCTAAGCTAAGACCATTTTTTAAAAAGGAATCTTCTACTTCGTTAACTTGTGCTTCAAGAGCGAGTAGTCCTTCTTTACGAGCAATATTAGCCCAATTTACAAAGGTTGGAATAAGATCAATAACTTGAACACTTCCTTTGTCAGTAAATATTATTTTTAATAGTTTAGGAACTTTCTTTAGTTCATGACCAGGGAAGGCAATGGTAACAGCACCAAACGTTCCAACCATGATGATGAAGATAGCGGGAATATTTAATAGAACTCCCATCGGAACTCCTTTAGTTACCATTCCTATTAATAAACCTGCTAGTCCGAGAATTAAACCAATAAAAGAAGCTTTATCCATAATGATCACCTTACTTTGTATTTTTTTCTGTTATTTCGACATAATTAGAGCTGTATCTGCAAATAGTGATTTGTTATCCTATCTTTCTTATCGGAAGGATCCCTCATTTGTTTAAGGATTTGACTGGATTATTTCTGAAAAAAACAGAATGAAATAAACTTGGACAAAAACTCTCATACTCATTGCAGGAAAAAGCAATTAGACTACCGAATAGTTACGTTGAAAACATAGAAGGAGTGGAATAGAATGAGATTTGAACAATTTGAATATAAACGACCAAATCTAGAAGAAATTGAAAATAGCGTTTCTGCGTTACTAACCAAATTTGACCAAGCTCAAACAGCAGATGAACAAAACCAAATTATGAAGGAAATCAACGGGTTACGAAACGATTATAGTACCATGTACAATATTTCATATGTTCGTCACACAATTGATACGAACGATGAATTCTATCAAGCTGAAAATGATTTCTATGATGAGAGTAACCCCATCATGCAAAAAGTCACTACCACTTTTTATAAAAGTCTAGTTTCGTCACCGTTTAGAACTGAGCTTGAAAATAAGTGGGGAAGTCATCTATTTAATCTAGCAGAGTTAGAATTAAAGACTTTCTCACCAGAGGTGATTGAGGACTTACAAACTGAGAATAAGTTAACAAGTGAATATACTAAGCTTGTTGCCTCTGCGAAGTTGACGTTCGAAGGTGAGGAAAAAACATTAGCACAATTATATCCATTTACAATCACAAAGGACCGAGACGTTCGTAAAAAGGCAAGCGAGTTATATTATGGATTCTTTGCTGAACATACAGATCAGTTTGATGAAATTTACGATAAACTTGTTAAAGTTCGAACAAAGATCGCAAACAAACTTGGTTATAATAATTTTGTTGAATTAGGTTATGATCGTATGCTTAGAACAGATTATAATGCACAGGATGTTGCAAAATTTAGAGATCAAGTAAAAGAGTTTATCGTACCACTAGCAACACAACTAAAAGAACGTCAACGTAACCGAATCGGTGTAGATGAACTGTATTACTATGATGAAGGTTTTGATTTTAAGAGCGGTAATCCTGAACCAAAGGGAAGTCCTGAATGGATTGTTGAAAACGGAAAAGCAATGTACAGTGAGCTTTCTGCTGAAACAAAAGAATTTTTCGATTATATGATTGAGAATAATCTTATGGATCTAGTTGCTAAAAAAGGAAAAGCTAGTGGTGGTTATTGTACATATATAAATAATTACAAAGCTCCTTTTATCTTCTCGAACTTTAACGGGACTTCAGGTGACATAGATGTTTTAACACATGAAGCCGGTCATGCTTTCCAGGTATATTCGAGTCGAGATTATGAAGTGCCAGAATATAATTGGCCAACCTTTGAAGCATGTGAAATTCACTCAATGAGTATGGAATTTTTTACATGGCCATGGATGGAGAATTTCTTTAAAGAGGATACAGAAAAATATAAATTCTCTCATTTAAGTAGTGCCCTATTGTTCCTGCCTTATGGAGTCGCAGTAGATGAATTTCAGCATTTTGTTTATGGAAATCCAGATGCGACACCACAAGAGCGTAAAGAGGAATGGACCAAACTAGAGAAAAAATATTTACCTCACCGAAATCATGAAGAAAATGAGTACTTGTTACAGGGTGGATTCTGGCAAAGACAAGGGCATATCTTTACGACACCATTCTATTATATTGACTACACGTTGGCACAAATTTGTGCATTTCAATTTTGGGTACGTGCTAGAGAAAATAAGGAAAATGCATGGCAGGATTACTATACACTATGTAAAGAGGGTGGAAGTAAGCCATTTACTGAATTAGTAAAGGTAGCTAATCTTGATTCACCGTTTGAGGAAGGTTCAGTTAGAGCCGTTGTTTCAGAGATTGAACATTTCCTTAACCAAATAAATGACTCAGAGCTTTAAAGAAAAAGCCGGAACTAACTAAGTTCCGGCTTTTTTTGAAATTATGAAGCTTTTCATTCCGCTTGCACTTTTAATCTTATTCTACATCAAATATAATCTCGCTAGCTACTACTTCCCATGAGTCAATTGGGTAACTTCTGACCATTGAGACATGTAAATTACCTTTCATTTTACCATTTTTCTTTGAGTACATAACTATTTCTACCTGAGCTTCTGAAACAAAAGGACTTTCCGTCAATAATTCGAGTTGTTTGATTTTTATTGTCTGGATATCATTCAATTTGGTAAGGAATTCTTTATCTCTTCTCCAATTCTTTGATAGGACTAAATCAAGGATAAATTCATCTTGTTGATTCATTCCCTCTACAAATATCTTTACGAAATCATTTGAACTGGCGTTGAACACATAATCGTCCAACTGACCTGCGGACTTTAGAATCATTAACGAATGAGAAAAGTCCATTTGATCTGTACGATGAGTGGAACTTCCATAAAAGTGTATGCAAAAATGACCAGGAAAACTATTCTGAAGAGCTCCAGCACCATGAGGCATACCATGCATAGAAGCTGGGATTAAATAGTCGTCAAACTGCACCAAAATTGCTCTTCTTTTCCAGCTCCATTTACCTCCATAAATACTCTTCATGATTTTGGTGTCCTTTTGTGTCAGAGGTTGAACGTCAGTATGATCTCTTCCAGCCCTTCTTTGTACCTTAAAACTTAATCCAGTTTCAAAATCAATAACGGTAAACTTAGAAAACTTAGGCAGTAGAGAATTGACCTCGTCCCATTTTAGTAAGTTATTATCAAAGCTAAGATGAGTAGCGCTATATCCACTTTCTTTTTGCGCTGATACGTGTACAGGAGAGAAAAACAGGAGTAAAAGTAAACCATAATAAACCAATTTTTTCATAGTTCCACCCTTATCTAAGTTCTCAATATTTTCTAATCATTCCCGAAAAAGTATATGACTATGTTGTTAAGAACCTGTCAGTATGTGGTAGAGAATTCATACTTTCATTCCATCTGGTTATTCTAGTCATAGGAGGGATTAATGTGAAAAAATCAGAAGAAGAATTAAAGAATTTAAGCTATGAATCGGACGGGAAGATGGGAAAACAGCAATATAAAAGAGAGCAGGAAGAAGACACGATTGTGAAGGACTTTTTTAATATAACTCCTGACAGTGAATGAATAAAAAACCAAGATTGTCTTGGTTTTTTATTTAGAAGGCTATACCGATTATGTTTTTGTTTGTATAATGAAAATAGAATGAAAGCCTTTTATGGGGGCTTGCGTTTTTGTGCTTTACTCTGAACGGAAAGTTGATCAGTTCTAAAGTACTCAATGTACAAGAGCACTTACATATACAGAGTAAAATGTAATACCATTTTACTATTTCACTAGTTTGCGAGGAAAGTTCTCATGTATTCAATGAAGAGGATTATAATAACAGCATGGATAGGAACATCATTAGGGGCACTTATTTTAATGCTGTCTACTATGTTCTTGTTTGAAAATATACCAACTGATTACTACGCACTCATATTCGTGCTTTTATTGGGGTATTTACCTTTAATACTAATTTATCAGTACTTGTCACTAGTGAAACAAAGATTTGTGTTTTTGATTTTTACATATATCATTTTGGGGATTTCTTTATATGTTGCCCCGTATATCGGGCATGTAATTTTTTATTTTGGTCTCATATACGCAGCACTCTTTAAGGAGAAAATTTATTTTGTTTTTTCCTTTTTTATCTCAGTATTAGTGTATTCATCCGTTATCTATATTCATCCAATTATTACGTTCTATCCATTTATAGAAATTGTACAACTTATTGTTTTTCTAAGTTATACTCTTATCTTATATTTTGTTTCTAAAATGATGGTTCAACAAGAGATGTTAAATTCAATGTATACGAAGACAATGGAGGCCTTAGTTTTAGCGATTGAAGCTAAAGATGAATATACAAGAGGTCATTCTACAAGAGTATCTGAATATAGCATGATTATAGGAAGAACATTGCGAGAGAATGATTATCCAGTCGATTTAGAAAAACTCCGAATTAGTTCGTTATTACATGATATTGGAAAAGTTAATATTTCTAATGATATTCTACAAAAACAGGGTAAGCTGAATGCAGTGGAGTATGAAGAAATTAAGGCTCACCCTTCTTTTGGAGCAGAAATTGCAAAGAGCTTAGAATTTCCTGAAGAAATCATTCATCCGATCCTCTTTCATCATGAGAGAACGGATGGTAATGGATATCCCCACGGCTTAACTGGTGAAGAAATTCCACTCTTAGCGAGAATTATTGCAATCGCTGATACCTTTGATGCTCTAACAACGAATAGGTCATACCGAAGAGCCTATTCAATCTATGAAGCAAGAGACATCATTTTGGAGAACAGTGGAACACAGTTTGACGATCGAATCATCCCATACTTTATTGATTGTTTTCCACTCTTAAAAAAACGCGCAGAACAACTCATTGAGCTTGAGAAAAAATTATCTAAAGCAATGGATGATGAATTAAAAGCCTCATCACATTAGAAATCTAAGAAAAAGAGCATGAATCGTTAATAAAGATTCATGCTCTTTTTTAATACCAATATGATAACTCAACCTACAAGCCTTATTAAAAAGTATTATTCACTCTCGATCACTAACATTCCTTCTACTTCTTTTACAATAATACTCTTAACACCTGATTCATCTAATAGAAGGTCAGTAATAGGGTCTTCAATATTCTCTTGGATGGTACGGCGTAATGGTCTAGCCCCAAATTGAGGGGAATACCCTAAGTCGGCTAGCAGTGCTTTAGCATCATCACTGATACGTAATGTTAAGTTTTGCTCGAGTAAGGTTTCGTTTAATTCACCAATCATAATGCTTACAATCTCGTGCATATCTATCTTACTTAATTGATTAAACTCAATAATACCGTCAAGTCTATTTAAAAACTCAGGCTTAAAATAATTCCTTAATGAGTCCAGTATAGATGAGGATGTAGGATTCGTATTTTCAAAACCAACTGAGATTTTCTTTTCACCTACACCAGCATTACTTGTCATTATAATTACTGAATCTTTAAAGCTTACTGTTCGGCCTTGACTATCTGTTAATCTTCCGTCCTCTAATAATTGAAGGAATAGGTGTAACACATCTGGATGAGCTTTTTCAATTTCATCTAGCAAAATAATGCTATAAGGATTTCTTCTTACCTTCTCAGTGAGTTGTCCAGCTTCCTCATGTCCAACATAACCAGGAGGGGAACCAATTATTTTTGAAACTGAATGCTTCTCCATATACTCACTCATATCAAGACGAACCATAGCATCCTTGGATCCGAATAATTCCTGAGCTAAAGTTTTTGTTAATTCAGTTTTTCCAACACCAGTTGGCCCTACAAAAAGGAAGGAACCTACTGGACGATGTTTAGTTTTTAGTCCTGCTCGACTTCTTCGAATGGCTTTCGAAATCTTTTGAACTGCCTCGTCTTGACCTATCACTTTTTTGGATAAGTTAGAGGCCAGGTTTTTTAACTTTTCTTGGTCATTTTCTTGAAGTTTACCAACCGGTATTCCTGTTTTCTTTTCGATGATCTTTTGTATATCTTCTACCTGAACGACTGCTTTATCCTGTTGTGATTGTTCTTTCAACTTTGCTTCAATCTCAATTTCCTTTACTCGTAGTTGAGCTGCAAGTTCATAGTTTTCCTCTTGTGCTGCTTGATCTTTTTCCTTAGAGATTCGGAGTAATTGTTTCTGTAGATCATTAGGGTTTATTTTAGTTGTCATGAGGTTTTTCTTAGAACCAGCTTCATCTAGTAGGTCGATTGCTTTATCTGGTAAGAAACGATCCTGGATATAGCGACTAGATAGCGTAACACAAGCTTTAATCGCTTCCTCAGAGTATGAAACCTCATGATAATCCTCATACTTTTCTTTAATTCCGGTTAATATTTGAATTGCCTCATCAATAGTAGGTTCATTCACAGTAATCGGTTGAAAACGACGTTCTAGAGCAGCGTCTTTTTCAATTTTCCGATATTCCTTTAAAGTGGTCGCTCCAACTAGCTGCAGCTCACCTCTAGCTAATGCTGGCTTTAGGATATTGCCAGCATCCATTGAACCTTCAGCTGAACCTGCACCAACAAGTAGATGAATTTCATCTATAAACAAAATAATATTTTTTCGTTCTTGTAGTTCTGTAATAATTTGTTTCATTCTTTCTTCAAATTGTCCTCTTATCCCTGTATTTGCAACAAGTCCTGCTACATCTAGCAAATAAACCTCTTTATTTAATAGTTTTGATGGCACTTTACTTTCTGCGATTTTGAGAGCAAGGCCTTCTACAATGGCTGTCTTACCAACCCCAGGTTCACCAATCAAAACGGGGTTGTTTTTATTACGACGATTTAGTATTTCAATAACGCGATCTACTTCTTCATCTCTGCCGATGACAGGATCAATCATCCCTGCTTTAGCCATATTTGTTAGATTTCTTCCGAGTTGGTCAAGGATTCCTTTATTTTTCTCAGTAGTTATATGTTCTGAGCCTTTGTTTTTATTATATTGGTTAAAGTCTTTGAATAAGTCTTCAATTGAATAATTGTTATGGTGCCCAGCAGGAATTTTCAATTGATTTTTTTCTTCTGCATAACAGCTATGACAAAGTGGATATTGTTTCCGCTGTTGATTGATTTGTATATTCAATAATACAGTTGCTTCTCTTTGGTTACATTTTTGACAAATCATCGTAGTTCCTCCTAGGTTTAGATTTAATATTTATTTGACCTTTATTGACCTTCTGACTTTATTTTACTTTGACCTTTACTGACTTTCAACTAAAATGCTTAGGTTAAAAGATGGTAAATTTAAGAAAGAGCAGCTATGATGCGCTTGCTTTCTTGTTAAACAAATAGGGACATACATAAGAACGGTAGGAATTTGAAAAAATAAAGGAGAAATTGATTTCATAAAGGAGAAATAGACAATGACACAATCAAAGCGCCAAAAGGAACGACAATTCAGAACTAGAAAAGAAGCACAAAATCCACATGGGAAAGTGAAATCTTTTGATGAGTTGGCTGAGGGTGTTGCAGAGGACAAAAAGAATAACGAAAATCGTTAAGTAACAGGACATGGGAAATTTCCCATGTCTGTTTTTATATTAGAGAATAAATTTTCAACCAACGTCTACTAACTATTCTTCATTAACTATTTCTTACAGTGAAAAGTATCATATTGTGGCAGTATTATGCTATAATAACCGCAGTGTAAAATAGAATGGAGGATTTTGAACGTATGATATCAGTGCAAAATGTAGGGCTTCGATATGGTGATCGTAAGCTTTTTGATGATGTAAATATTAAGTTTACTCCTGGTAACTGTTATGGTCTTATTGGAGCGAATGGTGCAGGGAAGTCAACTTTTTTAAAAATATTATCAGGTGAAATAGAGGCTCAAGAAGGTAACATTAACATAACCCCTGGAGAGCGCCTAGCAGTACTTAAGCAAAACCACTTCGAATATGAAGAATTTGAAGTCATTAATACTGTAATCAAAGGTCATGCTCGTCTTTATGAAGTAATGCAAGAGAAGGATGCTATCTATATGAAAGCAGACTTTACAGATGAAGATGGTATGAGAGCAGCTGAGCTTGAAGGTGAGTTTGCTGAACTGAACGGTTGGGAAGCTGAATCAGAAGCAGCAATTCTATTAAAAGGGTTAGGCATCGGTGAAGATCTACACCATAAAAAGATGGCAGATCTGACTGGTGGAGACAAGGTTAAAGTATTATTAGCGCAAGCTCTTTTTGGTAAGCCGGACATTTTACTACTAGATGAGCCGACGAACCACTTAGATATTCAAGCAATTCGCTGGCTAGAAGAATTCTTAATTAACTTTGAAAACACAGTTATTGTGGTTTCCCATGATCGACATTTCTTAAACAAGGTTTGTACTCATATTGCTGACTTAGACTTTGGTAAAATTCAAGTATATGTTGGTAACTATGACTTTTGGTATGAATCTAGTCAGTTAGCATCTAGATTGTCTCAGGATGCTAATAAAAAGAAGGAAGAGAAAATTAAAGAACTTCAGGCTTTCATTGCACGTTTTAGTGCAAATGCTTCAAAATCTAAACAAGCGACATCAAGAAAAAAGCTACTTGATAAAATTGAGCTAGATGATATAAGACCTTCTTCTCGTAAATATCCTTATGTTCATTTTTCTCAAGAGCGCGAGGTTGGAAATGACCTATTAAGAGTCGAGGGAATTTCTAAATCGATTGATGGTGTGAAGGTACTAGATAATGTTAGTTTTACGGTTAACAAGGGAGATAAAATTTCCTTTGTTGGAAGAGATGAGATTGCTAAAACAATCTTATTCAAAATTCTAACAGGTGAAATGGAAGCAGATAGTGGTACCTATAAATGGGGTATAACTACAAGTCAGGCTTATTTCCCGAAAGATAACTCTAGATATTTTGAAAACAATGAGTTAAATCTAGTAGACTGGCTTCGTCAATATTCACCTAATGATCAGACTGAAAGCTTTTTACGTGGATTCCTTGGAAGAATGTTGTTTTCTGGTGAGGAAGTAAACAAAAAAGCTAAGGTATTATCAGGAGGAGAAAAAGTACGCTGTATGCTATCTAAAATGATGCTAACAGGTGCAAATGTACTTCTATTAGATGAGCCAACAAACCATTTAGATTTAGAATCTATTACTGCTTTAAATAATGGTCTAATTGCGTTTAAAGGGACGATGTTATTTACATCTCATGACCATCAGTTTGTACAGACGATTGCCAACCGTATTATCGAAATCACACCAAATGGGATCGTTGATAAGGTATCTTCTTATGATGAGTATCTTGAAAATGATGCTTTACAAAAGCAAGTTGAGGCACTTTATACAGCTTAATAATACGAAAAAGCGCAACCAACCGGTTGCGCTTTTCTTATATAGGCATCCAACTACATAGTCTTAGATCAAACCTGAAAATTCAAATCAATTCTTTCACCTTTAACTAAATAAATAATGTTTTCAGCAATATTCGTAACATGATCCCCAACACGCTCTAAGTACCTACATATAAATGCCAGTTGAGTAAGTTGAGGGACAGCATCTGGTCGTAATGCCATTTGGGCTAACAAATATTGAATGGTTTCTCCGTACATTCTATCAACTGTATCATCGGTACTTGCAATAGAATAGGCACTTTGAATGTTTTCCTCATGATAGGCAGTTAAGGAATCGGACAGCATTTTTTGAACAACTTTTGCCATTTGGGGGATTGCGTCTGTAGAGGTATGGAAAGGTTCTTTACCAATAAATAAAGTAGATTTCGCGATATTAACGGCTAAGTCTCCAACTCTCTCTATATCAGAAGATATCTTTACTGCAACCATTAATCTTCTTAAATCAGAGGCTACAGGTTGCTGTTTGACTATATTCCTGATTACTATATCGTTTATTTCCTTCTCAAGTTCATTAATTTCTTTATCTTGACTGATGATCAGTTTTGCCAGCTCTAAATCTTGAGATTGTAGGGCGATGATCGATTGATCAATGGCGTGCTTTGATTGATAAACCATCTCAAGAAGCTTTTCTTTAAGTGAAACCAACTGTTCATCAAACTGTGTCCTGTTGCTCATAATAATCTCCTCCTACTTACAATTTTTATGACGATTGGTTTAAAAAAATACCAATTTACTTACTAAACCCTATGTATTTACAAAATATATCAAATGTTTCAGGATATTTGTAATGTATTTTACCGACAATTACCGCAGAGGGATGTTGAATTCCGTCATATTTACTCGAAGTAATCTAATCTTAAGAGACACATAATTTTGTTACACCAGAGAGAGTGTTTTGAAAACTGTAGGGAGTACTAAGTAAATTTACTTTATTGTACAACCTTTTTATTAACTCTCTTTAGCTGTTATGTTAAGAAGCGGTAAATCTATTTTGAAACGCTTAAGCATTCCCAAATCATTTTTTCACTTGTCGAAAACCATATTTATGTTATAGTTAATAAGAATTATTAAAATTAAATAGTGATTGTTCAGTGTGTGATCACACGAAACGAGAGGTTCGAAAACTCCCTCTATAAAAAACTATAGGTCAAACGATATCACTTGGTATCGTTTTATTCTGTGCTGCCTATTGTTTTTTTGGAGAAGGTGTATTCGCTCGTTTCTTTTTATAAAAAGAAAGGAGCTTTTTTTATGACATTAAAAAAAGCAGTAGTCGTATTTAGTGGTGGCCAGGATAGTACGACTTGTTTATTTTGGGCACTAAAACATTTTGATGAGGTTGAAACCGTTACATTTAATTACAACCAAAAACATAAATTAGAAATAGATTGTGCAGCTTCAATTGCGGCGGAGCTTAATGTTAAGCATACCGTTTTAGATATGTCATTACTAAATCAGTTAGCCCCTAATGCGTTAACTCGTGATGATATTGATATTGACCAAAAAGAGGGTGAGTTACCTACTACATTTGTGGATGGTCGAAATCTCTTGTTTCTTTCCTTCGCCGCCGTTTTAGCGAAGCAGGCTGGGGCACGTCATATTGTAACAGGTGTATGTGAAACAGATTTTAGCGGTTATCCTGACTGCCGTGATGTGTTTGTTAAATCATTAAATGTAACTCTTAACCTTTCAATGGATTATAACTTTGTCATTCATACTCCATTAATGTGGATTAATAAAGAAGAAACTTGGGGTCTTGCAGATGAGCTTGGAGCTTTAGACTTTGTTCGAGAGAATACATTAACCTGCTATAACGGAATCATTGCTGATGGATGTGGAGAATGTCCTGCATGTGTTTTACGTAAAAAGGGTCTTAATGATTATTTAGCTAACAAAGGAAAGGAGTGAGCCTATGCTTCAGCAGTTTTACCCACAAGTGCAACATTCTTACTCTTACGAATTAAATAAAGATATGCATTTTGCTGCTGCCCATTTCATTCCTCACGAGGATGCTGGGAAGTGTCGTAATGTCCATGGTCACACATATTTTGTAAATATTACAGTGGCTGGTGACGACCTTAATGAGTCAGGATTTCTTGTGAACTTTCAAGACTTAAAAAAAATCGTGCATTCTCGATATGACCATACGATTATGAATGACCAGCTTGAAGATTTTAATGAGAACAATTCTGATCAATTTCCAACAACAGAGGTAATCGCAAGAACAATATGGGAAAATATCGATCGGTTTTTAACTTCCTTACCCAATAAACCAAAATGCTTGCAGGTATTAGTTAGGGAAACACCAACTAGTTATGTTGTGTATCGTCCGAAAGTGAGTGGAAAGTAGTGGTAAAGACAATTCCAGTATTAGAAATTTTTGGCCCTACGATTCAAGGAGAAGGAGCAGTCATTGGCACAAAAACAATGTTTGTTCGGACTGCTGGCTGTGATTACCAGTGTAAGTGGTGTGATTCTGCTTTTACGTGGGATGGATCTGCCAAAGATGAGATAAAACAATTGAGTGCTGAGGAAATTTGGAGTCAATTAACAGAAATAGGTGGTACTAATTTTTCTCATGTGACAATATCCGGAGGAAATCCTGCGTTATTAGCGAATATGGAAAGCCTTATTTCTTTATTAAGAGAGAATGGGATTAGAATAGGAGTGGAAACGCAGGGTTCTAAATGGCAGGATTGGTTGCAGAGAGTTCAAGACGTTACGATTTCCCCAAAACCACCTAGCTCTGGTATGGTGACGGACTATGAAAAGCTTTCTGAGATAATTGGAAATCTTCATGGTATAAAGGAAAACCAGCTTTCTTTAAAAGTTGTCGTTTTTAACGATGAAGACTTTGCTTATGCTAAACAAATTCATCAGCGCTATCCTAACGTACCTTTTTATTTGCAAGTTGGAAATGATAATGTGTTTGGTGATGACCAATCACAAATCGTCTCGTCATTGTTAACGAAGTACGAATGGCTAATCGATGAAGTTGTAAAAACAAACGAAATGAACAACGTAAAGGTACTTCCTCAACTCCATACACTGGTATGGGGGAATAAGAGAGGAGTTTAAAACTCTAAAATAGAATGGGTAGGTTGAAACAATGAGTGGAAGAAACGATTCAGAACTAGAAGGTGTAACGTTATTAGGTAATCAAGGTACTAAATACTTATTTGAGTATTCACCAGAAGTGTTAGAGAGCTTTGAAAATAAACATGTAAACAGAGATTATTTTGTGAAATTTAATTGCCCTGAGTTTACAAGCTTATGCCCGAAAACAAACCAGCCTGACTTTGCAACTATTTATATAAGCTATATTCCAGACAAGCTAATGGTAGAAAGCAAATCATTAAAACTATACTTGTTCAGCTTTAGAAACCATGGTGATTTCCATGAGGATTGTATGAACATTATTATGAATGATTTAATTAAGTTAATGGATCCTCGTTATATTGAGGTTTGGGGTAAGTTTACACCTCGTGGAGGGATTTCTATCGACCCATATACCAATTATGGACGACCTGGTACAAAGTATGAACAGATGGCTGATTATCGGATGATGAATCATGACCTTTATCCTGAAAAGGTTGATAATCGCTAAATTGTAATAAAAAAAGGCGCGTTTTCCTTAGAAATAATAGGAAAACTGCGCTTTTTTTGTTTTATACTTTCACTGCACCGATAATTTTATAGTTTTTATGGTTAACGACAGTACGTCGTTCTAACTCTAGGTCTAGGAAGTTTTCCATATATGTGAGGTCAACAATGACCGAGTTTTCATTTACTTTCTCTACAATACCTTGTAATCCACCCTTGAATTCAACAATGTCTCCTAATGAAGCTGTCTTCATGTGACATCTCTCCTTTCACATACCTTATCCTATAGTCTGCATTAATTTTGTCCAAAGGTAAAGTAGTTTTTATAATCTTTTGAAAAAAATTTACAATTTATTTACTAACATTTTCATATAAACACTATTTTACTATATGGTAAAATAAGAGAAATTGGTTTTGATAAGAAGGGGGACAAAAGCAATGACCCAGGCTGGATTAGTTCTTGAGGGTGGGGGAATGAGAGGAGTTTATACCGCTGGTGTATTAGAATACTTCTTAGAGAAAGACCTTTATTTCCCTTACAATATAGGGGTTTCTGCAGGTGCTTGTAATGCAGTGTCCTATTTATCTAGACAAAAAGATAGAAACAGAAAAGTAAATATTGATTACATACATAACCCAAGTTACTTGTCATTAAGAAATTATATTAAGAAAAGAGAATTGTTTGGAATGGATTTTATTTTTGATGAAATTCCTAATAAACTAGTACCGTTTGATTATGAAGCCTTTTATAAAGCAGAAGAATCATTTGAGGTTGGTACAACTGATTGTGTGACTGGAGAACCCGTTTATTACAATAAACATCAACACGGAAAAGATATGCTTATGATTTTAAGGGCTTCTAGTTCTTTACCATTTGCTGCCCCAATTGTAGAATTTGATCAACGCTGCTTATTAGATGGTGGAATATCCGACCCTATTCCAATTAAACGAGCAGAAGAAGTTGGTTTTGAAAAGAATGTGGTTATTTTAACAAGAAACAAGGGATATCAAAAAAAACCTTCTAGACAATCCTGGATTTCTTCGAGATTGTACAAGAATTATCCTGGACTTTTAAAGAGTATGGATAATAGAGCTGACTTCTACAACGAGACACTGCAATATATTTACGATCAAGAAGAGCAAGGAAAGGTTTTTATTATCCAACCATCTAAACCTCTGAAGGTTGGAAGAGTAGAGAGAAATCAAAATCGGCTAACTCAATTGTTTAACGAAGGTTATGAAGATGGAAAAAACTTATATACTGCTGTAATGGATTGGATACATGAGTAAATAAAAAAAGAAGCAGCTCAAGGCTGCTTCGTGTATGTGTGTAATGGGCAATTTCATTGTTTCTTGAATTGGATGGATTTTTCGTTACTTGGATGTATTATTTTCTTGATAGTGAGTAAAATACTCTTTGTGTTTGTAGTTTTGTAAGTAATGGTGTTGGATCATGGTGTGTGTGTCTTTACTTACATGTAACTATTATAAGCTTGATAATAAAATTCATGGTGTATGTGTCTTACTTACAATCATAATTAATAAACAAAGATGATAATCATGGTGTGTGTGTCTTACTTAAAATCATGAACAATAAGCAAAGGTGATAATCATGGTGTGTGTGTGTCTTGCTTACGATCATGATTAATAAGTAATGGTGATAATCATGGTGTGTGTGTCTTGCTTACGATCACGATTAATAAGCAAAGGTGATAATCATGGTGTGTGTCTTGCTTATGATCATAATTAATAAGCAATGATGATAATCATGGTGTGTGTGTATTAAAATTCATAGATATAAGCAATGATGACTTACACGATGTAATTTCTCTGCTTATAAAATCTTGTAGATAGAGCTTTCGTGATGTTATTCATGATGATAGGCGCTCTATACAAGTAGTCATAGTGAAATGAAGATTACTTTCCTAGCTGTTGTTCAGCCATTTGTACTAGGCGCTTTGTGATTTCTCCACCTACAGAACCGTTAGCACGAGATGTAGTTTCAGGTCCTAGGTCTACACCAAATTCTTGAGCAATTTCATATTTCATTTGTTCAAGTGCTTGTTCAACTCCAGGAACAAGTAATTGATTTGAATTATTGTTTGCCATTGAATTTCCCTCCCTTCATCGTTGCTTCATGTATATGTTTTGTACATCATTAATTTTTTATACATTTTTTTTCATTTTTTTATTTTCCTAAGATAAATAAGGACTTATTTATAAAAAAAGAGAGGAGGTTATTTAAATGACTCCAGAGGAGATTGAACATATATTAGACAAGTTGAGAAATCGTGAATTAGAAGAATATTTCGTAACAAAAGATGTATTTCTAGCTTTTCGCGAGCTACTCGTCAAACAGAATGACTTTAAACACTTCCGAGGTATTGCCCAACATGGTGGTGCAGTCGTCTATACATATACAGAAGAACCAAGAAGTTAAAAACTTTTTCAGAAATCTATAAGAGCATGGATGAAAGAAGACTTAGCTAATGCTAAGTCTTCTTTAGTTACTATTTAACATATATATTTCATTAAAGTATGTCATGACATAACAATTTAATGTTGGGAAAATGACCATGAAAAGCTGCGTCAAATCATCATTAAATGAAGGGTAATTTCCCAATACCCACCTTTCTCTAAGCATGTTAAGATGAATGTGAAAATTCTGACAAAAGGAGTTGGAATTTTCTTCTGCTAGTACATAGTAGAAAATACATGATAGGGAGAGGATTGTTATGAAATGGTTAAAGGTGTTGGGAAGCATTCTTCTGGTTGCAGTACTAATTGTACCAATGTATTCTACAAATGTAACAGCGTCTGAAGAAAAACCAGAAAAGCTACGTGTGTTAATCAGTTCATCAGATGAAGTAGTAAAGGCAAAAGCAAAGGCAAACTATGGTGTTCGTTGGGATTTTAAGAAAAATGGATTTACAACTGATGTAAATGAAAAGCAATTAGAAGCCTTAAAGAAGAATAAGAATATAAATGTAAAATTAATTGATAAGATTTCACTTGATGCAAAACCAGGTTCTTCGACATCCGCTAGAACTGCAGTTCCAAATGATCAAACTCCTTGGGGAATTGAAGCGATCTATAACGACTCTGCCATTACTAAACCAACGGGTGGAAGTGGTGTAAAAGTAGCAGTCTTAGACACAGGAGTAAATACAAGTCATGTGGATTTAGCTGGTAGTGCAGAACAATGTAAAGATTTTACCCAAAGAAAATCAAACTTAGTTAACAACTTTTGTTCAGATAAAAATGGTCATGGAACGCATGTAGCAGGAACAGTTCTGGCACATGGAGGAAATGATGGAAGTGGTATATACGGAGTAGCCCCTGAATCTGATCTATGGGCATACAAGGTCCTAAATGATCGTGGTTCTGGTTATTCAGATGATATTGCAGCTGCAATCCAGCATGCAGCAGACGAAGCTAATCGTTTAAACGCGAACGTGATTATTTCGATGTCACTTGGATCTAGCAGTAAATCAACGTTAATCGCTGATGCTGTATCCTATGCTTACAATAAAGGAGTTCTAGTTGTAGCTGCTGCTGGTAATAGTGGTCCAAATGCAAATACAATTGGATATCCTGGGGCTTTAGTTGACGCAGTGGCTGTGGCAGCACTAGAGGATGTACAAGAAAATGGAACGTATCGTGTAGCGGACTTTTCATCTCGCGGTAATCCAGATACTGATGGGGATTTTGTCATTGAAGAACTAGACGTAGAAGTATCAGCCCCAGGGAGAGCTATAGAGTCAACATGGTATGATGGCACCTATAATACGATTAGTGGAACATCCATGGCAACACCTCATATCTCTGGCTTAGCTGCAAAGATTTGGGCAGCAAATACTAGTCTAACTGCTTCAGATATACGTTTAGAACTACAGAAACGTGCTACAGCAAATGATATTCTAGGTGGATCTGGCTCAGCGTCTGGTGATGATTACGCATCTGGCTTTGGGTTTCCAACTGTGAAATAAAACCTTATTTTTTCCTGCTAAGTTTTAGCAGGAAATTTTTTTGTCTAAAGACTGTGTAACAGTACATTGGGTGATTTTGCAGGGTGATAATTGTATAAGACGGTGATGAATAAATTCTATAAGTATAGCTCTAAAAAGGAGATGGATGATTTTACTAGTATATTATAAAAACGTTGTAAAATAAGGGGTAATTCTAGCTTGTTTTATATTGGGAATTATTGGTGAATGAAAACCTTCTAGTAAGCTGATAGTTTAATAGGTGAGCAAAATACTAGGAGGTTTTGATATGAATTGGATTAAAAAACTAGCAATTGCCACTACGTTAACTGTAACTATTCTTGGATTTAATGTGCATACAGCAGACGCAAATACAACATCACATGCTGTGAAAAACGGAGAAACCTTCTGGAAAATTAGTAATCAGTATGGTGTACCGATTGCGGCTATTCAAAAAGTAAATAATCGTAATAACTTCATATTGTTTGCAGGTGAAAGAATTAAGATTCCAAGTATTCCAACTAGCTATGAAAGAGATTTACTTGCTAGATTAGTATATGCAGAAGCTAAAGGTGAGTCCTATGCTGGAAAGGTTGCCGTTGCTACAGTCGTATTAAATCGTGTAGATAGCTCGTTATTTCCAAACTCTGTCCATGGAGTAATTACTGAAGTTTCATCAGGTGGACATTATGCATTTTCTCCGGTTGCTAATGGAACAATTAAACAAGCAGCAGATGCAGCATCAAAGCGAGCGGTACTAGAAGCCCTGCAATTTAGAGGACAAGGTAGCGGTTCACTTTATTTCTACAATCCTAAGACAGCGCAAAGTGCTTGGATTAAAACTAGGCCGATTACAATCAAGATCGGAAACCATGTTTTCGCTAGATAATATACAAAACGTAAGGAATGGGGAGCCACCCATTCCTTTTCTATTTTGGCTATCCCAAAGAAAGTTAGTTCCGACTTATAGTAAGTAGCGTATAAATAAAGTCGCAAGTCCAAAATAGGTGACTAGTGAGAAAATATCGTTAATCGTCGTAATTAGTGGACCAGATGCAATCGCGGGATCAATCTTATAACGATATAGGATAAGAGGGATGATGGTCCCAGTAAGGGTACCAATCACAAGTGTTAAAAATAGTGAACTTCCTACAACTAAGCTAAGCACCATATCTCCATCCTGCCAAACATAAGCAATAATTGAGATCAGTACACTACATATAAGGCCTATCAGAAGACCAACCCCAAATTCACGCAATATTACTTTTCTGACGACTACCTTATCAATCTCACGGGATGCAAGTCCCCTTACCACAACTGCTAGAGATTGTGTACCGGTATTACCAGTCATTCCGGCAATCATCGGCATAAAGAAAGCGAGAGCGACTACTTTTTCCAGCGTATCTTCAAATCCACTAATAATGCTACCTGATATAATGCCGATAAATAATAATAAAATTAACCAAGGGAGCCTTCGGTAAGCTGCAACCATCGCCTTTGTATCAAAATCAATTGATTTACCAGAGGCAGATAATTTCTCTATATCTTCATTTGCTTCTTGAATGACTACATCGATGATATCGTCAAAAGTGATAATCCCTCTAAGTACAAAATTGTCATCTACGACCGGCATGGCAAGAAAATCATACCGTTCAAAAATGTTAGCAACCTGCTCTTGATCCATATTGACGGGAACAGAAATTACTCTTTCATGCATAATATCCGTTATTTGTGCGTTGATATCAGCTAAAATGATATCTCGGTAGGATACTACACCGATCAATTTTTTACTTGAATCTATAACGTAAATATAATTAATAGTCTCCGAATACTCAGCAAAAATCTTTATTTTATCAACAGTTTGCCTAACTGTATGATTTTCACTAATCCACACAAATCGATTGGTCATTAGTCTACCAGCTGTTTCAGGTGGATAACTCATGAGCTGTTGTACAGCTTCTGATTCCTCACTCTTCATTCCTATTAATAGGTCTTCCACAAGCTCAGGAGGCAATGCTTCTAGTAAAGCAGCTAAATCATCATTATCCATCTCATCTAAAACCATACCTTTTTTCTCAAAGCCTAGTTTGCTTATTGTATCTAGTTGAAGCTCCCTTTCCTCTAATTCCTCAATTAAATCTGCAATTTGATTGATGTTTAAGGATAAGAGGAACAAATTTCGTTCTTTATTAGGAAGAGTTTTATATAGATAAGCGAAATCATACGGTTGGAGTTCATCTAAAAGAAAGGATAATGCTTCTTTGTTTTCTTCTTGCAATTTTTTCATGACGCTCTGTACTAGTTGATTTTCCGAATTATGATTATTCACTTACTTCCTCCTAGCCATTGTACCGTTATTGGAGTATGTAAAAGTCTATTTTAGTTGTCCCATTCTTAATGATTTCGATACGTAAGATTAGTGAAATCTAAGTTCTGAATAGAAGTATTGATTAACAGAAGCAAAAACTTTAATTGAAAAAATGAGTCTGAAACTGACTAATAGATGAATCATGGAGTGTAATCATCAAAAGAATCGGACTAGTGAGTACCTTTAATGGCTAGCTGTTTCAATGGAAGTTGATACTTTTGATACTTATTGGAAATAGTAGTATAGGAAAAGGAGGTTGTTTTACATTGACTACATTCTTCATGAAGGTTATTATGTGTCCACTTATTGTAGCACTCTCTGCCTTTATATTACCTAACGTCAACTTTGCTAATATGATACAACCGATAATCATAGGACTGGTTCTAGCTGTTGTAGGAACGATGATGGAGTATTTGTTCCTAAAAGAAGGTACTGTTTGGCTAAGTACTTTTCTGGATTTCGTGGCAGCAACAGTCGTAGTTTACATTCTTGGACTTTGGATGGAAGGAGCAGTTGTTACATTTTTAGGTGCCCTTCTTGTTGGGATATTTCTAGGCATTTCAGAGCATTTTACTCATTTGTTTTTAGTTAGAGCTAACAAAACACAAAAGTCTTATCAATAATTTCCTTGTATTTTTTAAGTATTATTTTGTAGAAGCTGGATACGAGTAAGCTGAAGAACTTTGATTAAAACCCAACCAACCCGGTTGGGTTTTTAGGTTTGTAGCTATCCTTAAAAATGGAAATGTAATTTATTATTTAACATCTATATCATTCAGTATGAATATCCTCTTTAGGGGGAGGGATTTAGATTGAAAGATCTTGTTGTAAACAAGTCGAATGGATTCATTTCGTTTTTAAATAAGGGGAAATCAACATACCCGTTTATAGAGGTCTTTTTGAATGGAAAATATGCAGGAGCCTTTAGTATTAAGAAAGAGCTGAAGATCAGGTACCCTAAAAATGAGAAAGTTTCAAAAATCACGATTTCAGGGTATTACCTAGACTCCGGAACACATCATCCAATTCAACAGACTTTTCAGTTGGAGAATCATGAATCCAGAGAAAATAATCAAAAGCCTTCAGACTTTCAAGCTGGTGATATTTTAGTTGCTTGTGACAATGTAAATGGATTTCCTTATGGGTATATGGGTCATACGGCTCTAGTGGTGGATGAGGATCAGATGATAGAGGCAGTAATCTCAGAACCTGTCGTACGTAAGGAATCAATTTCGATTTTTACAGAACATCATCCAATGTACGCCCATTTCAGGCCAAAGAACAAAGAGCTAGGACAAAAGGCAACAGCTTATGCTGAGCACTATTTGCAGCAATTTAAGGAAAACAGAAAAAAGGGATTAAATAAACCTATCTTTTATTTTACCGCTAACACACCTCTTACTGATGAATGGACTTATATCTATTGCTCAAAATTGATTTGGTTAAGTTATCACTTTGGAGCAGGTTACACCATACCAAATGATCATTTATGGTTTTCTCCAGAAGATCTATATACAATATTAAGTCATTCAAAGGATTTTGATTTGTTATATAAGCATCCAGATTATCAATTTTTTGTTGATTTATAGTACCTTCACAGAAGGGAGGGTAAAAGAAAGTATAAAAACTAAACTTTGATCTACCACAGTATTGATACTGTGGTACTTTTTGGTGTCAGTTAGTTTTGGGGTCATAGCGCTAATATAATTTTTTTCGCTGATAAATTCAGGGATCACGCTGATAAAAGTCTGTAAAGTACCGAAATATTCTTAAAAACCGCCGATATCAGTCGATTTATGAATAGTGAACCATGCTTTTATTTAAGTAACCTTCACATTTATGCCCATTTTCTGTCACTAAAATGTCATTGCTGTATCGTTTTAAACATGTATCAATAGACTATAATATGATTTAGTCAATGATATAGATGGGTGTGAAGTAATTGAAGAAGATGTTGCTAGTCTTATGTACATGTATATTTGTTTTTTTTGTGAGTGCCTGTAATGAATCAGAAAATGCCGGAAATGCAGAGAGTGTTGAAGTACCACCAATTCTAGAGGTTGACCTTCAAGTAGACAATGATCACCCTAATGTTGGTGACGCAGTAACGATAAGTGCTAAAGTTACCCAAGGTAATGAATCTGTTGAGGACGCGAGTGATGTAAGCTTTGAGGTCTGGGAACAGAACAGCGATCACGAGATGATTGTTGGTGTGCATCAAGGAAATGGTGTGTATGTAATAAATAAAAAGTTTGACAAAGAAGGCATATATTCTATTGTATCTCACGTAACGGCACGAGATCAGCATTCAATGCCTAAAATTGAACTTACTGTAGGTAATCCTAGTGAAACAGAAAATGAGAATGATCATGAACATACAGGCCATGTTCATAATCATCATACTGTAGGAAATATTACAATAGATTTTAATGTTCCAGATCATTTAATTCCCAATAAACCTATTGTATTAGAAACATCAGCAACACTTGATGAGAAACCTATTACCGATTCAATCGTTAAGTTCGAGATTTGGGAGAAATCTGACACTAGACATGAATTCATTGAAGCAGAAGAAGTAGAGTCTGGTGTATATCAATCAACATTTGAGTTTAAGAAGACTGGTACATTTACGGTTGTTATTCATATTCAAAATGAAGAGTTACATGAACATATTCAGCGTGAGCTTATCGTTGAAAATGAGTAAATGTTAATTTAGTAATAGAAAATCTCTTATAATACTAAAAAAACTTGGCATCTTGCCAAGTTTTTCTATTTAAAAAGTACTTTATTCAAGATATTATATAAGAAAGGATAAAAAGTAGGAAGGAATTATCACAATATGTCTTGTTCGCAATGTACAGAGTTATCTATGTTTAAAAACGAAGGTTCAATTACCTTTTACTCAAGGTATCCAGAAGTAATTAATGCTATCTCACCAGCTATTAAAACTGAGAATATAGTGGCTAAGGACTCTACATCTACAATAGTTAGCTATTTCTCTCATCAGCAACTTCATGATATTTTTGAAGTGATAGGAGATATTGTGACAAATCAGTTTGGATCAAAAATAGATTTATATATTTCTATTGAGAATTCAAGTGATGTAGGAAACTCGTTCTTTCCTCCCATGCTACCATTTACAGAGGTCTTTGAGAGAGTTAAGCACCCTAAGCTCCTTCAGGTTATCAAAGAGTCCTATTTTACAAATCATATACAACCGATTATATCGGTATCTGACCAAGAAGTCATAGGGTATGAGTTTTTATTAAGATCATCAAGAGAAGAGTTTCCATTTACACCATTTGAGCTTTTTAAATTCGCACAAGTATCAGGATTGCAGGCAATGCTTGATGGGAATGCTAGAAAACAAGCAATCAAGTATAGCGCTGAAACACTACAGGCAGGTTTGTTACGCTTCATTAACTTTTTACCATCTTCCATTTATAATCCTAAGCATTGTTTAAAAAGTACGTTTGAAAACATAGAAAAATATCGAGTAGATCCTAATGATCTTGTCTTTGAAGTTGTAGAGACAGAAGAGATTAGTAATATTAATCATTTAAAAGATATCTTTAAGGCCTATAAGAACGAAGGAATTAAGGTTGCTTTAGATGATATAGGTGCGGGGTATTCTACCATTGAAGTATTAAAAGAACTGCGTCCAAATTATGCGAAGATAGATCGTAAGTTAATCTCGTATTGTGATCAGTCTAAAGAGAAACAAGAAGCGTTAAGAAGTATCATAGATGTCGCTAGAGAGTACAATATAAAAACATTAGCTGAAGGAATTGAGCGTAAGGAAGAACTCGATCTGTGTAGAGAGCTTCATTTTGATTTGGCTCAAGGCTATTATATTGGCAAACCAAATGCACAGCCTATGTTGGATCTTGTAGAACTGCCTTAGGGCAGTTCTATTTTTTTTATATGGATTCCGAAAAACTATTTTTGAAAAAGAAAAGGATTTTTCCATTCCATTAACAGACCATAATTGAGGGATTCTTCATCTTCAAGATAGTTTGGAATTACTTCTAAAGGAGTTCTTCCACATTTCAATAAAAAGGTTATAACTGGATCATGGATTCTCCCGGTTAAGACATTGGATACGTACTGGTCTATGGTCATCTCTTTTGCATGACGTGAATAACCTGGTAATCTTCCCCCACCTAACAGGCGTTTAAGCTGTAACTGTACAACAGTTTCGTACATGGATTGCATCAAAAGTTTTCCTAGTCCATATTTGCGATACTCAGGTCTAACACAAATATCTACAACATATAGTGAATTCCCACTAGGGTTATGGTTTGCTATGTATCCAGAGCTAGTTGCCTCATCCCAACCTTTATGTGGATCTCCAATATGATAGTCAATCAATAAGCCTGTCATAGAACCGCAAAGCTCACCGTCGATTTCCACGCATAATGCCCCTTCTGGAAAGAGTTCAACATGATTTGTTAGTTGTTCTTTATTCCACCACAAATCACTAGGAAACGGAGGAGGAAAACTAGCCTTTTGAATTTCAATTAAATCACTAAAATCTTTTTCTTTATAGTTTCTGATGATTGTTTTTATTGGTATTTTTTGATCAAATACATATATTTCCTTATAATAGTTCATCACTACACCACCTTCTACTATACTAATCTTAGTAAACAAGAAATAGATTTAAGTTTCAAATGATTGCTATGGTCACAAAAGGTAGTCTTCGTGTTGACCAAACAAAATGGACAAAAAATAAGAGCATCCATAAGGGGCTCTTTACTGATTCTCTTCAAAGAATTCTTCAACTAGTTCTTCAATTGCTTTTGGATCAGGTTGTTGTCCGTGAAACGAAAAATCAATTTCTTTAATAAAGTTTCCCTCTTTATAGACATGTACAGCTCCTTTTTGGAGCATAACACTATATTCTGTTTCAAATAGATAACCTTCTCTTTCGATTGCACCCATCTTTTCATCCTCCTTCAGGTTTATTTCATTTGTCTTACTATTAGTAAAAATAGAACGCTGTATACGAATTTAATAATTCGATAAAAATAGTTAAACTTTTTGAAAGATAAACCGATAATAAGTAAGAAGGGAGAATCTTGTTTTCCCATTTCCCAAACATTATTCAACCCTTTAATCAATAAACTTTTGAGCAATCAGTCAAGCTGGTTGCTTTTTTTTTGTTTATACCTTATAAAAATTTGAATAGTTGATTTCCATACCAAGTACATACCTCATGTTATATTTTTTAGCATTATAAAGAATACATAGTCAATTTTGTAATAGGAAACACTAACTTCTATGCTAAATATCTGAAAATGAGGTGTTTTAATTGACGAGATCACAGGAATCAAGAGAAAATAAACATGCACATCAGTTTCATCCAGATGGTGAACAAGAGAGTATTATTAATGACTCTACTGCGTCTGCTGGCGAGGGTATAGGCATCGCAATAGATATGGACCCTAAAAATCCGTATCAATTCAGAAATAGCTTTAATTACACTCCAAAAGAAGATCCCGAGTTAAAGAAGTTTCAAGATACATTTAAGGGAGATTCTTAGAACTTTTATACTTGAAACTAAGGGTACTGAATAAAAGAGGGATGATATGTCTAAGTTTGTTAAACCGATCGTTGTAGTAAGTAAATGCTTAGAGTTTGAAAAGTGTAGATACAATGGAGATGTCATACATGATCCAGTCATAAAACGGCTTCAGCCCTTTGTCCATTTTATACCCGTCTGTCCCGAAGTAGGAATTGGTCTTGGGGTCCCTAGGGACACCATTCGCTTGGTCGAAGAAAATGGTGAAATAACACTTGTACAACCATCAACTAAAGAGGATCTCACCGAAAAAATGAATGAGTTCAGTTCTGCATTCATTAAGCATTTAGAGCAAGTTGATGGTTGTATCATGAAGAGTAGGTCACCGACGTGCGGAATGAAGGACGTAAAAGTTTATAGTGGTGTAGAGAAATCACCAGTAGTTGGAAAGTCTAGTGGTTTATTTGCTCAGGAACTGATAAATCATGATCCTTTCATTGTAATGGAAGAAGAAGGAAGACTAAATAATTTCTTAATTCGTGAGCACTTTTTTATAAAATTATTTACTGTTTCGACTTTTAAAAGAGTAATAGCTAAGAGAAATCCTTTTCAGGAGCTACTTTTGTTCCACTCCCATAATAAATACCTGTTTATGGCTTACAATCAAACTGTACAAAAAGAACTAGGTAGGGTGATTGCTAGTCATAAGCAACGTGACTTAAAGGAACTTTTTTCATTATACGAACAATTGCTTCATCGCTTATTTGCTCGTAGACCAAGAGATCAATCTCATATTAACGTCTGTCAACATATTATGGGTTATTTCAAAAAGGACCTAAGTCAAAAGGAAAAAGAGTATTTTCAAGAGGTCTTAGAAAAGTATCGTTCAAAAAAGCTACCGTTAAGTAGTATCACGAGTATTCTAAAATCATGGGTTGTTCGTTTTGAAAACAACTACTTGCTAAGTCAAACCTATTTTGAGCCTTATCCAGAGGAATTAATAGAAATTAGTGACTCAGGAAAGGGTCGGGAATATTAGGAGATTTTGGTGGAATTGGGTTAAAAAGGGCAAAAAGGTGGAAATAATTAGGTGGGGTTGTTATAATAAAAAAATAGAACAAGACTACGCTTCTTAGTGCCTCCTACATTAGTAGGAGAGAAACACTTTAGGGGCTAGCGTTGTTTCTCATTGATTGTCAGTCACATTAAATGAAAAGGGGGATTCAAATGAAGAAAAGAAGTTTATTTATCGGTTTCATCTTAATGGTAGGCCTATCAATGATTCTATCTGCATGTGGTGGCAAACAACTTGTAAGTGTTGTAACAGGTGGTACTGGGGGTACATATTTCCCACTAGGTGGAGCAATGGCAGATATCATTAATGAAAATACTGATATTGAAGCAAATGCTCAATCATCAGGTGCATCTGCAGAAAATATGCAAACACTAGCTGATAATGAAGCTGATATTGCATTCGTACAAACTGATATTGCAGCTTACGCAAAAGAGGGTACACTAATGTTTGAAGGGAATGCAATCACGAATGTACAGGCTATTGGAACTTTATATCCTGAAACGATTCAAATTGTAACTCTTGCAGACAGTGGCATTAACTCAGTTGAAGATCTAGCAGGTAAAACCGTATCGGTTGGTGCACCTGGAAGTGGAACTTACGCAAACGCTGAGCAAATCTTAGAAATGCATGGAATGACATTTGATGATTTAAATGCACAGAATTTAGCTTTTGATGAATCAACAGAAGGTATTCAAGATGGAAATATTGATGCAGCATTTATTACTTCTGGTACACCTACAGGATCTGTAGAAGCATTGTCAGCAATCAAAGGTGTTAAGTTAATTCCAATTGCAGATGATAAAATTGACGAACTTATTGCTAAATATCCATATTATGCAAAAGATGTAGTTCCAAGTGGAACTTATGGAATGGAAGGCGAAGTTAATACAGTTGCTGTATTAGCAATGCTTGCAGTAACATCAGAGCTTGATGAAGATACTGTATATGAAATAACTAAAGCTATTTTTGAAAATACGGATAAGATTACTCATGCAAAAGGTGCTCTTATTACAGCTGAAAGTGCTCTTGATGGGCTAGGAATTGAACTACACCCTGGTGCAGAGAAGTACTTCAAAGAAAAAGGTTTAAAGTAAATTAATAAATAAAGTGATGAAGGATAGGCTGAAAGCGGATTTCAGTCTATCTTTTTGCTAATAAATCTTGATATGTGGTGTTATATGAAAAAAGGATCACTTCTAGTAGGGATGATTATTATTTGCCTACTAATACTACTTGTCCCTTATAAAGATAGCCTAGTCTTTGAAAAAGGCAATTCGGGAAAGACAATGGTATATTATCCGAAAGATAACCTGCAAACTTTTCAAATCCTCTACACCCATTCCATCCATCTTAGTGAAGTAGTTGAAATCTATGAAATATCTCTTCAGAATGACATCATACAAACAGGACTTATATATGAAGATTATGCAATTGGCATGCCCTCTGGTCCTGCTGAAGGAGAAAAATTTAAATTAGTAGATGGAAAAATGCATATTACTAATATGAAAAGAAGGTTTCCTTATTTAGATATTCGTATTGGACAGGTGGTCGCTAATCACCAACTAGTAATTGCAGGAACTACCTACAAGCTTGGAGAATATGTACCTCCAGGTTCATGGGTAAGAGTGAATTATCGAAAATTAAACAACTTACAGATATTGAAGGGAGTGAACTTACATGAATAACCAAGGTCATCAGGCATCATCAGATGAGATGCAGGATATATTGAAAAAGTATGACCCTGAAGCTAGAACTAGGTCACTTACTGGAATAGTTGGTTGGATTG
This sequence comes from Bacillus mesophilus, assembly GCF_011008845.1. GTDB lineage: Bacteria > Bacillota > Bacilli > Bacillales > SA4 > Bacillus_BS > Bacillus_BS mesophilus. Next base: position 376,851 of record NZ_JAAIWM010000001.1, on the reverse strand, counting down.
TATTTTTAGGACTTTTGTCATTTTCTTTATTCCAACTTTACACGGCTATATTTGGAATTTTTACAGCTCAGATCCAACGTTCGATTCACCTTGGGTTTGCGTTAGCATTAATCTTCTTGCTATTTCCAGCTGTTAAGAGTCATTTAAACGAGAAGAAGGGAAGATTCCAAGTTGCATGGTATGACGCAACGCTTGCTGTTGTAGGTATAGTGGTGGGTTCATACTGGCCAATTATGATTCAGGATTTAGTTCTTAGAGTGGGGAGATTAACGCCTGTTGATATTATCGTAGGTTTACTGGCAATCTTACTAGTGTTAGAAGCAACTAGAAGAGCTGTAGGATTACCGATTACCATTATTGCACTAGTATTTCTCCTTTATGCATATTTTGGACCTTATATGCCAGGTTTTTTTGCACATCGGGGGTTAAGTGTTGAGCAAATTATCCAATCTATGTTTTTTACAACTGAGGGGATCCTTGGGACTCCTTTAGGTGTATCATCCACATTTATATTTCTCTTCTTACTGTTTGGAGCATTTTTAGTTAAAACAGGAGTAGGGCAATATTTTAATGATCTTGCCGTGTCTATTGCAGGTAAGCTAACTGGGGGACCTGCAAAGGTTGCTATTTTTTCAAGTGCTTTACAAGGGACAATCAGTGGTAGCTCTGTAGCAAATGTTGTAACATCAGGCTCGTTTACGATTCCAATGATGAAAAAGCTTGGATATCGCAAAGAGTTTGCTGGTGGAGTAGAGGCAGCTGCTTCTACTGGAGGACAGCTAATGCCACCAATTATGGGAGCTGCAGCGTTTCTTATGGTAGAATTCATCGGTGGTATATCATACTGGGATATTGCGAAAGCAGCAGCTATTCCAGCGTTGCTTTACTTTACTGGAATCTGGATTATGACCCATTTTGAAGCAAAACGAATCGGACTTCGTGGGTTAACTGATGAAGAAATGCCAGATCGAAAAGAAGTGTTAAAAAAAATCTATCTATTGCTACCCATCGTAGCAGTCATTGTTTTACTTATGTCTGGAATGAGTGTAACAAAAGCGGCGCTTTGGTCAATTGTTGTTACAGTACTTGCAAGTGCAGTTCGTAAAGAAACTAGAATTGGAATCAAAGATGCAATCCATGCATTGGTAGATGGAGCCCGTACAGCATTAGCGGTTGCAGCGGCAACTGCAGCTGCTGGTATCATCGTTGGTGTTGTAACAAAAACCGGGTTAGGTTTAAAGCTAGCGAACGGGCTTGTTGATTTATCGGGAGGCCTTCTTATACCAACATTATTCTTCACGATGATTGCTGCAATTATCTTAGGAATGGGCTCTCCAACGACTGCAAATTATGTTATTACTTCAACAATAGCGGCACCAGCCATTATTTTGTTAGGAGTTCCTGATCTATCAGCTCATCTATTCGTTTTCTATTTTGGAATAGTAGCCGATATCACTCCTCCTGTTGCTTTAGCTGCTTTTGCAGCTGCGGGGGTCTCTGGTGGAGAACCAATAAGGACAGGGGTGCAATCAGCCAAACTCGCCATTGCAGCCTTTATTATACCGTATATATTTGTTCTATCACCGGAGTTATTAATGATTGATACCGACCTATTAGGGATTACCTGGGTATTAATCACATCTGTTACCGGAATGATAGCAATTGGTACTTCTATGGTTGGTTATTGGGGTAGAAAAATGAATGCCTTTGAAAGAGTACTCGCATTCTTTACTGGGCTAATGCTTATTTATCCTGAAGGAATCACCGATACAGTTGGTTTAATCATATTCGCAGCTTTAGTTGTATCTCAATACTTTTTCAAAAGAGAAAATGTAAAAGCTGCTTAATGTCGAAGCCTCTCTTAATGAGAGGCTTCTTTGTTTATAATGAAGAATATAAGGGAAGCTAGTATAGGTACTATTTATTTGAAAGGATGATTTCATGCTACAAAGGCAAAAAGTAAAAATAAATAATGTAACGGTTTCGTACATAGATGAAGGTAGCGGTTCAACAATCGTTTTAATACATGGTTTTTGTGGAAGTCCTGCCTATTGGGAGAAAATAATACCAGACTTAAGTAAAACTCATCGTATCATTGTTCCTGCCTTGAGAGGTCATGGCATGTCAAGTGCCATAAATGATCCATATTCTATTGAAGATATGGCAACTGATCTAAAGAATTTATTAGATGAATTACAAATTCAGGAGGTAACATTACTAGGTCATTCTCTTGGTGGATATGTAACCCTAGCATTTGCTGAAAAGTATCCTGAATTTCTATCAGGATTTGGTCTCATACATTCAACTGCTTTTCCTGATTCAGAGGAGGCTAAGCAGGGGAGACAAAATAATATTGACTTGATTAGTGAAAATGGGATTGAACCGTTAATTACAAGTCTAGTTCCAAAACTGTTCTCCCCTACTAATGAAAAAGAAATGGGTGACGAGGTAAGAGTAGTCACGGAGATTGGCTTAAATACAAGTGTCACTGGCGCTAAAGGTGCATTGAGAGCAATGCAGGAACGCCCAGATCGAAATGCAGTGTTAAAAGGGGCGACTTGTCCGATTCTATTGGTTGCCGGAAAACAAGATCAACTTATTCCAGTTGAAAAAGTTTTCTCTGTTCAGTCTCCATTTACACAACAGGTATTAATGGAGGAAGTAGGTCATTTAGGCATGATTGAGGATCCTAAAACACTAACAAACATCATTCGAGATTTCGTGCAAGGCAAAGTATTATCAAACAACTAAAATTTGGAAGGAATTTGTTAGTAAGCTAAAATGACATCAAATTTTATCAGAGACAAAGTGAAAGCACAACTAAAAGTTTTATTTTGAATTTTATTTATTCAGAATATTGAAAAGGAGCAAGCTAATTGATATACTAAGTCTATTGTTAAAGTTTTCAGAAAATAAAGAGATTCCGGGGGGAGAAAATGAAAAAGAACTGGTTATTAGCAATGGTCTCATTTTTATTTGTATTAGTATTAGTAGGATGCGGTGGCGGTGGGGAAGACGCTGGTGCTACAGCTGGTGAAGCCGCAACAACAGATTCAATTGAAGGTACAGTTGCCATTTATGTTAACGGAATAAATACTGAGGATACTGATACTGTACTAAAAGCACTTCATCCATTCTCTTCACAACATGTTACTTTACGAGGCTACTATGACAATGACTTTGCTCAGTATGATTATGATGTTGAGCAAGTGAGCATGAATGTTCTTGAAGAAACTGACAGCAGTGCAGTTGTAGAACTAGTTATATCAAAAACTCTCGTTGAAGAAAAAGGCGAAGGGAAAAACGAATTAACTGAAGGTGAAATTACACAAAAATTAACCTTTAAAACTAAAGGTGATGAGTGGTTAATAGATAAAGTTGAATAAAAAATTTACAAGCATTGACTTAGCTCGATGCTTGTTTTATTGTTATAAGGATTTTTGCAGTATGTGGGCTACTTGAAGGGGAAGTTGCAATGAATCCTCGATCCAGAACTCGAGTGTTAAGGAATGAAGATCTCCATCTTTTGTAGCGTAAAGGAAGATGAAAATAAATGAGGTGAAAAAGAGATGAATGTAAAGAAAATAGGATTTATTGGGACTGGTGTAATGGGAGGAAGTATGGCTAAGCATCTTTTAGAAGGTGGTTATCATATCAATGTTTACACAAGAACAAAAGAGAAAGCAACCGAGTTACTGGATGCAGGAGCGTCTTGGTATGAAACTCCGGCAGAACTAGCGGCTGATAGTGATGTAGTTATCACTATGGTCGGGTTTCCTTCTGACGTAGAGGAAGTTTACATAGGGACTCATGGGATTTTAAAGCATGCGAAGCCTGGTACATATTTTATTGATATGACAACGTCTTCGCCGAGTCTCGCGATTCAAATTTCTCGCGAGGCAGAGAAAAGAGGAATGTTTGCACTAGATGCGCCAGTTTCTGGTGGGGATGTGGGTGCAAAAAATGGAACACTTACCATTATGGTCGGTGGAGAAGAGAAACCTTTTCAGGATATGATGCCCATTCTAACTTTATTAGGTCAAAATATTGTCTTACAAGGCTCTGCTGGTTCCGGGCAGCATACAAAAATGTGTAATCAAATTGCTATTGCAAGTAACATGGTTGGAGTTTGCGAAGCGCTGGCCTATGCTAAGAAAACAGGATTAGATCCAGAAAAAGTATTAACATCGATTTCCGCGGGAGCTGCTGGAAGCTGGTCTCTATCTAACCTAGCACCTAGAATAATAAATGATAATTTTGAACCTGGCTTCTATATAAAGCATTTTATAAAAGACATGAAAATTGCTATAGACGAAGCAGAAAAAATGAATCTTCATGTTCCGGGACTATCACTTGCAAAGCAATTATATGAATCAGTATCCCAGCTAGGAGAAGAAAATAGTGGAACACAAGCATTATTCAAGCTATGGAATAACTAGAATAGCCATGTATCCTTGTGAATAATATCCATCTCACTCTCTGTATATTTATTTTCTTTGTAGAAAAACTAAAAAGAATAAATATAAGGGAGTGAGTTTGATGGCAAAGCGTACAAAGAAGAATGATCCACAACAGAAAAATAAAAAAGGGTTTGACTCAAGTGTAATTGATTCCGAATTCTCTCATGAATTTGGCAGTGCTGATGCAAATAGAAAGCACAAAGAGCAGGCAAAGAAGGAAAAAGCTGCTAAAAATAATGGAGAATACAAGGGCTAATATTGGAAGCTGACTATGCTATAGTCAGCTTTTTATATTTTTAGCGTTGATATAAAAGATGCTAGTCAAAGGGAGAAAATTACAGTGATATATTATTTGAAAATTAAAAAAATAAATTGACGAGTGAAGATCGCTGTGAGATAGTGATGGTATGAATAAAGGGGAGGTCTGATATGTTGAAGCTTCAAGAAAATGAATTATCATATCCTTTTAGTGAAGAGGATCTTGAGACAACTTTATTAATGCCTAGCTATCGTGTTGAATTAAGAAATGCCACACATGGAAAAGATGAATTTCTAAACGCTAATATAGTCAACGATTGGTCACAGTTAACCTGGAAAGATATTGGTAGACCTTATGAGGTGAAAACAGTCGCCAAGGAACGTACATTATGGGAAAAAGAAAATCAAGAGAGAATGCCAGTTAAAACCTCTTGGGAATATTTTAACCGATCCTTTCATGAGTGGTTTGTTAAAGATGTCCCAACAGAACTGGATGAAAAAATGAAAGCGCTTACTGGTCATGTTAAACAATTCCGTTTTGGTGAAGTTAAAGAAGCAATTGGTGATTTGGTTAAGCTTCGTTTATGGAACTATGTTCATAGGATTGAGGACGGAATTTGGGATCCAAGAGGAAAAAGGGCACTATTTGAAGGGTTAGATGTTCAAAAGCCAAAGATCTTATTTTTAGGAGCTGCTGAGGGCTATGAGGCAATGCAGTTATCTGCTATGTATCCAGGGGCAGAAGTCGTTCTTGTAGATTATGATGAGTACTGTAAGACACATCGTTTTGAGGAATTCCCTGAATCTTATCCATTTCTAGGTGCTAACCCAGCGACAGGAAGTACAAAGGTTTGGTATAAGAATCAATTAAATATTGAATATGTTGTAGATGACATTCGGAACTTAAAGTACGGCAGGGAGTTTGATATTGTTCTCAGTGTTGGTTTACTTGAGCATGTTCCAGATGATCACAAACCAGAAATCATGGATATGCATAGACGATTTGTAAAGCCTGGTGGATACATTATCATGACTACACCAAGAGATCAGCTTAAGTCCAGACTTTACTATAAAGTCATGGCAGACGTCATGAATCATACGTATAGAGAATTAATGAACATTCAGCAAATGGGGCTTTATGTTTATGAGTCTGGATTCGATATTGTTCGCCATTGTTACATTAAGGTTCATAATGGCATTATTGCGAAACCAAGATAGATTTTAAAACCTTCACTCTAAATTCTTAGAGTGAGAGTGAAAGAATTGTACAAGTATTTAAAAATCTATTAAATAGAATCATAGTTTTCAGCGTTATTCGTATAATAGAGTATTGGTAGAAATTCTTATATAGCTAAATATTTCCTTTTTTTAATTTGTTACTTGAATTTTCTGATAAAAGTAGTATATTTGAGATATGGAATACATACCAACCGGTTAGTAAGTATAGAGGAGGGAAAACAAATGTATTTTGAGTACTCGGATAAGGTTAAAGAGCTTCAGAAAAAGCTAACAAGCTTTATGGAAGAAAATGTGTATCCAAATGAAAGTGTATATGAAGAACAAGTTCATGCACATGAATCAAGATGGTCAGCGGTTCCTGCCATTATGGAAGAACTTAAGGAAAAGGCACGTAAGGAAGGATTATGGAATCTATTTCTTCCAGAAAGTGAATATGGAGCTGGTCTAACTAACATCGAATATGCTCCTCTTTGTGAAATTATGGGAAGATCTCCAATTGGTCCTGAAGTCTTTAACTGTAACGCACCTGATACTGGAAATATGGAAGTACTTGTACGTTATGGCAGCGAAGCTCAAAAAGAAGAATGGTTAAAACCACTATTAGAAGGTAAGATTCGTTCTTGTTTTTCAATGACAGAGCCTGATGTTGCCTCATCTGACGCTACTAATATACGCACCAGTATTATTAGAGACGGTGATGAGTATATCGTTAATGGAACGAAGTGGTGGTCATCTGGAGCTGGTGATCCCCGCTGTAAGATAGCGATTGTAATGGGGAAAAATGATGAGAATGCACCAAAATATGAACAGCAATCTATGATTCTAGTTCCACTAGATACGCCAGGCGTAACAATAAAGCGTATTTTACCAGTATTTGGTTATGATCATGCACCACACGGTCATGCTGAGATTGAGTTTGATAATGTAAGAGTACCAGCTTCTAATATGATTTGGGGCGAGGGAAAAGGATTTGCTATTGCACAAGGACGACTAGGTCCTGGAAGAATACATCATTGTATGAGATTAATCGGTGCTGCTGAAAGAGCTCTTGAGCTATTATGTAAGCGTGTTCAAGAGAGGGTTGCTTTTGGGAAACGAGTTGCAGATCAGGGTGTTGTTCAAGAGTGGATTGCTAATTCAAGAATTGAGATTGAGCAAGCAAGGTTATTAACCCTTAAGGCTGCTTATATGATGGATACTGTCGGGAACAAGGAAGCCAAAGCTGAAATCGCAATGATTAAGGTGGTTGCTCCTTCTATGGCTTTAAATGTAATCGACCGTGCTATTCAAGCATTTGGTGCTGCAGGAGTTAGTGAAGATTTCCCATTAGCCGCACAGTGGGCGAACTCTAGAACACTTCGACTCGCTGATGGACCTGATGAAGTACATAGAGCACAGTTAGCTAGATTAGAGTTAAAGAAATACAGAGATTAGTAGCAGAAAGGGGAAGAGGTTATGCATGTTAAACAACTATTTGATTTAACTGGAAAAACTGCCATTGTAACTGGTGGAGGCCGAGGGCTGGGCGAACAGATTGCTATTGGATTTGCTGAAGCTGGAGCAAACGTTGTTGTTTGCTCTAGAAAAGTAGAAGCATGTCAGGAGGTAAGTGAAAAACTAAAGGAGCTAGGAGTAAGATCATTAGCACTAAAATGTGATATTACTAACCCTGATGATGTAAGCAACTTAGTGGAAGAAACACTGAAAGAATTTGGTCAAATCGACATTCTTGTTAACAACAGTGGGGCTACATGGGGAGCTCCTGCAGCAACTATGCCATTAGAAGCATGGCAAAAGGTGTTGAATGTAAATATTAACGGTACATTTTTAGTATCACAAGCAGTTGGTAGAACAATGATTGAACAAAAGTCTGGGAAAATCATCAATATTGCATCAGTGGCTGGCCTTGGTGGAACAAATCCAAAGTACATGGATACGATTGGCTATAACACTAGTAAAGGTGCAGTGATAACATTTACAAAGGACTTAGCGGTAAAGTGGGGTCAATATAATATCAATGTAAATGCCATCGCGCCAGGCTTTTTCCCAACTAAGATGTCTCAAGTACTAATTGAACGTGGGAAGGAAAGAATTCTTGAAACAACTCCACTTGGAAGAGTAGGAAACGATCAGGACCTAAAAGGAGTGGCACTGTTCCTAGCCTCTAATGCTTCAAACTTTGTAACTGGTGATGTCATTGTTGTAGATGGTGGCTCCCACGCTATGTAGATAGCGACAAATATCTTTTAAATCCTTAGGTTAGGGGTGAATACATGAGACTTAAAGGTAAGGTCTCGATTGTAACAGGTGGAGCATCAGGTATTGGTCGTGCTACAGCTCTTACCTTTGCAAGAGAGGGTTCACACATCGTGCTTTCTGATATAAACGAAAAGAAGGGTGCAGAAACCTTAGAGGATGTCAAAAATCTAGGGGCTGAAGCAATATTTGTAAAAACGGATGTATCAAAAGAAGAAGATATGAAGCAGCTTATGAATGAGGCTGTAACAGCATTTGGGGGAATCGATATTCTCTTTAATAATGCAGGGGTTGGAAATGAAAATGTGAGACTGGCGGACCTCTCGGTTGAAGAATGGGACCGGGTCGTTGATATAAACCTAAAGGGAGTTTTTCTAGGGATGAAATTTGTTATCCCTGAAATGATAAAGCGAGGTGGAGGCTCGATCATTAACACTTCTAGTCTATTAGGATTTAAAGGCAAAAAATATTTAGCACCTTATAATGCATCTAAAGGTGGAGTAATCTTACTTACCCAAAACGCTGCAGTAGAATACGGCACCAAGGGTATCCGGGTGAATGCAGTTGCTCCAGGTGTGATTGATACCGCTATAGTTGATAATTGGAGAGAAGATGAACGAGTATGGAATGCTGTTACAAAGTCTAATGCATTAGGTAGAGTTGGATCTCCAAATGAGGTTGCAAATGCTGTTCTGTTTCTCGCATCTGATGAAGCATCTTATATAACTGGCACAAGTATTTTGGTAGATGGGGGTGCTTTAACGTTTTAAAGCCAAAATTGTATAAGATAGTAGTTAAATTATTAATGATTGATTGAACCAACATTAGGAGGAGATTATAAATGAGTAATAAGACATGGTTAAACAGTTATCCAGCACATATTGCCACTGAAGTTGAAATTCCTAATAAAACTTTACCTCAAGTTCTTCAAGAAACCACACAACAGTACCCTGATAACAATGCCTTAACGTTTTATCATAAGAAAATCTCATACCGTGAACTATCCACTTTAGTTGGGGCATTTGCTTCTGCATTACAGCAAAGTGGCGTTGAAAAGGGAGATCGTGTTGCAATCATGCTTCCAAATTGTCCTCAATATGTAATTTCCTATTATGGAGCTCTTACAGTTGGAGGAATAGTAACTCAGTTAAACCCAATGTTAGTAGAAAGAGAGCTACAGTATATTTTAAATGACTCTGGTGCAGAGACAATTGTCATTTTTGATGCCCTGTACCCTCGTCTAAAAGCGATTCAATCAGAAACAAAAGTAAAGAACGTTGTAGTAGTAAGCTTACAGCCAACTGAGCATTCCTTTGCTCCTGACATAGTATTTGATGAATATTTAAAATCAGGCAACGGCAAGGTTAGTTATGTGGAAATTGATGCAGCTGAGGATGTTGCGGTCCTTCAGTATACTGGAGGAACGACTGGCCGCTCTAAAGGTGCAATGCTCACACATCGAAACCTAGTAGCTAACGTTGTTCAGTGTATTGAGTTTTACCAAGATGATTTAAATCCGGGTCAAGAAAGATACTTAACGGTGATTCCGTTATTCCATGTCTTTGGAATGACAGCTTGCATGAACTTCGCTATATTTACCGGATCTAGCAGTATTCTCTTACCTCGTTTTGATCTAGAAGAGGTGTTAAACACAATTAAAGTGGAAAAACCAACTGTATTCCCAGGTGTGCCAACGATGTATGTAGCCATTACGAATCATCCTGAAGCTGAAAAATACGGCATTGACAGTATTCGTATTTGTAACAGTGGAAGTGCTCCAATGCCTGTTGAGCTGCTACGTGAGTTTGAGAGAAAAACGGGTGCAAGGATCCTAGAAGGATATGGTCTATCTGAGGCGTCACCTGTTACTCATTGTAATCCTATTTTCGCAGAAAGAAAGCCAGGAACAGTGGGAATCGGTTATCCTTCAACTGAATATAAGGTAGTTGATCTTGGCGATGGTATAACAGAAGTACCTCCTGGAGAATTAGGTGAGCTTATTATCCGTGGTCCACAAATAATGAAAGGCTATTGGAATATGCCAGAGGAAACTGCTAACACTCTACGTGATGGTTGGCTATTTACAGGAGACATCGCAAGAATGGATGACGAAGGATACGTTTCAATCGTTGACCGTAAAAAGGATATGATTATTGCAGGTGGATTCAACATCTATCCTCGTGATGTTGAAGAAGTGTTATATGAGCACCCGGCTGTGCAAGAGGCTGTAGTTGTAGGTGTGCCAGATGAATATCGTGGTGAAAATGTTAAAGCAGTTCTGGTTTTAAAAGCTGGTAAAGAAGCGTCAGAAGAGGAGATTATCCAATACTGTCGAGATAATATGTCTGCTTATAAGGTTCCGAGATTAGTAGAATTTAGAGCAGAGCTTCCAAAAACAGCCGTAGGAAAAATATTACGTCGAGTAATCAAGGAAGAAACTTCACCCAAACAAACGAATTAATGCATCAAGATGAAGAAAGGGGACTTGGACCCTTTTCTTCATTTTATAAAAGCTATAGGTGATCGAGTAGACAAGCGGTTAAAGCAAACAAATGAAGATTGTGATATAATCGCCAAAAAACTACTTGAAGACTGAGAGGACATTAAGGTGAAAGATAGAATTACTGAGCATAGTATCCGATTATTTGAGAAAAAGGGCTTCACGGAAACATCTATTCAAGACATTGTGGACAGTCTAGGGGTTACAAAAGGTACCTTTTATTATTATTTTTCTAGCAAAGAAGAATTATTAATGGATATCCATATAAGCTATATAGATGATTTGAATTTCCGCCAAGAAAGAATATTAGAAGATGTTACAAAATCTTGTAAAGACAAACTTTATGATATTGCCTATATGCTCATTTCGCATATAGCGATTAACGGACCGAGTGCAAGAGTGTATTTTCGTGAGATGAGAAATTTAAGTGAAGAACATCTTTCAGAAATTTTACCAAAGCGTGATCAATTCCGTTTAAACCTTCAAGGCTTACTAGATGAAGGTAAGGAAAAGAATGAGTTTAAAAGGGATCTCCATTCAGAGATTGTTGCATTTGGAATACTAGGGATCACAAATTGGAGTTATCAATGGTTTAATCCAAATGGTAAAACCTCTGATGAAGAAGTGACAAAGATATTTGTTGATATGATTTTGAATGGTATTCAAGAATAGATGAGGTAGGAATACTACCTTTTAAAATTTAGATATACATAGTGAGGCTTCTACTTCAATGTACATTGAGGCTGGGAGTTTTTAACTATTAACATACCAACTGGTTAGTTAGGAGGAATTATATATGAGTCAGATTGAAAGAATTTTAGTAGTAGGAGCAGGTCAAATGGGGCATCAAATTGGGATGCTTTCCGCTTTAGGTGGTTATACAACTACTATTCAGGATGTTAATGAAGCAGCTCTCCAAAAGGCACAAGGAATACTAGAAGGATTAATGACTAAATGGGTAGCCAAAGGTAGAATTACCGAGGACCAAAAGCAGGCTGCGTTCGCTAAGCTTCAATTCTCTACTAATCTAGAAGAAGAAGCGAAAAAAGCAGACTTCGTCATTGAAGCAGTAGTAGAAAAGTTAGATGTAAAAAAAGAGGTATTTAGGAAACTTGATGAGTTAGCTCCAGCACATGCTATTTTGGCATCTAATAGTTCTACCATTGTAAACTCGGCTATTGCAAGCGTTACAAGTCGTCCTGATAAGGTATGTAATATGCATTTTTTCTTTCCACCACTTGTTATGGATTGTGTAGAGGTTGTTATGAGTGAAGAAACCTCAGAGGAAACTGCACAGTTGACAATGGAGGTTTGTAAGCGTATGAATCGCACGGGAGTTTTACTTAAAAAGGAGATCTCAGGATTCATAGCAAATCGTATTTTAGGAGCGCTTCAAAGAGAAGCTGTCTCATTATATGAATCAGGTATTGCTGATTATAAAGATATCGATATTATCTGTCGCAAAGCTCTAAATCACCCGATTGGTCCATTTGAATTAATGGATTTGTCTGGAATAGACGTGGGTTATTATGTCATGCAACAACGCTTCGCCGAAACTGGTGATCCGGCTGACCAACCACCAGCATGTATCGAAGAAAAAGTTAAGCAAGGGCATCTTGGAAGAAAAACAGGAAAAGGGTTTTATGATTATCAACCAGTCGAGGTGAAAAGCTAATGGCAGAATTGGTGAGAGTAGACAAACAACAAGGTGTGGCAATTGTAACAATTGATAACCCTCCTTTGAATGTTATGAGTAAGAAAGTTGCAGAAGAGCTTGGTCATATCTTTAAAGAGCTTGCTGTTGATGAAGAGGTTGTTACAGTTTTACTGACAGGAGCAGGTGAAAAAGCATTTATGGCAGGGGCTGACATTAAAGAGTTCCCACAGCTGATGACAAACCCTGAGATGAAAAATTCTGTTATGAATTCACATAGCATCTTAAATCAAATCGATCAATTCAATAAACCAACAATCGCTGTATTAAATGGCATGACCTTTGGTGGGGGCTGCGAGCTAGCACTAACTTGTGATATCCGCATTGCTGAAGAACATGCTTTAGTTGGATTACCAGAAATTAAACTAGGCCTTTTCCCAGGTGGTGGTGGAACTCAAAGATTACCACGATTAATTGGTGAAGCTCGTGCAAAGCAATTAATGTATACAGGTGAGCCAATTACGGCAGAGAAGGCAGAAAGAATTGGACTAATTAATGAGGTAGTTCCTACTGGTGAAGGGCTAAACTATGGACTGAAAATGGCTACTCAAATTAGTAGGCATTCCCTACAGGCATTATCCCGAATTAAAAAGGCAGTGGACGAAGGGTTGGAGCTTACTTTAGAAGATGGTATTGAAAGAGAGGCTGACCTTTTCACGGAAGTGTTTAGAACAGAGGATATTCGCGAAGGTGTTACTGCCTTTATTGAAAAAAGAAAGCCTGTTTTTACACATAAGTAGAGGTGAATCAACGTGAAATATGAGATTGAAGTACTGGTTAGGTTCGGTGAAACAGATGCTCTAGGTCATGTAAATAATGCAAGTTACTTTATCTACCTTGAGGAAGCAAGGGTTCGGTTTTTTCAGGAGCTAGGTTATCCAATGGATATGAATGAGTGGAACTTTATTCTTGCCTCAACAAAATGCGATTTTCTGGACCAGGCCTATTTTTCTCAAGAACTTAAAGTTACGACTACTGTTTCGCATATAGGGACGAAGAGCTTTACGTTGAGTCATGATATTGTCGATGCAAAGACAGAAAATGTCATAGCTAGAGGAACAGCTACTGTCGTTTATTTTGATTTTAAGGAGCAAAAGAGTGCAGCAATTCCAGAAACACTCAGAAGTCAATTAGAGGTCTTTGGCTCGCTCGTAAAATGATAAACATTTCCGAAAAGAAGGTGAGATCATGAATCAAACGAACCGTAACTACGATACAATCCCTGTTAGAAAAGGGGAACAACTAGATCAAAAGGAATTATTACAATTTCTAAATCAGCATTTCGAATTAGCTAATGAACCTCTTGAGATTAACCAATTTGGTGCAGGGCATTCTAATTTAACTTATGAATTGAAGGTTGGAGACTGGGAGGCCGTGTTAAGACGCCCACCTCATGGACCTGTTGCACCAAAAGCACATGACATGGGACGAGAATATAGTATTCTTAAGGATTTATATCCGGTATTTCCTTTAGCACCAAAGCCATATGTATTTTCAGAAAATCCGGCTATTGTTGGAAGTCCATTTTATATTATGGAAAGAAGACGAGGCTTTGTGTATGACACTTCGTTTCCGAAGGAAGTAGAGGTAACAAAGGAGCTTTGTAAAGGCTTGTCAGAATCAATGGTCGATACACTAGTACAGCTGCATTCAATAGATTATAAGAAAACCAAATTAGTAGAGATCACTCAACCAGACGGATTTATGGAAAGGCAGGTTCATGGTTGGATTGGACGTTATGTTCGTGCGAGAACTGACGATGTACCTGGTGTTGAGGAGCTAACGACTTGGTTAGCAACCAATATTCCAACCTCACAGGAACCTACCATCATTCATTACGATTATAAATTAAATAATGCAATGTTTTCGTTCGAGGATCCTACTAAAATGGTCGGTTTGTTCGATTGGGAAATGACAACAGTAGGTGATCCGTTGGCTGATGTTGGGGCTGCTATGAGCTATTGGATTGAAAAGGATGATCCTGAACTTTTGAGTAAAGGGCCAGGAAAAGAGCCAGTTACTGTTAACGAAGGCTTTTATACTAGACAGCAATTTGTTGAAGAGTATGCGAAGAAGAGTGGTCGAGATCTTTCTGACATCCATTTCTATACTACTTTTGCCTATTTCAAGCTAGCGGTTATTTGTCAGCAAATTTACTATCGTTATAAGCAAGGTCAAACACAGGATCCACGTTTCCGTGATTTACACGTATTTGTAAAAAGCTTAATTACCTACGCTCAAGCAACAAGAAAAGGTTGGTAATAGAGATAAGAAATGAGGTTTCTTCATGATAAAAACTCATTTAATTATGAAAAAAGAAGATATTGACGAGCAAGAAATGAGTGCAGGGAAAATCGCGGTAGTCTTTGATGTGTTATTAGCTACTTCTACCATTACCGCTGCCCTCCAATTTGGTGCGAAGGAAGTCATCCCAGTGCTAGATGGAGAGGCTGCAAGGCGAGTTAGCAAGGGATTAATAGACGGTGAATATGTGCTGGTTGGTGAATATGAAGGGAAAACAATTGAGGGCTTTCTTGACCCGAATCCATTGGGTTTAAAGGATAAAATTAAAGATAAGACAGTCGTTTTATCCACAACAAATGGGACGGTAGCCATTCAAAAGTCTAAAAATGCCCAAAAAGTATTTGCATGCTCATTATTAAATGGAAAAGCAGTTGCTGAAAATGTCATCGAGACTAGAAAGACTGAAACGATTGTGATCGTTTGTTCAGGGTCATCAGGTCAGTTTTGTCTAGAGGATTTCTTTGGAGCTGGGTACTTCCTGGATTGTCTTTCTAATCTTCAGCCTCTTGATTTAACGGACTCAGCAAGGGCTGCGCTCATGTTCTATAGAAGCTTCAAAG
Organism: Bacillus mesophilus; assembly: GCF_011008845.1. Taxonomy (GTDB): domain Bacteria; phylum Bacillota; class Bacilli; order Bacillales; family SA4; genus Bacillus_BS; species Bacillus_BS mesophilus. The sequence goes on along the minus strand of NZ_JAAIWM010000001.1, from coordinate 361,560 downwards.
ATCAATCAGTGTCTACATTAACAGATACGAGAGTAGGACAAATGCTTGAGAAACATGGCTATGGTGAAGAGCTCGAATTTGTTTCTCAATATGGAATATTTTCAGTGGTACCAGTATTACAACCTGTGTTCAAAAAGGAGGAAAAAAATAGCCGAGAAGCTCAAGGCGGTGAAGGTTTGAGCACCGGAGTCTATGCTTTTTATACATGAGGAGCGGAAAAACAGGAACGAAAAAATTCGACAGCTATTTTTCCCGGACTTTTTGAACATCATTTACAAGGAGATAGCATCAAAAAGGAGATGACCAAAACATGGTAGCAATCAAATCTAATCAATACGGAGGAAGCTTTCTTTTTAGACAAATTGAGGCTGATGAATTATTTACTCCTGAGGATTTTACAGAAGAGCATCGAATGATCGCTTCGACAGCCAAGCAATTCATTGAAAAAGAGGTTGAACCGTATCGAGAGGATATTGAACATCAGGACTTTGATCGAGTTGTAAGCCTATTGCATAAGGCAGGGGAGCTTGGTTTACTAGCTCATAGTGTACCAGAAGCATATGAAGGGCTAGGGCTTGACAAAATTAGCAAGGCCTTAGTTGGAGAAGCTGTTGGTCGTGCTAGTGGATACGGAGTTGCTCATTCAAACCATACATGTATAGCTACACTGCCTATTACGTATTTCGGGAATGAGGATCAAAAGAAAAGATATTTACCGAAGCTTGCTTCTGGTGAATATTTAGGAGCTTATTGTTTAACAGAGCCAGGCTCTGGTTCAGATGCACTAGCTGCTAAAACAACAGCAAAACTTAATGACGAGGGTACCCATTATATTTTAAATGGTACGAAATTATATATCACTAATGCAATTTTCTCTGACACATTTATCGTTTATGCCAAAGTAGATGGTACAAAATTTACAGCCTTTATTGTTGAAAAGGACTTTCCAGGCTTATCATTAGGTCCTGAAGAAAAGAAGATGGGAATAAAGGGTTCATCTACCCGTTCTGTAGTATTAGAAGATTGTCTAGTTCCAGTTGAAAACTTATTAGGTGAAATTGGAAAAGGACATGTGATTGCCCTAGATGTTTTAAATTTAGGTAGATTTAACTTGGGTGCAGCAACAATGGGTGGTGCGAAGCATGCCTTTAATACAACTGTTCAGTATATTCAAGAGCGACAACAGTTTGGAAAGCGAATTGCTGACTTTGGAGCTTCAAAGGAGAAAGTAGCTAAGTTGGCAGCGCGTATATATGCAGCTGAATCTCTGCAATATCGAACGGCTCAACTACTAGAGGATGTCCTAGGTGATTTATATGAATCTACTGATCTTGGACAGATTGGAAAAGCATTGATGGAATATTCCATAGAATGTGCCCTTTGTAAGGTGTATGGTTCTGAGACCTTGGATTATGCAGTTGACGAGGCAGTACAGTTGCACGGAGGTGCAGGCTTTATACAAGAGTATAAAGTAGAGCAAATGTACCGCGACTCTAGAATAAATCGTATCTTTGAAGGTACGAATGAAATCAACCGACTGCTGATTCCGACTCATGTGCTTAGAAAAGGGTTAAAGGGTGAAATTCCTTTAGCAGAACTCGTGAAACAGGCACGAGTAGAACTACAATCGCAAGCAGTCTCGTACGAAGGAACATTAGCTAGAGAAAAGGAAGCTGTTGCAACGATTCGTCGGGTATTCTTACTTTGTATGGGAATTGCCTACGAGCAGTTAGGGCAGAGATTAGTAGAAGAACAAGAAATTATTATGCGTTTATCAGACATTGCAATTACTTTATTTGCAGCAGAATCAGCTGTATATCGTTCAGTTAAGGCCGTTCAGAAAAATGGAGATGCTAAGGAGCAACTAAAAATCAATCTAGCAACCTCGTTTGTTGAGGACTCTATTATTGAAGTTGAAGGGATTTCTAAAAAAATTGTAGCAGGTATAACAAGTGGTAATGAACTAGAGTCTATACTTGCTCTGTTACATAACGTTTTAGGAAGATTCCAACCAGTAGGCTTTGTCCAAAGAAATCGAGATATCGCGGAAGCCATGTACGATGCAAATCAGTATGGCTGCTAAAATCAGTAGAACAACTAGAACCCAGCTTCGAATCAAGGCTTATTCTTTACAACTAATAGAATAAACAAATTACTGAAGGGGGATGTTGTCATGAGATTTAATGAAACCATTGCAGTTGTTACGGGAGCTGGTAGTGGGATTGGTGAAGCAACAGCTAAGCAATTAGCGAAAGAAGGAGCAAGGGTTATTCTTGTGGGAAGGACGAAGTCCAAACTAGAACGTGTTGCACAAGAAATAAACGATACGTTGAAAATTCCAAGTGCGGAGGTTTTCGCAGCGGACGTAACGGATGAAGAAGATGTTAGAGATCTAGCAAACTATGTGAAAGATACGTATGGAGACCTCCATGTTCTTGTTAACAACGCTGGTGGTTCTTCCCATAACAAAATACTAAAGCTATCCATTGAAGATTGGGATGCCGTTCAAAATGTAAATTTAAGAAGTGTCTTTCTAGTTTCAAAGCTGTTAGGCGAAGTAATGGTAAAAGGAAGTCAATCTAATGGCGTTCAAAACCGTTCTGTAGTTAACGTTGCTTCCTTGTCAGGGCATAAGGCTGGCGCGCAGATTCCACACTATAGTGCAGCAAAGGCAGCGGTAATCAATTTTACTAGAGCGCTGGCAAATGAGTTTTCTCATTACGGTATTCGTGCCAATTCGGTTTCTCCAGGGTTTGTAGAGACTCCATTAACAGAACAGGGACTCCAAAACGATAAATTTGTTGACGCCATCAAAAGAAGTACAGCTCTAAAGCGAGTAGGCCGACCTGAGGAAATAAGCAGCGTAATTTGCTTTGCTGCTTCAAAGGAAGCATCCTATATGACAGGATCAGATCTATTAGCAGATGGTGGTTGGTTAATTGTTTAGGCTCTTTTCGTAAAGATTGTTGCTTTTGAATATATACATTAGTGGAACGAACACTGTCCAAAACAATAAATTTAAGGAGTGTATGAATATGTCAACTGAACATTTATTAATCCACCAAGACGGACCTGTACTTTCTTTAACACTAAATCGACCAGACAGCTTAAATGCATTTAGTCCAGATATGATTTTGGGTTTAACAAATGCATTCAAAAAAGCTGCCACAGATGAAGAAATAAGAGTAGTAGTTCTTTCAGGATCAGGCCGTGCCTTTACTGCAGGCGGAGATGTGAAAACGATGGGGAAGACTTCTCCAAAGGATGTTTATGACCATATTGGCAAATTAAACGAATGTATTACAGCTATGAAAAACCTACCTAAGCCTATTATCGCATCCGTTCATGGCTTTGCAGCTGGTGCAGGCTTTAATCTTGCTTTAGCAGCAGACATGATCCTAGCAGCAGAGGACAGCAAATTCATTTTAAGCTTTGCGCAAGTGGGCTTAATTTCGGATGGAGGAGGATTATATTTCCTACCTCGACTAATTGGTCCAAATCGTGCCAAAGAGCTATTCTTTACTGCTGAACCTCTATTAGCGGGGAAGGCATTAGAGTATGGAATCGTTAATCATGTATATCCTTTAGATTCTTTAAAGGATGAGACTGTAAAGCTTGCTACTAAGCTAGCAAATGGTCCAAGTGTCGCATATGGGATGATAAAAAAGCTTGTAGATCTTGCACCACAATCTACACTTGAGGAAATGCTTGAGCAAGAACGAATCACTCAGGCGATGATGGTCACCACAACTGATCATAGAGAAGGTGTCCAAGCATTTGTTGAAAAAAGAAGACCAGCATTTTCAGGGAGGTAGAACAATGAAAGCAGTTCAATTTACAAAGTATGGTGGACCAGAAGTATTAGAAATTGTTGAATTAGAAAAGCCAACACCTGAGGAGAATGAAGTTGTAATTGAGATAAAGGCAATTGGAGTTAACTATGCTGACACAGCTAGACGAGAAGGTCAATATGTCGTTCCAACACCATTACCTTTTGTTCCCGGTGCAGAAGTAGCGGGTGTTGTGGTAGAGGTAGGTAGTGCTGTTACTTCTATTGAGGTAGGAGCTAAAGTAGTAACATTACTTGGGACGAAAAAAGCGACAGGTTATGCAGAATACACAATTGCTGATGAAAGAGGACTTATACCATTACCAGATGGTGTTGATTTTAATGAGGCAGTTGCCCTTCCACTACAAGGTCTTAGTGCCTATCATGTGTTAAAAACGATGGGACGTCTTGAAGAAGGAGAAACAGTATTAGTTCATGCAGCAGCAGGGGGAGTTGGGACAATAGCTGTTCAATTAGCCAAGCTTTTTGGGGCTGGTAAAGTTATAGCTACGGCAAGCACAAAGGAAAAGCTAGACTTGGCAAAAGAGCTAGGTGCTGATGTTCTTATTAATTATACAGAAGACGATTGGGTGGAGCAGGTAAAGGCTGCAACAGGTGGAAAAGGAGTGGACGTAGCGCTTGAAATGGTAGGGGGAAAGGTATTCAATCAGACGATGGAATGCTTAGCTACGTTTGGTAGATTAGTTGTCTTTGGTGCTGCAAGCGGTGAACAGAGTAAGCTAAATCCATCATTATTAATGGGGAGAAATCAATCCGTTATCGGGTTCTTCCTGCCACAAATCATGAGAAAACCTGCTTTACTTCAGCAAAGTCTTATCGAACTACTAACTTATTTACAAAAGGGTCAACTAAAGCTTATTGTTGGAGGGGTTTATCCACTTGATGACGCCGTCAATGTACATAAGCTACTACAATCAAGACAAACTCAAGGGAAATTGGTATTAGTCCCTTAATAAAAGGGATCTAAAAACCTTGAACATGAAAGAAATGGAAAGTAGGAAGAGTTTAGCTCCTGCTTTCCATTTTTTTTATGATAGAAGGAAGCCTCATGATAAAAGCACAAATTATACAAGTTACATAATAAGCCTCGTATAATTTGTAAAATTCTTGAATATATAAAGGTAAGTTCTTTATTTTCGCAACAAGTTGGAAGCGTTTACATCACTTATTATATCGTGTAGGAGGTCAAGTTATATGAGAACAGCCCATTTTGAGTATTGGCCAAAAGGATTAACGACTTCATTAACAGTCCCTGAAACAACCATCTATGAGAATCTTGAGTATTCAGCAAAGAGGTATCCTTCTAAAACAGCTATTCACTATTACGGAGGATCGCTTACCTATAAAGAACTATTTACACAAGTAAACCAACTCGCTGGATTTCTAGAACAAGAAATGGGTGTACAGCGCGGTGATCGTGTTCTACTTCTTATGCAGAACTCCCCACAATTTGTAATTTCCTTCTATGCGATTTTACGTATAAATGCAGTTGTTGTGCCTATTAATCCTATGAATACAGCAGAAGAACTTTCTTTTTACATCAAAGATGGAGGCATTTCAGTAGGGTTAGTTGGTCAAGAGCTTCTTCCTAATGTAATGCCGCTTATAAATACATCGGGTCTACAGTCTATTGTGGTTGCCTCATATAATGATTATGCTGACCTTACCTTAGAAAGTGAACATGCACCTTTAGAAGTATCAAGTCCACCAATAAAATTGGAAGGACCAGGATATTATTCATGGTCAGAGAGCTTGAACAGAGACCTGCTAGCCTCGGCATATCAAGGTGATTGTCATGATGTGGCTGTATTGCCTTATACTTCTGGCACGACTGGTGTACCTAAGGGCTGTATTCACACAAATAAAACGGTTCAAGCTAATATTTATGGTGCTTATTACTGGTCAAGTGCAACGAGTGATAGTGTTCATTTAATGACGCTACCTTTATTTCATGTTACTGGAATGGTCCATAGCTTTCATGCGCCAATTCTAGCTGGTGGAACTATGGTTTGTATGACAAGGTGGAATCGTGATTTAGCGGGTCAGTTGATCAGCAAATATAAGTGCACTCATTGGGTAAATATTAGTACGATGCTCATTGATTTTTTGTCAAATCCCAATCTATCTAACTATGATATTTCGTCTTTAGGTGCTATATCTGGCGGTGGTGCTCCTCTACCAGCTGCTGTAGGAGAAAAGCTTTTTAATCTTACTGGTTTACAATTTGTAGAGGGATACGGTCTTTCAGAAACCATTGCTCAGACCCATTTCAATCCACCAGATCGTCCGAAACTACAGTGCTTGGGTGTACCTGCTTTTGATGTAGATGCTAGAATTATTGACACGAATACTTTACAGGAACTGGATCCCGGAGAGATTGGTGAAATCGTTGTCAACGGTCCTATGGTATTCAAGGGCTATTACAATAGACCAGAAGAAACAGAGAATGCGTTTATCACCATAGATGGTAAGAGTTTTTTTAGAACAGGAGATATTGGTAGAATAGACGAAGAAGGTTATTTCTTCATGGTTGACCGTTTAAAGCGGATGATTAATGCCTCAGGCTTTAAAGTGTGGCCAACAGAAGTAGAATCACTACTTTATGCACACCCAGCTATTCAACAGGCTTGTGTTGTAGGGGTACCAGATGAGAAAAGAGGAGAAACAGTTAAAGCTTTCGTAATCCTTCAGTCTGGTCAAGAAGGTAAGGTTACAGAAGAGGAGATTATTGAATGGGCTAAAGAGAGAATGGCTGCATACAAGTATCCTAGATTTATAGAATTCCGCGATGAGTTTCCAAAAACAAGTAGTGGGAAAATTTTATGGAGAAAGCTTCAGGAAGATGAGTTGGCAAAGCAAAATAGCTAGAGAGTCACGAAATGCTCAGAGTTAATCTGGGCATTTTTTAGTTGGTTTGCTGTGGTAGAGGAATTTGTGCAATTATTGCTGACTTTTGTGCAATTCGGTTAAACTTTTGTGGAATTTTACAAGACTTTTGTGCAATTAGTCCTAGCTTTTATGCAATTAGGCTTTAGGTAGCTGAATTTCCCAATAATTTTACTAGAATTCTCTAGAATAAATAGAGAAATACCTCTCCACAATACAAGTCCAGTCAAGAAAGTACGTTATTTTAAAGCAAAAAACTGAGTAAGGTACCCCTCACTCAGTTTATTTCCAAGTTTACGTTTTGAACATCTATGTCATACTACGATTTTAATGAAGAGAGAAAAGACTCCATACGATCTAGAGCTTCTTTTAAGACATCCATTGAATATGCATATGAAATTCTCACATACCCTTCTCCATACTCAGAGAACGCATCACCAGGTACTACTGCGACACGGGCCTCTTTTACCATTTTGAAAGCAAAGTCAAAGGACGATAAACCATACTTAGCTATTGATGGGAAAAAGTAGAAGGCACCTGTTGGTTTAGTAGATTCAATTCCCATGTTAAGTAACCGTTCATGAACATATTCTAATCTGTCCTGGTAGAGTTTGCGCATTTCAACCGCATCATCAATTCCTACTGTTAAAGCTTCGTAAGCAGCCTTTTGCGATATTGCGCTAGCACATGAAACATTATACTGATGTACTTTTAATAAATGCTGAGTAATATTTGCAGGTGCTAGCAGAAAGCCTACTCGCCAGCCTGTCATTGAATGCGATTTGGACAAGCCATTAATGACAATTGTTTTTTCCCTCATCCCAGGAAAAGTGGCTATTGACTGATGTGTATATTCATAAACAAGCTCACTATAAATCTCATCAGAAAGAATAAATAAGTCTCTCTCTTTCACTAGACTAGCAATTTCTTCTAGCTCTTGCTTTGATAAAGTAACACCTGTTGGATTTGATGGGTATGGTAGTACGATACACCTAGTTTGATCGGTAAGATAAGGTTTGATTAATTCAGCTGTTAATTTAAAATTGTTGGAACGGGTGTCGATATGTATAGGTTTAGCTCCACAAAGCTGAATAATTGGCTCATATCCTGGATATACAGGACCAGGTAAAAGCACCTCACTACCAGGATCTAAAATGGTTCTGAAGGCACAATCAATTGCCTGACTAGCTCCAATGGTTACGATGATTTCATTTGCTGGATCATAGTGTTGGTCATATTTTGTTTTTACAAAATGAGATACCGCATCTCTTAATTCAGGAAAGCCAGCATTATGAGTATAGGTTGTGAAATTATTTTGAATAGCTTCAATTCCAGCTTGTTTAACATGCTCTGGAGTAGGGAAGTCTGGTTGGCCTATCGTTAATGAAATGACATTATCATACTCGGAGACCATATTGAAAAATCTTCTAATTCCAGAAAGCTGAATACTTTTCACTTTAGAACTTATTAGGTGTTCCATATTAATTCTCACCTCTAAACAGGATTCTTGAAAAAGATAGGGGCGAGCCCCTATCCATTAAAATTGAATTTTTTCTTCAATATAAGCTTTTAATTCATGAATGGAGATTCGTTGTTGCTCCATTGTATCGCGGTCTCTAACTGTAACTGATTGATCCTCTTCTGAATCAAAGTCGTAAGTGATACAAAACGGTGTACCCACTTCATCTTGTCGACGATAGCGTTTACCAATTGATCCCGACTCATCATAGTCGACCATAAAGTGTTTAGCTAAATCAGCAAAGACATTTCTTGCGTTATCCGATAGCTTTTTAGAAAGTGGTAAAATAGCAGCCTTATATGGTGCAAGAGCTGGATGAAGTCTCATCACCGTTCTTGATGTTCCATCTTCAAGCTGTTCTTCTTCGTACGCATCAATCATAAACGCCAGTGTTACACGGTCTGCTCCTAGTGATGGCTCGATACAGAATGGCACATAGCGCTCATTTGTTTCTTGATCAATATAATTGAAGTCTTCACCTGAGAACTCAGCATGTTGCTTAAGATCATAGTCTGTACGAGAAGCTACACCCCAAAGCTCTCCCCAACCAAATGGGAATTTGTATTCTATATCAGTAGTGGCATTACTATAATGTGAGAGTTCGTCATCTGAGTGGTCTCTTAAACGGATATTTTGTTCAGATACACCTAATGAAAGTAACCACTGTTCACATGTGTTTTTCCAGTAGGTAAACCACTCTAATTCTTCACCTGGCTTGCAGAAGAATTCTAGCTCCATCTGTTCGAATTCTCTTGTACGGAACGTGAAGTTACCTGGTGTAATCTCATTTCTAAAGCTTTTTCCGATTTGTCCAATCCCAAATGGAAGTTTCTTTCTCATGGATCGTTGTACATTTTTAAAGTTAACAAAAATTCCTTGAGCTGTCTCAGGTCGTAAGAAGATTTCATTAGTACTAGATTCGGTTACGCCTTGAAACGTTTTAAACATTAAATTGAATTGACGAATCCCAGTAAACTCATTACTGCCACAATCAGGGCAAACAATGTTATGTTCCTGAATTAGTTCTTCCATTTTTTCGAAAGGGAGACCATCAACAATTAGTTCCTGACCTTTTGCCTCAATTGCATTTTCAATCAATTTATCCGCACGATGTCTTGCTTTACATTTCTTACAATCAATCATTGGATCATTGAAATTTCCAATATGGCCTGAAGCTTCCCACGTTTTTGGGTTCATTAAGATAGCAGCATCTAATCCCACATTATATGGTGATTCTTGAATGAACTTACGCCACCAAGCTTTCTTAACATTGTTTTTCAGTTCTATACCTAATGGGCCATAATCCCAAGTGTTTGCAAGACCTCCGTATATTTCAGATCCTGGAAATACAAACCCTCTATGCTTAGCATGTGCTACAACTTGCTCCATTGTTTTACTCATCATATCTCTCCTTTTTTCTTAGGCTCTATTAAACATTGGTGTTGATTTCCGTTATAGGACACTCGCTTTCCGCGGGCGAGTCCGGGAGCCTCCTCGGCGAAAAATCGCGCCTGTGGGGTCTCCCGTGACCCGCTTTCCCGCGCTTGCACAGGATGTGCTGACCTCTACGTTTGCCACAGGACGTGGCAGCCTATAGTAGAGGTTCCTATACTCTCGCGTCCTTTCACTTCAATCAACAGTGCAAAAAATCAAACACTGTTCATTAACACAGCCTTTTCTTAAATAAATAAAAAAGCTCACGTCCACTAGGCCAATGTTCAGCCTAGGGACGAGAGCGTATCTCCCGCGGTTCCACCCTAGTTGGTTTGTTTTACAAACCCTCTTTTACACTTTTCACTCGGGACTGCCGTTTCACTATTCATCATGTTCAGGCTTACACTGTCCCCGAATCGCTATACAAGAGTGGAATAGTTACTATTAATCCGTCATCGTTACTATAATACATAATATTACCAAACCTAAAAAATAATAGTCAATACAGAGATACTTTATTTTTGTGATTTTCGATATTATTTTTTCAAAAGGAGGCGTTTATGTAATGAGTAAAAGAAGAAAGCCACTTGTTCCCGGAGCACAAGAGGGATTGGATCAGTTAAAAGTCAATGTCATGAGCAAGGAAGACTATAAGATAAAGAATAATGATCCAGATTCAGTTAAAATGGAAGTTGCTAAGGAACAAGGGATACCTCTTAAAAAGGGAGACAACGGTGAGTTAACTTCTAGACAAGCAGGGAAAGTAGGGGGACCCATCGGTGGGAAAATGGTCTCAGAGCTGATCAAGAGAGCAAAAAGTCAAATGGGTTCACAAAAATAAAAAGCAGTTAGTTAGGGATAATTATGACTTATTGGATTTCTAAAAAAGCCAGATACCGATAATCCGGTATCTGGCTATTACTCTTCTGAAAACATATAGGTTCTGTAATAAAACCTAATGCTAAAAATGAGACCTATTGCAAACATATTACCGATCAATGAGCTACCTCCGTAGCTAATAAAGGGTAGTGGTATTCCTGTGATCGGTAAAAGACCAATGGTCATTCCGATATTTTGGACAACGTGGAATCCAATCATGCATATGACACCCACACAAATATAGGAGGCAAAATCTGAATTAGATAGCAAGCCTACCTTTGTTATATGGTATAAAAGCAGAAATAATAAACAGATTACAACTGTTGCACCGATAAAACCATATTGCTCAGCAACAACTGCAAATACAAAGTCTGTATGATTCTCAGGAATATAGACTTCGTTTTCACCGATTCCTTTTCCTGTCAGCATACCAGAGCCAATGGCTTTTAAGGAATTTAACAGATGATAGCCGTCTCCGCTACTGTACGTATAAGGATCCAGCCATGAATAGATTCTCCCGAATTGGTACTGTCTTACATTTAGATATTTCTCCAAAAGCTGTGGAGCACGAAGAACTAAATAGAAAATACCGGTTACTGCAACAACAATTGTAGTGAAAATAGGAAACAGAATTTTCCACGAGATTCCTGACATGAAAGTGAGGCCTACTGTAATAGCCATTAGCACAAGTGTAGTACCTAAGTCTGGCTGAAGCATAACGAGACCCATCGGAACGATTGCGACGAGGATAATTTTCCCTAATAATATAAAGTCAGATTGAATCGATGCAAATTGTTTTTTCTCATTATGCTTAGAAATAACGTGACTTAAAATAATGATTAAGCATACTTTTGTTATCTCCGATGGTTGTAAGGAACCAAATCCAGGAATACTGAACCAACTTTTTGCGCCATTTATTTTAGGTGCAATAGATGAAGGAGCAAAATAGAGTATAACTAATATAAAGGTACTAAAGCCATATAAATACCAAGAAAGCTTTCTGATTTGGTCTGGTTCAAATACCATAATCCCACCAATGATACATATACCGACGACATACCAAACGATTTGCTTGAGTAAAAAGTTTTCCTCATATTGTGCAGAGGTAGTTTGAGCACTATAGATCGCAATGCAACTTGCGCAAAATAATAAAAATAATAAAAAGGCGAGTACATAATCAAATTTTGTCGGTTCCTTTGAAGAATTCATTCATTATCCCTTCTTTTAAATCATAGTAATCTAACCTTCATTTTCGCAATGACTTAAAAGACTGTAAAGTATTATTTTATTTTTTTAAGTAAAGATCGATAAATGATCGTAATAATGACATAAAGTAGAAGCACAACTGCTAATGTAATGACTCTCTCCTGTATAGAGCCATCAGCTAATAATACAGGACCCAAACCGAAAAACGTAATTAACAAGTAAATAATGGTAAAGGTCAAAATAATAACCCATTTCACCAGAAAAACCTCCATTCGCCAACATGCCTATAATAATAAACGGAAGTTTTTGGGAAAAGTTACACGGTATAATGAAAAAGTATTATAAAGGAAAGTAAAACTTTAATGACTAATAGCTAAATTTCTTAATTTATTCAAATGATTGTTCTTTTTATAAAGTATTGTTTCTCCGAATATACAGTAGTGTAACTAGAGCAGAAAATAAGTGGTTGGAGTCAATGGAACAACACCTATAACAAAGTATGTGTAAACAGACAGACTATATGTGATACTTTTTATCTTATATATAACCAGTACAGAAAAATATTTTATCCAAACTAGACTTCCCTAATAGGACAATAGTTTAGTAAAGTAAAGTAAAGAATCTATTTTATACAGGGAGGCCATTATGCAATACACTCTAGATTTTGCAAAGGATTTGGACAAACAAGATCTACTATCAACATATCGAAACGAATTCTATATAAAAGAAGGCATTATATATTTAGACGGTAACTCGTTAGGTTTATTATCCAAACGAGCAGAAGATAGTGTTAAAAATATGTTAGAAAGCTGGAAGGAGCATGCAATTGAAGGTTGGATGAACGGAGAAAATCCTTGGTTTTTTCTATCTGAAAATCTCGGTTCGAAGATGGCAGGATTAGTTGGCGCAAAAGAAAATGAGGTAATTGTAACTGGCTCAACAACTATTAATCTTCATCAATTAATTGCAAGCTTCTATAATCCTTCCACAGGAAGAACGAAAATTATAGCAGACGAATTAACGTTTCCATCCGATATCTATGCAATGAAAAGTCAAATTAAACTGAAGGGATTGTCTCCTGAAGAGCATTTAGTTCAGGTGAAAAGTAATGATGGCTATCTTCTAAATGAAGATGATCTTATTGCGGCAATGGATGAGAATACAAGTTTAGTTATCCTGTCTTCGGTTCTGTATCGTAGTGGACAGCTCTTGGATATGAAGAAACTAGTTGAGGCAGCTCATGAACGTGGAATTCTTATTGGCTTCGATTTAGCGCATTCTATTGGAGTCATTCCCCATGATTTTGCTAACATTCAGCCAGATTTCGCATTTTGGTGCAATTATAAATACGTAAATAGTGGACCAGGCTCGGTAGGTGGGTTATATGTTAACGAAAAACACTTTGGAGTCGAACCAGGAATTTCAGGTTGGTTTAGTTCAAAAAAAGACAAGCAATTTGATATGGAGCATGAGTTGAATTATGAGCATCATGCAGGTGCCTTTCAGGTTGGTACGCCTCATATCTTAAGTATTGCCCCAATCATCGGTTCCCTACAGATTTTTGAGGAAGCAGGAATCGATAAGATCCGAAGAAAATCATTACAGCTTACTAATTTCTTGATGATGCTTATTGATTCAGAGCTTACAAACTTAGATTTTACAATTATTAATCCTAGAGTTGATGAAAAACGGGGAGGACATGTTTGTCTACATCATTCTGAGGCAGCGAGTATTTGCAAAGCGCTGAAGGCCCACGGAATTATACCTGACTATCGTGAGCCAAGTCTCATTCGATTAGCACCTGTTTCTTTTTATACATCGTATGAAGAGGTATGGAGAGCTGTACAGGTTTTAAAGGAAATTATGGTTCAAGGTGACTATAAGAAATTTAAAAATACGCGTAATGTTATCGCATAATTTTAGGGGGAGCCATGACTTGGATTGATATATCTCAGCCATTATATTCAAATACCGCTGTTTGGCCAGGTGATACGAATTTTCAATTCTCACTTAACTGGACAAAAACTCAAACAGGATCAGTAAACGTTGGGAAACTTGAATTGAGTACTCATACTGGGACGCACATAGATGCACCATTTCATTTTGATAACGAAGGAAAAAAAGTACTAGATTTGGACATCAACCGTTATATAGGAAGAGCTTTAATCATTGATATGGTAGGTAAACAATCTATTCAGGTAGAAGATTTAAAGAAAGTTGAAATCAATGGGACACAAATCGTTCTATTTAAAACCATGTCTTGGAGTAATCGAGAGCAATTTCCTACTACCATCACCTATATTGAACAAGGTGTTGCAAGTTATTTAGCAGATCAAGGAATAAAGTTAGTAGGTCTAGATGTACCATCTGTTGACCCAATCGATAGTAAGGATCTTGCTGCTCATCACGAGCTGACGGCTCATGATATTCATATCCTTGAAGGATTAGTGTTGGATCAAATAACGGAAGGCTTATATGAGCTCATTGCTATTCCATTGCCCATTAAAGATGCAGATGCAAGTCCTGTTAGAGCTGTGATTAGAGAAATAACATGAAAAAAGAACACCTACTGTTGTAGGTGTTCTTTTAATACTAAGCTTTAAGATACGCTTCATAGGTTTGGCATAGTTCATGAAATCGTTCTTCGTTTCTATCCATTAACGCTTTATTTACTTGTTCATCGATTCTTTTTTTATTAAAGAGAAAGCATTGCTCATCTAAGAATAGAGAAGCCTGAATTTGTAACGAAAATTCTTGATCTTTCGTTAGCTTGTAGGAGAAAAATTTATGCTGAGTGTTAGTTATGATGTTATATTCTCTTTTTAGTCGTTTCATCAGGCTCACCTCATCTGTTTAATATATAGGTTGAAGTATTAGTTTAATAATTGGTTGTACTGCTTGGATAGTGCTATAAAGGTTTCTTTATCACCCTGTATTAAGGCCTCATCAATCTTCTGCATTAACCTTTGCACATTAAATTTTGTGAGTGATTTCTCTAAAATCATTTGTGCGGCAAGGGAATATTCATTTACTTCTTCCGGGTTCGTTGAGACTACCATAAGTTCATTTTTGGGCTTTTCTTCATAATGTTTCAAGGTAATTCCTCCTCTGCCTTTTTATTATTATCGGTCAAAACGCATGTAAAGTAAAGTATTTTTTAGAAAATTTAGAAATATCCCTATTTTTAATTAATTACCCTAAATGTATGGAGTTTAAACCTATTTATTATAGTAAAAAAGAGATGGAAAGGATGCCAAGAATGGTTACTTATAGCATTAACAGTAAAGCTTCAGGAATTAGTACGGAGATTTATAATCAAGTGCAACCTAAGGTAGGTGGTGAAGATAAGGGTCCCACTCCTTTGCATGCTATATTAGGTACGGTAGCAGCATGTAAAAGTATAACAGCGTTTGCGGCAGCTAAATCGATGGGACTTCATGTCGAGGAAATAATTACATTAAAGCAAAAAGTAGAAGAAAGGTGTCCAATTTATAATCAGTTTAAAGCAGCTAACGTAAAGATGATTCAAAATTGGGAGATTATATAATTGGGTTTATGAATGTAATGAGAAGAAAAAATAACACCCCAATTGGAGGTGTTATTTTTGATGATCTTTTTGTAATTTTTTTATATTTTCATTTCGTTCCATTCCGTCTGAAAGCTCTTCTGAAAACTCATGTTCAGATGCAAGTTCTGAAACTTCAATATCAGCAGCTGATAAATTATTATTTGGTGCAACTTGGTTATTCCACTTATCCATAAGAAAAGCACCTCCTTATCAATTATTAGTCTGTTAGAAAACCTAGTTTCTATTCAATCTATATTCCAGTTTTCCCCTAAATGAAATGTAGTTTGTAACTACCCTCGCAATAACGGTCAAGCTTAGAACTTAAAAAAGAGCAATAAAAGATAAAGTTGTTACATAAGCATGATAGTAGGATAAAATTCTGTCATAAATGAAACGGGGGTAGTAAACACATGAGTCAGTCACCTCATTCAAATACAGCTTTGCCAACTACTCACATGCCAGGTCAACAGGAGTTCTTAAATTATTATTACTTTGTTTCTTCCAGACAACCTAATGAGGAATTAAAAAATGTATGGAATGCTAGTAAAGAAGACCTTAAAAAATTAGCAGATGAATTTAAGGAATTTAATATTAATCGCGGAATTTCCAGATATCTATTTCGTTTAGTCATCGAGTTCGTTATAACAAATGCAAGTAAAGCTACGGGTTCCATTAATCAAAAAGCAAACACTCTATATAAGCAATTTACAAATCAGTTTTACTGGGTCGTTCCCTTTTTAGGGGCATACGGTGTAACTGATCAAGTGATTGAAAAAGTGTTAAAAAGGGTAATTGTCGTAGCATTGGAAAATCTCGATTATAAGCCAGAAAAGGATTGGAGTGAATGGGAGTCTGTTGGTGGGGTGTTAACATCTGGACCAGCCGCTGTAGCACTCAATGGAAGAGTGGAGGTGTTTGCGAGAGGTAGAGGTCAAAATTTATATCGTACCTACCGTGAACGTGGAGATTGGAGCAATTGGGAGAACCTTGGGGGTAGTTTAACCTCATCACCAGCAGTAGCTTCTTGGGGGCCAAACCGTCTAGACGTATTCGGAAGAGGAGATGATCAGGCTCTTTACCACAAGTACTGGACTGGCGAAGAGTGGAGTGAATGGGAAAACCTAGGGGGACAGCTAACTTCCTCACCAGCGGCTGCTTCTTGGGGAGAAAATCGATTAGATGTGTTTGCGAGAGGTTCTAGCAAACGTCTATTCCACAAGTATTGGAACGGTCAACGTTGGAGTGGGTGGAACGAGTTAGGTGGGACATTAACGTCAGCACCTGCCGTGGTTTCTTGGGGATCCAATCGATTAGATGTTTTTGCACGTGGGCAAGATCGCTCTTTATACCATAAATACTGGAATGGTTCTGCATGGAGTGAATGGGAGAGCTTAGGAGGCGTGTTAACCTCGAGTCCAAGTGCAGCTTCAGTTGGTCCAAATAAAATTGAAGTATACGCAAGAGGAGAGAACAACACACTCATTCAAAAGACATGGGATGGTGACAGCTGGAGTGAATGGGTGAATCTAGGTGGAAATCTTACTTCAGAACCATCAGCTATAGCAAAAGGTAGAAGAGGAATAGAAGTATATGCTAGAGGTGAAAACCAAAGATTAATTTATAAAACTAAGTCATAGTTGGCTAGAAGCTTGGAGTTCATTTTCTAGCCCGACAGACATGATGAAGAGAGATGCAAAAGGTTGCATCTCTTTTTTATGTTTGCATACAGGGACTTGGTGCTAACCAAGTCTTATTAATAGTAAATTGTTTTGTATAGGTTTTACAGTAACAGGAAATACTTTAGTATGGACTTGTAGCTCAACGGAAGAGCGGCTAGTAGTTACCTGCTAATTACTATGCATCTTGTGGGTTCGACTCCCATCAAGTCCTTTCCTTCAAACTATTAGTAGATAAAATGGAGATTAATAGATAATATAGTATGTAAGAATTACTATATAAGGTAGGCTGTATATGTTATCTATCATCAAGCCGTTAGTTGTAAATATCACGATTTTGTTTTCTCTTACCTTTAATGCAAATTTATTTTTTCCATTTAGGAGGGAGAGGTCTTTTCTTTTTCAGCAAAGAATTATATATGGGATCATAGGTTCATTTGCAAGTTTCTTATGTATGATTTATCCAATCGAGACACTTGGTGAAACCAACTTTGATCTGCGAATGCTCGTCATTATAATTACGACCCTGTATGGTGGATTGATTCCAGGGGTTATTTGTACGAGCTTTTCTATATTGTTCAGACTGTTTGTAATTGGCGGTAGTTTTGCTACTGTTGGATTGTTAGTCACGGTACTTGCATTTGTAGTAGCCATAATTTTTCGTAGAGCCTTTTTTAAATCGGAACATAAATTATTGTTTTCTTCACTAATATTAGTGTCGTATATGGTGCCATATATAACCATTATTTATTTTACAATTGATTTTTTAAGTTTTCATTTTTACTTGATTTATTTTTTCTCTTTTACCATTACATACTTCAGTCTGATCTTAGTTATAGAAAGAATGATTGTCTCAAACCAACATATAGAAGAAGCAATCTACTTAGATAAGTTAGCGACTGTAAGTCAGATGGCTGCTTCATTTGCGCACGAGGTAAGAAATCCGATTACGACAGTACGGGGGTTCATTCAATTTTTAGGGGAAGATACAAAGGACCAGCAATTTAAAAAATATTATCCGGTCATACTAGAAGAATTAGATCGGACAAATAAAATTGTTACGGATTATTTAACATTGTCAAAGCCTACTAAATTTGAGCTTGAAGTGGTGGATTTAAACGAAGTGCTACATAATGCAATTGACCTTCTGCAACCCTTGGCTGCTTATCAAAATGTGAAGCTATCTCTCAATATAAGTCAGGCATACAGAGTGAACGCAGATAAAAGCCACTTAAAACAAGCTTTATTAAACCTCGTGAAAAACGGAATTGAATCAATTAGTGAAAAAGGTTACGTAAATATAAATGTAACGCACGGTAAAAATAAAGAGACCGTAGAGATTATAATTGAAGACAGTGGTAAAGGAATGACCAGAGAGGAGCTTGAGAAAATCGGGCTTCCTTACTATACCACCAAAACAAAAGGAACTGGATTAGGTAGTATGATTTCAAATAGATTAATTCGTGAAATGAACGGGAAAATACAGTACGATAGTAATCTTAATACTGGTACAAAGGTAACGATCATATTACCGTGTACAGATTATACAGAACGAAAACAAAACCTCTAATTTAAGATTAGAGGTTTTGTTATAAATCACCTATTTTTTATATTTCTTTATTTCACCAGTGTCTGGGTTTACCGTGTATAATCCCTCTTTTTTATGTTGAGCTGTCCCTTTGTTTTCTTCTAACAAATCAAATACGCTAATTAAATAATCTCCATTTTCAAGTCTAGAATCAAACATTACGATTGTGTCACTACCTGCCTCTAAATTTAAATAATCATGGACAAGTGATTCTGCCTCAATGACAGATAGAGTGTCATTTACCTCCTGTGCATCTTCTCTAAAATCAACTAATTGCTCGTCAGTTGTTTGCTGCTCATCATTGTTATTGGCATTTGTGTTTGTTGTAAATTCCTCAGCTGGGGGAGAGGGATTAACACCATTGCATCCCGCTGCTATTAAAAATACAGTCATCATTACAACTAGTTTATTCATATTTGATTAATCCTTTCCATGATCAAGATTGGGGTCTTATCTTAGTATGAATCCAACTATTTTGTTTATACAATTAATATCATAGTGGTACTAATATGTTGCGAGCGCACAATTATACATGAACCAACCTTAACCAGACATATATATGAACTAGTTAAAGGTGAAGGATGTGGGGAAATGGCGCGTAAGGTGTGGGGTGTTGATTCAGCAGCTAGAGTTACAGAATCCTTATATTCTAGTGTAGTATCGAACTTTGGGACTCCTAAATACTGGGGACGATATTTGACAGATGTTCCTAATGTATCAGATGGACTAACCAAGGATGAAATAACTTTTATTCGGTCAAAGGGAATAAAAATTTTACCGATTTATAATGTATTTACCGAAGCAATTGGTTACGACAAAGGAAGAGTTGCTGCAAGAAATGCTGTATTTAATGCAAGAAGACTAGGGATCCCACAAGATACAATACTTTTTGCAAATATAGAAAATTTTTTCGGGGTAGATAGTGAGTGGATTAAAGGATGGGTGGAAAGCGTCTATCCAAGTGGTTATCGTGTAGGGATTTATAATGATCCAGTAAAGGGAGGCTTTCGGGCAGCCTATTGTCAAGCGGTTAAGGAAAATAACCAGGTTGCTGTACAAACTGTTTTATGGAGTGCAGAACCGGAAGTAGGTGTCACAAAAGAGCGTAACGCTCCAAGATTCAATCCGGCTACTCCAAAATGTAAGGCAAATGTATGGCTGTGGCAATATGGCCGAGATTCTGATATCTGTCCAATTGATACAAATTTAGCAGATGAACGAGTATTGCAAAACTTATATTAATGAGATAGAGGGGTTTGTCACCGGACAAATCCCTTTTTATTTTTTAGGAAATTATAAAAGTTGATCATTAGTGGATAAATAAGGCTAGTGTAGAGTAATCCAGCTCCAACGCCCAGCCCCTCGAGGGAAAAAGGGAGTTTACTTTTTCCTAGGTCAAATGTTCCTTCGAGAATAAAGGGGAAACCCGCCCTTTTTTCTCGAAGGAACATTTGCTTGTCGGGCTAAACAGGGCGCTTGCCCCTTTTGTTCTTTATAATTTAGAATCGTCTACTGACTTCAAGATATATACCCTCGGTAATCATCAGTAGGAAGAGAACCAGGCCCACATAAACATTTTCACAAAATATATATATATTTTAATAAAACGATGCAAACAAAGTCGAAACGTGTCGATATAATAATAAAGAAGACATTGAAGGGATGCGTATGATAATGACTGATAATCAAAGAGGTATATTGCTTGAAAGCGGGACAAATGAGTTAGAAATTGTTGAATTCACAATAGCTGATAGTACATTTGGTATTAATGTTATTAAAGTAAAAGAAATTATCCAGCCTGCTCCAATCACGAAGATTCCACGGTCACACCCTAATATTGAAGGAATTATTGATATTCGTGGTGAGGTACTTCCTGTTGTTAATGTGGCAAAAGCACTTGGTTATCCTGTCACTGAACAAACAGAACAAGATAAATTTATTGTAACTGAATTTAATAAAACTAAAATGGTTTTCCATGTTCATTCAGTATCCCAAATTCACAGAATTTCATGGAATCAAATAGAAAAACCATCTGACATGTACAATGGTTTAGAAAGCCAAATTACAGGTGTTGTAAAGCAAGAGAACGGAATGATTCTTCTACTAGATTTTGAAAAAATCGTAGTGGATATCAATCCAGCTTCTGGTATAACGAAAGACCGGTTATCTGCTTTAGGTACAAGAGAGCGTTCAACCAAGAAACTTATGATAGTAGAGGATTCACCACTGTTAAGAAAATTAATTCAGGATACATTATCTGAGGCAGGCTACAATAATCTTCAATTTTTTGAAAATGGAAAGGATGCTTTTTCTTATTTAGAGGAATTAAAGACAAATAAGGAAATTAAAGAAGAACTTCAAATCATGATTACAGATATTGAGATGCCCCAAATGGATGGTCTACATTTAACAAAAAAGGTGAAGGATGATCCCCAGCTATCTGTACTACCGATTGTAATTTTCTCTTCTCTTATTACAAACGACCAACAGCATAAGGGGAAACAGGTAGGCGCAGATGCTCAGGTTAGTAAACCTGAGATTGCTGAGCTTGTCCAAATTATTGACCAACTTATTCTATAAGTTAGCTGATTTAATAATCTAATGACAAACTTTGTCCAATCAAGTGCTTGTTTGCTCATTGTTAGTGGAGATTAGGGGCAACCTAAGTAGATTAGGGGCAACCTAAGTTTAAAATGAAAATTCCAAATGGACAATGTATGAAAAATTAGAGCCTAAAAAGGAACTTTCCTACCTTTTTAGGCTTTTCTAGATAGTTTAGTTTAACTGAAAGCTGGTTATTGATATTATAAGTGTATCTTAATTGCTTAAGGATAGTGAAAAATAGTGCAAAAGTACCGAGATTTATTAATAAATAATGTTAGAAAACAACTTAATATATGGTTTGATAACGATAATGTAGAAGAAACATCTCATGAGGAAGTGTACCGATTTCTTCACTCTATTACTGGTACAGCGGAGACGATCGGATTAAATGAAATTGGCCAAACTTCAAGAGAGCTAATCCATTCATTATCCGAAAATGATGACCGAATATGGAGGCAGAAGGATTTAAAGGAGTACTTAATGCCGCTCCTTTCAGTTTGTTACTATAATGAGTCAGAAGAGTCCCTAGCATTAACAAAAAAAGTGAGTTATAAAGGCAATAAACCTCTTGTCCTATTCATCCATAATGATCCTGCTTTCTTAATGCATGTTAAGGATGAGCTCGAAAAAGAGGAAATCCTTGTGACAGCATTAACGGATTCTAATCGAGCAGTTTCATTGCTATATGAATTAAAGCCTGACTGTATCATTGTAGGCGTTTCTATAAACTCAACTTCAGATTTAGATGTGTTGCATTATTTGAAAGACAAAATGAAACAGCAATTCATCCCAACTATTATGATTAGTGATAACAATCAGAAAGAAGTAAGGATGAAGAGCTACCAAATGGGTGCTGATGATTTTATTGAGAAACCCTTCGATATGGATGAATTCATTGTTAGAGTAAAGAGACAACTAGAACGTAAGGAACTAATTGACCATTTGGTATTAGTTGATGAACTTACATTAGTTTATAACAGAAAGTATTTAGGACAAGTATTTGAGCTTTTTCAAAGTGAAATTGTCCGTAATTCCGAAAATTTTTCCCTTGCTATACTTGATCTTGATTATTTTAAACATATTAATGATACATACGGACATCTTGTAGGAGATAAAATCCTTCGAGAGTTCGCTGGTTTTCTTAAGCAAGAGTTAAGTAGTATCGATATTTTAATTCGTTTTGGTGGAGAGGAATTTGTTGTATTAATGCCTCGGACAAATAGTATTAATGCAGAGGCGAAACTAAAAGTAATTCTTGATCGTTTTGCTAAAAAACAGTTTGTAGAAAATGATCAACAGTTTCATATTACAGTTTCAGGTGGATTAGTTGAGGTAACTAGTAATGCAAAAAGAATGGAAGAATGGCTAGAGCTTGCAGACTCAGCATTGTATGAAGCAAAGAATTCTGGTAGGAACTGTATCAAGGTAGTAACTAGTAATGAAGGTACTGCTCCAAAAAAGATAGTTAAAGTTGGGGTTGTCGATGATGATCCTATTATCAGAACGATGATTATTGAAATGATTGAGAATATGAAAAAAGAAGAATCCATTCAAATAGATGCCCAGGCATTTAGAGATGGAGCTAAATTTTTCGAGTCTGATTGGTATAAGAGTGAAGATCCCTACATTCTTCTTTTAGATGGTATGATGCCGCGAATGGATGGCTTAGAGGTCCTTCAAAGAATAAGAGCCGAAAGAGATATAAACCAATATAATATCGTGATGTTAACATCACGGAAAAGTGAACAGGATATTTCCAGAGGGTTACAATTAGGAGCAGACGATTATATTACAAAGCCTTTTAATCTTTCTGAATTAGAAGCTAGATTAAAAAGACTTATACAAAGGATGAAATAGAAGTGGGGAATATAATCTTCTATCTAATTTTTGTAATAACCTTTTTACTCTTTTTACTCTCTATCCTATTTCTATATTTAACGATTAGAAAAGCGATTGAGAATCATATTAGAAGAAAAATTGATGCTTATAAAGAAGAAAACCGAGATCATTTGTTTCGCTATCTTTATAAGGGTGAATCGTCTAGACAACTATTACCTGATACCTATGTCAAATATGTAGCAATTGAAGAACTGCTAAACGAATTTGCAAATGTAGTAGAAGGTGTAGATTTAGAAAAAAGAATGCAATCTTTTGCTGAGATGTATTTTTTGGAACGATATAAAAGTAATTTGTACCACCGAAGATGGAGTATCAGGATGAATGTATTATATAATATTGAATCCTTTAGAATGAAGAGCTTATTAGATGAGGTAGTCAGGTTCTATCATTCTAAAACCATTCTTAGTGAGGCAGAGGCAGTCCAAATCCTGAAGCTCATGGTAAAGTTTGATCATCCCGAATTAGCTAACCTTCTGCTCTCAAATAAACATGACTTTTCTGAATTTGTATATCGCCTATTGTTTAGTAATATGGCTAATGATACATTGGATGAGTTTTTAGAAAAATTCTACAAACTTCCATTAAAGTTTAAATTAATAATTATAGATATCGTCGGTATCGAAAATCGGCATGAATGTAACCAGCTCCTAATAGCACAACTCATTGATGAAAATGATGAAATAAGGATTCGGTCTTTAAAAGCATTATCATATCTTTCAACACCCTTAACACAAGAAGAATTGAAGAGGCATTTGGAATCAGAAAGTTATGAAGAACGATTAATGGCCCTTAAGATCTGTGCTTCGGTGCGAAAAAAAGAATATATACCATTAATAATTGAAAGAATGAGCGACGGAATCTTTGTGGTGAGGCAACAAGCGGGACAAGCAATATCTAGGTATCCAAATGGGGCTGAGCTACTTAAGGAAATTTCGTTGCAATCACACGATCAATTTGCGCGTGATATGGCATTGGAATGGCTCGAGAAAGGATCGTAAAATGGGATTTCTAGAAAGTAATATATGGCACAATATAATATGGATTGGAGGATGGATATTCCTCTCATATATGGTGTTAGTCATTCTATTTTACACGGGGATGCTGGTCATTTCCTTTGCTCAGCTTAGACGACAATATCAACTTGATGATCGTGAGCCTTACCAAGATATTCTTCAGGTAAGTTACACAAAGCCTGTATCCATTTTAGTTCCTGCATATAATGAATCTGCTGGAATATATGGTAGTGTTCGCTCTCTTCTGAGTATTGAGTACCCTGAATATGAGGTTATTGTAATTAATGACGGATCTAAAGATGATACATTAGAAAAACTGATTAACAGATTTCAAATGGTTGAAATAAATAAGGTAGTGCAGCTTAAAATTAATGCACAACCAATAAAGGCAGTTTATCAATCAAAGATCTATGGAAACCTTTTTGTCATTGATAAAGAGAATGGTGGTAAAGCGGATGCACTAAACGCGGGGATTAACGCATCTAATTATCCTTATTTTTGTTCACTAGACGGAGACTCCATTCTTGAACGAGATGCCTTTTTAAAGGTAATGAAACCTATCATTGATTCGGATGGAGATGTAATCGGATCAGGTGGAAGTATAAGAATTGCAAACGGATGTAAGATTGAAAACGGAGAAATGGTAAAAATAGGATTATCAACAAAGCCGATAGTCATCATGCAGGTAATAGAGTACTTACGGGCATTCCTAATGGGTAGGGTGGGAATGAGTCGGCATAATTTATTATTAATTGTTTCAGGAGCATTCGGGGTTTTCTCAAAGAAATGGGTTGTAGAGGCAGGTGGCTATAACCATAACACGGTTGGGGAAGATATGGAGCTAGTGGTAAGGCTTCATAGGCTTATAAAAGAGCGTAAAGAGAAAAAAAGAATTGTTTATGTAGCTGATCCAGTTTGTTGGACGGAAGCACCGGAATCCACTAAATTTCTAAGAAGACAACGATCACGTTGGCATCGTGGCCTTTTTGAGAGTCTTTGGATTCATAAAAAGTTATTCTTCAATCCTAAGTACGGTAGCATTGGCTTTATTTCCATGCCTTATTTTCTTTTTGTTGAATTCCTAGGTCCAGTTATCGAGTTATTTGGATTTATAATAATGATTTTCTCTTTGTTCTTGGGTGGTATTTATATAGAGTTTGCAATCCTTTTATTTCTGATCTCCTTTTTATATGGATCTTTATATTCCATGATGGCTGTTCTTTTGGAAGAATGGAGTTTACGTAAATTTCCTAAAGTTACAGATATTATTAGACTGTTCTTCTATTCCTTCACAGAGTCCCTTTGGTATCGACCATTAACCGTACTTTGGAGATGTGAGGGTATATGGCAAACTATTCGTCGGAAAAATGGTTGGGGCGAAATGATTAGAAAAGGTGTTTCAAATGAATCATAAGTAATAAAAGTTAGAGGGGGATTAATATGGCAAAAAAGGTACTTCTAGCAGAAGACGAAGAAGTGTTAAGAATGTTAGTGGTTGACACGCTCGAGGATGAAGGCTATCTAATAGATGAAGCATCTGATGGGGAAGAGGCTTTACAACTCATACTCGAAAATAATTATGACCTAATCATATTAGATTATATGATGCCGGTATATACGGGACTAGAAATTATAGAAAAGGTTCGTCAGCTTCCAGATAAAAAGCATGTGAAAATGATGATGCTCTCTGCAAAGAGTCAAAAGACTGACCAAGAAACGGTATTAGAAGCTGGGGCCAATTACTTTATGTCAAAACCATTTAGCCCATTGGAACTAGTAAACAAAATCGAGGAGATACTCAGTGAAAATTAAGGAATACTTCTCACGTAGTTTATCAAGGCAAATTGTCTTAATTGTAGGAGTTTTTATCCTTCTATTTTTTGTTAGTTCACTAATTGTTTCAATGTATGAACAATACATAACAAATCGTTATGATGAAATTAGTCGTGAGAGTGAAGCAAAGGAGAAGGTTGCCCAAGATTTAGATTATGCTTTTAATGATCTGTTTTTTGAAACGAGAGGTCATATTGCATATGGGTCAGTTACAGATCGATTTAAAGAAAATGCAGAATTACAAAAACCCATTCTCATTGGGGCACTTAATAGACTTGAACAGTTGAAAGATAATGATGTGGATGAGGAATTTTATCAAGAAGCAGTACAATTTCACCAGTATTTCGTAAAAGAGGTTTATCCTAAAATCATAGAGGACGTTGATGCTGGTAAAAACAATGAGGTAATCGATGAAGCTGTAAGTGATTATTCCTATAAGGTCGCAGAAATGAAGAATAAGCTTAAGGCATATAGACTTCAAATGGATGAAAATGTACAAAAGAACTTTCAAGAATTATCTAATAAACTAAACCAAATTCAATATATTTACCTTGCCTTTTTATTGGTCATGCTATTCTTATTAGGCTGGATGTTAAGAGCCATGATTTCTAGAATAGGAGAACCGTTACGTGAATTTGCAAACACTGCAGATTTAATATCTAAAGGTGAGGAAACTAGTTTCAACTTTCAGAGTAATCGTAAGGATGAGTTAGGTACTTTAAGTAGAGCATTTGGAAAGATGATCTCTAGTATTCAAAATAATGAACAAGAGCTTGTAGCACAAAATGAAGAAATGTTTGCTCAACAGGAAGAGTTACAGGCACAGCAGTCAGAGTTAGAAAATGCATTGGAACTACTTCGGAAAAATGAACAAGATCTTATTGTTAGAAATAAATTTGTTAATGGTCTATCGTATTCTCTGAAAAAAGAAGAGGTATTAAATAGTATTGTTGAAAATATGTGTTATGTATTGAAGGCGGATACGGGATTAATTGGACTTATTCATACTGATGACTTTGCATTCTTTGGTATGTCTTCAGAGCGTGCAAGGAAAATATTATCAACCATGATGGATGGTCATGCTAGACGCGCGATTGATACGAAGAAGCCTTATATTATAAAAAGAGAAGCAACAGATCCAGAAAAGGACTTTCATAGTGTGAGCCTATATTGCTCAGATTTATATGTTCCGGTTCTAGATGCAGCGTCAAACGTAGAAGGAATATTGATGTTTACTAGACTTGGTTCTATGTTTGATGATGATCAAAGGTTTGAATCTGAGGCACTGGCAAAACAAATATCCGTTTCTTTAGAACGAATCAAGCTTTATGAAGAATCTGAACAGGACAGAATATTAACTCAGGATATGATGGACACCATTCATGAAGGGATACAGTTGGTTGATACAAATGGTAAAATCATTCAGGTTAATTCGAACCTTTGTGATTTGGTTGAATGTAACCACTCTCGTGACCTTGAGGGAGTTGAGTTAAGAGATTGGGTAAAGAGGTTTGCTGAAAGGGCAATAGATGATGACGGACTAGTAAGCTTTTTCAATGATGTGATAAGCGGTAATCATGAAGAGACAACGTATCGATATATGACTAAATCTCCAAACCAGAGAGTTATTCAGGTTTATTTTGAACCTCTTACAAGAGGAAAGGTCAAGTTTGGCACTGTATTTGTTCACCGAGATATTACGAAGGAATTTGAAGTTGACACGATGAAATCTGAATTTGTTTCTACAGTAAGCCATGAATTGCGAACGCCTTTAGCTAGTGTGTTAGGATTCACCGAGTTAATGCTGCACAAAGAGCTTAAACCAGAAAGACAACAAAAGTATTTATCAACGATTTATCATGAGGCAAAGAGACTAACATTTCTTATAAATGATTTTTTAGATGTACAAAAAATGGAGTCTGGAAGTCAGGTATATGATAAGAAGGTTGAAGATCTAATGCAGATCATTAATACGGTTGTGGATACTCAAAAAGTCAATCTTACGAATCATAAAATAACTGTCGTGAAAAAAACAGATAGAACTTCAGTAATATGTGATAAGGATAAAATATCTCAAGTTTTCATGAACTTAATTAATAATGCCATTAAATATTCTCCAGATGGAGGAGACATTTCAATCACTGTCTATGAGGAAGAAGGCACTATTAAATTAGCCATTAAAGACCAAGGCTTAGGCATTCCAGAGGATGCCATACCAAAATTATTCACAAAGTTTTACCGCGTGGATAATTCGGATCGTCGAAGAATTGGCGGTACTGGCTTAGGGTTGTCGATTGTGAAAGAAATCATAAAGGCACATGATGGAGACATAGCTGTACATTCAGAGCTGAAAAAAGGGAGTACATTTATTGTTACTTTTGCTTTAGCAGAGCAGAAATATGAAAATGTTCTAGAAGCAAGTACCCAATCTCAGTCGGTGAGGGAAGGAAGAAACGTCTTAATTGTTGAGGATGATTCAAGCCTATCAAACCTGCTTGAAACAGAGCTAAAAGACAGTGGTTTTAATGTTACACATGTTCCCTCTGTTAAAAGTGCAATTGAGATTCTTAAAGAGTTTGAACCTGAAGTTGTGGTGTTAGATATCATGCTAGAGGATGAAGATATGGATGGCTGGGAGTTACTCAAGTATATGAAGAATAAAGAAGAGTTTAAAAAAATCCCAATCTTTATTTCTTCTGCACTTGAAGAAAAGAAGCGTGGAATTGAGTTAGGTGCAATTGATTACCTAGTGAAGCCATATCCTCCTAGTAGGCTCTCAAAAATCATTATGCAAACTCTTCTTAATCAAGGTCAGCAAGGACAAATTATGATCCCAGAAGAAGAATAAGTAGGATTCTAAGAATCCTACTTATTTTTTATATAGGGAAGTATACGAGTTTTTTTATATGGTAATTAAACTCCATAAAATTATCGTTTTATCTATAGCTTTCTCCAAGGCGCTTAAAGACTGGCTTTTGATATTTCGTATTAGTAGCTACCTTTTTCTGAGGTTTTTGTGCTGTAGGAAACATACCAACATAATTTTGTAAGATTTCTTTCGCGTGGGACAATGCCATATTAGCTTTCGGGTTTCGGTAGGTCTGATTTAAGGAACCTAAGTGTGGAAGATTTTCGAAGTCTTCTTTTGAAGGAGGCATATGAAAAAAGTAATCGCCTGCAGATACAAGGACATCGGATTGTTGCCGACTATTTTTAGGATTTCTTGAGAAATGAAGTCCAACCTTTTTTGCCTTTCCTTCTTGTACTAATTTTTCTAATGCTTTTCGCTTTAATAAGTATAAATATTTAGGGTCTGTTGCTGTTTTAGCATGTCTATTAACCGAAAAGATAGCATGAGTAATGTTTAGTGTTGATAGTGGTTCAGTTTTATTTTTATTCTCCATAGATTAATCTCCTTTCTTTCTTTCTATGATAGCCTATTATAATCAAATTTCCAAACCTTTTAATACTTTAGATGGTTAACGTAATCGTGTTTGTTATTTATGCTGGGTTCTTTTACACCTTAAATAAAAAAAAGAAGCCAAACCGGCTTCCTCTCTCTTGCTATTTCTAGCGATAATAGCCGCCATATGGAAAGCCATAAGGATATCCATATGGAGCACCATAAAATGGTCCGTAAAAAGGTCTTGGTCCATAAAATGGCCCATAAAAAGGTCTAGGACCATATAATAATGGACTTACAGCTAAGCCGGCTAAAAAGGGTAGAAACGGAAATCGCTGGTCATGTGTCTGAGGTGCTCTATATGTTGGGTACATGGTTTTTGCCTCCTTTTTAAGATTCGTAATATAATATGGTTATCTAGATAAAAAGGGAGCATGTACGGGGGAATATTATTGAGTTATTTGAAAAAAAACAAATGGATTTCCGTTGGAGTCGGTGGTTTTCTTGGAGCAGGCTCTAGATATGCAATATATATGGGTTTTCCGGATGCTCTTAGTTTGTATGGAACTTTTCTTTGCAATATGTTGGGTTGTTTAATTATTGGCTTCCTGTTTGATACATTAAAGAACAAACCTTTTCACAGGGAGTTGTGGCTATTATTCGGGACTGGATTTTGTGGTGGATTTACGACGATGTCTGCTTTTGCAAGTGAGATCGTTCATTTGGGATCTAACAACCTGTACTTACTTGCAGCATGTTACCTATTAGGTACATGGGTGTTTGGAATCGTCCTTACAATAATAGGTGTTAAGGCTAGCCAATTCCTTTCACAAAGGCTGGAAAGGAGGAGTGAAAATTGACCTTCTTCTATGTTTGCCTTGGAGGATTAATAGGTGCCTTAGCGCGCTACGGTTTAACAACATTTTTAAATAAAAAGTTTGTGACTTACGGCCCCTACAAGTCTACACTGCTGATTAATGTTGTTGGTTCATTAATACTCGGAGTGTTATTAGGGGTGTTAGAGGGTAATTCTGAGGAAGTTAAGTTAGGGGTTTCGGTCGGTGTGATTGGTGCATTTACGACTTACTCTACTTTTTCGTTAGATTGTGTAAAGCTATTAATAGAAAAACAATGGAGGATCTTCTTCCTATATTCTTTATCTACATTCTTATTGTGTGTTTTCTTTTTTTATTTGGGTTTGATCATGTTTTAGATTTTAGATGGATAAGTCAAAACTATCACAAAACACCTATAGAAAATAGTAGACTACCGAAAAGGTAGTCTTCTTTTTTGCCTAAATTGTTGTTATAATTAATTCATGTCAATTCTTGTCGTAAAAAAGGGTTTTTAAATATATATGTAGAATATGGAAACGTTACCAAGAGTCCGTCAGTATCATTTTAGATATTAATAACGGTTTACTTTACCTTGAGGATGCGATAGCAAAATGAGTCGGATTAAACAACAGCTTAAAATTGAGCTAGAAGATATGAACGATAAAGATTCTCCTAATAAAATGGCTCAAATTATTAATGAGATCATCCTTAATGTGGTGAGCGATCTTGTTTATTTGATGAAGGTAGAAAACGGGAACACATTCCGTTATGTTTATGCTAATAAATCTGCGTTCAAAAGGGCTAATATAACTGAAAAAAGTATCGGCCTAACCATTCAAGAGGTGATTCCAGGTGACTTTGCTGATCATCTCCAGAGGTATTATGAAAAAGCAGTTAGCCTTAGTCAGCCTCTTGTGTTCCAAGACACAATCAAGATTGAGGAAAAAGAGGTGTTCAGTGAGTCAATTTTGACTCCTATTCATGATGAAGCCGGGCAATGCCGTTACGTTGTTTCTGTAACCAGAGACATCACAGACAAAATGCAGGAAAAGTTTATTCTGTTGGAAAGCCAACAGCGCTATAAATCCCTAATGGATCACAATATGGATGCGGTGTTTTCGGTGAATGAAAGCAGAGTGATACTAAATGCTAACCCTTCCACGTATGCAATAACGGGTTATACTGAAAAGGAATTAAAGCACTTATTATTAACTTCTCTTGTCGTTAATGAGCATCATAAAAAAATAGAGCAACTTTTCTACGATACTCTAAAGGGTAAAACGAAAGATAATATTACATGTCAAATGATTCATAAGTCAGGTAATATCATTGATGTTCAATTAAAAATGATTCCAATTGTGGTGAATGTAGAAATTAAAGGTGTCTATATTATTATGAGAGATATTACTGAGCAGCTTCGTAGTAATGAAGTTATGAAGTTTATTACTTATCATGACCACTTAACGGGGCTTCCTAATAGGAGTTCATTAAAAGAGGACATTCATGAAGTGGTACTACAATCTAAAGAACATAATCATATTTTTGGTTTAATGTATTTAGACTTAGATCGCTTTAAATTTCTAAATGATAGCATGGGACATTACGTCGGGGATTTATTATTAAAAGAAGTAGCTCAACGTCTTTCCTCGCTTATACAAAGGTATCCAAACATAACGGTGTATCGCCAAGGTGGCGATGAGTTTATCTTGATCATCGAAGATACTAATAGATGTAAAACTGAAGCAATCGCAGAAGAAGTTCTCTTATTGTTTCAAAACCCTTTCCTTCTCACCTCTCAAGAATTTTATGTGACACCTAGTGTTGGAATAAGTATCTATCCTTATGATGGCAAGGATGAAGAGACGTTAATTAAGAGTGCAGATACAGCTTTATACCGAGTAAAGGAAAGAGGTAGAGGTCATTACCAATTTTACTCAAATGATATGAAGAAAGATGATTCTCAAACGATGCTTCTCGAGACTTGCTTACGAAGAGCAATAGAGAAAGACGAACTAATACTATATTACCAACCTCAAGTTGATTTATTTACTGGTGAGGTATATAGCTATGAGGCTCTTTTAAGATGGAACTGTGGTTTGCTAGGTTTTGTTTCACCTATCGATTTTATCCCATTAGCAGAAGAGACCGGTATTATCATTCCAATTGGAGAATGGGTTATTAATGAGGTGTGTACGCAGTTAAGCAAATGGAGAAACAATGGTCATACGAATATCTCTGTAGCTATTAACTTATCAGCAAGACAATTCCAACAACCGAATCTAGTAGAATATATTAAAGAATCTATTCAGAGGAATGGAATTGAACCATCACAGTTAGAAATTGAGATTACTGAAGGTGCTATGCTAGATACAAAAGAAACAATCAAGATCCTTCATAAGCTAAAAGAGACAGGTGTTCAGATTTCAGTAGATGATTTTGGGACAGGATACTCTTCACTAAGCTATTTAAAGACATTCCCATTAAACACCTTGAAAATCGACCAATCTTTCGTACGTGATGTGTTAACTGATGAAAAGGACGCAGCGATTACCAAGACCATTATCCATATGGCTCATAGTTTGGGCTTTAATGTTGTCGCTGAGGGTGTGGAGTTAGAAGAACAAGCTGAGTTTCTAAGAAAAGTTGATTGCGAAAAAGCACAAGGGTACTTATTCAGTAAGCCGGTCCCTGCAAATCAAATTGAAAAGGGTTTTTTGAAATAAAAAAAGTGTGAAGGCAGCTTCACACTTTTTTATGTTGGTTCGCCGCTTTTAAGCGTAAAAATACTAATTTCAGGTTTTGATAAAAATCGAAGGGGGATTCGAGTTGTCCCAAGGCCTCTATTAACATATAAGGTTAGTGGAACGCTCCCAATTTCATAAAATCCTTCTACATAATCATTAGCATAGGGAGGAGTAACAATGGCGCCGTAAAGTGGAAGCTTGATTTGACCCCCATGACTATGACCAGATAACTGAAGGTGTACGGGGTAAGAGTGACTGATTTTCGCAACATCAGGTTCATGAGCAAGCAAAATGGTATACTCACCCTCGGGAATGGGTCTTAGCGTTTGCTCAAAATCTGGACGACCTAGCATATAATCATCTAGACCAGCAATGGTAATAGATTCGTTATTAATAGAAATGGAAGTCGAAGAATTAACTAGTAATTCGAAACCAGACTGCTCCATGATCTGTTTATATGATTCAGTTCCATATCCACCATGATCATGATTTCCATATATCGAAAACTTTCCTAATGGTGCATTTATGGCAGACAACAAAGGAATCAACTGGGAGGGATTTTCATATAAATCAGGTGCATCAATCAAATCACCTGTGAAAAAAACCATATCGGCTTCCTGTTGGTTGATTGTTGTGATAAGTTCCTTAAATTGTTCTTCATTGTAATAGTGTCCAATGTGAGTATCACTAAATTGTAATATTTTAATACCATTAAAACCTTTAGGGACCAATGTAGAACTAATATTGAAACGATTTATTTCTAATTGTTCAGGCTCTATATATCTCGCGTATGTATATCCAAATGAAATTGTAAAAAGGGTACCGATCGAGTAGCCAAATGCCCGTTTTAGAAATCCTCTCCGTGTGTATTGCTCACTCATTTTAATACCAACCTGTCTATTTAATATCTAAACCGATTCTATGAACATAGTAATTACTATCGATAAGTTACTTAATTATATCAAAAATTATAACACGGAATATCTCTAAACATGTTGAAAAGATTAGAAAAACTAGGTAATTACCAGTCCTAAGTCGTGGTGAGTACTTAGTTTTCTATGCTAGTAAAGGAAGAGTACCTGATAGTTATCAACTTTATAATAAAAGTATTATTTATAACTCTATTTAAGGCTAAAGAAAAAGGTGCAGCTCCGGAACGCTGCACCAATTTTTATATGATTTTCAGTTCTTCAAGAGTTTGCTTGAGATCAGCTTTTGTCTCAATACGATTACTGAATGTAACTCCTAATTCAATCATTGTATTTGCTACTTCAGATCGAATACCAGTTATAACAGCATCACAGCCTAATAGAGCAAAACCTTCAACGATTTTAAAGAGATGGCTAACTACAGCTGTATCCATATATGCAACACCAGATAAGTCGATGATCATCTTTTTTAACCGTTCTTTTTCAATATGTGATAATGCTTTTTCTTGAAGTCTTTTTGCACGATATGTATCCATTGTACCCACGATTGGCAATATAGCTATTTTATCAGTAAGTGGAATAATTGGTACTGAAAGTTCCTCAATTACCTCACGCTGTGACTGTAGAATTTTATTATTGTAATCAGTATAGCTAACTATAAAATTATTAAGATATGAGTCCACATAATGATTGGTTTTCTTTTCGAATGTAAAAAATTCTTCGATGCTGATTGAGATATTTTGAAAATAATGATACATGAAGTCCCAGTAAATACTTCGTAATTCCTGAAACCATTCAAGCTTAATCATAGAAGCTAATTCGTTCTTAGCCCAAAGAGCACCCTGTTGTTTGGCTAGTTCAATCAATTCATGCTCTGCATCTTGATCGATTAAGCTGATAATTCTTTTTGCAATCTCAAACATGGATTGCTCTTGAAATGAAGATTTCTTTAAATGTAAGAATACATTCTTTGTACGATCATGTAGAATTCTATCAAAAGTTTCCTGGTTGTCATATAAGAATTCCTTAAAACTTTGATCTTCTTTAGTTTGTAATTGATTCATTTTTTCAATCTTCACTTCCTTAACATTCTTAATAGGAAAAAGGATGGTAAATGTTGTTCCAATTCCTTCTTCGCTTGTTACATTCACTTTTGCACCATGCTTGTGTAATGTTGTAAACACCTGGGTTAGTCCCATTCCTGTACCATTTTCTTTTGTTGTAAAAAAAGGTGTACCGAGTAAATCGAGTTTTTCCTTTGGAATCCCTGTTCCGTTATCTTGAATCATAATATGTATGGTCTCATTTTTTACGAACTGTGATATTCGTAGCTCTCCTTGACTGGGCATAGCTTCAAAGGCGTTCTTTAACAAATTAAAGAATGCTTTTTTTAATGAGTTCTTTTGTCCATATATTTTTACTTGATAATCACTGATGCTTTTAACAAGTGATACCCTGTACATATGCTCTTGAAATAAGCTTAGGATGGAGTCAAGTTCCGTACCGATTGATATGTATTTATATGGTTCCGCTTCTAGATCTGGTTTAGAAACTTGTAATAGGTTATTAAGTGTACTTAAAGCTCTTTCGAGTTCATCCATTGCAATGTTCAGATAAGGTGATTCCTTTTCCTCTTGAAGTAATTGAAGAAATCCCTTTACTGATGTTAGAGGATTTCGAACTTCATGAGCAATCCCGGCAGAAACTTGTCCAATTGAGATAAGTCGATCATTTCGAGCTTTATCTTCACCTATATTATGTAACTGTTCTGGAAGGAGTTCGACTATACCATTTTTCAACAATTACTTTCGTCCCCCCTTGTGTTTGTGACTCAATTTCAAAAAAATCCATCATGGTTCTTACACCTGTCAGACCCAGACCTAATCCTTTAGAGTTAGGATTTTTTACTCCATTGATGACATTCTCGATAGAAGCGATACCTACACCAGAATCAATAGCTGAAATTCTAAGACCGATGTTTAACTTCTCAATGACCACGTATCCAGAGCTGTAAGAATGGAAAATTATATTTTTGCAAAGCTCTGATATCGTCACGATAATTTGTTGTTTTTCTGACATAGAATAGGGAGTGTTTGACATCTCGGTATATGCTAAGGAAATTGCTGTTAAGATATCTTGTTCTTTTTTTATTAAAATACGATGATACAAAATACTAACCTCCAACACATGGCAATCCCTACTATTTTAACAAACTATTTTGTCAGGTGAAGTATTTTTTTGAATTTTTTCAATTAAATCTATATTTCTATCATATATGTTAGTGATACAATTAAAAATAAAACGTTTTCATAAGGGGGAAATACAATGAAGAACAAGGTTGTAATTGTTACAGGTGGGTCAAGTGGAATGGGTAAACATATGGCAAAACGCTTTGCAAATGAAGGAGCATTTGTAGCCATTACGGGTAGAACTCTGGAAACGCTAGAAGAAACAAAAAAAGAAATTGAGACATTTGAAGGACAAGTTATCACCATTCAAATGGATGTCAGAGAGCCAGAGCATGTTGTACATATGGTAGAAAAAACAACCGAGGCGTTTGGTACGATAGATTATCTAGTAAATAATGCAGCAGGAAATTTTATCGTTCCAGCAGAAAAATTATCTGTAAATGGATGGAAGGCTGTTATTGATATTGTTTTAAATGGTACGTTTTATTGTAGTTCAACTGTCGGGAAGTATTGGATTGAAAATGGTATTAAAGGTAGTATCATCAATATTGTGGCAACATATGCGTGGGGCGCTGGAGCTGGAGTGATACACTCAGCAAGTGCAAAGGCTGGAGTATTAGCAATGACAAGGACTCTAGCGGTTGAGTGGGGAAGTAAATATGGAATTCGTGTAAATGCAATAGCGCCGGGTCCAATTGAACGTACTGGTGGAGCGGATCGTTTATGGGAATCCGAGGAGGCTGCAAAGCGTACCATTAACAGTGTACCTCTTAAAAGACTTGGTACACCAGAAGAAATTGCGGGTCTAGCTACCTACTTATTCTCAGATGAATCAGGATATATTAACGGAGAATGTATCACTATGGACGGGGGCCAATGGCTTAATAAACATCCCTTTTAAAAGCCAATAACATACTACTAAAACCTTTGCATGAAAATAAATTCTTTAACTAATTAACGCATTGGGGGCCAGGCCCCCAATGCGTTAATTAGTTAAAGGATATTGGTGAGTTAGGGGTTTAACTTACTAATTTTGTGATCGGAAAACTTAGAGAATCATTTTGGTTCGTGGTATAATCATACAAAAAGTTAGATGGGAGATGGGGGAATGGATCCGTTAGATATTTTAACGAATTTGTCTATGGTAACCCCACATTTTCAGGCGATTTTTAACGCCGATGAACGAAAAGTGATAGGTTACGAAGTGTTGGGACGTATTAAGACTGATGAGGGTTGGGCGAGTTTGGGACCTTTCTTTCGAGATTCAACGATTCCTGATGAATACCGGCTTGAGGTTGATGATCTTGTTGTAAGAAAGGCACTTGATTATTGGCTTGAAGTGGATACATCCCCTTACATATTTATAAATCGAAATACGGATTTACTAATGAAGGATCATGGGGAATCACTATTAGAGTTATTAAAAGTTTATCAGGAAAAAGGATTTCCGCTAGATCATCTTGTGTTGGAAATTACAGAGCATGAATTTACTGGTGAAATCGAGCGGTTAAACCACTTGCTCACTTATTATCGCACCTACGGTATAAAAATAGCGGTGGATAATGTTGGAAATGGGGCGGGCAATTTAGATCGGATAGGTCTGATTGCTCCTGATATTCTAAAGGTTGACCTTCATATGCTACGAAAAACGAATGGCTTAGCCTCCTATCAAGATGTTCTTTATTCACTATCTTTACTAGCTAGAAAAATTGGCGCAGCTCTTCTCTATGAGGAAATTGAAACCATGTATCAGCTTCAATATGCATGGAGAAATGGTGGACGATATTATCAGGGATTTTATTTACAGTCACCCACTGAATCTTTTGTAGAAGAGTATTTGTTAAAAGCAAAGTTAAAACAAGAAATTCAGCATTTTATTGAGCATGAAAAAAAGAAAATACAAAATATATATCATCTTTCGTTCACGATTCAGCAAGCTGTTCAAAAGTCATTACAAAAGGATAAAAAAGATAGCAAAGGTGATGACCTCATCAAAATGATTTCGAATGATTTATCAGCTTATAGCTTCAGAATCTATATATGTGATGAAGACGGCTTTCAACAATCTGCAAACCATATAAAAGCAAAAAACGGTTGGGAGTTGCTTCCCACCTATTATGATAAAAACTGGAGCTGGAGACCTTACTTTTTAGAAAATATTATGAAAATGAAGTTAGAAGGTAGAGGGATATTGTCTGATTTGTACAGCGATATTGAAACAGGTGATATGATAAGAACCTTTTCCTACCCTATAGATCAACACCAATTTTTATTTATTGATTTAACTTATGAGTACCTATACGAACAAAATGCGATTTTCTAGCATTGAATAACCCCTATACATTTGTGAAAACATAAGCATAAAGTTGTTTAATGGGGGTGGTTTTTATGACAATGTTAGATGTCGTTCTTTCGGCACTAGCGGTTCTTATTTTGGTGATTGGTTTCTTTTACACTTGGAATATTTCAAAAAATACAAAGTATCAATCAAATGGATATGACACAGAAATTAACCCAAAGGTTCAGGCGCATCCTTATACTAGAAATCCTATCTTCTTAACGTATTTAATTGGTGCTGCAATTGTTATTGGGTTTATTGTCTATTATGCTTTATCCTCTCGGTGGTGAGATTACAACATTGTTGTAGTCTCATTTTTTTTATTTTGAGTAGTAATAAATTTTTCATTAGCTCTAGCTCCCAGCTCTTTTTCTTGTAATGAAGATGTTCATAGCACCTACAAAATAATACACATCATTGATTTTTCTGTTGTTTATTGTTTGTTTATGCAATAGATGGGGAAATCCTGTAATAAGAAGAAAAAAGCCTGTCTAACTATGACATTATTTTACGAACGATTAGTAGTCATAAGCAGTAATTTCATTGATACAATGTCAATTACAAACATGTTAAAGGGGTGATGATCAATGATTCGTTATCGTCTATGCTTAGTTGTGGTTACAGTGGTGCTTTTGTTTATAGCTCATCATCCAGTCAATGCTTCGACAAGTACCTTATTGGACAAGCAGGGTGTTCAACAACTTCTGGAGGATACTTATGATGCACAATATTCATTAACAGAGCGTTTTCATACATGGGAAGATGCTTGGAGGAAAATGACTCAATATATGACAGAACAAATGACAGAACAATTTATGGTGGAGCATCTATATGAAGAGGAAGAAGGATATATTGTGTACGGTACAGATTTTTCAACTTTTATTATCCCTCATTTTTCTTATAATGCTGATACTAAAATGGTAACAAATGATCGAAAAGATACCATTTTTGTTTATGAAAAATCATCTGGGGATGGTCCCGTTAAATTTCAATCACAATTTGACATCGTTACCATTACTTATGATGGGGAAAGGTGGAAAATTGCTTCGATTTCATTCTCAGAGGAGCTATCTACAGAAATACAAAATGCTAAGAATTTAGAGAGTGCCAATGGTAAAGTTACGATGAAGAGTGATTCAATGCAAACTTACTTTGAAGCTAAAGGGAACCACTTCAATCTAGGATATTTGAATAGCATGAGTGTACTTAATGAACACACATATTCTCCATTCAAAGCTTTTGTTCATGTAATTCCGTATAACTTGATTTTTAGTGATTTTAGGAGTGATGAATTCAACTCTACCTTCTTAACACTTTCTACAATTTTTTCTGTAAAAGGAGAGGTTCAGTGAATCTTTCCTTTCTTTTTGGAGAAAAGTTCTATAGAATTACAATTTGAACCTAATTGTGGATAGAAAAGAAATCATTGTTTATCCTAAAAGTAGAGGTAAAATATATCTATAAGTGTTCAATCGTGCATAATAACTTAACGCACGCTTTATTTTAAAGGGGGAATTAAGATGTCAAAGCTACAGGGAATTATTCAACGTTTAACAAGTCTAACTGATTCACAGGATCATGGAGATCCAGCACAACGCTTTTTTGAAGTAGATGGAGAGAGAAGATGTAGTGTAACGTTCTTTCCAAAAACAGAAACATTTGAAATTGAGGTTTACCAACAAGGTGAAAAGCCAAAGAAATATCAATTTGATAATATTGATATGGCAGCCATTGAGATTTTTGACTTAATCCATTAATGGAGGAGCTATTTCATGGAGATACCATATGTCATCTGTCCGAAATGTGCATCAAAAAAAGGACTGGATGAGGTACTTACTTCTCAATCAAATCAAAATGTTATTTTTACTTGTCCTGAATGCTCTTACACTAAGAAAAACATCGTAACGAGTAAAGGCTAAAAAAATAAACAATCAGACAAGCTGTCTTGTATACAATAAGGTGAGGAGCTTAAATGTAGAAGCGTTCATACAATAAGAGAAGAAAATTTCGTACTTAATCATGCTGCTCATATTCTAAGTATTAGATTAAGGAGTGAACGCATGAGTGATCGGATGTTGTTTGAAAACATTACCGAAAACAACATGACATTTGAGCGGGTCTTCTCCAAAATTCTAAGGTTTATGGAGTTAGAACCTTCTGCTGTTTACCACCTTTCAATTGGTACAGACTCCCAAGTACATCCGAATGAAACTAGGTTTGTTTCAGCGATTCACATTCATCGTGTAGGAAGAGGGGCTTGGGGTTGCTTGCGACAGATTATAATGCCCCGTGAGATAAGGAGCATACGAGAAAAAATTTCCTTAGAAACTGCTTATTCACAGGAGCTTGCTAGTTTGTTCACAAGCGAACATTTTGATGAAATGACTGATATTTTAGTACCTTATGCAGACGAAGGTGCAGACCTGCGCTTCGGTATTCACTTGGATATTGGTAGAAAGGGAGTCACAAAGGATTTGATTCAAGAGATGACTAGTCGAATTAAATCTATGGGTATTGAAGCTAAAATTAAACCAGATTCCTATGCAGCATCAAGCTATGCTAACAGATATACTAAATAACACATTGGACAAAGGAAAACCTGATCAGGTTTTCTTTTTTTATGCTGTTTAGATAAAAAATATGGTAAAATAAAGATTGGGTTTCACTAGACAAACTTATTTGCAATTACATATATAGTAAGAGTGAAAAACTATATTAAGGGGAATACGACATGATTAGTTTGCAACGTGAAGAATTTGTAGAAATAACGATAAAGGACCTTATTATATCATCTGATAAGGTAGCGCATGTACAGTTAGGAAACGGATTGGAGCATGCATTATTAGTGTTGGTAAAATCAGGATACTCTGCAATACCAGTTCTTGATCCGTCTTACCACTTACATGGGCTCATTAGCACAGCCCTTATATTAGATACAACTCTAGGACTTGAAAGAATTGAATTTGAACGTCTAGAAACAATGAAGGTTGAAGAGGTTATGAATAATGAGGCACCACGATTAAATATTCATGATTCCCTTGAAAAAGGCTTAGAGCTGGTAATAAATCATCCGTTTGTGTGTGTGGAGAATGATGATGGTGTATTTGAGGGTATTTTAACGAGAAGAGTTATCTTAAAAAAGCTAAATGAACAACTCAAAAAGCTTAACTATAAACAATAATTCCGGTGTTGGCCATAGTGGCCAACCCTTTTTCCATTATAAGAAATGTGTCTTAGAGCTGTTCTGAAAAAAGGGAGGTAGTGGTCTGATGACGGAAGCGGTTAAAACCTTATTACATAGCGATCATTCGAAAAAAACAAACAGACCGTTTGTACTTGCTGCTGTTATGCTCGCTATGTTTATGGCGGCAATTGAAGCAACTATTGTTTCAACGGCAATGCCTGCAATTGCTGCGGATTTGGGGAACTTTTCCCTCTATAGTTGGGTTTTCTCCTCTTATCTATTAATGAATGCTGTTACCGTATTAATTTACGGAAAGCTCTCAGATTTATTTGGTCGAAAGCCCGTGTTAATGATAGGAATTATTATCTTCTTAATTGGTTCCATATTATGTGGGTTTGCCACCTCCATGGAGATGTTGATCGTTTTTCGTT
Organism: Bacillus mesophilus; assembly: GCF_011008845.1. Lineage (GTDB taxonomy): Bacteria > Bacillota > Bacilli > Bacillales > SA4 > Bacillus_BS > Bacillus_BS mesophilus. The sequence goes on along the minus strand of NZ_JAAIWM010000001.1, from coordinate 319,551 downwards.
TTATACAAGGATTTGGAGCAGGAGCTGTTATGCCAATTGCTTCAACGATAGTTGGTGATTTATATACCAAAGAGGAACGAGCTAAAATCCAGGGGTATCTTTCAAGTGTCTGGGGAATTTCAGCAATCTTAGGACCAGCTATTGGAGGCTTATTAGTACAATATGCAAACTGGAAGTACGTATTTTGGCTTAATGTTCCATTAGGACTGCTTGCAATGGGCGTACTGGCTGTATATTTACATGAAGGAATTGAAAAGAAGAAGCACAGTATTGATTTCCTTGGTGCCGCCCTTTTATTTATTGGGGTTAGTGTACTTATGATTGTACTAGTCGAAGGTGGAGTTAGATGGGACTGGTTTTCTCCTCCTATTGTTTTGTTATCATCATTTGCAATTCTAGTGTTGGTGCTATTTTATCTACAGGAAAGGCGAGCAGAAGATCCCATGATGCCATTTTCCATCTGGGAGGAGCGCTCGATTCTAGTTGCGAATTTAGCCTCTTTAACAACAGGTGTAATGCTAATCGGTATTTCTAGCTTTTTGCCTGCATTTGTTCAAGGGGTAATGGAGCGTTCACCAATTGTTGCTGGTTTTACTCTCACCACTATGTCGATTGGTTGGCCTATTGCGGCAACTATTGCCGGAAGGTTACTACTTAAAATTGGATTTAGAACAACTTCGATTATTGGTGGGATAAGTTTAATTCTAGGTTCTATTATTTTTATTTTGATGACGCCAGCCTCTGGACCACTTTGGGCTGCTTTCGCCTCGTTCCTGGTCGGAGTGGGGATGGGCTTTACCACAACCTCCTTCATTGTCTCTATTCAGAGTACAGTAGAGTGGAAGCAACGTGGAATTGCTACAGCTGCGAATATGTTTATGAGGACTCTCGGAAGTACAATTGGTGCAGCGTTACTAGGTGGAATCCTAAATAGTAGGTTGCAAGCTCATATAACAGAGCATGGCCTAGACGGGGATGTTAATGTTGATACAACGAATATCTTACTCAATGAAGAGCAGCGAAATCAGCTGTCTGAAACAGTTCGTTCTGTTCTTCAAGAGGGATTAACTATTTCTCTGCAAGGTGTATATTGGGTCGTGTTACTATTTGCTATCATCAGCTTCCTGCTCGTGCTTTTCTTACCGAAGCATGAGAAACAGTAGGAAATAAAAAAAGCAGAGTCTTGAAATGAATTTCAGGTCTCTGCTTTTTTAAAATAGGACATCTCTTCTCTTTAGTTGGTTCGTTGTAAAAATTCAATTCTATTTCCAAAAGGATCATAGAAGGAAAAGCGTTCGACAAGAGGAATAGGCTTTTCATCGAAAGTACTAATACCTGAAATCTCTAGATAACTTCTTACTTCCTGAAGTTCCTCAACCTGAAAAGCTGGATGTCTCTTACTCTTGTAAGACCCCATTTCTTCTGCACCAATATGAAGTTCGATATCACCTATTTTATACCATAGCCCACCATTAGATTTTAATGAATCAGGCTTTTCTATTTCTTGTAAGCCCAAAATTCTCGAATAAAAGTCTCTTGCTTGATCTTCATGATCAAAAGGAATGCAGATTTGAACATGATCTAGTTTATTTATGTTAATTTTCATTGTGAACCTCCTTAGGTAACTAAATTGAAAGATAGTTGGATGATTAGTAACACAGTAATTGTGCGAAGAATTAACTTTAGATGATTAGAGGAGAGTTTATCTGCAACTCTTACTGAGAGTTGTGCCCCTAGGATTGAACCAATTACTAGACTCAGAGCGACTTTCCAGTCAAGGTGCCCTGTTAAGAAATAGGTACTAAATGCACCTAAACAACTTAGAAAGGTTAAAAACCTTGTTAGTGCCATAGCAGACATGTATGAAAAGCCGTTATAAAGATAGGTGTACATTTGTAAAGTCCCTTGTCCAGGTCCAAACATTCCATCATAAAGTCCAATTCCATACAGAAGTGGGTACACCTTTTTAGATACCTGATGATCCCCAGATTGACTAGCCTGCTTTGGTTTTTTCAGAAAGCTTAAGGTTAAAGCAAAAATCAATAGAAAGATTGCCACGCTCATCATCGTTTCCTGGGAAAGAGAGGTTGCTATAAGCCCTCCAGAAATTCCTCCTACAATCCCAACCGGTGCAATGACTAAAGCAGTTTTTAACTTTATGTTACGCTTCTTTAACAAAACTAAGAAGCTAGTGAAAGAACTGCATGTATTAGCAAACTTGTTTGCGGCAATCGCTGAATGAATGGGTACACCTAGAAGGAGCATACAAGGTAAGCTGATTAAGCCACCACCTCCGGCTAATGTACCAATAAACGTTCCAATAAATCCGATTATTATAAATAGAAGTATTTCCATATACATTCACCTTCCTGGAGTGTGAACCAGTTCATGAGGAATAGGAACTTAATTTTATTTTACTTAATGTATTATGATAATGAAATTTCGATATTTTTAACTTATAATATAATAAAAACTTATCACTTCGAAACGGAGAACGTGGATGCAAACTTCAGAGTGTAAGCTACTCGTCACATTGGCAGAAGAAATGAATATGAGAAAGGCCGCAGAAAGGTTATTTGTTTCACAACCAGCTTTAAGTCAAAGAGTACAATCTATTGAGAAAAACTGGGACACCCAGATTTTTATTAGGTCTCAAAAAGGTTTAACTTTAACACCTGCTGGAGAGAAGATTATAGAATATGCTAGAGATGTAGTTATAAAAGAAGAAAAGGTGAAGGAAGAAATACATTCTCTAAATACAATGGTTCATGGAACATTAAAGCTAGCTGTCGCATCAATTATTGGTCAGCATTGGCTACCAAATGTTTTAAAACAGTTTGTACAAAAATATCCGCATGCAAAAATATCCCTCATTACTGGCTGGAGTAGTGAAATATTAAAGCATTTATATGAAGGACAGGTCCATGTGGGAATTATTAGAGGAACTCCAGATTGGAAGGGTGTAAAACATCACATTTTAGCAGATACTCTATATTTAGTGGACACTGAAATAAAAAGCTTGGATGAGCTTCAATCGACGGAACGGCCGTTCATTCAGTTTAAAAGTGATTCAACCTATTATCAGGAGATCCAGGACTGGTGGCACCGTCAATTTGATCACCCTCCCAAACGAACCATCGTAGTGGATCAAATCGAAACATGTAAACAAATGGCTTTTCATGGTATCGGTTATGCAATCCTTCCATCCATCACGTTTCATGAAGATGATCCTGCTGTCTATAAGATTCCTTTATTTGATGAAACTGGATTACCTGCAAAACGTGATACGTGGCTATTAGGTTATGAATCCGCTTTTGAGCTGAAGCAGGTTGAGGCATTTATGAAGATCATTAAATGAAAACTTTTGAAGCTTTTGTGTACGACGGGTTAATCACTTGTCATCTGAAGTTTGGTTTGATACAGTAAAGAAATAAAGTGATATTCATTTAGGAGGCTATACATAATGAAGATGATGGATGCAAATGAAATTATATCTTTTATCCAAAAAAGCGAAAAGAAAACTCCCGTTAAAGTTTACGTAAAAGGAAACTTAGAAGGAATTGACTGGGGAGCAAATACAAAGTCATTTATCACAGGAAATACAGGTGTTCTTTTTGGTGAGTGGAATGAACTACAAACAGTCATCGAAAACTATGGTGGTCAGCTAGAGGATTATGTGGTAGAAAATGATCGTCGTAACTCAGCGATTCCATTACTAGACTTAAAAGGAATCAAAGCTCGAATTGAGCCAGGCGCTATTATCCGTGATCAAGTAGAAATCGGTGACAATGCCGTTATTATGATGGGTGCTCTAATTAATATTGGTGCAGTTGTTGGCGAAGGAACCATGATCGATATGGGTGTAGTGTTAGGAGGACGTGCAACGGTCGGAAAGAACTGTCATATTGGTGCTGGATCCGTTCTTGCAGGAGTAATTGAGCCACCTTCAGCAAAGCCTGTAGTAGTGGAAGATGATGTAGTAGTTGGTGCAAATGCAGTTATCCTTGAAGGAATTACAGTAGGTAAAGGTGCAGTAGTAGCTGCAGGTGCGATTGTAATTGAGGATGTTCCTCCTTATACAGTGGTTGCCGGAACACCAGCTAAAGTGATCAAGGAAATTGATGAGAAAACAAAATCAAAGACTGAGATCAAACAAGAACTCAGACAACTATAATAAAGTAGACTAACAAGCGCGGAAAATGCTCCGCGCTTTTATTTAAATGTAAAGAGAATAATTAAAGGGGAAAAGCAGTGATGAATTCTTATCAACCTTTTATAGAGATTCGTAGAGAGCTCCATAAGATACCGGAAGTTGGGTATAAAGAAGAAAAAACTCAAGCCTTTTTATTACAGTATTTAAACTCCTTACCTGAAGATCGTATTGAGATTAAGACTTGGAAAACGGGAATTTTTGCAAAGGTGAAAGGTACCAATCCAAGTCAGATTATCGGGTATCGAGCAGATATAGACGGATTACCAATCACAGAGGAAACAGACTTAGCTTTTACATCAGCTCATACAGGATATATGCATGCCTGTGGACATGACCTGCACATGAGTATTGCACTAGGGATTCTATCTGAAGTTGTTCATAATCCTATTACAGACGATGTCTTGTTCATGTTTCAGCCTGCAGAGGAAGGCCCTGGTGGGGCAGAGCCGATGGTTCAAAGTGATATTTATCAAGCATGGAAACCTAGCTTTATATTAGCGCTGCACATTGCGCCGGAACTTCCCGTTGGATCAATTGCAACGAAGGAGGGCTTACTGTTTGCCAATACATCTGAGCTATACATTGACCTTGTTGGGAAAGGTGGTCATGCTGCATTTCCACATAATACAAATGATATGATTGTGGCGGCATGCTCGTTAGTCACACAATTGCAATCTATTATTGCAAGAAATGTCGATCCACTTGACAGTGCGGTCATTACAATCGGAAAGATCACTGGCGGAACTGTCCAAAATATTATCGCCGAAAAAGCAAGACTTGAGGGAACCATCAGAACTTTATCTGCTGAATCCATGAAAAAAGTAAAAGAAAGAATTGAAGGAATGGTCAGAGGAATTGAGGTAGGCTATTCATGTAAATCATCCATTGACTACGGTTGCATGTACCACCAAGTTTATAACCATCATGAAATGACAAGAGAGTTTATGACTTATGTAGAACAACAAACAAATGTCAAACTTATAGAGTCTAAAGCAGCTATGACAGGTGAGGATTTTGGATATATGATCAAGGATACTCCAGGATTTATGTTTTGGTTAGGAGTAGAGTCGGAATATGGCTTACATCATGCTAAACTTTCACCAAATGAAGAAGCAATTGGAGTGGCAATTGAAGTTGTTTCCAATTATTTAAGATGGAAATGTGATCATTCTTAACTTCTAAATAAGATTTGTCTTTTTTCTTTGCAGTGTTAAAGAACAGTATTGATTTTTTGCACTGTTGATTGAAGTGTAAGGACGCAAGTGTCCTGTAACGAAATTCAACAACAAGGTTTAATACAGCCTAGTCCTTACACACCCATATCCTCTATATCTTCTCTAGAAAAACTTTTTCTAATTAGAATAAATTTCTAGAAAATGTTGCACATTACTCTTGAGGAGGTGGATGGAAATGGCTCGTATTGGTATTGAACAATCATTAACTGATGTGAAACAGGCTTTAGAAGGAAAAGGCTATGATATTGTTGATCTTCGTAATGAAAATGATGCAAAAGGCTGTGACTGCTGCATTGTAACTGGACAAGATTCTAACGTAATGGGAATTAGTAACACAGTTACTGCAGGAGCTGTAATCGAAGCTTCTGGGATGACAGCAGATGAAATTGCTCAACAAGTTGAAGAAAAATTAAATCGTGGATAAGTAAATGGAACAGCCTATGTAGCTGTTCCTTTTTTAATATTTATGAAATTAAAAAGTTTATCACTTGTTGATAACTTGCGCTAGTGCATCTGAATCCGGTTTCAGCACCCAGCCAAGATGGAAAAAGAAAATACACTTTTTCCTAGGTCAAATAACCCTACATCAAGAAAAGGGAAAGAGCACCCTTTTATTGATGTAGGAACATTCGCTATGCCTGAGGCTAACCGGGGCGCTTGCGCCTTTTGTTCTATTTTATTAATATCACCATGAAAAAAACTAGGTCATATTTGACCTAGTTTTGTGTTTCTGGAGATTTACCGATAAACACTTGGTGTGGAAACGGAATTTCAATTCCATTAGCCTCTAGTGCCTCTTTTAGTGCTTTACGAAGCTTTCTTTCTACAGCCCATTGTGCCATATTTTCAGTTTTAGCAAGTATTCTAATAACAACATCAGATGAACCTAATGTTTGGACACCTAACACATTTGGGCCTTCCTTTATACTCTCGTCTTCAGCAGCAATCTTATCACATGCATCCTGAAGGACTTGGATTGCATAATCGATATCATCACTATAAGAAATTCCAATATCAACAAGTGCTCTCATATTTCCCCTTGAATGGTTACTTAGGCTTGCAATCTGTCTGTTTGGAAGATAATGAAGTGTCCCATCAAAACCTCTAATTTGTGTGGTTCGAAGTCCAACTGCCTCGACAATTCCAGAAAAACCTGCAGTAGTAACGTAATCATCTACATCAATTTGTTTTTCCAAAAGTAAGAAAAATCCTGTAACTACATCACTAACAAGACCTTGTGCACCAAAACCAATTGCTAATCCAACTACACCTGCTCCAGCGATTAGTGCTTTTGCATCATATTCAAAGATCTCAAATACCATCACCACAAATATAAACATCAATATATAAGAAAAGAGATTAAGTGTTAGACTTTGTAATGTTTTGGAACGACCAATTGAAATGTTGTCTCGCTCAGTAATTCTTCTGAACGAACGTTTAATAAGGGCGGATCCAATTCCCTTAACAAGTAAAAATATAATAATGATTCCTATTAATTTTAGTATGATTGTTCCAGCCCCAACTAAAAGAGCACCCCAATCAATCGTATTCATATTTAAAAAATCCATACTAATAAACAACCCTTCCTAATAAATTAAAAATGCTTAAAATAAGTTCTTTCTCTATATACCCACATATGTACATAACTAAACTTATTTTCTAACTATTTTAAAATTGTAACATACTGCTAGTAGAGGGTTAAATGAAGAGTCCTAGAAAATTTGTTTTTAAAAAAATCACAAAATACTGGAAATTTACTTCGAAATCCGATATATTTTTAAATATGTTCTGTTTTTTATGAACGTAAAGATGATACGGAATAATTTTGTGTTTAGCCATAGCATTAAAGTTGCTTAAGTTAAACGTTCTGGATGCAACAATATGCAGCCAGTGAGTTTAGCTTATTTTATGACTTGCTATGAGCTAATCTATTTTTGTTTCAGTTTGACTGAGGAGGGTAACAATATGGAGATTTTTAAAAAGCTGAAGCAATTCTATTGGCCTTATGTAAGTTATTTTTATTGGTCTATTTTTTTCTTGCTATTTGTAACAGCAATCACAGTTATCTATCCAATGGTACTTCAATATACCATTGATGATGTGATCTTGGCTGGTGACTACGAGTATGTGCCGTATATTGCATTAGGCTTCATTGCGATTATGACAGTTAAAGGCGTAACTACTTTTTTCCATCAGTACTTAGGGGATATGTTTGGAATTCGTTCCGTTTATCGTCTAAGAAATGCTTTGTACGAAAAGCTACAGTTTCTTCCGTTTCGATATTACGATAATGCGAAAACTGGGGATTTAATGTCAAGATTAACTGCAGATGTTGAAGGGTTCCGTTTTTTCTTATCTTTTGGTTTTGCGGAATTACTTCGATTTTCTTTATTAATTACACTAAGTTTAGCAGTTATGTTTTATTACTCAGTTCCGTTAACTTTAGTTACAATGGCTGCTTTGCCTTTTTTAGCTTTCGTTGTCTACAAATTTGATAAAAGGGTTCATCCAGCGTTTAGGGGAATTCGTAAATCTTTTGGTAATTTAAATACGAAAGTCCAAGAAAATATTAGTGGAATTAATACCGTCAAGTCTTTATCAAGAGAGTCTTTCGAAATTGATAAATTTAATTCTTCAAATGGTGATTATCGAGAGAAGTATTTAACAACATCGAACGTATGGGCAAAGTACTTTCCGTTAATGGAATTTATCGGAAATGTATGTGTTGTAGCTTTATTATCGTACGGTGGTTATTTAGTTATTAATGGGTCCGTAAAGCCTGGGGAATTGGTAGCATTTTTTAGTTTAGTTTGGTATATCATGTGGCCGATTATGAACTTAGGATTCGTTATCAATCTATTTTCTCAATCCAAGGCTTCTGGTGAGAGATTACTAGAAATCCTAGAAGCTGACAATGAAATTCATGAGAAAGAAAACCCCGTCGCAAAGGAAAGACTCGAAGGGCATGTTCAATTTAAATCAGTTACTCTTCAGTATAAAGAAGAAGACGAAGAAGCACTTTCTGATGTGACCTTTGATGCAACACCTGGTAAAGTTATTGGGTTAATTGGTGCAACTGGTAGTGGTAAAACAAGTATCACCCAACTTATTACTAGATTCTACGAGCCAACTAAAGGTCAGATTCTAGTAGATGGTACAGACATTAAGGATTATTCGTTAAGTACACTTAGGAAAAATATTGGCTTTGTCATGCAAGAATCTTTCTTGTTCTCGTCCACAATTAAAGCTAACATTTCATATGGAAATCCTGATGTATCGATGGAACGTATTATCGATGCAGCAAAGCGTGCACAAGCACATGACTTTATCATGGAATTACCAGATGGCTATGATACGATGCTTGGTGAACGTGGAATGGGTCTATCTGGTGGTCAAAAGCAAAGAATTGCGATTGCTCGTGCTATTTTAATTGATCCTAGTATTCTTGTATTAGATGATGCTACTAGTGCAGTAGATATGGAGACGGAATTCAAAATTCAAAAAGCATTTAAGGAAGTAATGAATGGACGTACCACTTTCATTATTGCCCACCGTATATCTTCTCTAAAGCATGCAGATGAAATAATTGTTCTTGAAAACGGAGCAGTTGTTGAAAGAGGAGTTCATGAAGAATTACTTCAAAACAAAGGCACATATCAAAGAATATATGAGATTCAATATAAGGATCGAGAAATTGTTACACAAGGTCAATAAGGAGGTGGGAACTTATGAAGGGTAGAAAACAAAATCAAAAGCATTTAGACCGATTTCACTATTCAACAGAACAAGTAATAGAAAAACCATTTAATTGGCAGCAACTTTCTAGACTATTTTCATATATGAAGCCGTATTCGAAAAATCTACTGCCTCTGTCTATATTTGCAATGATTCTATCGACAGCTGTTCGATTAATCGTGCCAATTATTATCGGTAAGTATACACTTGACTATGCGATTGCTAATAAAAATACGAGTCTACTAGTTACACTCGTCATCATTATAGCCGTATTATATTCAATTTCGTATGTAGGAAATGTCTTTAGGATCCGATGGACTAACTTATTAGGTCAAAACGTTATATATGACTTGAGAAAGCATTTGTTTACACATGTACAGCAACTATCACATCGATTTTTTGACTCTCGTTCTGCAGGTTCCATACTTGTAAGAATATTGAATGACATTAATTCGTTGCAAGAGCTATTCACAAGTGGAGTTATTAACTTGTTAATGGATTTAATCATGTTAATCGGTATTTTTGTTATTTTATTTACACTGAGTCCTGAGTTAGCGATTGCAGTTATGATTATTCTGCCAATTATGTTCTTTATCTCTACAAGTCTACGTAGAAAAATCAGACGTTCATGGCAAATGGTTCGTATTAAACAATCTAAATTAAATTCACATCTTAACGAAAGTATTCAAGGGATTCGTGTTACACAATCTTTTACACAAGAGCGAGAAAACATGGAGTTCTTTGATGGGGTTAACACGGAAACTCATGATTCATGGCAGGATGCAACTAAAAAGAATGCCATGTTTAGACCTTTCGTAGAAATGTCTAATGCGATTGGAACGGCCATTTTAATTTGGTACGGTGCTACTCTTATCGGAAATGGAACGATTTCAATTGGGGTATTTGTATCCTTTGCATTTTATCTAGGGATGTTCTGGGAGCCTATTTCACGTATTGGTCAAATCTATAATCAGCTTTTAATGGCAATGGCATCATCTGAACGTATTTTTGAGTTCCTAGATGAAAAGCCTAATGTGGCTGAAAAAGATAACGCTGAACGTTTAGAGAACATCAAAGGACGTATTGAGTTTGATTCAGTAGAATTTGCCTATGATGAAAAGCGAAAAGCTTTAAAAGGTATTTCACTTGAAATGAAGGCAGGTCAAACTGTTGCTCTTGTTGGCCACACAGGTTCAGGAAAAACGACGATTGCTAACCTAGTGAGTCGTTTCTACGATCCAACTAGTGGTTCAGTAAAAATTGATGGAGTAGACCTACAGGATGTAACGCTTGAGAGTGTACGTTCACAAATAAGTGTTGTCCTACAAGACACATTTATCTTCTCAGGAACTATTATGGATAATATCCGCTTTGGTAACCCGGAAGCGTCTGATGAAGAAGTAGTGAAGGCTGCTCAGGCAGTTGGTGCGAATCTTTTCATTGAAAAGCTTTCGAATGGATACTTAACAGAGGTTGAGGAAAGAGGTAACATCCTATCTGTAGGAGAACGACAATTAATCTCCTTTGCACGTGCTTTACTTGCAGATCCCAAAATCTTAATTTTAGATGAAGCTACTGCGAGTATTGATACTGAAACTGAAGTGAAAATCCAACATGCACTTAAAACATTACTACAAAATAGAACAGCAATCATTATTGCACATCGTCTCTCTACGATTCGTGAAGCAGATAACATATTTGTACTTGATCATGGTGAGATTATTGAACAAGGTAACCATGCTCAACTAATGGATGTAAAAGGTGAATACTACAAGCTAGTTAAAGCACAGTTCAACATGTTAAGCGCAGGATAAATAGAAAGGACTTCATTTTTCATAATGAAGTCCTTTCTCCTTTTACACCAAATAGGTTATAGATAGAATGTAAGAGGAAAGGATGAGTATGTGAGCTAAAACTCTTTTCAGCATACAGCCTCTAAAACCAGATTTAATCTACATAATTATAATAGATACATCACCTATTAAGGCTATTAACCATATATATATGTGGGGTGATTATTATGGAAATTATAGATAAACGCAATTCATTACCAACCCATCCTTCTAAGCGTTATCGAAGAAGATCTTTATCCGCAATAAAAAACATTGCCATTCACCATAGTGCTACTACTTCAGGTAGTGCTGAGAGCTTTGCAAGATATCATGTTAATACCTTAGAATGGCCGGGAATTGCCTATCATTATGTTGTTGATAAAGATGGCACGATTAGTCTTTGTCATGACTTAGAGGTAGTTAGCTACCATGTGGGCAACAGTAATTACCGAGCAGTTGGTATTTGTATGGTTGGGGATTTTAGAACTCAGCAGTTAACAGAAGCTCAGAAGACAGCTACTCAAAACCTAGTGTTGTCGCTCTTAGATGTCTTAACTGTTGATATTGATGACGTATGGGGTCATCAAGAGTTTCCGGGATATGAATGGAAACCTTGTCCTTCCATTAATATGGGTAACTTTAGAAGTGAATTATTTGCAAGAGGTGACCGAGGTGAACTCCCCATTTACAGGTCGGTATCGTATTCAAGTGGTCCAAGAACGAGGACCTATTTAAGTTACGGTGACCAGGGGGATGATATAAAGGCCTTACAGGAACGATTAGAGATCCTAGGTTTTAAACCTGGAGTAATAGATGGTATATTTGGTAAGGTAACAGAGGATGCAGTGAAAAGATTTCAAAGAGCAGCAAACCTATCAGTTGATGGCATAGTTGGTCCAGAGACAAGAGATGCCCTAAAGCGTTATGATCAAGATGTTCCATTAATCGAATTAGCTTCTCCTACAGATGTTGATACTGATGATGGAGGGCTTTATGAATTAGAATCTAGACGAACATTAAGACTGCTTTCTCCTTATATGAGAGGAGAGGATATAAGGGATGTTCAGGAAAAGATTGGTGCTGTTGCTGATGGTATTTTTGGCCCAGCTACCGCTGAGGCAGTAAGAAGATACCAAAGACGTAAGGGATTAGTTTCTGATGGCATAGTTGGCCCAAGAACATGGCAAGCGTTAGACCAGAACGATACAGGTGGAGTTCCATATAGTAGGCTCATATTCTTAACCAATCCTTATATACAAGGTAGAGATGTGAAGAGAGTACAGCGTGCTTTGAATATTTCAGAGGACGGAATATTCGGTCCTATCACTGATCAAGCCGTAAGAAATTTTCAAAGAAGAGAAAGATTAAATATAGATGGAATTGTTGGGCCAAATACTTGGAGCCGACTTTTTGGTTAATGGTTTACACTTATAGGTGTGAGCCTTCTTTTGTTCATAAATATCATTACTTGGTGAAACGTATACTACAAACAATGATCGATATACCTAGAAGAAACAACAAATATGTAATTTATTCTATTTATTAGTTCGGTAATTTCAGGTATGATTGTTTTTATAAAAGGTATACATCTCAGTGATTATGATCATTTACTATCTCTTATCGCTTATGGGCTAGTAATAAGACAATTTAAATGAAGAAGAACCAGAAGGTAAGCTTTTCTTGAAAAATTTAACCCGCAATTATTAGTGCTATGGAGGAATAACTTGTGAAAAAGGAATTTGCCGTAATCGGATTAGGAAGATTTGGCGGAAGCATTTGTCGTTCATTGAGTCAGCAGGGGATGGATGTTTTAGCTATTGATATAGACGAAGATAAAGTAAATGAATACTCTTCGATTGCCTCACATGCGGTAGTAGGAGACACAACAGATGAAGTAGTTTTAAAAAGTTTAGGTATTCGTAATTTTGATCATGTTATTATAGCGATAGGTGATAACATTCAAGCTAGTATATTAACTACCTTAATTCTAAAAGAACTAGGAGTTAAGCATATCACTGTAAAGGCACAGAATGACTACCATGAAAAGGTTTTAACTAAAATAGGTGCAGATCAAATTGTTCACCCAGAACGTGATATGGGACAAAGAATTGCACATAATATTGTATCAAATAATGTATTAGACTATTTAGAGCTATCAGATGAGCATAGTATTGTAGAAATTATTGCAAGTAAGCATGTGGATGGTTACTCACTTATAGATTTAGATATCCGTGCCAAATACGGAATAAACATTGTTGCCATCAAACGTGGAAAGGATATCCTTGTCTCTCCGCAGGCATCTGAGACGATTATTAAGGGAGATATTCTAATTATCATTGGTGCCGACACTGATATAAACCGATTTGAGAAAAATTTAATCGAGGATTAATGAAAAAACGAAGGCAGCCGCCTTCGTTTTTTCTTATGATGTCATGATTGGAAGGGGGGACTATGTAAAGTCGTTGTAAAGTGAAAAAGGCTACCACGAGGGCAGCCTTTTATTAAACTTCCATGATGATCGGAAGAATCATTGGTTTACGTTTGGTTTTTTCATATAAGAAAGGTGAAAGAGTGTCTGTTATTTCATTTTTAATCTCAGACCATTGTGTTGTTTTTCGTTCCATTACTCGGTTTAAATGTTTGTTAATGAGACTCTGAGCATCATTGATTAGATCTCCAGACTCTCTCATATAAACAAATCCACGAGAAATCAAATCAGGTCCTGCAGCAATTTTGAATTCCTTCATGTTGATGCTAACTACCACAATCACAAGACCCTCTTCAGAAAGGATTCTTCGATCTCTGAGAACGATATTACCAATATCACCGATGCCACTACCGTCAATATAAACATTACCAGATGGAATTTTACCAGCTACACTGCCTTCATCAGGACCAAGAGCTAATACCTCTCCATTATCCATGATAAAGCAATTTTCTTCTTTAACACCGCAATCAACTGCATGCTTAATATGCATTTTTTGCATTCTATATTCACCGTGAATTGGCATAAAGAATTTTGGCTTAATTAAGCGAAGCATTAACTTTTGTTCTTCTTGTCCACCATGACCAGAAGTGTGGATATCATTTAAGGAACCATGAATTACTTCTGCTCCAGCTTTGAACAGCATATTGATTGTTCGGCTTACGCTTAGTGTATTACCTGGTATTGGAGAAGAAGAGAAAACGACTGTATCTCCAGGAATAATCTGAATCTGACGATGAGTCCCATTAGCAATCCGCGAAAGGGCTGCCATAGGCTCTCCTTGACTTCCAGTACAAAGAATCACAACTTTATCAGCTGGCATTCTGTTAATCTGAGATGGTTCAATAAACGTATCCTTTGGACAGCGAATATAGCCTAATTCTTGTCCGATATTTATGGCAGCTTCCATACTTCTTCCGAAAACAGCAACCTTTCTGCCATTTGAAACGGCAGCTTCAACCATCTGTTGAAGACGGTGAATATTAGAAGCAAAAGTAGCGAAAATGATTCTGCCGTTCACTTTTCGAGTGATGTCGTGAATGCTTTCGCCAACCTTTCTTTCTGACATGGTAAAGTTAGGAACCTCACTATTTGTACTATCTGATAGTAAGCAGAGTACCCCTTCTTTTCCGATTTCTGCCATTTTTGTAAGGTTTGCCGGTTCCCCAACAGGAGTAAAGTCAAATTTGAAATCTCCCGTATGAACAATCTGACCAGGTGGTGTTTTTACAACTATTCCATATGAATCTGGAATACTGTGTGTCGTTCTAAAGAAGGTTACGGATGTCTTACGAAACTTAATCACGTCATCTTCTTGAATCTCATGTAAAGTTGTTTGTCTTAATAAACCGTGTTCTTCAAGTTTGTTCTTAATTAAACCTAGAGCTAGTTTTCCGCCATATACAGGAATATTTATTTCTCTTAGTAAGTATGGAATCCCCCCAATGTGATCCTCATGACCGTGAGTAATAAATAACCCTTTTATCTTCTCAACATTTTTAACTAAATAACTGTAATCAGGTATAACATAATCAATTCCAAGTAGTTCATCCTCTGGGAATTTAATACCTGCATCAATTAAGATGATTTCATCTTGAAATTGTACGCCATACGTATTTTTGCCGATTTCACCCAGTCCGCCTAGGGCAAATACAGCAGTTTGATCGTTCTTAACAAACTTCATAATTTATACCGTCTCCATCTTGTAATTTTCAGACTGCTGTTCGTATTCTAAAAAAGCACCAGTTACCTTTTGAACTAATTCGATATTATAATTGCGGTCGGACAACTTTTCTCGAACCTCACGTTCAGTGTTTGCTTCTACATAAATTGTTCTTGTACGTTCACGCACAGGAACTTCAAACCGATTTTCTTGAAAGTAAACTTTGAATACCATTTCTATCTCTCCTTGAACTACTAATAATATATATAATGTTCTAATTGAAGCCCACCTAAATTGGGGTTTAACGGATTTTTCTCCAATTTGAACATTTCTAAGCAAATTTTGTAAATGACAATAAAAGTTATTATATGCTGAATTATGCCCTGATGCAAATACCGAACATTAGCACTTCATTATATTATATAGGAAATCTTTATTTATTTCATGTTTTTTCTATTTAATCTAATATTATCAAATCACTTAACTATGCAATCGTTCTTTTTCGAAGCATATCGTTCCATTGTTCTAATAATTTCTGCTTAAGTTTTTTTAACATATTTATCTCCTTTCAGCATCCTAGATGCAGGAAAATCACGGTTTATTGTAGTAGTAGTATATGAGAAAATAGACAATTCCTCTCATGGGTATTAATGGAATTTAGAGTTTTTCGAGTGGACAATTTTCAACTAGGTTTGTTTTGGGCTAATGGAGAGAAGAGTAGATGTTGAGTGGGTGAAACTGCATACTAGTAGAACTGGTTGTGGTTTCTAAATTAGATTAGTTGAAAGATAGCAATAAAAAAAACCTTGAGGTTCACTCAAGGTTTTATAGCTCAATCGCTACGGCATTATCTGGCTGCCTATATGGGTCTTCTTTATCAATATGGTCATAGAACATAATGCCATTCAAATGGTCGATTTCGTGTTGAAATACAATCGACAGCATTCCTTTTAATCTCAGTTTAACTTCTTCACCTTCTAAGGTGGTTGCTTTTACAGTAATGCGAGCGTATCTTGGAACAATACCTTCAACTACTCGGTCAACTGATAAACATCCTTCACCACTGTCTAAAAAGCTTTTTTCAACAGAATGGCTAACGATTTTAGGGTTAAAAAGGGCATAGCTATGTAAGTGATCTTTTTCGTCTGTCACATGAATAGCAATCATTCGTTTCAAGACATTGATCTGAGGGGCGGCGATACCAATCCCTGCTCGTAGTTGATACTTTGCTGCAAGTTCAGGATTCTGACTATTTATAACAAACTCGATCATTTCTTTTAATGTTTTTTTATCCTCATCTGATGCAGGTAAGGGAACCTCTTCTGCTACTTGACGTAAGGTGGGATGTCCTTCCCTGATAATATCATTCATCGTAATGATAATCATCAACTCCTTGCTCTAAAAATATTTAATTTTGATAAAATCATATCATAAATTACATGCTTATAAAAGAAAGTGATTTTAGAAAAAACAGATCGTGTTGAAGGTGGTCGTATTTAGGTTAGGACTATTTGTTTGGACAAGCGCATAAGATTGTTCATAGAAGTATTTATTGTCAAACTGATTATAAATCTTTATAGTGAAAACTGGTAAAGTAAAGGGGGAAATACTTGATGCGTATTATCACAATTTCTATTTTTCTAATCATGTTCTTAACAGGATGTAATTCTGGTCCACAGCCAGAGGAGCAAATATATGTTCACTTAGAGCAAGCAGTGAAGCTAGAGACAGAATTTGAAGAGCAACAGGAACCCATGACAAACTTAGAGCAAAAGGAAAAAGAATTATATAATCAAATCATTGACCTAGGCTTAAAGGAACTAGAACAAATTAAAAAATTATCTGGTGAGGCAATCCAAATAGTAGACAACCGAAAAGAATTGCTTGATCAGGAGTATGAAAGTATTAAGCAGTCAAAGTCAGAATTTGATAAAATTAATGACCTTGTTACGCAAATAGAGGATGAAGAATTAAAAGGTGAATCAGATGAACTAATCCAAACAATGGAGGAACGCTATCAAGCGTATGAAGAGCTGTATACGGCTTATTCAACTTCTATTGCTTTAGATAAAGAACTTTACGAGATGTTTCAAATGGAGGATTTAACTCTTGAAGCTTTAGAAGAAAAAATTAATGAAATAAACAAGAGCTATGAACAAGTAATTCAATTGAATGAATCGTTTAATACGATTACGAAAAATTATAATAACCAGAAGAAATCATTTTATGAAGCAGCGGGATTGGAAGTAACCTATGAAACAGAGTAAAAAAGGACTTTAACTAAAGTCCTTTTTTTCGTGCATAAAATGATTAGTGGTTAGCACTTGTCTTCCACAAACCTTTACTACCCTACTACCATTTGTATTCTCAATAATTTATTTAGAAAATGAAACTGTGTTCTATTATATGTGAAACAGAGAGGTTTATTGTATTAGTACAGAGTTGGTTTTGTACTTTAAATTTCCATAATAGTTTATTACTAAACATACTGTTAACACAATCATTGACTAAAAAATGAGGTTTGATGTACACTGAAAACATGAACTGAAATTGTATTAGTTTAAAAGAGATTTAGACTAGTACAGATGTTATTTAGGATTGTGTTTACAAATGCTTATTAGGTTTAACAACCATATATGAAGTGGAAAGGATATATTAATTGCTAATAGTGACTTTCTAAATTGAATTTTGGGTATCCTAAGGCTGTATGTAAACTAACTATCTTTTACCATTATTCTAAATGGAATATAAATGAGGAAGGGTGACTTAAATGGCTGCTAAAACAAAGAATGCTGCTTTTGATCAACAGAAGCAGTTTGAGGCAATTGCAGACCAGTTCCAAACGTTTCAAATCTTGAATGAAGAGGGCAAGGTTGTTAACGCTGAGGCAATGCCTAACTTATCAGATGAGCAGTTAAAAGATTTGATGTCAAGAATGGTATACACAAGAATTCTTGACCAGCGTTCCATATCTTTAAATCGTCAAGGACGCCTAGGGTTTTATGCACCTACAGCAGGACAAGAAGCATCTCAAATTGCTTCTCAATTCGCGCTAGAAAAAGAGGATTTCATTCTGCCAGGTTATCGTGACGTTCCACAAATTATTTGGCATGGCTTACCACTGTATCAGGCATTCCTATTTTCTAGAGGACATTTCCATGGAAATCAGATGCCAGAGGGTGTAAATGTTATTTCTCCACAAATCATTATCGGGGCACAATATATTCAGTGCGCTGGTGTTGCACTTGGTATGAAGAAGCGTGGTGCTAAGTCTGTTGCTATTACATATACGGGTGATGGTGGTGCTTCTCAGGGTGATTTCTATGAAGGAATCAACTTTGCTGGTGCCTATAAGGCTCCTGCCATTTTTATCGTTCAAAACAACCGTTTTGCAATTTCTACTCCTGTTGAAAAGCAATCAGCTGCTAAGACTATTGCACAAAAGGCAGTTGCTGCAGGTATCCCAGGTATTCAGGTTGACGGTATGGATCCATTAGCAGTTTACGCAGCAGTAAAGGATGCTCGTGAGCGTGCGATTAATGGGGAAGGTCCTACTTTAATAGAAACTCTAACGTATCGTTATGGTCCACATACAATGGCTGGTGATGATCCGACTCGTTATCGTACAGAAGACTTAGATAATGAATGGGAAAAGAAGGATCCACTTGTTCGCTTTAGAAAGTTTTTAGAGGACAAGGGTATCTGGAATGAAGACGAAGAAAATAAAGTAATCGAACAAGAAAAAGAAGATATAAAGGAAGCTATTGCGAAAGCGGATGAATATCCAAAGCAAAAGGTAACAGACCTTATTTCTAATATGTATGAGGAGCTTCCAAACAATCTACAAGAGCAAATGGAAATTTACAAAGAGAAGGAGTCGAGATAATCCATGGCGCAAATGACAATGATTCAAGCAATCACGGATGCGTTACGCACGGAGTTAAAAAACGATCCTAATGTATTAGTATTTGGAGAGGACGTTGGAGTTAACGGAGGCGTATTCCGCGCGACAGAAGGGCTTCAGGCTGAATTTGGTGAAGATCGTGTGTTTGATACACCACTTGCAGAGTCTGGAATCGGAGGTCTTGCAATTGGGTTAGCACTTCAAGGTTACAGACCAGTTCCAGAAATCCAATTCTTTGGTTTCGTATATGAGGTAATGGATTCTATTTCAGGTCAGATGGCGAGAATGAGATATCGTTCTGGTGGACGTTACAGCTCACCTGTAACCATTCGTTCTCCATTCGGAGGCGGTGTACATACACCTGAGTTACATGCTGATAGTTTAGAAGGGTTAATGGTTCAACAACCAGGATTAAAAGTTGTTATTCCTTCTACTCCTTATGATGCAAAAGGTCTACTGATTTCGGCGATTAGAGACAATGATCCAGTTATCTTCCTAGAGCACATGAAGCTTTACCGTTCATTCCGTGGAGAAGTTCCTGAGGGTGAATATACAATTGAAATCGGTAAAGCTGATGTAAAACGTGAAGGAACTGACTTATCAATTATCACTTATGGTGCAATGGTGCATGAATCATTAAAAGCAGCTGAAGAGCTTGAAAAGGAAGGTCATTCTGTAGAAGTTATCGATTTACGTACTGTCCAACCTTTAGATCTTGAAACCATTATTGCTTCTGTAGAGAAGACAGGAAGAGCAATTGTTGTACAGGAAGCTCAAAAACAAGCAGGTGTTGCAGCTAATGTTGTAGCAGAAATTAATGACCGCGCAATATTAAGCTTAGAAGCACCTGTATTACGTGTAGCTGCACCTGATACTGTATTTGCATTCTCTGCAGCGGAGAGCGTTTGGCTTCCAAATTATAAGGATGTAATTGAAACTGCAAAGAAAGTTTTAAATTTCTAAAATCTCAATAAAAGTAGAAGAGAAACTAGTGTTAATATGGTTTCTCTTTACGATTTATAATTTCTTCATTTGAAAAAGGAGGTATATACCGTGTCATTTCAATTTAAATTACCTGATATCGGTGAGGGTATTCATGAAGGTGAAATCGTAAAGTGGTTTGTAAAGCCCGGCGATGAAATAAATGAGGACGACGTGCTTGCTGAAGTGCAAAATGATAAAGCTGTTGTAGAGATTCCTTCTCCTGTTAAAGGAAAAGTCCTAGAGCTAAATGTAAATGAAGGTGATACAGCAACTGTTGGACAAACAATTGTTACTTTTGATGCGCCAGGATATGAGAACCTTAAGTTTAAAGGTGATGATCACGATGATCACCCGAAAGAAGAGAAAAAGCCTGAGGCACCAAAGGCAGAACCTGCAAAGGAAGCTAAGGAAGCTCCAGTAGCACCTTCAGCTAAAAAGGAAGATACTCCTGCAGCTGACCCTAACCGCCGAGTAATTGCAATGCCATCAGTTCGTAAATATGCTCGTGAGAAAGACGTGGATATCCGTCAAGTTGCAGGATCTGGTAAAAATGGAAGAGTTGTTAAAGCTGATATAGATGCTTTCTTAACAGGCGGAGCTAAAGTTCAAGAGTCTAAAGATTCACAGACGACACAGCCTGCTGCTGAAAGTGTAAGTGAGACAAAGTCTGCTGCTACTCCAATTCCTGCCGGAGAATTCCCAGAAACTCGTGAGAAAATGAGTGGTATGCGTAAGGCGATTGCTAAGGCAATGGTTAACTCTAAGCATACAGCTCCTCACGTAACACTAATGGATGAGGTAGATGTAACAGAGCTAGTTGCACATCGCAAGAAGTTCAAACAGCATGCATCTGACCAAGGTATAAAGTTAACATATCTACCATATGTTGTTAAGGCGCTAACTTCTGCACTTAAAAAGTATCCAGTGTTAAATACTTCATTGGATGACGCAACAGAAGAAATCGTTCACAAGCATTATTTCAACATTGGTATTGCAGCAGATACTGAAAAAGGTTTACTAGTACCTGTAGTTAAAAATGCTGATCGTAAATCAATTTATGAAATTTCAAATGAGATAAATGAATTAGCAACAAAAGCTCGTGACGGGAAGTTAGCACCTGCTGAGATGAAGGGTGCTTCATGCACAATAACAAATATTGGTTCTGCTGGAGGTCAATGGTTTACACCTGTAATTAACCATCCAGAGGTAGCGATTCTTGGTATTGGAAGAATAGCTGAAAAGCCTGTCGTTCAAAATGGTGAGATTGTTGTTGCACCAGTACTTGCATTATCATTAAGCTTTGATCACCGTATGATTGATGGGGCAACTGCACAAAATGCATTAAATCATATCAAACGCTTATTGAATGATCCACAATTAATTTTAATGGAGGCGTAATCTAATGGTAGTTGGAGATTTTCCGATCGAACTTGATACTCTTGTCATTGGAGCTGGACCAGGTGGTTACGTAGCTGCAATTAGAGCTGCACAATTAGGTCAAAAAGTAACTATTGTTGATAGAGGTACTTTAGGCGGTGTTTGCTTAAATGTTGGGTGTATCCCATCAAAGGCATTAATCGCTGCAGCTCATCGTTACGAGACTGCCTTGCATTCTGAAGATATGGGAATTAAGGCAGAAAATGTTACTGTTGATTTCTCTAAGGTACAGGAATGGAAAGGTAGTATTGTCAAAAAGCTAACTGGTGGAGTTGAAGGTTTACTAAAAGGAAATAAAATTCAAATCTTATCAGGTGAAGCGTACTTTGTTGATCAAAATACGGTTCGTATTATGGATGACAATTCGGCACAAACTTATAAATTCAATAATTGTATCATTGCAACAGGTTCTAGACCTATCGAAATTCCTACCTTTAAATTCTCTAAGCGCGTTATTGATTCGACAGGTGCTCTTAACCTTAATGAAATTCCTAAGAAAATGGTCGTTATTGGTGGCGGTTATATTGGAACTGAATTAGGAACTGCTTACGCAAACTTTGGAACAGAGGTTGTCATCGTTGAAGGTGCTGATGAGCTGTTAAATGGTTTCGAAAAGCAAATGTCAGCAGTGGTGAAGCGTCGTTTAAAGAAAAAAGGCGTTGAAATCTTTACTAAAGCGATGGCAAAAGGTGTAGAAGAGACCGAGAATGGTGTTAAGGTAACATTTGAAGTAAATGGTGAAGCGCAGACAGTAGAGGCTGATTACTGCTTAGTAACAGTTGGTCGTAAGCCAAATACTGATGAATTAGGAATCGAACAAGTCGGCATTGAAAAAACAGATCGTGGGGTTATTAAGATCGACAAACAATGCAGAACTTCTGTTAATAATATTTATGCAATTGGTGACATAGTTGATGGACCTCCTTTAGCTCACAAAGCCTCTTATGAAGGTAAAGTAGCTGCAGAAGCCATTAGTGGTCACCCTGCTCAAATAGATTATCTAGCCATTCCAGCTGTTGTTTTCACAGACCCAGAAATGGCAACTGTCGGATATCAAGAGCATGAAGCTAAGGCCGAAGGAATAGAGGTTAACGCTTCTAAATTCCCATTTGGAGCAAACGGCCGTGCTTTAGCGCTAGATAGTGCAGATGGCTTCCTGAAGCTTGTAACTCGTAAAGAGGACGGTCTGGTAGTCGGTGCTCAAATCGTAGGTACAAATGCATCAGATATGATTGCTGAACTGGGTCTTGCAATTGAAGCAGGTATGACAGCTGAAGATATTGCGATGACTATTCATGCACATCCAACATTAGGTGAGATCTCAATGGAAGCAGCTGAAGTTGCTATTGGTAGTCCTATTCATATTGTAAAATAGAAAAAAATCGTCCTCTTATGAGGGCGATTTTTTATTTGGTTTCTATATAGTCAGAGATTTTATTAATAATGGTTGTCTTCTCATTTTGACCTTCAATTTTAGCGATAATTTCATTCCGATCTATTAACAATAAGGTAGGATATGTTTTTACAAGGAGTTCTTTCTCAATACTCACTATATCCTCATTAGAGAGGACAATAACCTCTTCTAAATCCTCAGGATAGAGCCTTTTGACCTCAATTAAGGCGTTATAATACTCGTTTTCTAGCATAAGATCCTCTTCATTAGATATGTATAAGGCGTCAGCTTCTAAAAGTGACGTAAGCTTTGAGTCGTTTTCACTGTTTCCAAATTGACAGGAGGTTAATAATAATAAAGAACTAGATAGAAGGAAGACCACTTTATACATATAGCTGCTCACTCACCCTTTATTTACAAAGTAAAGTTAGGCATATTGTATCATGTTTAACTAGTAAAATTTATGCTTGTCATTTATTTGTTACAAAAATGAAAAATACTATCAGCTTTTTTGCATAAACATCTAATAAATGTGAAAAAGTTAGGAGAATTTCAAATGAAGGGATTAGTTGTGATTAGTTTGCAAAATTTAATCTATAGTTGTTTTTTAATAGTGGAAATGCTGTCACAACAAGATCGAATATATGCAAAGATCCTATTGTTTTGTGTATTTCTTTATTTAGCCTTTTTTGTTGCTAACGCTTATGGATACAATACAAGGCATTCACTAAAAATAACACTTAGTACATTGTCTGTCTTCTTCTTATTACAACAAGTTTTTAGTTGGGGTCTTAAAGTTTTTCAAACCATATTTTGATTTTTGTCCTGATGTGCCTGCTAATCAATATATATTATGTTTTTTGGAGGAGAGTATGTGAAGAAAATTTCTAAAATATTGCTATTTACTCTACTTTTTACAATGACTGCTTGTGCTAACGAAACTGACCAAGCAACTGAGCAAAAGGAATCTATTCCACCTCAAGTTGAAGTTGAGAAAGAAAATGAGATTACAGTTATAGATAAGGAATCTGAGCATGAACCTAACCACGAGGATGAATCAACAGAAGGAAAAGATGATTCAATAATTGACGCGGAAAGTGAAACTATAAATCAAACATTTGATGAGCCACAATATAAAGTAAATGAATCAAACTGGAATGTTCAACCTATTGATGGTGCAAACGATAAAGTCGTTCTTTTTACTTTTGATGATGCTCCAGATCAATATGGATTAGAAATAGCAAAGTTACTAAAAGAAAAAGGTGTTGGAGCTATATTTTTTGTTAATGGTCATTTTATTGATACGCCTGAAGAGAAGGCTATTTTAAAACAAATTTATGATTTAGGTTTTCCAATCGGAAATCATACATGGAATCATAAGAACTTAAAGAAATTAACAGAACAAGAGCAGTATGAGGAGATTGTTTTACTAAGTGAAGAAATAGAAAAAATTACAGGTGAAAAACCCAAGTTTTTCAGAGCACCATTTGGAGCTAATACTGATTACGCTAGGGAGGTCGTGAGGCAGGAAGGTATGGTATTAATGAACTGGACTTATGGCTATGATTTTATGAAGGAATATATGAATAAAGAGGCACTTGCTGACATTATGGTAAATACGAATTTATTAACTAATGGAGCTAACTTACTTATGCATGACAGGGAATGGACTTATCAGGCGCTTCCGGAAATTATCGAAGGCTTACATGAAAAAGGGTATGAAATAATTGATCCGAATTTAATTGCTACTGCATCTAGAAATAAATAAAGGAAGGAAGGCAGGGGATTTCTGCTTTCTTTTTGTTTTATTTTTGGGACTTTTTAATTCAACGGCATCAGAAAAACAGGCAAATTTTCAAGAGCAACAAGGGAGCGATTTGCTTCCTTGCTTTGAAAGAGGTTAGAATATAAGAAAAACAGTTAAAGCTAGTAACAAGAAAGGACATATCTATGAGGAAATGGATGATTCTTTTAATTGTTTTACTTATAGTCGTAGCTGGATGTGCAAAAGAGGATGAGGCCAAGAAACAGGAGAGTAAATTTCATCAGGTGAAAACGCCCAAATTAGAACCTTTTTATTCCTTTAATGTTACAAAACTAAATAATCAATCATATATTTCTCTTGAAGAACTGTCCGAAAAAGGAAATATAAAGTATCAATTTGATGAAATAAATAGAGTGCTTACTTTAATAGAAAGCCAAATGCATTACAGACTTGTTTATGGAGTTCCGGTATATGAGAAAAATCTAGAGTATGTACCTACACAACGTAACCACTTGTCTATTATTGAGAATAAACCCTATATCTCAATCGCTTTTTTAGACAAGGAAATAGAATGGGTAGTAAAACCAGAAGGTAAATCTACTGTGAAAATCTCAATGGGTGGGAAGAAGGATGAAATCCCAGTAAGTGCATCCCCGACTAGACCAACTAGTGTAGAAGAAATAATCAGTCAACTCTCAGTACTAGAGAATCCGATAAGCGGTGCAAAAGTAAGTACAATACGATCTCACCTCCCAGGTGCCCCTCGAAACTATCGAAATGGGACACATGAAGGATTAGACTTCTATCAGTATGGGACAAATGTTGCAATCAATCCCAATACGCCCGTTTATGGCATGGGTGAAGGGAAGATTATTAGAATTGATCATGACTATCGAGGTTACTCTTCAATAGAAGAGAGAAATAAAGATTTATCCATTGCTTCAAATACTGAAGTCACCCCCGAATTTATATTAGATAAATTACGTGGAAAGCAAGTTTGGGTGTATTATCCGAATGGAATTCTTGCTAGATTTGCACATTTAGATCGAGTCGCAGAAGATTTATCTGTTGGTGACAATGTTACAAACGAAACAGTCATCGGATATGTAGGGAACAGTGGGACAAGTGGGGAAGTGCTAAAGAATAGTACTGAATACCATTTGCATTTGGATTTACTTATATATAATGAGTTGTTTTGGGAAGGACTTGGTAATGAAGAAGTGATTACAATATTAACTACAGTCTTTGAATAGTAAAAAAGATAGCAGGTATGCTATCTTTTTTTTTTTGTGATTTATTGGAAATTATGTATTCAAGGGTAGTAAGACTAACCTTTAGCTATTTTCTCTTATAATAATACATGATTCGGCCATTGAATAAATGTAACTCGCCTTCTAACTTCCTAGCAAGAAACTTGCAAAACTCATTTCCTTTTCCTTTATCTCCGTATGAAGCGCCTTCAGGTAGTACTACTTGGATATAATGTTGAATATTTCTGTTTCCATCTTCGTCCTCTATCTCTTCAGAGCCTGTACCAACTACTAACATATGGTATCCTCTTTCCTCTGATTTTAAATAGAACCATTGATCCTTACCTTCTTCTTTTTCTCTTAAGTCATATGGGAAGGCTGCTTCTCCGTATTGCCAGTCAACTTGAGAGCCTGTTTTAGAGGTAATTTCCTTATAGTATTTAAATAAATCCTTTACTTCATCAAGTGTTATTTCCTGCTTGGTTGAAGCTGGTACTAGCTTTATGTATGCACTCTGACTCAAACTAACTTCACTCCTATCAGCATGTTTTTACCTTATTTAGAATATAGCTTTTATTATATAAAGCAATATCAGTCTAAACTATTGGCTTTGTAGTAATTTTAAAGAGAATACGTAAGATTAAGTACTAACCTTCCCTATTTTAGCATTCAAATTTAAACATTTACAATTAAATTGTGCTAATTATCAGGGAGAACGTTTAATTATTAGGTAAATGGGTAATTTGTCTTGCTTGTGGTAATGGTTGATTTGTTTTATAATAATATTCTGAATAGTTAAATAAAGGAGGAATAGGATGAATTATTTTGAAAGGCTATATGATGAAAATGAAACCGCTAAAGTTAGATTTGTAGGATTTACAACAGATGACGTTCGGTACGATTTTGGCCTAGTTTATACAAATATGTTCTTTGGTAAGCCCCTAGCAATCTGCATGCAAACAGGTAGATCCGCTCTTCTTGATCCTCAGGATATTCAAAATATTGAAACTCTACAACAAACATTTAAAATTCGTTCATTTAAAGAAGCAGAAGATTTAGCTGAGTTTTTCAAAGAGACTATCCCGTCAGCAAGTTTTGAAACGCAGTATGAGTAGAAATTGAGACTATCGAAGCTTTTTAATAGGGTCTTACTATGCATGTTAATTCTCCCAATGTGTTATACAAATTAATGATTGACATCTTAAATGTGACATATTAATATATGATTATAGAGTGTTTTGTTACCGCTTTCATTATAAGACAAGGGGATGAGAAAACATGGGTGTAATCATATGCCAGACTTGTGAAAAGACAATTGAGCATTTTGATGAAGAGAAAGTAACAACCTTATATGCTACTTGCAATACTTGTACATGTTCAAAAGATCATAAAGAAAAATAAATGATGACTAATAAAAAAGCATGCAGAAATTTCTGCATGCTTCTTCTTTATTTGTTAGCGGATCGCCCGATGTTCCTTAATTACGCGTAAATGGTTTAAGTTAAAATCTTCAGGCCCTTGAACAGGTAAACCAACGTCTTGATTTTTTTTGATATAGCTTAAATTTTCTTCAGTGATGATCTCACCTGGAATGAAAATGGGAATCCCAGGAGGATATACCATAATAAATTCAGCAATAATTCTTCCAGCTGATTCCGCAAATGGAACAACCTCAGTTTCAGAATAAAATGCATCTCGAGGTGTTAAGGCTAGAACTGGAATATCTGGGACGAATACATTAACAGTTTCCTTTTTTCCTAGATGCTTAAAGGTTTCAGATAATTCCTTTAGGGCATTTACGAGGATGCCTGTTTCTGTTTCAGTATCTCCAGGTGTGATGATACATAATATATTATATAAATCAGAAAGCTCGACTTCGATATTCCATTGCTCTCGAAGCCATTTTTCAACATCGTAACCGGTAACACCTAATTCCTTAACAGAAATCGTTAATTTTGTCGGATCATAATCATGGGTAGCATTTGTACCTACTATTTCTTTTCCAACACAATATAGACGCTCAATTTCGTTGATTTCATTTCTTGTTTTCTCAGCAAGTGCGATAGCTTTACTTGCAAGTTCCTTACCTTCAGTAGCCAGCCTTCTTCTTGCAGCATCCAAAGATGCAAGCAGAAGATAGGATGTAGATGTCGTTGTCAGCATACTAATAATTGATTGAACTCTTTTGGGTGAGACAAGTCCACCTTTTATATTTAGGATTGAGCTTTGAGTCATCGAGCCCCCGAGTTTATGAACACTAGTTGCGGCCATATCTGCTCCTGCTTGCATCGCTGATAGCGGGAGTTCATCATGGAAATGAATATGTACACCATGAGCCTCATCCACTAATACAGGAACATCATAAGAATGGGCAATCTCCACAATCTTCTTTAAATCTGCTGAAACTCCAAAATAGGTAGGGTTAATGACAAGAACCCCTTTTGCTTCTGGGTTTTGCTCTAATGCTTTTTCAACAGAATCAGGAGTTATCCCATGGGAAATCCCTAATTCCTTGTCAATAACAGGATGGATAAACACAGGCGTGGCACCTGAGAAAATAATAGCTGACATAACTGATTTATGTACATTACGGGGTACAATTATTTTATCTCCTGGTCCACAAACAGACATAACCATAGTCATAATGGCTCCGCTTGTTCCTTGTACGGAAAAGAATGTATAATCAGCACCAAATGCTTTTGCTGCAAGGTCTTGCGCTTTCTTTATCATTCCCTTTGGGTGATGAAGATCATCTAATGGACCAATATTTATTAAATCTATTGATAATGCATTCATACCAATAAAGTCGCGAAATTCAGGGTCAATACCGCTTCCCTTTTTATGCCCTGGAATATGAAATTGTATAGGATTCTTTTTAGCATGTTCTAATAAACCCGTAAACAACGGAGTTTCTTCTTGGTTCAATACATACACCTCTTTAAATGATTTCAATAAAACAAAAGTGATTATAGCACTAAATAGGTTCTTATGGAAAGAAAAATGACGTACCTTATGAAAATATCCTCTATCTATACCTTTTCCTAATCATAACTGAATAAACCTCAAAACGATAAAGGATATTGTAAATCAAAATAGAAGTTTACATATAGGGGGAGATTATAATGAAATGGGAAAACCGGGTTACTAGTTTATTACATATTAAATATCCAATTATACAGGGTGGGTTAGCCTATCTAGCCTATTCAGAGTTAGCTGCAGCGGTTTCAAATGCTGGTGGCCTAGGACAGATTACAGCGATGTCTTTAGATACGCCGGATCAATTACGTGAAGAGATAAGGAAAGTTCGAGAATTGACTGATCGACCGTTTGGTGTAAATTATGCAATTGGTCAGCACGGTCGTCCATTTGAACATATGCTAGATGTGGCGATCCAAGAGAGGATTCCTGTTATTACGATGACAGGTGGGAATCCTGCCCCTATTTTTGAACAGCTCAAAGGTGTAGATGTAAAGAAGTTAGTATTAGTTGCGGCTAGAAGGCAGGCTGAGAAAGCGGAGGAATTGGGTGCAGATGCTGTAATGGTTGTGGGTCAAGAAGGTGGAGGCCATTTAGGTAAACATGATACAGGGACAATGGTATTAGTTCCCCAGGTTGTTGATTCTGTCAGTATTCCTGTTATAGCCTCAGGAGGAATTGCTGATGGGCGTGGATTAATGGCAGCGATGAGCTTGGGAGCCGAGGGGATTGAGATGGGTACTCGCTTTATTGCTACACAAGAGTGTGTTCATGCAAGTGACGTTTATAAGAAACGTCTTGTAAAAGGAACTGAAAATGATACAGTAGTGATTAAACGGACATTAGGAGCACCTGCAAGAGCAATTGCCAATGAATGGACTAATAAGATCCTAGAGCTTGAATCAAAATATGGGAATTATGAGGCCGTGAAGGATTATATTAGTGGTCAAGCTAATCAGAAATATATCTATGATGGTGCTGAAAATGAGGGATTTGCATGGGCAGGTCAAGTTATGGGAAGAATCAAGGATATTCCTACCGTTGATGAATTGTTTAAACGTATAATAGAAGAGGCAGAGCTAATTAGAAAATCATGGAGTTAAATGGAGGTTACAATGAGTTATCAGTATCCCATTTCTTTAGATTGGAAAACAGATGAAATTGTCGTGGTTGTAGAGTTTTTCAATTGTATTGAAATAGCAAATGAAAAAGGAATTGAGCGAGATGTATTAATGAATGCATATCGTAAATTCAAAGAAATTGTTCCAGGAAAAGCCGACGAAAAAAAGCTATGTGCGCAATTTGAAGATCAAAGTGGGTATTCATGCTATCGGACTATCCAAAAAGCTCGAGAAACGCAAAAAAATATCGTGAAAATGTAAAAGAATGCTGAGTGTGATCAGCATTCTTTTTTTTGTAGCTATTATCTTAAGGAAAGCTTGTAAATTGGCAACAATGTTTCGTACGTCTCTTTAACCAGGTCAAGGAATTCTTCACCGTTCGAGAGTAAAGGGTCGTTGGCAGGAATTTGCTTGCCAACTAAAAATTCTGCTTTCTTTACGTTTTTGAAGCGGTTAATCACTTCAACAAATTCATTTTCAGAAAGATTATTCATTGCTAAAGAGTCTTTTTTCATATGATCCTGTGAAATGACAAAATCCTTTGGAATCTTTTTGTACATATCTGAAGATTGCTTAAGGAATTTTTCCGCCATATCGGCTTTATTGGGAAGCTCATAAATATAAGCCAACCAAATAAAAACATGATCATCAAACAAGCCTACTTGAAAATGAGGGTGCTTCTTATAGCCACGTTTATCGTGACAAATGGCTAACCAAGTGTCCTTTGGTGGATTAACAGTTCTTCTAGCATGTTTAGCTATATGTAAAAACATCTCATTACCAGTTAATACTGATAGCTCATTAGAAAGAATACCGCCTATTTCTCTAAATTTCGGTTGGATATTCTCTTTAATCGCTTCCATTCTCTGATCTAATCCATCAATGCAAAATGTTTGAAAATCTTCTGTTACAAATCCTGTAAAAGTCATTATGATGAACCTCCTGTTATAACCTACTGCTTTTCATCATCATATCATAATCAGTTTATAAGGTGAAAAATTTAAACCAATCCAATAAATATGTAGAAGATAGACATGGGTTAAAGCACATTTTAGTTGCATAGCACAGGATCTATACATAATATATATAAAATTAACTATCTGAAAATTTAGTTTTTGTAGAGAATGAGCTTGATACGGTGTGTAAATGAAATTAACTGGAAAGGGGTGCAGTTCCATGAAACAAGTGTTGAATCATCTGAAAAAGGCGGAAGCAGAAAGAAGGATTTCTGTATTACGGTTAGAAATTGATTATGAATTAGCCACCCTTTATGATGCAATGACAGAGAAGGATACAAAACTTAAAGCAGAATGTAAGCGTAAATTAGAGAAACTTCGACTAGAGATGAACCGTCTAGAAGTATAATATATTCACGAACCTGTAATAAGGGTTCGTTTTTTCTGTGAAGCTATTTTCGTAAGAATTGCTTATATATTAACAGTGCTTACGAAAGTAGCCTCTTTTATTAAAGAACAGTGTTGATTTTTTGCACTGTTGATCGAAGTGGAAGGACGCGAGTGTAAAGGAACCTCTACTAAAGGCTGCCACGTGTAGCACACTTAGAGGTCAGCACATCCTGTGCAAGTGCGGGGAGAGCGGGTCACGGGAGACCCCACAGGCGCATGCCTTGTCTAGCTTCAGTGCCCAGCCCTCGAGGTCAAATAACCCTGAACAAAAAAAGGAAAGATCACCTTTTCTTTGTTCAGGAACATTTGCTTGTCGGGGCTAAACGGGGTACTTCCGCTTTTCGAGTGAGGAGGCTCAAGGACTCGCCCGCGGAAAGCGAGTGTCCTGAAACGAAATCAGCAACAAGGTTTAACACAGTCTAAAAGTAAGATGACTTGCATTTAACTGGAGTATTTCGATAATCTTATTAATATAAAATCTAGCTATACGTGTAAAGGGGGTTAGTGAATGGACACTGTGAATGACTGGTCTAGCATTAATACATACGCAAAAAAGTGGATAAGAGAGGCCGGAGCTCTTATAAGAGAGTCATTTTCTACAGAATTAATGATTCAATCAAAATCCACACCTAATGATCTTGTTACAAATATGGACCAGGAAACTGAAAAATATTTCATAAACAAAATTACCTCAACCTTCCCAGAACATAGAATATTGGGAGAAGAAGGATTTGGTGATCAGGTAACTTCCCTAGAGGGTGTTGTTTGGATTATCGACCCTATCGATGGGACAATGAACTTTGTTCATCAGCAACGTAACTTTGCGATCTCCATTGGGATTTTTGAGGACGGAATTGGTCAAATTGGACTTATTTATGATGTTGTTAGTGATGAGTTATACCATGCCGTTAAAGGACAAGGTGCTTATTTTAATGAAAAAAGACTTCCGGAGTTAGAAACAGTTGAAATTGAAAAAGCAATTGTGGGAATCAATACAACTTGGGTTACAGAAAACAAAAGGATTGACCACAGTATTTTAACGCCACTGGTTAAAAAAGTACGAGGTACAAGATCCTACGGGTCTGCAGCAATTGAGCTTGCCTATGTGGCTGCAGGTCGCCTTGATATGTACATTACGATGAGGCTATCACCTTGGGATTTTGCAGCAGGGCTAATCTTAATTGAAGAGGTTGGAGGAAAAGTTACAACAATAGAAGGTAAACCGTTAAATCTTGTAGAACAAAACTCAGTTTTTGCCTGTAATGCAAGTCTTCACGACCATGTTATCGAAAACTATATAAAACAAGAGGATTTAGAGTGAAGCTAACGAGTAGAAAATTTTCAAGTGAAGACGTTGCGTTTTTCCAAGAATTAATCAAATCAAGTCCTGAATGGGCAACGGAAGAATGTCCTTCTTCAGATGTTCCTTCCTATTTAGGGATGTATCAAGAAGGGAATTGGTATGTTTGGCTTAATGGTAGTCAAAGAGTTGGAGTTTCTTATTATGTTGAACATGCACCATCCAATAACAGGGCTTGGATTGGTACGATATTAGTTAATTCTGCTCACCGATCAGCAGGAATAGGGAAAGCAATTTTGAAATTAATTACGGAAAAGCTCAAACGGAAAGGTCATAAAGTAGTCTATGCTGCTGTACCTATTCATCAGAATAAATGGATTAGTTTCTTATCATCATGCCAATTCGAACAATACAAGCTTGAGAAAGAAGATGAATTAACCTATTTATTGTTTGTAAAACCGATAGAAGCTTAAAAAAAAGTGCCTTTAAAGAGAGGCACTTTTTTATTCGTTGCTATTTTTTTTTAATTTACTCTTATAGGAAAAGGCATAGCCAGAAGTCGCAATAACACCAGCGATTGCAACCAAAATTCCTAAAATGCTTCTTTCCGCAACTGCAATTCCAATTAATATCATGAAAAAAGCTGTTAATAATGCAAATACTAAAAAAGGAATCTTTATTTTCTTCATTTTAAACCCTCCAAGTTACAGTTTACAAAAGATTTACGTAAATGAATAGGATAAACTTCACCACAACTGGTACGTTGTGGTATAATAATAAAGTTGTGTAAAAAGCCAAATTGTGTTTTAGTGTTATATGGATATAAATATTTTAAATTAAGTAGGAGATGAGTACGTGAATTTACGTGACGATATTCGTAATATTGCTATTATTGCACACGTTGACCATGGGAAAACAACTTTGGTTGACAAATTGCTTCACCAATCAGGAACTTTCCGCTCAAATGAGTTTGTAGAAGAGAGAGCGATGGATTCTAATGCCCTTGAAAAAGAACGTGGTATCACTATTTTAGCGAAAAATACTGCGATTGAATATAAAGAGAAGCGAATTAACATCATGGATACTCCTGGTCACGCAGACTTTGGGGGAGAAGTAGAACGAATCATGAAAATGGTTGATGGTGTTCTACTTGTAGTAGATGCTTATGAAGGAACGATGCCTCAAACACGTTTCGTATTGAAAAAAGCTTTAGAACAAAAATTAACTCCGATCGTAGTCGTTAATAAAATTGACAAGCCTTCGGCAAGACCGTTAGAAGTAATTGATGAAGTAATCGACCTATTTATCGAGCTTGGTGCAGAAGAGGATCAACTTGAATTCCCAGTCGTATATGCTTCTGCAATTAATGGTACAGCAAGCCTTGATCCAGATCCTGCAAACCAGGAAGAGAACATGAACTCATTATTTGAATCAATTATTGAACATATTCCTGCTCCGGTTGATAACAGTAATGAACCATTGCAATTCCAGGTAACATTGCTTGATTACAATGATTATGTTGGACGTATCGGAATTGGCCGTATTTTCCGTGGTACGATGAAAGTTGGTCAAGAAGTTTCACTTATGAAGCTTGATGGAGCTGTTAAGAAGTTCCGTGTTACAAAAATGTTTGGTTTTATTGGATTAAAGAGAGTTGAAATTCAGGAAGCAAAAGCTGGTGATCTTGTTGCGGTATCTGGTATGGAAGATATCAACGTAGGGGAAACAGTCTGCCCTACTGATCACCAAGAAGCATTACCAATTCTTCGTATTGACGAGCCAACGCTTCAGATGACTTTCTTAGTTAACAATAGTCCCTTTGCAGGTCGTGAAGGTAAATGGGTAACAGCTAGAAAAATCGAAGAACGTCTAATGGCGCAATTAGAAACAGATGTAAGCTTACGTGTTGAAAATACAGATTCTCCAGATGTTTGGGTCGTATCTGGTCGTGGTGAGTTGCATTTGTCTATCCTAATTGAAAATATGAGACGTGAAGGCTTTGAGCTACAGGTATCTAAACCTGAAGTTATTGTTAAGGAAATTGATGGTGTTAAATGTGAACCAATTGAACGAGTTCAAATAGACGTGCCTGAAGAACACACAGGTTCTATCATGGAGTCTCTTGGAATGCGTAAAGGTGAACTAGTTGACATGTCAAGTAACGGTGGTGGCCAAACACGTATGGTATTTAATGTACCTGCTCGTGGGTTAATTGGTTATAGAACTGAATTCATGACATTAACAAGAGGTTATGGAATCCTTAATCATACTTTTGACAGCTATCAACCACTTTTTGCTGGTCAAGTAGGTGGGCGACGTAACGGCGTACTAGTTTCATTAGAAACAGGAAAATCGACACAGTACAGCATCTTAGCTTTAGAAGATAGAGGTACAATCTTTATCGAACCAGGTACTGATGTTTATGAAGGTATGATTGTTGGTGAAAATAATCGTGATAACGATTTAACAGTCAATGTTATTAAAGCAAAACAAATGACAAACATGCGTTCTGCTAACAAAGACCAAACAACAACGATGAAAAAGCCTAAGCTTATGACTTTAGAAGAATCTTTAGAGTACTTGAATGATGACGAACTATGTGAAGTAACTCCGCAATCAATTCGTCTTCGTAAGAAAATACTTGATAAGAGTGAACGTGAAAGAGCAGCTAAGAAAAAGAAGTATGCTGAAGTATAAGGAAATAACCATATAGCTAGAAAGTGGGGTTAACTTTTAGTTGACCCCCTTTTCTACATAAGCAAAGGAGGCACCGTAGTATGGAAAACACCTTTTCTTTTTTTGCAGCACTATATCAAATTGATCAAAATCCTGAAATCGGAATGTGGCTCTTATATATCACCATTTTCCTTTTATCAGCGCTTGTATATAAGTTGGGTTTCGCAAAGAAATTACCTCTCCTAAAAACAATTGTCATCTATTTCTTTCTAGGCCTAGGTTGTAGTTTTCTAACAATCCTAGCAGTTGCTTTGCCTGTTGTTGAGGGGTTAATGGTTGCTTCATTAGTCTTAATTATTTATAAGATCCGTCTGAATCAATCGAAAAAAGAAGGAAGTAGTGCATGAATTCATTACAAGATGCTCTTTATAATTGGTTAACCATTAAAGTTGTAGCTGATGTTAGAAAAGATGATCTCGCCGCCCAGGAAACAGCGGCATTTTTCTATGAACTGTTGACAGTTGATCATGAGTTAAAGGATATAGTGGTTGAAAAGGACGAGGAAATGTATAGAGTCTTGTACACAATTGGTGCTGAACGAAAGACAACTAAATTCCCAACTGAACTCATTGACGTTATGCTTGATCAAATGGTAGCAGAGCCAGAAAAATTTATAAATTACCCAAAATAAAAAAATGACGACCACTATTGGTCGTCATTTATTATTTTGAGGAGATAGACTTTTTCACTTATTAGAACACTTGCCTTACTAGAGGGCGCTTCCGCTTTTCTGTTTGTCTAGCTGCAGCGCCCAGCTCCTCGAGTCAAATAACCTGAAGAGAATAAAATGGAAAGTGCGCCATTTTTTTCTCTTCAGAACATTTGCTTGTCAGAGCTGACCAGGGCGCTTCCGCTTTTCGATTTGTCTAGCTACAGCGCCCAGGGCCCTCGAGGTCAAATAACCCTCTGTCAAATAAAAGGAAAGATCACCTTTTCTTTGCCAGGGGGTTATTTGCTTGTCGGGCCTAAACGGGGTGCCTCCGCTTTTCTGTTTGTCTAGCTCCAGCGCCCAGCTCCTCTAGTCAAATAACCTGAAGAGAATAAAATGGAAAGTGCGCCATTTTTTTCTCTTCAGAACATTTGCTTGTCAGAGCTAACCAGGGCGCTTCCGCTTTTCTGTTTACCAATCTTCTTTTAGTTTTTTTTCTCTGTATAGTCTGAAGTTGCCTGTTGCTAGACGTTGGTTTGTTTTTTCTTCGATTCGTCCGTAGCATGGTTGGCACATATATGTATGAATGGGACGATTTCGCAGTCGTTTTGCGATTAACGTTTCATCATTTATTGATTCAATTTTATCACAGAGAACACACTTAACTCTCATTTCTCCACCTCGGTTGTTGAAATCTTTCTGTAAACAGTATAGCATAATTATTGTAGAGCTTTT
Source organism: Bacillus mesophilus (assembly GCF_011008845.1). Lineage (GTDB taxonomy): Bacteria > Bacillota > Bacilli > Bacillales > SA4 > Bacillus_BS > Bacillus_BS mesophilus. The sequence continues at coordinate 282,732 of NZ_JAAIWM010000001.1, read as the reverse complement.
ACAGTAATTATATTTCCATTAAAAACGGGGGTTGGCTAATGACAAATCGAGTAGAATCACATTTAACTACAGATCTGTTTGATTTCCTTCAACGTGAGAGGTTTGTAACGATCTCAACGATTGATTATGAAACGGGTGGGCCTAATGTTCACGCAATCTCATGGGTGTTCTCTCCGAATCGGGAACAAATCCGATTTGCACTTGATAATCGTTCAAGAATTGTTAAGAATATAAAACAAAATCCATTAACAGTATTAACACTTATTACCTCGGATACTACATACTCAATCAATGGAAATGCCTTTATAAAAGAAGAAAATCTGGCAGATGTCCCGTTAAAACTTGCCTTAGTCGAACTAGAGGTTAAAGAAGTAAGAGATGTCATGTTTTATGGTTCAAAGATAACCTATGGTCCTAAATTTGAGAAAACATATGACCTTGAAGCAGCCACCAAGTTAGACCTACAGGTAATGAAGGCGATAAAAAAAGCTTAGTAAAAATACTAAGCTTTTAATCGTGTTGAGGAACCTTTGGATTTTCACGATTTTTTATATGGTGTTTTGATTGATCTTGTTGCTCTTTATCAAGTTCTTGCTCTTGTTCGGCAGGAAGTTGATTTTGATTGGATTCAGTCGGTGCTACGTTTTTATGCTCAAAAATATCTGCAGGCAATTCAGGCATTAATCTCCCTATTATAGCTGATAGCTCATCCATAATTCCGCTAATTGGTCTTCCTTGTTGAATCTCATTTCCCATTTCTCGAAGTCGTACATTTGTATCAGGATCCGCAATAACAATTGCATTTGCTCCATATGGATCATGCTTTAGACTTTCTGCAACCGAATACTTGATGGTTCCCACTCGGGACCGGTCGATTTTTGAATTAACATCAATACCTACAACGGCAACATTGCCAACTACTAGTGCTGTCGCATCATTAACATTTGGCACACTAGATGCGAGTTCTACTAATTTTTCTGCTATAGCTCCGGCATCACGCTCTTTTTCATGATCTTTTACTTGATTTTTAACGTGAATGGCTGATTGCTGATCCTTGTTATTTTCACCAGCATCATTGTTATTTGCACAACCTGCTATAACTACGAATAAAATAATTAAAAGCATATATATTGTGTGTTTCATACGTCCTCACTCCTTTTTTCCTAGGTATGACTTTCTTGCGGTTACTATTATTGTTTAATAATTCTTCTATCTTTATTCATACACTCATATATTAAAGCAATGGTGTACCAGCTTTAAAGTTGCTGAAACACATAGTTTTCACTCCTTTTTAGAAAAAACGATAGGCTAGGTTGCTATCGTCAAACTGCAGATTATAACGGTTTTGGATAGATGAGATGACTATCCAAAGGCGCGTTATATACAAAGAAAAAGCGGAGTCAGGAGGCGGAAATTTGAGTAAAATCTATGTACTCGATACCAACGTGTTATTGCAAGATCCGTTGTCTATCTTCTCATTTGAAGATAATGAAGTTGTCATTCCAGCAGTAGTCCTTGAAGAGGTGGATTCAAAAAAACGAAACATGGATGAAATTGGTAGAAATGCAAGACAAGTTTCAAAAATGATTGATAAGTTAAGGGAGAATGGTCGGTTGCATGAAAAGGTGCAACTAGATAATGGTGGTTCATTTAGAATTGAATTGAATCATCGGTCATTCCATCAACTTCAAGAAATATTTATCGAGAAAACGAATGACAACCGAATTTTAGCCGTAGCCAAAAATCTTTCACTAGAAGAAGAGACGAAAGAAAATGGACGGCCTGTAATCTTAGTTAGTAAGGATGTTTTAGTCCGTGTAAAAGCAGATGCATTAGGGCTTCAATCTGAAGACTTCTTAAGTGATAGAGTGGTTGAGTTTGATCATATTTATACAGGTTATCTGGAGGTCTACGTTCAATCAGAATTACTAAATCGTTTCTATGAAAAAGGCGAAATATTCACTTCAGAACTTGCAAATCACCCTTTTTATCCCTATCAGTTTGTCATCATGAAGGATGCACTTGTTTCTTCAGGATCTGCGGTAGGAATGGTAGACCCATCATGTAAAAAGGTCAAAAAGCTTGTTTTTAATAATGACCCGATTTGGGGTATAAAACCTCGTAATGTTCAGCAAATAATGGGGTTAGAATTACTTTTAAGAGAAGATATTCCATTAGTAACATTGATGGGAAAAGCGGGTACAGGTAAGACGTTACTTGCCCTTGCAGCTGGACTTCTACAAACAGAAGACCTTGGGATGTACAAAAAACTCTTGGTAGCAAGACCTATAGTTCCAGTAGGAAAGGATATAGGATTCTTACCGGGTGAAAAAGAAGAGAAGTTAAGGCCGTGGATGCAACCCATATTTGATAATCTCGAGTATTTATTTAATACGAAAAAGCCAGGAGAGTTAGATGCAATCCTAGCGGGTATGGGATCGATTGAAGTAGAGGCATTAACCTATATCCGTGGTAGAAGTATTCCTGAGCAGTTTATTATCATTGATGAGGCTCAAAACCTAACTAAGCATGAGGTGAAAACCATATTAACGCGAGTTGGAGAAAGAAGTAAAATTGTGTTAATGGGAGATCCGGCTCAAATTGATCACCCATATTTAGATGAATATAACAATGGTCTAACGTATGTAGTAGAGAGTTTTAAAGACCAAAAAATCAGTGGACATGTTCGCTTTGTTAAGGGAGAACGCTCAGGGCTTGCTCAACTGGCTGCGGACTTACTATAGGTTTATTATTAAAATTTTAAAGCCTAATTTTTGTTATTAGGTAATGGAATAAAGTGATGGAAGCTTCACTTTGTTCGAACCAATAATTAGGTGATGACACATTAGCTTTGAGGAAACAGCATAAAAAAAGAGATCCCCACCTAAAATTAAAAGGGGATCTCTATGGAAATAAGTTACTTACTCAACGATAATCTCATGTATATTCTTTATGGGATTGTCTTTATTTGAGCCATCGCCATAGTAAAAATGGGCAGGGCCATCTTCAATTAATGGTTTTCCATCTTTTGAAAAGCCAAACAAGCCATTATATGCTTCTTCATAAGACATACTATGGTCTTGGTCACTTGTTTTAATGATGACTTGGGTTACTTGATCATCAACAATAGCATTATCCAAGAAATAATAGACCGGAATAGCAAAGGTTCCTGAAAGTAGTTTTTCTTTTTCGTATTTTTTAGTAGATGGTTTTTTTGATGGAGTTGGCACAACCGCACCTTCCTTAATTTCACGATCCCAATGCTCAGATACAGCCTTAGTGTAGGCCTCTAGCTCATCAACCTCGATTTTTTCTTGATCGAAAAATGTGTTAAGATCTACTTTTCGATCGTCAAAAATCCAAACACCTGGATCAATAGTAAGTGGATATTTAACCTTGCCTTTTAACAGTATAATTGATTCCATTCTTGTCACCCTTTTAATTATTGTAAGTTAATAGATTCTACCGTTTAGTAATAATTTATTTCTAGTTTCAATGAGATGGAAGGGACTGAAGCCTTCATCTCCGATACATACAAGCGTTCTCGTCATTTCAATGATTGAAAGTTGTTTTTGGTGGTTCCGTGCCCATTCTTTTTATTTGAGCTTCACTTCAGTTAATCTTGTTTTTAATCAAAAACAACTTTAAATTAACTATACTAAAGAACTAAAGTTATTGATGATTTCTATTGTAAAGTATACCTTCAATTAATTGTTTTGGCTAATAAGAGAGCTAAGGATAAAGTAACCGATTTCAAATTATAGCTAAAAGGTGAATTTGACTTCATGAATCATGCATTTCTAGCGATTTTTTCTTGCAATTTTTATAATATCACGATAAGATTTAAGAACAAGTTTGCAATCGCTCGTAGAACGGAGGGATTCTATTGACGCCAGAGATTGCGATTGACCATCGCGAAAAAGCATATCAATTATTAAAGGCTGATGCAGAGAAAATCTTAAAGCTTATTAAAGTTCAAATGGATAATTTGACGATGCCTCAGTGTCCTCTATATGAAGAAGTCTTAGATACACAAATGTTCGGTTTATCAAGAGAAATTGATTTTGCTGTAAGACTAGGGCTTGTTGAGGATGCGATAGGTAAGGAGCTTATTGATACATTAGAGAAAGAACTTTCACTTTTGCACGATGCATTTACAAATAAATAAAAAAATAAGCACTAGGAAACTCAAACTGTTTTTTCAAAATAGTTGGGTTTTTTCTTTTTATCAGGAATTTTGCACCAAAACGTTTTCTATTTATAGTAAAATAAAATAAACTATTAACAATTAAGGAAGATTATTATGCTGAAAAAAATGTTTCAGTTGTACGACTATTCGATTATAGTTGCTGTTTTTTTATTATGTTCTTTTGGTCTAATCATGGTATACAGCTCAAGTAGTATTATTGCTGTGTCCCGCTATGACTACCAATTTGATCACTTTTTTGTAAGACAGCGATTTTCGTTTATCGTTGCATCTATTGCATTCTTAATGACAATGATTGTACCGTATCGTTTGTACTTTAAGCTATTCAAGATTATTGCATTTGGTAGTATCGGACTTTTGATTATGGTTTTTGCATTTGGTGAAACCTCGCAAAATGCGCAAAGTTGGTTGGCAGTTGGACCTGTTCAAATACAGCCTGGGGAATTTGTGAAAATAGGAGTCATTGTTTACTTAGCAGCTATTTTCTCCAAGAAACAAAATTACATTAACGATTTTGGAACGGCTGTTCTACCACCACTAACGTTTACGGTGATCATCTTTAGCTTAGTATTCTTTCAACCTGATTTAGGAACAGCTGCCTTAATAGCAATGATTGCAGTAGTTATGACGCTATGTTCTGGAATGAATATGAAAAATGTTTTAAAGCTATTGGGTCTAGGGGGACTAATTCTAGCAATCTTAATTCCTTTTGCTATAAAGTTTGAGGTCTTATCAGATGAGCAGTTATCTCGATTTGGTGCAGCATACAACCCTTTTGCTGACCCGCTAGGAGATGGCCTTCAACTTATCAACTCTTATATAGCAATAGGTTCAGGAGGAGTTACAGGACTAGGACTAGGAAATAGTATCCAAAAGTCAGGGTTTTTACCTGAAGCACATACTGACTTTATTATGGCTGTTATTTCTGAGGAATTAGGAATTTTTGGAGTTGGGTTTGTCATTTTACTTCTAGCTTTTATTGTTTTAAAAGGATTCTTATTAGCTAGAAAATGTGATGATTCATTTGGTAGTTTATTAGCAATAGGAGTTTCAAGTATGATTAGTATACAAGCATTCGTAAATTTAGGAGCATTAACTGGGATTTTACCAATTACAGGAGTTCCTTTACCATTTGTGAGTTACGGTGGATCCTCACTGTTAGCACTCATGATGTCAATGGGGATTTTAGTAAATATCTCAATGTTCGTAAATTATCGAAAACAAAAAAACTTACAACAACATGAAATTGCAGCATAGAATGAATGGCTCAATAATATGTAGAGCTTTTTGGGAGATAATAGACCAGATATCAGTAAAGGAGCGCAATTCATGACGACAAAAAAAATTGAAAAAGTATTAGTAGCAAACCGTGGAGAAATCGCAATCAGAATATTTCGTGCTTGTACTGAATTAGATATTCGTACAGTGGCAATTTATTCAAAAGAAGATACAGGATCTTATCATCGATATAAGGCGGATGAAGCTTATTTAGTAGGAGAAGGTAAGAAACCGATTGATGCCTATTTGGACATTGAAGGAATTATCGAGATTGCTTTAGCAAATGGAGTTCAAGCAATTCATCCAGGTTATGGATTTTTATCAGAGAATATTCACTTTGCAAGAAGATGTGAAGAAGAAGGAATCATCTTTATTGGACCTCATTCGACTCACCTTGATATGTTTGGTGATAAAGTTAAAGCTCGTAAACAGGCAGTACTTGCAAACATACCAGTAATCCCAGGTACTGATGGACCTGTCGATGATGTTTCTGAAATTGTTAGTTTTGGTAAAACACATGGCTATCCCATCATGATTAAAGCTGCCCTTGGTGGTGGAGGACGTGGGATGAGAATCGTCCGAAATGAATCAGGAGTTAAGGAAGCCTATGAACGTGCAACATCAGAGGCTAAGGCTGCTTTTGGTAGTAGTGAAGTATATGTAGAGAAATTTGTTGAGAATCCTAAACATATTGAGGTACAGATATTAGGAGACTCTAAAGGAAATATAGTACATCTATTTGAAAGAGATTGCTCAATCCAAAGAAGACACCAAAAGGTTGTCGAACTAGCACCAAGTGTTTCATTAACAAATGAACTGAGAATGAAGATTTGTGAAGCTGCAGTTGAGTTAATGAAAAATGTAGATTACATAAATGCAGGAACTGTAGAATTTCTAGTGAAGGATCAGGAATTTTATTTTATAGAGGTTAACCCGCGTGTCCAGGTAGAACATACAATTACTGAAATGATTACAGGCGTTGACATTGTTCAAACACAAATATTAATTGCTGAGGGTCACCTGATTCATGGTAATAAAATTGGAATTCCACAGCAAGCGGACATAAAAACTCATGGTTATGCTATTCAGTCACGAGTAACAACAGAGGATCCACAAAATAATTTTATGCCAGACACAGGAAAGATTATGGCATATCGAACTGGTGGAGGATTTGGTGTTCGTCTTGATGCCGGAAATGGTTTCCAAGGTGCTGTAATTACACCTCATTATGATTCACTTCTAGTTAAGTTATCAACATGGGCGTTAACATTTGAGCAAGCAACTGCAAAAATGACTAGAAATCTTAGAGAGTTCAGAATTAGAGGAATTAAAACAAATATTGCATTCCTTGAAAATGTAATGAAGCATAAGAACTTCATTTCAGGTCAATATGATACTTCTTTCATCGATACAACACCTGAATTATTTGTGTTTCCAAATCGTAAGGACCGAGGAACCAAAATGCTGTCATACATTGGAACAGTAACAGTCAATGGATTCCCAGGAATTGAGAAAGCAAAGAAACCAGTCTTTGCTAAGCCGAGGATTCCAAAAGTGAAGATCACTGAGCCAATCCCATCAGGTACTAAGCAAATATTAACTGAACGTGGGGCGGATGGACTTGTTAAGTGGATCCATGATCAAGAAAACGTATTGTTAACGGATACTACATTCCGTGATGCACATCAATCACTTTTAGCGACTAGAATTCGTACAAAGGATCTCTTAACAATTGCTGATCCAACTGCTAGGTTGCTTCCTGACTTATTCTCTTTAGAGATGTGGGGAGGAGCAACATTTGATGTGGCCTATCGATTCTTAAAGGAAGACCCTTGGGATCGCTTAATCAGCTTACGTGAAAAAGTTCCGAATATTTTATTTCAGATGCTGCTTCGTTCTTCTAATGCAGTTGGTTATAAAAACTATCCAGACAATCTTATTAAAGAATTTGTTGAGAAGTCAGCACAGGCTGGTATAGATGTATTCCGAATCTTTGATAGCTTGAATTGGGTAAAAGGTATGACTCTTACTATTGACGCTGTTAGAGATTCTGGGAAGCTAGCAGAGGCAGCTATTTGTTATACCGGTGATATTGGTGACTCTACAAGAGTTAAGTATGATTTAGATTATTATGTCTCTATGGCAAAAGAGTTAGAGGTAGCGGGTGCTCATATCTTAGGAATAAAAGACATGGCTGGTTTATTAAAACCGGAATCTGCTTATTCACTAGTTTCAGCGTTGAAGGATGCAGTTTCGATTCCAATTCACCTTCATACTCATGATACAAGTGGAAATGGAATTTTCACCTATTCCAAAGCAATTGAGGCAGGCGTTGACATTGTAGACATCGCTGTTAGCTCAATGGCAGGTTTGACTTCACAACCTAGCGGGAATTCACTATACTATGCACTAGAAGGTTCAAAACGAAATGTCGATATAAATAACCATTCTCTAGAGCAACTTTCTCATTATTGGGAAGATATAAGGAAGTACTACTCTAGCTTTGAGAGTGGTATGAACGCGCCGCATCCTGAAGTGTATATGCATGAAATGCCTGGTGGTCAATATAGTAACTTACAGCAACAGGCAAAAGCTGTTGGACTTGGCAACAGATGGGACGAAGTTAAGGTAATGTATCGTCGTGTCAATGATCTATTCGGTGACATTGTTAAGGTAACACCTTCGTCGAAGGTAGTAGGGGACATGGCTTTATACATGGTTCAAAACGATTTAACTGAAGATGATATATATGAGAAGGGTGAACTATTAGATTTCCCTGATTCTGTAGTGGAGCTCTTTGAGGGGTACCTAGGGCAGCCTCATGGTGGTTTTCCAAAGGAACTTCAACGTATTATCCTAAAAGGTAAAGAACCGATTACAGTAAGACCAGGTGAGCTTTTAGAGCCTGTGCATTTCCATGAATTGAAAGAATCGATTTTTCATACATTAAATCGTCAAACAACAAGTCATGAAATGATCTCTTACGCACTATATCCAAAGGTGTTCATGGACTATCAAAAAATAGTGGACGAATACGGAGATGTTTCAGTTCTAGATACGCCAACCTTCTTCTATGGAATGAGACTTGGTGAAGAAATAGAGGTTGTGATCGAACACGGTAAGACGTTAATTGTGAAGTTAGTGTCTATTGGTGAGCCACAAGCAGATGGAACACGAGTAGTCTATTTTGAATTAAATGGCCAGCCACGTGAAATCGTTATTAAGGATGAAAACGTTAAGTCAACGGTGACGACTAACATCAAGGCTGATCGAACTAACCCCAATCATATTGCGGCTTCAATGCCTGGAACGGTTGTGAAAGTTCTTGTGAAAAAGGGTGAAAAAGTTGAGAAGGGCGACCACTTACTTATTTCTGAAGCAATGAAGATGGAGACGACTGTTCAAGCAACGTTCTCTGGAACAATTAAGGAGATTTATGTAGCTGATGGTGCTGCTGTGCAGACAGGTGACCTTTTAATAGAATTAAGTAAATAAAAAAGCGAGGCAAATGTGCCTCGCTTTTTATATTTGTGCAGACTTAGTTGAACTCTCTTGATTAACTTTCTGATTGTATTTACTTCTAGTGAGTAGTAAAACAAGATAGCTTAAAACACCGAACAAACAAGAGATGAAAAATGCATGTAGTAACGCAATAAATAAGAATTCTAGCTTAGTGATGACTATAAATGCACCACTTATTACTTGGAGAGATACAAGAATTGCTGCAATCATAAAGCTCCATTTTACAGTGGTTTGATGACTATAATGACGGATCACGATATAAGTAGCGTATATGATCCAAATGAATAATAAACCTGCCAGAAGACGATGTCCCATTTGAATCCATTCATGCAATTGCGTAGGAAGACCTAGTTGATTAAAATTACATATTGGCCAGTCAGGGCAGGCTAAACTTGCATTTTTATGTCGTACTAATGCACCTGTATATACAACGACATAGCAGTAAAGAATGAGCCCGATAATATGAAATTGAATCCTTTTATCAATTATTGGGCTTGTCTTGCTCTGGTCTTGATCTGCTTCAAACACTAAAAGCGTCAACAGAAGAACTGCGGCAAAGGAAATAAGAGAGATTCCAAAATGAAGCGCTAATACCGTTGAGGATTGACCCCACATAACAGCAGCAGCTCCAATCAAAGCTTGAATAACTAAAAATGAGAAGGAAAGTATGGATAAAAATTTAGTTTCACGAAGGTGACCAATTTTTTTCCATGTCCATATTGATAAGATTAGTACTAAGAACCCTACAGAGCCAGAAACTAAACGATGGCTAAGTTCAACGACTAGTTCAAATGTAATATTACTTGGAATTAATTCACCGTGACAGAGTGGCCAACTATCTCCGCAGCCAGCACCTGATTCAGTTTTTGTAACCAGTGCACCGCCTAGCAATACAAGTAACATCCCAATCGTGGTTATAATAGCAAACCATTTAAGTCCTTTATTCAAAAGCCCCACCTTCATTCTGAAAAAATAAAATAACGCGCACAAATTCACACAATAGTAATCATATAAAAAAGATGTCGAAATATCAAAGGAAAATAAGTGACAATAATGTGATATTAACCAAAACTATTTGTCAACAATAGTTTGAGAAAGAATTTAATAGATTATTATTACTAAAAAGGTTGAATATTCTTAGTGATTTTGCTAGAAATATAATGTGGCTAAATAATTTCTTTAAATTAGTGTTTAGTATACTATAATCGTTTAAAATGAAAACAACCAAATGTTTCATAATGATAAAAAGATATTTTTCTTATATAATTCAGATGTAAGCGTCTAGAGCAAGTCACAAAAAAGACAAAAAAGTTACACATCTCCTTCACAATTTGTATGCGTTTTATGGTTTAATATAGAGTAGGCACTTTTCATAGAAGCAGATTATAAAAATAGTCAGGAATGACTGTGTGTTTACTTAAAAGGAGGATTTATAATGGCAAATTCGAGGACAGTAGATCAAGCATCTTCGCATGTTATAGAGCATGAAAGTCCTCAGAGTGGTGCTTTTGAAACATCCATCTGGAAAGACTTTCAAGCATTAATTAAGGTTGGAATTATTAATTCTAATTTAATTACTGCCTTTACTGGTTTATGGCTAGCGTTTCATTTCACTGGAACAAGCTTCTTTCAGAATTGGGACATTACTCTGTTTACACTGCTTGGAACCTCGTTAGTAATTGCTGGTTCGTGTAGCTTAAATAATTATATTGACCGTGACATTGATCATTTAATGGAACGAACTAAAACTAGACCGACTGTTACCGGAAGGTTTACTGCTAAACATGTATTATGGATAGGTTTAATTCTAACTGCAGCGGGTACAGCAGTTCTAGCCCTTACAACGTTAATGGCTGCGGTAATTGGTCTTATCGGTGCTTTTACTTATGTTGTGTTATACACAATGTGGTCAAAACGAAACTATACAATTAATACGGTAATCGGGAGTATTTCTGGTGCTGTTCCTCCATTAATTGGATGGGCGGCTGTTGATGCTAATCTTCATATGGTTGCGTGGATATTATTTTTGATTATGTTCATATGGCAGCCTCCACACTTCTTAGCATTAGCAATGAAGAGATGTGAAGAATATAGAGCGGCTGGTATTCCAATGCTTCCGGTAGTACACGGATTTGAAATGACAAAAAGACAAATAGTCCTTTGGGTCGCTTGCTTATTCCCATTGCCGTTTTACCTGTATTCACTTGGTACTGTGTTTCTAGTACTTGCAACGTTACTGAATATAGGGTGGCTGTACCTTGGTATTAAAGGGTATAAATCAAAGGATGATATCAAATGGTCAACAACGATGTTTGTATATTCACTTAATTACTTGACCATTCTGTTTGTATCTATGATTGTTGCGACATTGTTCTAACATTATTAGAGTTTAGTTGACAATTTCTTTTGCTGACCTCTTAACAAATGGGTCCACTTATGTGGGCTCCTGTGTCAGCAAAGTAGTAAATGTAAAACACTAACTACTTTGTTGACACAGGAGTAGTGTTATATTTTCAAAACTATTCCTCTGTTTTTCTATATTTTTTGCTTAAAACCGTTCACGACCAATTAGGTACATAGAGGGTTTAGGCAAGTTGAAATTGGGATTCCTTTTTTATTATATATAGAAAATCCAGGGCCGGGTTGTACCCGTACCAACTAAGAAATTTGATTATTACAAGGAAAGTGGGGTTAACTACGTTATGAAGCAAAGGCACTTAAAGTGGCGCTTATTTTCATTAGTAACGATGATGGCGCTTTTTTTAGCGGGTTGTGGTAAGCCGTTTCTAACGACGCTAGAGCCTAAAGGAGAAGGGGCGGAAATGCAATTCTCTCTTATGATGATTAGTACGATCATCATGGTGTTTGTTGTATTAATTGTAACAGTAATTTTTATTTATGTTCTCTTCCGTTTCCGTGCAAAACAGGGGGATGAAAACAAGATCCCTGAGCAAGTAGAAGGAAACCATAAGCTAGAGATTATGTGGACTGTTATTCCGATTTTATTATTAATCATTTTAGCAGTACCTACAGTAGCTTATACATTTAAGTTGGCAGATGTTTCGCCAATGAAGGCAGAAACTCGTGATGAGGATGCTTTAATTGTAAATGTAACAGCTTATCTTTATTGGTGGGAATTTGAATATCCAGATCACAAGGTAATCACTTCTCAGGATCTAGTAATTCCAACAGGTGAACGTGTTTACTTTAACCTAAAGGGAGCAGATGTAAAGCACTCTTTCTGGGTACCGACGATTGGCGGTAAGATGGATACAAATACTGATAACGTAAATCAGATGTGGCTGCATGCTTACGAAGAAGGAATCTATTACGGAAAATGTGCAGAGCTATGTGGTCCATCACACGCACTTATGGATTTTAAAGTAAGAGCGGTTGCTCCAGAAGAATTTGATCAATGGATTGACAAAATGGCTAATATTGAACCAACTGTCGATACTGACTTAGCTCAAGCTGGAGAAGAGTTATTCCAATCTAGCTGTATTGGGTGTCACGCTGTTGGAAATGAAGGTAGTCGTTTAGCACCTAACTTATCTAACTTTGCAGACCGTACCCGTATTGCAGGTGTTATGGATCATAGCGAAAAGAACTTAAAGTTGTGGTTACAAGATCCAGAAACATATAAGCCAGGTAACCTTATGACTGGTACGTATGGTGAATTAACTACAGAAGAAATTGATGCTTTAACAGAATATTTATTTGGACTTTCCGTAGAGGAGTAATTTAGCATCTTGAAAAGGAGGTAAAATCGTGAGTACGTTAAGAAAAGAAACAGTTGGCGCTACGATATGGGACTATTTAACAACAGTTGACCATAAGAAGATTGCCATTCTATACTTCATCGCTGGAGGCTTCTTCTTCTTAGTCGGTGGACTAGAAGCATTATTTATCCGTGTCCAGCTAGCAATACCTGATAATGACTTTGTAAGTGCAGGACTTTATAACGAAATATTAACAATGCACGGTACGACGATGATCTTTTTCGCTGCCATGCCTTTAATTTTCGGTTTTATGAATGCTGTTGTTCCATTACAAATTGGAGCACGTGACGTTGCATTCCCATTCTTAAACTCTCTAGGTTTTTGGTTATTCTTCTTCGGTGGAGTATTCATGAACATGAGCTGGTTCTTAGGTGGAGCACCAGATGCAGGTTGGACATCCTATGCATCTCTAGCAATGGAAAGCGAAGGGCATGGAATTGATTTCTATACTCTAGGTTTACAGATTTCTGGGGCAGGTACATTAATTGGAGGTATTAACTTCCTTGTTACCATTATTAATATGCGTGCACCTGGTATGACTTACATGCGTATGCCATTATTCACATGGTCTACATTTGTTACATCGGCATTAATTCTTTTTGCATTCCCAGCTTTAACAGTTGGTTTATTCTTAATGATGTTTGATCGCTTATTTGGATCAAATTTCTTTAACGAAGCACTTGGTGGGAACACAATTATCTGGGAGCACTTATTCTGGATCTTTGGACACCCTGAAGTATATATCTTAATATTACCGGCTTTCGGAATTTTCTCTGAGATTTTTGCAACATTCTCTAAAAAGCGTCTGTTCGGATATTCTGCAATGGTATTCGCTACGGTATTAATTGGATTCTTAGGATTCATGGTTTGGGCGCACCATATGTTCACAACTGGTTTAGGACCAATTGCAAACGCAATCTTTGCTGTTGCAACAATGGCGATTGCTGTTCCTACTGGGGTTAAAATCTTTAACTGGTTATTAACTATGTGGGGTGGACAAATTCGCTTTACTGTTGCAATGTTGTATGCTGTTGCTTTTATTCCTACCTTCTTACTAGGGGGAGTAACAGGGGTAATGCTTGCAGCTGCAGCAGCTGACTATCAATACCATGACACATACTTTGTTGTTGCTCACTTCCATTATGTTATTGTTGGTGGAGTAGTATTTGGTTTATTTGCAGGTCTTCATTACTGGTGGCCAAAAATGTTTGGAACAATGCTAAATGAAACTTTAGGTAAAATTACATTCTGGACATTCTTAATTGGATTCCATTTAACATTCTTTATACAACATTTCTTAGGACTAATGGGTATGCCTCGTCGTGTATTCACTTACCTACCAGGTCAAGACTTAGAACTAGGTAACTTAGTTAGTTCGATTGGTGCGATTGGAATGGCAATCGGTACACTTGTATTATTGTATAACGTTGTCATTACTGTAGCTAAAGGTAACAAAATAGGAAATGATCCATGGGGAACTGGACGTACACTTGAGTGGGCTATTTCATCTCCAGCTCCTGAATATAACTTTAAGCAACTTCCACTTGTTCGTGGATTAGACGCACTTTGGGTTGAAAAGATGGAAGGTCGCACTGAAATGACGCCAGCTGAACCACTAGGAGACATTCACATGCCTAACGGTTCTATTCTACCGTTTGTGATGTCTGTAGGTTTAACAATTGCTGCATTTGGTTTCATGTATGCAAACATTCAAGGTGACGAAACTAACGTTACTGCATTAATCGTGGGTATTGGTGGTATGCTGATCACTTTAGGATCGATGTTCTTACGTTCGGTTATTGATGACCATGGATACCATATCCACAAAGAAGAATTAGAAGACGATGACAAGGGGGTCAAGGCATAATGGGAGCTCATATTGAAGAAAAATTAACAGCTGAAACATTCCCTGCTGAGCCCGAAAAAGCGACCCTTGAAGGGAAAAATAAATTTTTAGCTTTTTGGTTTTTCCTTGGTGGAGAAACGGTGCTATTCGCTTCGCTATTTGCAACGTACTTAGCATTAAAAGACTCTAATGCAGGTGGACCAACTACACAAGATATTTTTGAAATGCCAATCGTATTCTTGGCAACAATGTTACTATTAACAAGTTCACTAACCAGTGTTTATGCAATGTATCATATGAAAAACTTTGATTTCAAAAAGATGCAGCTATGGCTTTCAATCACTGTTTTACTAGGATTAGCCTTCTTACTACTTGAAATTTATGAGTTTTATCATTATGTGCATGCATATGAGTTTACGTTTACTAGTAGTGCACTAGGTTCCGCCTTTTATACTTTAGTAGGATTTCACGGAGCTCACGTAGCTTTTGGATTACTTTGGATTATTACTTTAATGGTTCGTAATTCAAGACGTGGATTAGACTTGTACAATGCACCTAAATTCTATATTGCTAGCCTTTATTGGCACTTTATCGATGTTGTTTGGGTGTTCATCTTTACAGTAGTATACTTGATGGGGATGGTGGGATAAACATATGGCTACGAAACAATCCGGTAACCCTAATGTAGATTTAGCCTATCGCCGTAAGAAAAACAAACAAGATATGAAACACCAAGTTATTACCTTTGCTCTAATGATCGCTCTAACGTTAGTTGCGTTTTTAGCAGTAGGGTATGAAGGGTTTACAGCTTGGTTTTCAGTACCATTTATTCTATTACTTGCAGTTATTCAGGTAATATTCCAGCTTTATTACTTTATGCATATGAGCCATAAAGGACATGAAGGTCCTGCGTTATTCTTATACTCAGGTCTATTAGTTGGACTGATTACTATACTTGCATTTGTTACAATTATTTGGTGGTAAAGAGAAGGGATGAGCGAATGCTCATCCCTTTCCTATATATTACCTATAATAATTCACATAACGTTCATTGCTACTAAAAAATGAACTATTGTATAATGAGTATGTTATTTATGATATTGTTGTTCCCTTTGGAGGTGGCAAGTTTGGATATTAGCATATTTGGCTTTAGAGCTCTTTGGAGCCCCGTGTTTTTATCAGTGATCGTTATTTTAATCGGGGTGTATTTTTATATTATCCGAAAAGAAAAATATAGAGTTACTGGAAAACAACAATTTTTCTTTTTGTCTAGTATGATTCTACTGTATATGATGAAGGGTGGACCCTTTGATTTACTAGGACATTTAATGTTTAGTGCACATATGACAGCAATGGCTATTGTGTATCTAGCAGTTCCTCCTTTAATGCTACTAGGTTTACCTGAAACATTATTAAGAGAATTTATAAATTTGAAAAGAGTTCGACCGCTCTATTCCTTTTTTACAAAGCCGTTAATCGCTTTAATATTATTTAATGGTTTATTTTCACTCTATCATATTCCACTAGTTTTTGATGTGGTTAAAACAGATATGATCTTACACAGCATTACGACATCAGTATTGTTTATTGGTGCATTTTTAATGTGGTGGCCAGTCGTTAATCCTTTACCTGAAGAGGAGTCACTAACACCTATTAAAAAAATTGGATATATCTTCGCTGATGGTGTATTACTCACACCTGCATGTGCACTTATTATTTTTGCAAGTACACCTTTATATAGCACATATACTGATCCAACTTTGTGGCTAACTGCACTTGAATTATGTGTTCCAGCTGATATGCTTGCAACCCTTTCAATAAGTACTCCAGAGCTATTTAATTGGTTTCCGGTAGTGGAGGATCAACAGCTTGGTGGAGTAATAATGAAAGTTGTTCAGGAAATTGTGTATGGATCGATTTTAGGATATATCTTTTTCCAATGGGCTAGAAAAGAACGTGAGAATGATCAACTGGAAATCGCAACAAAACCACAAGTTAATTAATTTGTTATAGGATAAAACTTAAAGGTGATAAGAAAGGATGCTAGTATGAATTTACCTATATTGCCTACTATAAGTACGATTTTTATTGTGTTAAGTGCAATAACAGTTGCCATTGGGTGGGTATTGATAGCCCAACGTAAGCTTGAGGCACATAAAAAAGTAATGACATTAGCTGCAGTTTTTGCCATTATATTTTTTATTATTTATGCTTCTAGAACCATTTTTGTTGGTAACACTGCCTTTGGTGGACCGGATGATATAAAGATATTTTATACAATCTTTTTAATCTTTCATATCACCCTTGCTACTATAGGTGCTGTCTTAGGATTAGTAACACTTTATTACGGATATAAAAACAAGCTCGAAAAGCATCGCAAAATTGGGCCAATTACAAGTATTATTTGGTTTTTTACAGCCATTACAGGTGTAACGGTTTATTTACTTCTTTATGTAATTTATCATGGAGGGGAAACGACCTCCGTGATTAGAGCGATACTTGGTTTTTAATGAAATACGCGAATTAAGTCATATGCAAAGTTGGTCATAGAATAAGATATTCTATGACCTTTTTTATTTGTGTACAGAAATGATTAAAGTTTAGTTAGCTTCTAGTACCGATGAATGAATAAGGTTTGGACCTGTATGCTTAATCACTAAAAAAGTTTGTAACAGCATTTATTGATATCTTTAATGTGGATATGAATATATAACAAGAAACGAACTTCTTCAAAGATAGAGAATGTGAGGAGGAGAGTGTTCTGGAGATTATAACAGATCGTTTATTACTGGTTCCCTGTTCATTAGATTTAACTAAATCACTTGCGCTTTACCGAACAGAGCTTGAAAAAAAGTCCCCCATTAAGATTCCTAATGGCTGGCCATCAACCCAATTAATAGGGATGCTTCCCTTTTATATTGAGAAGCTAGAAACCGATCAGGATGAATTCGGTTGGGGAATATGGATGATTATTAAGTATGAAGAAAAACAAATTATTGGCGATGTTATGATAAAAGGAAAGCCACTTAATGGTGTCGTCGAGTTCAGCTATCATGTTGTAAAGGAACTTGGAGACGATGGCTTAGCTTTTGAAGCGGTTGAGGCTATGATGGATTGGTTTATGCAATTACATGGTGTACAGTCGTTTTTAACAGAATGTGAAGCCCATGATCAGAAAGCAATCCGACTTTTAGAGCGTTTAGGTATGAAATGTACCGATAAGGATGGAGAGTTTCTTTATTGGGAATTACATCATGCTGTTAGCGAATAGAAAAGACTAAGGAATCCTCCTTAGTCTCGGTTAGTTATATTTTAAAATTTATCTTAATCACGCCTGCTTCACGCGCAGTATTAAATGCTATAAGCAATAAAGGACCTATAATAAAGCCTAATATTCCAAAAATCTCTAGACCTAAATACATGGCTATCAATGTTGATAAAGGGGAAAGACCTATTTGAGTTCCCATAACCTTTGGTTCTACTGTTCGTCTAATGATTAGCAGAATTGCAGCTAATATGGCAATTTTAGTACCTATGATCGTTTGACCTGTTAAAAGAAGAAATAAGGCCCAGGGTCCGAGGATTATAATTGAACCAATTAATGGTATAAAGTCAATAATCCAAATAATGAACGACATCACAATGGCTAATTCTGGTTCTACGATCATTAATAAACCAATTAAGCACGTGAAGAATATTAAGATGCTTACTAAAAATTGTGCCTTTAGAAATCCTAATACTACATATGAAAGTCTTGAAGTCATAAATTGAACCTTCTCTGCAGTTTTTTCGGTCATATGTGAGAATGCACTATTTTTTAATCTAGGAAGGTCCATCATAAACAAAAATAAGGCAATTAAATATACAATTAAACTGACTAGGTAGTTTGGAATTTCGGTTACAATTTGCTTTACATTATTAATATTTACAGAATCTGTAATACTATTTCTAAGTCCTTCTAGAAAATCGCCCACTTGCTGTGTAATTTCTATTACCACTTCTTTTGGCATATCTTTCGCAACATTCTGCAATCTGTTTTCTAAATCATACCAAGCTCTATTTATATCACTCACATAAAAAGGGACATTCTGTGCAAATTGTATACCTTCTCCAACTACTTTTGTTATCAAAAAGTAGCTAGAAATACCAATAAATAAAATAAATAGTAAGAAAATCACAATAACAGAAGTGTTCCTTGTGAGTTTCGATTTAGCAAAGAGTGACTTTACAAGGGGTTCTAAAAAAAGTGCTGTAATGAACGCAGCTATAAGAGGAATCGATATCGGCAAAATAAATAAAAATAGAAGCAATAAAATAATGACTATTATTGCGGTAATCGCAAATCGTTTTGTAAATATATAAGACAACTTGGTTCCCCTTTCTCATGTGTGTGATTTCTATAAAACACGATAATTAAATTATAGTATGATTATTTTAATAATAACAGAGATAAGTTTAAAACTTGGTTAATAATCTAAACATCCCAATAAATTAGTGCCCAATTTTCATTTTCTTCATATACTGTACGGAAGATGCTAATGAGGGGGGAACTACATGTTCACTAAGGTATTACCATATGGAACTGTCCATATTGCTGATCAAATCGTGGCTCTAATTGCGTCACTAGCTATTGTCGAAGTAGATGGTGTTGCAGGTACCGTTGCTGACTTTAAGGATGAGATGATTCGAGTTGTTAATAAAAAGTCAAGACAAAAAGGAATCTTGATTGAAAAAGGTGAATTTGAAGAAATTTCTATAGAAATGAAAGTTGCACTTTATTATGGATCTGATATTGTGGAGACATGTAAAGCCATACAGGCAGCTGTAAAATATGAAATTGAATCAATGACGGGAATTGAAGTTAACTCTGTACATGTAAAGGTTGAACAAATAAAAGTAAAAACGCATGAGTAATCATGCGTTTTTACTTAGTTAAATTTAAGTATAGCGGATTATGAGATTTTCTTAAGCTCTTCACTAACACGCTTTAATAGCTCTTGACTCTTTGCTAGTACATTTTTAGGAAAAACTTCGCCTTCACCGTACTCTACACCATGTGGGTAATAATGCTTACCTAATAGTGGGGAAAGTAGCTTTATTGTTGCTTCGTGTTTACCAATATCACCTTCAACTGTATAACCTTGAACACGTAGGTAATACACTTCTTGTGCTTCTAATACTTCGATCTTATAATCGTAAGTAACACGTTCGTAATCCCATTGACCAGCTCGGACAAATCCAACCTCATCCATTGCATCATCAAGCATGTTTAATTCTACAACAACATCTTCAATTCCTGTATTTTCAAACTTCATTGTATGTATCCCTCCTCAAAAACTATCCAAACTTATAATATAATTAAAAACGATAACATGCAATGTATTACATCGTTTTTTCATTGACGATTTTATGACGCTTTTGATAATTAGAGTGTATCATTCTCTTTTTTGAGATGTTTATAGTGCTTATTATGACAGATATTTATAAAAAAATGCTTACTGAGTATAGAAGTTACAAGTTGGAAATACTCACGGTGAATGCCAATCAACAGTTTCGTTCATACTAATCCATGCGTAGCTCAGTTAAGCTGGTTATGCGTTAGTTTACAATTGATGAGGGGGCATTATTATGCAAACTGTACGTGATGTCATGACTACAAATGTTGAATATTGTACTCCATTAGACAATGTATATGAAGTCGCGGTAAAAATGAAGGATTTAAATGTAGGAGCAATTCCTATTTGTGAAGATGAGAAGTTAATCGGAATGATTACCGACCGTGATTTAGTAATTAGAGGATATGCTGAAAAGCGTTCAGGATCGTTTGAGGTAACAGGAGTTATGAGCTCTGATCTAACAACTGTTAAGCCTGAAACTACTCTTGAAGAAGCCACAAGAATAATGGCTGAAAAACAAATCAGAAGACTTCCTGTTGTGGACAATGGACATCTTGTCGGTATAGTGGCTTTAGGCGACCTTGCTGTAAATCAAATGTCTGATGAACGTGCCGGTCATGCATTATCTGAGATCTCAGAGCCTGCTCATCCTACCCATTAAAAAAGGAGCACCAATTTGGTGCTTCTTTTTTACTAAACAATTTCTCAAATTTATTTTCCTCCGTGGAGAGTTAGTATGAGACCCATTTTCCTGTTTTTTGTAACGACTTCAGACAGCCTTACTTCACTCTAGTGAAATCCAAATAAAATACTATAATAAATCTACCATTTAGAAGAGTTTTTAAGAATATTTATAGATTTGATTAATATAATGTGAAAAAGGAAACGGAAGGAGAGGGGACAATTGGGAAGAGTTAGCCTTATTCTATCTGTGTTATTATTTATTTCTTTTATTTCACTATATTCTCAATGGAACTCTAGTAAAGAGGGTCGAGAACAAACGGTAATTGTACAGGAAACTGCTACAGAAGAAGTTACCAACCCCATTAAAACTAGTACGTTACCGGAAGCATCGGTTGAATATACAGGAATGCATACTCTTATTGGCTTGTCAGGTGATGAAATAAAACAAAAATGGGGAGATCCACACCGAATCGATCCTTCATCCTATGAGTATGTTTGGTGGATTTATAAACAAAATGAGCATTCTTATATTCAAGTAGGGGTACTAGAAAATAAAGTGGTAACGGTTTACGGCATTGGGGATGATTTAAATATTGATCCTTTTTATATAGGACAGCCGTATGATGAAATTGTAAAGAAATTCCCTGTCTCAGACAATCATTCTTTTAGGGTAGCAGATAATACGTATCGCTTTGAATTATCTGAAGAGGAGCAGCACGTTAGACCATTAATTCAATTAGGGAATGTATGGGCACAGTTATATATTGATCAATTTACAAACAAACTTTCTAGCATCCGTTATTTAGATGCTATTACATTAGTAAAACAGAGACCTTATGAGCTTGTATACAGAGGAGAACTGTTAGATTCCAGAGAGCTATCAAAAGAGGAATGGCTTGCTATTGAAAAAGGGAGTGCACAACAGATTATTGATATCACCAATATGATTAGAAAAAGATATGACCTGAACCTTGTTAAGTGGCATGAAGAAACCTCACAGGTTGCCCTTTTACATAGTATGGACATGATGGAAAATAGTTATTTTTCTCATGATTCACCTACAAAGGGTGGGTTAGCAGATCGACTAGAAGCAGGAGAAATTAAGTACCATTTAGCAGGAGAAAATATAGCTGCCAAGTATGTTGACGGGATTGCTGCAGTTGAGGGGTGGCTAAATAGTAAAGGTCACCGAGAAACTCTCCTAAATGAAAAGTTTACGCACCTAGGAGTAGGAGTATATGAAAAGTATTACACCCAAAATTTTATTAGTACTTGGGATCCAAAATAACACATGTTATTTTGGATTTTTTTTTATAAACGGGTGTTATCCGAGTGGGGTTGAGACCTACATGTCCAACTACCTCCCGCTCAGAGGAAATGTAAACTAAAGTTTTACCAAATAAAAAAGACTTAACAAATGTGCTGGAAATTTGCTAAGCCTTTACTCGAAATCGATTAAAAATAAACACATCTTTTTCCCAATAACCATAACAAATGACTTCCGTCCCCTCTGTAAAAACTTGTGGTTCAATTGAGGTTGTGGAGGTCCTAATTGCTTTTTGATAAGCTTGATGCTCCTTATTATGTAATAGTATCGTCACGATATTTACATAATGTTTTCCAACAAAGGCTCTAGTTTTGGTATCTATTTGTAATACTTTGCCACTTATAAAAGCTTCTTCTTTTATAGTATCAAGGTTTAAATAGTCTTCATACTTTTGTCTCCGGTCTTTAATCGTTATGACTAAAAAGTATAAAAAAAGTAAAGGAATTACAACTGCAGCTACCATACCTACTTATTCTTTCTCGGTATGATAAAAAAACTAGCTGTAGAATGTGCAATTAGAACCCCATCGTCACGAAAGACTTTACCTTCACAAACGATGGTTTTTGACCCCTTGTGTATGACAGAGGTTATACACTTGAATTCCTTTCCAATCCCAGGTGCTACATAGTTTATTTTAATTTCTGATGTAACTGCATAAACGTCATCGGCCAATATTCGATGTACTAGTGTTCCCATTGCTGAGTCAATGAGGGTTGCTGTAATCCCACCATGAACAATATTAAGGGAATTTTGGATTATAGGATTTGCAGGAATAACCATTTCTAGCTGTTGTTCCTCTTCTTTAAAAGTACTACTGGCCTTTAGTAAACCGCCTAAATAAGACCCGTTTGCCCCTTCCTGCTTTCGCTTTAACCCTTCCACAATCTGTTTAAATACTTGTTGTTCTTCTTCATTAGCGTCTTGTAAGTAGTCATGTATATCATTTTGTAGTTGTTGATCCATTTTCTTTTTTCCTTCCCTCTTAGTACTGTAATAACTGATATTTTACCATATCCATTTTTATCAAGCACAAAAATGGGCGAACCTTCTTTACTAAATTTCTTACACTATAGTGTAGGCATATGTTTAGATAGCTCTATACTGAGGTGACTAA
Organism: Bacillus mesophilus; assembly: GCF_011008845.1. Taxonomy (GTDB): domain Bacteria; phylum Bacillota; class Bacilli; order Bacillales; family SA4; genus Bacillus_BS; species Bacillus_BS mesophilus. The sequence goes on along the minus strand of NZ_JAAIWM010000001.1, from coordinate 259,579 downwards.
TGATGAGTAAAAAGACACTACATCCTTCTATTCAAAAGTTTAAACAATTTGTGAAAAAACATCCTAAGCTTGTAACTGAAGTAAGGGAACAGCGAAAAAACTGGCAAGAGCTTTATGAGGATTGGTATTTGTTAGGGGAAGAAGATGATGTGTGGAACCAGTATAAATCAGACAGTGATCGTAAAGAAGAGGAGAAAAAGGATAAAAGTGATTTTATGAGTACGATTTTATCGGCAGTGAAGGGGATGGATTACACTCAGGTTCAGCAGCATATCTCAAGCTTCGGTGAGGCAATTACAAGTATTCAGCAAATTATGAGTCAATTCCGCGGATCTGATAACCAAGTTAACAACCAAGCTCCCCAACAAAATCAACCTTTTTTCTTCAATAAAGATTAAAAGGGGATTTCACGTATGAGACAGGAAGTCGTACAAATACTTCGATCTAACGAAGAATATAAAAAATATATAAGAGAGCAGCCTTATTGGTATAGGAAGCTAACTAGAAATCCTAGAAGTATCCATGAGTTCGATTTATCATCCAAAGAATATTACAAGAAGACCATTCCACATAAAGTGGCGGGTTTCTCACAACAACTTCAAATGGCATCCATGATGATTAATATGTTTCAAGCAATGAGAGAAAACGACTAAGGCGAATGATTTAGTTTAAATCATTCGCTTTTTTTCGTAAACAATCGTTCCATGGTATTTAGTCATGAGTAGTTCGTTTATAAATGTGTATAAATCTCCTATCTTGCAAACAATATGTAGGAAAAGGAGTGAGTATGATGATGAAACCTATACTAATTGCTTTATCCCTATTAGTAATCACCGCTTGTGGAACCGATGATCCTAAACCACCTGAGGCATCTGTAACACCTGATCATATAATGAACTCTTTAGGAGAAGCAGTTGTTGTAAGTGCGGCCATCACCAAAGAAAACGTTACAGTCCGACATAATGTTAAGGATAAAAACGTATATGTTGAGGTCGTCATCCCAGGATTTAATTTTAGTTCAGCACCTGACAAGAAAAAGGTTGATGGAGAAGGATACATTCATCTCTATCTAAATGGTAAAAAGGTAGATGAGATTCACCAGGCTGCTTTTATCGTAAAAGGGCTACCTAGTGGAAAACATAATTTAAAAATTGAACTTGTACAAAATGATTCAACTAGCTACGGAATAGAAGAAGAATTTTCTGTTACTGTTGAATAGATAATTATCCAATAAAAAATGAGCCTTATGATAGTAAAGGTTCATTTTTCCTTTTTTAGAAATCAAAAAGCTAGAGTACCAAGAATTACATAGTTTCCGGCTCCTGCACCAAGCCTAGGAAGGCAATTTCCTTTTTCAAAGTTCAAAGACCCTCTTATTTCTTAAAGGTACAATTGCTATCATTCGGGGACTATGCTTTTTGTTTCCAACTTAATTCATTTTCTCCTTTTACTGTTTCGTGGTATGATAGAAATGGTAGGAGGTGTCGCGATGCTTTCAACTTTAGAAAGAGTTGAACTTATTGAAGAAGCAGAATTACTTGGACGAATGATAACTGAATCGGAAGTGGCTGAGCATTATCGTCACTGTTTATATATTCTAAATCATGATCAGGAAGCCCAAGATCTCATAAAGAGATTTGTAAAGATAAAAGAACGCTATGAAGAAGTACAAAGATTTGGTAGATACCATCCTGATTATCAGGAAGTCATGACAGAAACAAGGCACTTAAAAAGAGATGTTGATCTACATCCTACTATTCACTCATTCAAGAAAGCGGAGAATCAATTACAGGAGCTGTTGGATGAGGTAAGTGTGCTTGTAGGTCAAGCGGTATCTGAATATGTAAAAGTACCAACGGGAAATCCATTTTTTGATCAAAAGTCATGTAGTGGAGGCTGTGGCTCTGGCGGGAGCTGCGGTTGTGGATAATAGCTATAGGCCACCGGCTTATAGCTATTATTTTAGCCTTATGCAGTCTACACATATATTCCCACAGCAGAACATTTTTTCTTGAGGAACATAAAACCGATGTCGGTATACATAAAGACTTGATTCCTGTCGGACAAAAATTGTTTCTACATGAAGTCGCTTTCCCTTCATAACTTGAGCGGAGGCTGTTTTTAAAAGTTGCTCTAAATCTTTCTGTGTCGTTTCTTCGTTAATCTCAACATATAGAAAAGGAATACCAGAATAGTTTTGCTTTCTGGCAGATTGTATGGCTGAATGTTGTACTAATGTTTCCAGAAAGACATCCCAAATTATTTCTAGATTCATCGTAAGGCTCCTTTCGTGAGGAGAATTTCACACTTCTATTGCTTGTCAAATATATTTCATGCTAGACTAGATTTTAACAGAGATTTATATAAAAGGGGATAAAAGGATGTTTGAAAAGCGACAGGGGATCGTAGTTTGGTTGCACCATTTAAAACAAATTAAAAACTTACGTCGGTTTGGAAACATCCATTATGTTTCTAAGCGGCTAAAATATTGTGTTCTATACTGTAATATGGATGAAACCGAGCAAATTACAAAGAAGCTGCAAGCATTACCTTTTGTTAAAACGGTAGAACCTTCTTACAAACCTTTCTTAAAAATGGAGTTTGAAAACTCAAAACCAGATAAAGCAAAGGAATATGACTATAAAGTTGGAATTTAGTACAAATCGGCCTGCTATTCTATAGCAGGCCGATTGTGTGTTTTTCTGATAGTGCCTAGACGTTTTTCTTAAGATAGCGGGGGGATTATGTGATGCAATCTTAAAATACCAATTACATATTGATAATAAAGTTCCTTTTCAGCAAATGCAGTTGAAGGCTTAATTTTAAAGGTAATCACTGGGACCTCAAGACTATTACTTAGGGTTTCAAAAAGAACCAGGCGTTGACTTTTCTTTTCCTCAAATAAAGGTATTCCTTCTCTACATATGTAAATGGGTTGAAACTTCCCTGTTTCCGCTGGATGCAATACAACCGCTAAGGAAGTCATCTGTTTATCATCTTTTGTTGTATGCAGTGCCACTAAATGTTTGATTCTGTGTTGATTAGAGGTGGCGATCTCTAACAGCTCATAAATATCTGAATATCCCTCACCTAGTTCAATAAAACGCTGAATCATCATTCTCTTCCTTTCATACTAAATCTATTCCATATCATAAATAATCATACATCAATTAGAGTGTATTATGTAAGTACTATAAAGTTAACACAAAACTCTGTTAAATAAATTGTTGCATCCGTTACGATACACTTTTAATTAGGTAGGAGAAGGAAGCCATTTCATCCTTAGAATATACACACACTCTCTTACAAAACTTACCACAAAAAAAACCCTGCAGTTTTTCGTTCTGCAGGGTCCTTCTATTTCTTAAAAGCAAGCTTTTAAGAGTAAGAAGGCAAAGGGAGAGGAGAAACCGGAGGAAGAACTTATGGGGAAACGTAAGTCTTCTCCGCGGTTGGCAACAACATCACGCATAAGGATGTTGTTACTACTAAGTATGACCAAATGAAATGTGCCTATACATAATGTCTCTATTTATTTACAATTGTTTTTCTTTTGTGTCAAATATGTTAGGATAATGTTGTTTATACTTGATGTATACATAATTGATGAAGCTAAGGGTTGTGAATATAAAATGAGAGTGGTTTCGGGTAAATGTAAGGGACACCCTTTAAAGGCGGTCCCAGGTCAATCAACTAGACCTACAACAGATAAAGTAAAGGAATCTATTTTTAACATAATTGGTCCTTACTTTGATGGTGGACTTGGTTTAGATTTGTTTGGCGGAAGTGGTGGCCTAGGGATTGAGGCTATTAGCAGAGGCTTAGACAAAGTAATTTTTGTAGATATTGATCAAAAGGCTATTCACACCATTAAACAAAATGTCGAGTCCTGCAGAGTGAAGGAACAAGTAGAAATCTATCGTAATGAAGCAGAAAAGGCTTTAAAAGCCTTAATTAAGAGAGAACTTACTTTTGATTTTATTTTCTTAGATCCCCCTTACTTTAAACAAAAATTAGAGGCGCTTATCTCTATCATTGATAGTAATCGCCTCTTAAACCAAGGCGGAAGAATAGTGGTTGAGCATTCTACTGATGTTGAAATGCCAGATTCAATCGGGGACTTAGAGTTAATACGTGCAGAGAAGTATGGAATCACAGCAGTCTCGATTTATAAATATAGCGAACGTATGAATGAAGAAGGGGGAAATGAACTTGTCTAAAATAGCAGTCTGTCCAGGAAGCTTCGACCCTGTTACACTAGGACACTTAGATATTATCAAGAGGGGAGCTAGTGTGTTTGAAAAGGTGTATGTGTGTGTGTTAAATAACTCATCTAAACAGCCTTTATTCTCTGTAGAAGAGCGATTGGAGCTTCTTAGAGAAGTAACACAGGATCTTCCTAATGTAGAAGTTGACTCATTCAAAGGATTACTAATTGATTACGCAGCAAGTAAAAATGCAAAAGTTGTGTTAAGAGGACTTCGTGCAGTTTCAGATTTTGAATATGAAATGCAAATAACTGCAATGAATAGGAAGTTAAATGAGGACATCGAAACCTTATTCATGATGACAAACAGTCAATATTCATTCTTGAGTTCTTCGATTGTAAAGGAAGCTGCCAAATACAAGGGGAATATCTCAGATCTCGTACCAGCTGCTGTGGACCGAGAGCTAAAAAAGAAATTTACCGAACTCTAAAAAACTGCATCCCACACAATGTGGGTGCAGTTTTTTTGCGAGATAAAGAATATAAAATTTTTTACTTAGGGTTTGTGTCTAGCTCCAGCGCCCAGCCAAGATGAAATTGCGATGATCTTTGCAATTTCATCCTACCTCGAGGGAAAAAGGAAGTTTACTTTTTCCTAGGTCAAATGTTCCTTCGAGAATAAAAGGGAAAAACCACCCTTTTTTTCTCGAAGGAACATTTGCTTGTCGGAGGCCTGCAGGATGCAGGTCAGACAGGCGTTGCAACAGGACGTTGGGTCTTAGCCTGTCTTCCTCTTCCAGGGCGCTTGCGCTTTCCTTATCGGGCCACGCCTCTCCTTGCAATAATTACGATATAAATGCAAAGTGAGAGTAGTGTAAATAGTGGACCGTAATCAATCATATTTGTCCAAAACGTATTGCCATAGGATGCTGAATGCTCAAACCATTTCATGACTGGAACTGTTCCTTCACCAGATGCTTGTAAATTAACATAAAGTGGTTTCCACAGAATGAATGCAAAGATACTAGCAAAAAAGCCGTGAAAAATTCTTGCGATAAAAAAAGGTTTAAAACGAATATCAGTCTCTGATAATATACTTGCAACCTGTGCCTGTACAGAGAAGCCACAGAAAGCTAGAATAAAGCTGACAATCACAACCTTCTCCAATAAACCTGCATTTGCATCACTAGTCAAATCACTTCCGAGTGTGATTTCAAACAGTCCTGATATTAAAGGTACGCTGAGCTCTGTAGAGAGATGAAAGGTTTGTAGGATAAAAGATAGAAAAATACCAACAAGATCTGTAAAATGGACTAACGATAATAAGCGATTTAATACAGAAAAAAGAATAATAAAGCCGCCAATCATTAATAAGGTTTGGATTGATGATGTAACAGCATCTCCAAGCATTTTACCTAAGGGGCGCTTCTCTTCCAATCTTGTTCTATGTAAAACTCGAAGTGCTTCAATCAAAGAGAATCCCTTTCTATCTTCACCTACGGTACTCTCTTGGTCAGAATTGCCATGAAACCTCATCATAAAACCAACGCAAACATTCCCAAGGTAATGTGAAATGGCTAGAAGAATCCCTATTTGAGGATTCCCGAAAAATCCAACTGCAACTGCTCCGAAAATAAACAGAGGATTTGAGGAATTTGTAAATGACACTAATCGTTCTGCTTCAATTGCGGTTAACTGTTTTTCCTGACGAAGTCTTGCAGTAAACTTGGCTCCAGCCGGAAACCCAGAGGCCATCCCCATTGCCCAAACAAATCCGCCAACTCCAGGGACGCGAAATAAAGGTCTCATAATAGGTTCAAGTATTACTCCTAAAAAACTAACAACTCCAAATCCAATTAACATTTCTGATACGATAAAAAATGGTAGTAGGGAAGGGAACACAATACTCCACCACATATCTAAACCATCTAACGAGGCGTCAAATGATGCCTTCGGAAATGTAATTAATGAGATTGCCATCAATGTTATGAATGAAGCTAATAATATTGTTTGCAGCCTAGATAATGTCAAAGTTATGCCTCCTATATAAGACTTCTAAATGATTGATGAGCTGAGTATGAATGTAGGAATAGTGGTAAATGACATCAAGTTGTCCACCAATAGTATCAATATACGTTGTAAGGGGGCGCATTTAGACCATAATAATATGATTTCATGTACAAAAGTCTGTGATATAAGTACAGGCACTTCCAACTGATGTATATGATGAGTAATAGGATATGAAAAAATAAACTGGAGATGATATGCTTGATACGACCTAAGATTGGTCTAGCACTCGGCTCTGGAGGTGCTCGCGGATTTGCCCACCTGGGAGTGATTAAAGTGCTATTGGACCATAATATCCCTATAGATTATATTGCAGGAAGTAGTATGGGAGCATTAATCGGAAGCTTTTATGGAGCAGGGCATAGCATTGATCGGTTATACAATCTAGCAATTGCGTTTAAAAGAAAATACTACCTTGACTTTACCGTTCCTAAAATGGGTTTTATTGCAGGTAATCGGGTTAAAGAATTGATTAGAGTATTTACACAAGGCAAAAATATTGAAGAGTTAAAAATTCCTTTAGCGATTGTTGCTACCGATTTAATAAAGGGTGAAAGAGTGGTCTTCCGGGAAGGCTCTGTTACTGACGCGGTCAGAGCTAGCATTTCTATTCCTGGAATTTTGGTTCCTGAAAAAAAGGATGACAGGCTATTAGTAGACGGTGGAGTCATTGATCGGTTACCTGTATCTGTTGCAAGGGAGATGGGAGCAGATATCGTCATTGCAGTTGATGTAAATGATGGCAAAAAAGTTGAAGAGATTTCATCTATTTTTGATGTTATTATGCAAAGCATTGACCTTATGCAGGATGAACTTGTGAAATATGTGGTAAATGATTCAGACATCACAATTAAGCCGAAAGTTGGAATTTTTAGTGCTAGAGCATTTACCAATATAGAAGAAATCATTAAAATGGGGGAAGAGGAAGCATTATTACTTTTACCAACAATTTTAGAAGTGATTGAAAAGTGGAAGGAGACAAATGGTGAGTAAGCAAAAAAGAATCACCCTTTTTATCATAGCTGGTACGATCATCCTACTTTTAAATTTTATCAAGCTACCCTATTATTTAAATATGCCAGGAGATGCGTACGAGCTTCCGCCTATCATTGAGGTTGAAGGTGGGGATGACTCAGAAGGGAAATTTATGATGACGACAGTAGGGGTAAGTAGGGGGAAAGTAAATGTCCTTACCTACCTTTGGGCAAAAGTAGCCCCCTATCATGATTTAATACCGGCAGAACAAATGAGGTCTAGAGGGGAAACGGATCAAGAGTACTTTTATAGGCAGCTACATATGATGGATATGTCACAAAACGTTGCTGTTGCAGTGGCATATGAAAAAGCAAATAAAAAAGTAAATTATCAATATAATGGCGTATTTGTAATGAGTGTTATTGAAGGAATGGATGCAAGAGATAAGCTAGAAGTGGGAGATCGAATTTTTGAGGTGGAAGGTAAACCCATACTAAATTCAGAGGAGTTTATCGAATACGTGGGGAGCCTTACCCAAGGAGACCAAATTCAGTTATCTATTGAACGTGAAGGAACAGTCCTGAATAAAGTGGTTAAAATTAGCCCATTCCCAACGGATCCGTCAAAATTCGGGGTAGGCATTTCTTTAGTAACAGACCGTGAAATTGAGGTAGAGCCAAAGATTAAGATAAATACTGATACTGTTGGCGGTCCTTCAGCGGGTTTAATGTTTACTTTAGAGATATATAACCAGCTTTTGGAAGGGGACCTAACAAAGGGCTATAAAATAGCCGGTACAGGAACGATTAATTATGAAGGTGTTGTAGGACCGATAGGAGGAATCAAACATAAGGTAGTCGCTGCAGATAAAGCAGGAGCTGATTATTTTCTTGCTCCGAATGAAATGAATGCGATAGATTCTAATTTTAACGAAGCTGTAAAAACAGCAGCTGAATTAGATACTGAAATGGAGATTATCCCAATCGATACGCTAGAGGACGCTATAGAATTCTTAGAAACTTTAGATGAAAAATAAGGAAGGGCCATAGAGGCTCTTCCTTATTATATTTTATGATAGATAGAATTTTATAAACTTGAAGAGTAAAAGGAAAGAACTCCATTTTTCTCTTTAAAGGAATATTTGCTATGCCTGTGGCCCTGGAGGATGCATGTCAGGAAGGCGTTGCAACAGGAGGTTGCGTATTTACCTGTCACATCATTTGCCGGGGCGCTTGCACCTTTTGTAGGCATTAATGACTAAACTCACGTTTTACGCTGTCGTATTGAATAGGAGGGGTAGCGTATTCGGAATGTAACAAGTTAGATCTAATGGGTTCATCAGCCACTATATTATAGATTTGAGAAGCTTTTATATCTAATTCTAGCTGTGCATTAGTAGAACCTGAAAGCTTTGAAATGATTGGTAGTGTTGCTTTCTTCTTATTTTCTTGTAAATAAGTACGACCCTTTTCACTCATACCTAATAATCTTATATAATGGGCTTTCTTTTCTTGTAATACGTCTTTCATCACCTTTTTAGAGGTATTAGTCAAAAGATGCGTACATGCACGTTGAAGCCTTGTCCAAGTATACCGTTTTGTTTTAAGTCCCTCCATAAACGCATGAAAGCTCTCAGCACTCTTTATTTGTGAAATAATCCGATGCTCTAATCCCTCTTCAATTTCATAAATACATTCTAGTTCTGCACTAGAAGATGAGAGTACCTTATATTTTAATAATTGAAAATAGCTCTCCCAATCACGAAAATGTTGAAACGCTAATTGATCGCTAACTAAGTGATGATATGTACTTTCTGGTATGTAATCTTTAATTTCATCCAAAGTTCCTGAAGGGGAGAAGAGCGCCTTTCGGATACTTGTTGCACTTGCAATGGAAGGTGATTGAAAATGCTCATCATGGTAGTTTGAACCGGTTCTAGTAATCGTTTTTGGAATAATTTTAGCCTGTTGATCATGAATGGATTTTACATAGTGATATCCTAAAATATTATTTGGAAGACTTAGATCAACTACTTCTTCCTTAATTTCCAATGCATGAAATGCTTTTGATGCTGATTTAGGGAAACTATTTCCGTCTTTCACAAACCCTTGGACATATGTATCAAACTCATCAACTCTTGTTTGCATAACCTGCAGCGTTTGTAAAAAAGAATTAATATCACCTGATTCACTACCAAAGCATACTTCATCAACTCCAAGTGCCTCAAGAATTGATATGGCGCCATTAGCAAAGATCTCGGCTTTTTGAGTAGCAAAAGCATATGGAAGCTCAATAACTAAATCAACTCCCGCTAATAAGGCCATTCTTGTTCTCGTCCATTTAGATACTAGAGCGGGTTCTCCTCTTTGTAAAAAGTTTCCGCTCATGACAGCTACGATACAATCTGCCTTTGTTTCCTTACGGGTTTGTTGTAAATGATATAAATGTCCATTATGAAAAGGATTATATTCAACAATCACTCCAGCAGCCTTCATATGTGCCTCCCCTTTTATATGGTTATAAGTTGTGGTAAAATCATTCTAGCCAAACATTTACCTATATATCTTCTATTCATCAAATTGAATGAGTAAGGAATAAAGGCGATTGGCATATTAAAGTAAAACATGATAAAGTGTGAAGAATAGCTAAATATGACTTAAAATATTTTTTCATTATTTAAATATAGTTTAGAATTAAATGTTGAACCCTTATTTAGACGCCTTTTTTTAGGAGTTTAGGACAACTCAACAGCCAATCTATATTTTAAGTATAGTGTAAAGAAAAAATATTGACAATTCTATTATACAAAGCTATAATTACCTTTGTTGCCTTGAGGTGATCATTTGTGAAATGGCATGTACATCAGTTAAAAAAATATCAACATAAGCCGCTTTTGATAGAGGAATCGGTTGATGTAAGCGAACTGAAAAGAATCAATCACGAAATTAGAGACGTCTATCCAGTACATGTTACTGGTAAGGTAGATGTTAGTAGTGATAAAGCAACCTTTCATTTGCAACTTACAGGGACACTTGTGCTACCTTGTTCAAGAACGTTAGTAGATGTTGATTTTCCTTTTGACATTACAACAACAGAGCATTTCCTCCTCCAACCAGCTGATTATCAGGTTGATGAGGATTTTCATGAGCCGGAGGGTGAAGTTATAGACTTGACTTCTGTGATCATGCAAAATATACTTCTTGAAATTCCGATGCAAGTTTTTGCAGAAGATCCAAATAAAGAAGAAAGTGCTCCACAGTCTGGTAAGGATTGGCAAGTTATAACCGAACTGGAAAAAGCAGAAAAGGTTGATCCGCGTTTAGCGGGATTAGCAAAATTTTTCAAAGATGATAAGTAAGAAATAGTTCATTTTTTAAGGAGGTGGGAAGAATGGCTGTACCTTTTAGAAGAACATCTAAAACTGCAAAGAGAAAGCGCCGTACACATTTCAAGTTAGAAATTCCTGGAATGGTGGCTTGCCCTAACTGTGGTGAGATGAAATTAGCTCACCGTGTATGTAAAGAGTGTGGAACATACAAAGGGAAAGATGTTGTAAACAAATAATAAACTCCGAGACCGTACTAAATTTAGTACGGTTTTTTTATTTTTAGATTTGTTAAAGTACAATGGTGATTTTTAGAAGTCTTGATTGTAGTGGAAGGACGCGAGTGTCCTGTAACGAAAATCAACAACAAAGTTTAACAGAGCCTATTTTTAAATAGAAAATTTATTGGAAAGAAGAGATCCCTTTGACAAAAACTAGTGTAGAAAAAACAGAAAGTGGAGTAGTGATCTTAACGATTCAAAGACCGTCTGTAAGAAACGCGATTGACTATGATGTTATGGATCAATTGAACAACATAGTTGAGGAGTTGAGTGTTGATATATCTTCTAAAGCACTGATCATCACCGGTGAAGGTGAACAAGCCTTTTGTTCTGGTGGGGACTTATCTGTTTTTCACGAATTACATACTGAGGAAGAAGCATATTTTATGCTATCTAAAATGGGAGAAATACTATTCAAGCTGATGACTTTGAAAAAGCCTACAGTTGCTCTGATGAATGGTATTGCAATTGGCGGTGGTCTAGAGTTAGCAACTGCTTGTGATTTTAGGATTGCCCGAACAAACACTAAGTTTGGATTTGTTCAAGGAAGACTAGGGATTACAACGGGATGGGGTGGAGGATCATATCTTTTTGAGAAACTGCCATATGACCAAGCTGCGAAGCTCTTGTATTCTGCCAACATGGCAAGTGTTGAATATGGACAACAAATAGGATTCATTCAACATCTCATTGAAGAAGATAATCATAGAGAGGCAGGAATTAAGTGGGTTGTAGATTTGGTAAGAAATAGTGATTCTCTCGTTCTAGCTGCTTATAAGGAAATGGTAATTAGAAAATGGGAGACTACCCAATTGAAACAGCGAGTCATAAAAGAAATAGAGCAATGCTCAAAGCTGTGGGCGCTTCCTGCACATCATGAAGCAGTAAATCGTTTTTTATCAAAAGAAAAAAATTGAGTTTACGATAGAAAATTAATAAAGCCAGCACTATTCTATGTCTATCTTTTCTACTAGTCGCATATGTATGAATTAAAAAGTGACTAGGGGGGATTTGTATGACTACTGTCCGTCAAGATGCATGGACTCAAGATGAGGATTTATTTTTATCAGAAGTAGTATTACGTTATATTCGTGAAGGTGGAACTCAATTAACAGCTTTTGAGGAAGTGGGTAGAAAGCTATCACGTACATCAGCAGCCTGCGGGTTTCGCTGGAATTCGTTTGTTAGAAAGCAATATAAGCAAGCGATTGAGCTTGCCAAAAAACAGCGCAAAGAGCTTAAGAAGGATGGAGCTCTTGCTAAAACAACACCAGCTGATATCAATGTAACCCAAGAAAATAACAAAACTGATCAATCCTTATCATTATCAGATGTAATCCAATACTTACAAAATTATGAGCAAACTGAGGATGAGCAACAATCTCTTAAGAAACAAAACCAGGTACTACAAACGAAGCTTGCAAAGCTAGAAGCAGAAAACAATAGTTTATTTAAAGAAAAAAGAGATGTGGAACATCAGTTAGAGTTAGTAAAAGAGGATTATAAGGCCCTAATCGGTATTATGGATCGGGCACGAAAAATGATGATGCTACAAGATGAAGATGAAGGTAAGGTAAGGTTTCAAATGGAGAGAAACGGTAGTCTAGAACGAGTAGAATAATAATTTAGGAATGCTAACATAATCGAAGAATGATGTTCTTAGCACTAAAATCGGTTACTACAGATTAACATTAAAAACTATTAGCTTTAAACTAAAACAGCTGCCCAAAAATTGGGCAGCTGTTTTTATGGTTTGGTAATCTATTAGTTACATCAACTGTATTTATAAGCAGAAGGACTACCCATAGTTCGGCAGTCCTCCTGATATCATATTTCTATTAGTCTCTAATCTGTTCTTTAACACCATTAGGATACCAAACAAGTGGGTTCTCTCCTAAATCTCTTTCCATGTCATACGTAACAGGTGTAAAGCCCATAGCGCTCCAAAACTCCTTGGATTTTACACGTGGATTTGTCTTGATAGGCAGTTGATAGCTCTTTGCATATTCTACCAGTGCTCTTCCAAATCCTTTTTGTTGGTAGTCAGCTAATACTTCAAGCTTCCAAAGCTCTAAATAATCTTGAGGTGGATCAAAGTATTGATCAAATCTTTGATCAACTCGATATAAACTCATTCTAGCGACTAACTTTTCTCCGAAATAAATTCCATAAAATGGAGATTCACTATCATTTTCAATAATATTTTCTTGTAAGTCTTCAAGCATGGAAAGTTCCTGAATACCGTACTCCTTAAATCTTTTAAACTCTTCTATTGTTTTGTAGTTTATTTTTAATTTCTCTACCTTTAAGGTTGTCATCATCTAAGCTCCCCCTACACACTTTTCTTACTTACACTACCTATATTATAATACACTTTCTCAAATTTTTCCTAACAAATTTAGAAAACGTTTTCATTTTAAAGAGGAATTATTGTAAAAGTAAAGAAATATTAGTGATAAGGAATTAAAATTATGATTCCGAACTAACCATCCTCCTGTTTTTTAAAAAAAACAAGAGGGACTTTATTGTGACAAAGGAGCTGAGTACTTGAAGAAAATCTTGATTGCTAACCGCGGAGAAATAGCCCTTCGTATCATAAAAACATGTAAGAAGGTTGGTATTGAAACTGTAGCTATTTATTCAGAAGCTGATGCCTCTTTACCATATGTTAAGGAAGCAACCATTTCCTACTGTATTGGAGAACCGCCTGTTCAAAAATCTTATCTAGATGCTGACAAGATCATTGAGATTGCAAAAAAAGAACAGGTTGATGCCATTCATCCAGGCTATGGGTTCTTGTCGGAAAACGCTACATTCGCCCAGAAGGTCGAGGACAATGGAATAACATTTATTGGCCCGAGCGCTTCCATCATTTCTAAGATGGGTGATAAGATCCTCGCGAGACAGACTATGAAACAAGCGGGAGTTCCCGTTGTACCGGGTAGTGACTTCGGATTGAAAAGCCTTGAAGAGGTTGTCCAGGTAGCTGGTGAAATTGGATACCCTGTCATGTTAAAGGCAAGTGCCGGGGGCGGCGGAGTAGGTATGCAAAAATGTGATAATGAGGAAATGTTAACAAAAGCATATCAATCTACCAAGGCAAGAGCAAAGGCTTATTTTGGGAATGATGAACTGTTCTTAGAAAAGTTTATTTCTAATGCTAGACACATTGAAGTTCAAATTGTAGGGGATTCGTTTGGGAATGTGATTCACTTATTTGAACGCGATTGTTCGATTCAAAGAAGAAACCAAAAGGTGATTGAAGAAGCACCAAGTCCGTTCTTAAGTGAATCAACCAGAGCAGAGTTGTATTCAAAAGCAGTCCTAGCAGCAAAGGCAGTTAATTATGAAAATGCAGGGACCGTTGAATTTGTAATGGATGATCAAGAACAGTTCTATTTCCTAGAGATGAATACTAGATTACAAGTGGAGCATCCCGTAACAGAAATGATTACGAACATAGATCTTGTAGAATGGCAGCTCTTAATTTCAATGGGTAAACCATTACCTCTTACTCAGGAAGCTGTTAACGGATTAGGACATGCAATAGAGTTTCGATTATATGCAGAAGATCCAAATACCTTTTTGCCATCTCCAGGTCATATAAATGAATTTAATTATTCATTGACTGATGGAGTGCGTGTTGATTATGGTTATCTAGGGGACAACGCGGTTACTACCTTTTATGATCCTATGATTGCAAAGGTCATTGTTCATGGTCATGATCGTGAACAGGCAATAAAAAAGGCATCTGAATTTTTCAATAACCTTTCAATCACAGGGATAAAACACAACGGTCCTTTATTTGAAAAAATAATACAAGATGAACAATTTATGAGTGGTCACTACACAACAGCCTATTTAAAAAAATAGAGCTAAATTATTGGAGGAATAGATGATGAAAGAAATTACTGCAACAATGGCCGGTACGGTATTAAATGTCCTAGCTGAGGTAGGACAGAATGTTACGATTGGCGATGAATTATTAATCCTTGAATCTATGAAAATGGAAATACCTGTTGAAAGTACAAATACAGGAGAAGTAACCGAAATTAAAGTGACAATTGGAGATTTTGTAAATGAGGGAGACGTACTAATCGTCATGAAATAACACAAAGTGGGGAGAGAACAAATGTGAGTAAAACGATACAGATTGAACAAAATCTTTATGAAAAACGTGCCACTCTTCATGCTGGAGGTGCCGAAAAATATCATGAGAAACTAAGAGAACAAAATAAATTATTTGTCCGTGATCGTTTACAGCTACTATTTGACGGTGGCGAATTTGTAGAAGACGGTTTATTTGCCAACAACAGTGCCTCGGATTTACCAGCAGATGGAGTGGTAACAGGAACAGGGAAAATAAATGGAAAAACGGTTTGCGTAATGGCTAATGATTCCACTATAAAAGCAGGATCATGGGGAGCCCGAACGGTTGAAAAAATCATTAGAATTCAGGAAACTGCTGAGAAGTTAAGGGTTCCACTACTTTACCTTGTGGATTCAGCGGGTGCGAGAATCACTGACCAGCTTGATATGTTTCCAAACCGACGCGGAGCCGGGAAGATTTTTCATAATCAGGTAAAGCTATCAGGAATGATTCCACAAATTTGTATTCTATTTGGGCCTTCAGCAGCAGGTGGAGCATATATCCCTGCGTTTTGTGATATTGTCATAATGGTTGAAAATAATGCTTCCATGTACTTAGGTTCGCCTCGTATGGCAGAAAAAGTTATTGGAGAAAAGGTCTCTTTAGAGGAGATGGGTGGCGCACGTATGCACTGTAGCATTAGTGGATGTGGCGATGTACTTGCTAAGGACGAACATGAGGCGATTGCTTATGCAAGAACTTACTTAGACTACTTTCCTCTTAATTATAAGGAGAGAACACCTTTGTTTGACAGTGTGGCCCCTGTTGAAGGAAGAAGCCTAACTGAAATTATACCTGAAAACCAAAATGCACCGTTTGATATGTACGAAGCAATCTCTACGTTAATTGATGAGAATAGTTTCTTCGAAATCAAGAAGCTTTTCGCTTCTGAAATCATAACTGGACTAGCGAGAATTGATGGTAGAACAGTTGGGATTATTGCTAATCAACCTAAGGTAAAGGGTGGAGTACTGTTTGTTGATTCAGCGGATAAGGCTGCTAAGTTCATCACGCTATGCGATGCCTTCCACATTCCATTATTGTTCTTAGCAGATGTTCCAGGATTTATGATTGGTACGAAGGTTGAGCGAGCTGGGATCATTCGTCATGGTGCTAAATTGATTGCAGCAATGAGCTCAGCTACCGTACCGAAAATATCTGTAATTGTTAGAAAGGCCTATGGTGCTGGCTTATATGCTATGGCAGGCCCTGCCTTTGAACCAGATTGCTGCATTGCCTTACCAACTGCTCAGATAGCCGTAATGGGTCCTGAAGCAGCTGTAAATGCTGTCTACTCAAATAAAATTAATGAAATTGAAGATCCGAAAGAAAAAATTCAATTTATACAGCAAAAACAACAGGAATATAAAGAACATATCGATATTTATAAGCTAGCATCTGAAATGATTATTGACGATATAGTAGCTGCTTCTGAACTAAGGGATGTACTCATTCAAAGATTTGATCAATATTCATCAAAAGAACTACCTTTACCAGAACGAAAACACCCAGTTTATCCAGTATAAGACTATTTTGAACTGCACCCCAATTGTTAGATGTTACGAACAATTGGAGGTGCAGTTTTTCTTTCCTATCATAGGTTTTATCCTAAAGAATTGTACTTTAGAAGGCTTGTGTCTTTTGTATATGTTTCCTTTATTGTTTAGGAAATTATAAAAGTTTACCACTTGCGGATAGATAAGGCTATTGCATAGTAATCCAGCTCCAGCGCCCAGCCAAGATGAAATTGCGATGATCTTTGCAATTTCATCCTACCTCGAGGGAAAAAGGAAGTACACTTTTTCCTAGGTCAAATAACCCTGGAAGAATAAAAGGGAAGAGCACCTTTTGTTCTTAAAAAACTGCAAAATGCTTAGAAAATTTGTTACTATATAAGTGGCATAATGAAAAGGGAGATTGTATATGAACATTGGGATTATTGGAGGAGGCTCAATTGGTCTTCTATTTGCTAGTTATCTAGCTGAAAATGGACATGCTGTCACTTTATATACAAAAACAGAGGAACAAGCAATACTTCTACAAACGGAAGGTATTCTGTTACAGAAAGATGCGTCCCAATCTCGTCTCCATGTTGATGCGCATGTAATTACCCAAGGAATTCGAGATCACGATTTACTTATAATAACAGTAAAGCAGTATCATCTATCTTCGCTAACTCCGATTTTATTATCATTACCATCTAGGATCCCTTTGTTGTTTGTTCAAAATGGAATGGGTCATCTTAATTTGTTAGAAAGACTACCTCAAGCCAATATTATGGTGGGAATCGTTGAACATGGTGCCTTAAGGAGAAATAGCAATACGGTTGTTCATAGTGGAGAAGGAGTAACTAAAGTAAGTGTATTTAGAGGTGCTGAATTCAATAAGGAATTGTTTAGTGATGCTTGTTCCAATCCTTCTTTCCCGGTAGAAGTCAAGCAGGATTGGTATGAAATGTTGATTACAAAGCTAGTTGTAAACTCAATGATTAATCCTTTAACAGCTCTATTACGAGTTGAAAATGGACAGCTTTTATCGAACCCCCATTTTTATCAATTATTTACAAACCTTTATCAAGAAATCGTTAAGATATTAAAGCCTGATAACCCGAACGATTGGTGGGAAATCGTTGTATCGGTTTGTAAAAAGACAGCAAAAAATAGATCTTCAATGTTACGAGATATTGAGCAATTAAAAGAAACGGAAATTGATGGTATTATAGGTTACTTCCATACTCTTCCGACATACTCCGATAATGATACACCAATACTTGATTTCCTATATACAGCGGTAAAAGGTCTAGAAAACTAAAGGAGGGGATAATATGACTTCCCTTTTGGCTTGGATTTTTGCAACAATTATCACTGTTCCGTTACTGGGCTTTGTACTAGTGTTTAGTATTTTACGGCTAGTGGTGGATCAAAAAAGGCGAGCTTTTCACTACTCGATTGATATCACAACCTTATTACTTATTATATCTGTATATTTTTTAGGACAAGTCGTTTTTGGTATTTCTTTATTTGCACATATTTTAATTTTCACTTTAGTACTTGCTATTATTTTTGTTTTTATAAATTGGAAAATAAATGAGGAAGTTAAGATTAACAAGGTAATCAAAGGGGTTTGGCGTTGTAATTTCCTAGTCTTTTTGGTCATTTATCTTGTATTCATTGTATATGGGATCGTAGAAAGAGTTTGGGAATTATAAATACATAAGCAACTTTTTTCCTTTTTATAGAACCAGATGCTATACTCTAGAAAGAAAATTCTAGAGACTCTAGAAAGGAAGGACTGTCATGGAGATTCATGAACATGTACTACCAGTAACGAATTTGTTAGTAAAAGACTACCTAGGTAACAGTTTACATAGCTCTTCCTTTTTTCATTACTCTCCTTATCAAGAGCAATCTTATATAGATAGACTGAATGAACTGAAGCAGTATCGTTTTCCTAGAAAAGAACTGGTAGAACATTTACTAGTATTTAACCAAAAATATAATGCAGATGAAAAAACGATTCATAATATTAATAAGTTAGAGGATCCAAGCAGTGTAGTAGTCGTGGGAGGACAACAGGCAGGTTTGCTAACTGGCCCCTTGTACACGATTCATAAAATTATTACCATCATTCAACAGGCAAAACGATTAGAAGAGCAGCACAAGATCCCTGTTGTTCCTGTATTTTGGATTGCAGGAGAAGATCATGACTTTCCAGAAATTAATCATACATATGCTGAAGTAAATGGGAAAATGAAGAAGCATGCTTTAAACCAAAAGTGGCCGAATAAGCATTCAGTAAGTGATGTTCAGCTTGACCGTGTGGCCTGTATGGAGTGGATTAACGAATTATTCCACTTTTATGGTGAAACTTCATATACAAAAGATATTTTAAGAGAAATTAACGATTGTCTTGATTCATCAAATACTTACATAGATTTCTTTGCACAATTACTTTTCTTAATGTTTAGAGATACGGGACTAGTTTTGGTTGATTCAGGTAACAAACAGCTTAGGTCAATAGAGGTACCCTTTTTTCAACAAATGATCGAGAAAAATGATACTATTGATTTGTCATTAAGAAGACAACAAGCACGATTAATTGCAAGTGATTTTAATTTAATGATAGAAAGCGAAGAAGGTTCCGCTCATATTTTTTTTCATTTGAACGGTGAGAGAATATTGTTAGAACGTAAGGAGATTGACGGAAAGATCTATTTTCAGGGTAAGCATAACGAATGTAGATTTACAAAAGAAGAAATCCTATCAGTTGTAAAAACTAAAGCTGATTGTTTTAGCAATAATGTGGTGACTCGTCCACTTATGCAAGAGCTTATGTTTCCGACACTAATGTTCGTTGCAGGTCCTGGTGAGATTGCTTATTGGGCAGAACTCAAGGAAGTGTTTGAAAGTTTAGGTCGCAAAATGCCACCTGTTTTTCCAAGGCTAATGGCAACGTTAATGACTGGTTCTGTGTCTCGAGAAATACAGGAGTTAAAACTAGAGGTTCAAAGCGTTCTTACACAGGGGGTTGTCAAGGAAAAGCAACAATTTCTAAATAGTCTACATAATACTAAAATTCGTAGTGAGATTAGCAAACTAAAAGTCGTTTTAGAAGACCACTATAAAGCTTTAAGTGAATCTGCAAGTGAAATACATGACAGCTTAGTCCAAATGGTTTCTAAAAACGAATTGATAATTCATAATCAGCTCGATTTTATAGAACAGGAATTCTATAAACAAGCACAGCGGAAAAATGAAATAATGATTCATCGTTATGATCGAATCCAGGATCTAATCAGACCAGAAAACCATCCACAGGAAAGAATGCTGAATGTGTTCTATTTTATAAACTTATTTGGATTTGATTTAATTAAGCAAATGGTTGAAGAGACAACTTCTTCAGAATATACCCATAAAGTATTACATCTATAATACAAAAAGACCCTTCTTTTGATGAGAAGGGTCTTTTTTTGTCTAGGAAGATCAAGAAATGGGGGTTTACTTACAAAAAAGTCGATAAAAAATTTACATAAATCCCCTTTACCCTATTGCAGTAAATGCAATTATAGGAGAAAATAGTACATATTAGTGGTGAATTGTGGTGGAAAGTGGTTAGTTAGGGGTAGAAAGTGGGTGCAAGGGCATGTTTATGGGCGAATATCATCACAACATAGATACGAAAGGTCGTATTATTGTTCCGTCCAAATTTAGAGATGGTCTTGGTACTACATTTATCCTAACTAGAGGGCTAGACAAGTGTTTATTTGGTTACCCATTAGACGAATGGAAAACACTTGAAGAAAAGCTGAAATCACTTCCTTTAACAAAAAAGGATGCCCGTTCGTTTACTCGATTTTTCTTTTCAGGGGCAATTGAATGTGAAGTAGACAAGCAGGGGAGAATAAATATATCCGCTCCACTCTTGCAATATGCCGGACTCGAAAAAGAATGTGTTGTGATCGGAGTTTCAAATCGCGTTGAAATTTGGAGTAAATCTGGTTGGGAAGAAGTCTTCTCTGATTCTGAAGAGTCTTTTGCAGATATTGCGGAAAATTTAATTGGATTTGATATCTAGTTATATAAGTGCGTGTTCAAAATGGAGGGAGAATTAAGCCAACGAAGAATTTTCCTGGAATGTTGAACAACGTCTACAAAGAATCTACTACAGAATTTGGGGTGCTTCTAATGTTCGAACATAAAACGGTTTTATTAGATGAGGCAGTTGATGGCTTAAATATTAAGCCAGATGGCCTATATGTTGATTGTACACTAGGTGGAGCGGGGCATAGTTTAGCCATTGTTTCTAAGCTAACGAAAGGTGGCACACTTTTCGCATTTGATCAAGATAGCTTGGCCATTGAGCACGCAAAGGAAAAGTTAAAAAGCTATCAGGATCAAGTGGTATTGATTAAAAGTAATTTTCGTTATCTGAAGGATCGATTAGCAGAATTAGATATACATAAGGTAGATGGAATCGTATTCGATTTAGGTGTATCTTCACCTCAATTGGATCTACCAGAGCGAGGCTTCAGTTATCATAACGATGCGCCTTTAGATATGAGGATGGACCAAGATTCTGATCTCTCAGCATACGATATAGTAAACCACTGGCCTTATGAAAAGTTAGTTAGAATCTTTTTTCATTACGGTGAAGAGAAATTTTCAAAACAAATTGCGAGAAAAATTGAAGCTTATCGTGAGAAAAAACAGATTGAGACAACCTTAGAATTAGTGGAAATCATTAAAGACGCTATCCCAGCTCCCGCAAGGAGGACAGGCGGCCATCCGGCAAAGCGAGTCTTTCAAGCTATCAGAATTGCGGTAAATGATGAATTGCAAGCTTTCGAGGATACTTTAAAGGATGCAATTTCCATTATAAAAAAAGGTGGCAGAATTAGCGTGATTACGTTCCATTCTTTAGAAGATCGGATTTGTAAAACGATTTTTAAAGAAGAAGCTAGTGGCCCTCAATTACCTCATGGTTTACCCATGATTCCAGAGGAATATCAACCAAATATAAAATTAGTAAATAGAAAGCCTATTATACCGACTGAAGAAGAGATTGAAGAAAACAAACGTGCACGTTCGGCTAAGCTGAGAATTGCCGAAAGAGTGAAGTAAAAACAAAGGGGAGGCAGAAAAATGAGCAACTTAGCCTATCAAATTCAACAACGACGAAAAATAGAAGAACAGCAGCAACAGCAACATTCTACCGCAGTAACTAAGAAAAAACTAAAAGTTACCTTCGGAGAGAAAGTCCTTTTCCTTATGTTCACTGTATTGGTTTTAATTGGAAGTATCGTGATGGTGTCAAATAGTGCTAAAATATATTCTGTGAATGGTGAAATTAGTTCACTTCAATCATCAATTGATACACAAGCAAAAGTTAATGCCGACCTCGAACTTCAGGTGATGGAACTAAGTACATACGAACGAATCTGGGCGAAGGCTCATGAGCTTGGGTTAATGTTAAATGAGAACAATGTGAAGATAGTCCAAGACTAAATGAATTTGTGAGTGTGGTATAAATGAAAACTAAAAGTAACAACATAAATAAAGGAGCAGCTATCTTTTCAGTAATTTTTGGCTCGCTCTTTTTTCTTATAGCTTTGCGTTTTCTGTATATCCAAATAACAGGAACAGTTGATGGACATGAGCTTCCTGTCATGGCAGAGGAGAAGTACACTCAATCTACGATTCTTGAAGCAGATAGAGGAAGTATTCTTGATCGAAATGGTATTGCCATTGCACAGGATACGCCAGCTTATACTGTTGTTGCGATATTGGATGAGAGGCATTCAAAAGACTCTAAGGTAATTCGACATGTAACAGACGTCAAGGAAACAGCCGAGCAGCTGGCTCCGTTAATCAATATGACCGAGGAAAGTCTGCTAAGTCTTTTAGAAAGAGGTGTCGAGCGAGATAGCTATCAGGTTGAGCTAGGTCCAGGAGGACGAGGGATTAGCTATCAACTCATGCAGAAAATTCAAGCGCTAGAACTACCGGGTATCATATTCGAAAAAGAAAAGAAACGCTATTATCCAAATGGGAATTTTGCTACACATGTTATCGGTTTTGCCAAGAAGAACGATCAAGATGTAGTGGTTGGTAAACAAGGACTCGAGCGTACTCTAGAAGATTATCTCAAAGAAGAGGATGGAATGAGAGTCTATAAAAGGGATCGAAACGGTATAACTCTCCCTACTAAAGACGATGTAGTTCCACCTAAAAATGGGTATAATGTATATTTAACCATTGATCAAAAAATTCAAACCTTCTTAGATGATTCAATGAATCGAGTGATGAAGGAATATGAGCCAGAAAATATAATTGGTATCGTTGCAGATCCAAAAACGGGCGCAGTATTGGCTATGAGCTCTAGACCTAGTTATGATCCCAACGATATTCCAGCTAATGCCTATATGCTGAATGATGCGATAGCTTCACGATTCGAGCCAGGCTCAACGATGAAAATGTTTACGCTTGCCGCTGCAATAGAAGAAGGAGTATTTGACCCGAATGAAAAGTATAAATCAGGATCCTTCACGGTTGGACCTAGTACTATTAGAGATCATTTTAGAGGTGGCTGGGGAACTATATCCTATTTAGAAGGTTTTCAACGTTCCTCGAATGTGGCAATGGCTAACCTTGTGATGAATAAGATGAATGGTGACGATCGACTACTAAACTATTTAACTAGCTTTGGTTTTAGCGAGCCAACCGGCATAGATCTACCTGGGGAAGTCTCAGGTCAAATTCTATACAATTATCCTATTGAAAAGGTAACCACATCGTTTGGACAAGGAACTACTGTGACACCAATTCAACAGATTCAAGCTGCCACGGCAATTGCGAATGGTGGTAAAATGATGCAACCTTATATAATTGATAAGATAGTAGAATCAACAACTAATAAAGTCATTGAGGATCGTGAACCAATAGAAGTAGGCACTCCGATTTCAGAGCAAACAGCTAACCAAGTGTTAGATATACTTGAGACGGTAGTATCGTCTGAAAATGGGACCGGTAAGCCTTATCGAATAGAGGGCTATCAAATTGCTGGTAAAACAGGTACAGCACAGATTCCAGATCCAAATGCTGAAAACACCAAGAGTAAATACCTTACTGGTCACGGAAATAACGTCTTTTCCTTTTTAGGAATGGCACCAAAAGAAGACCCAAAGCTACTGGTATATATTGCAGTGTCCAAGCCAAAGCTGACAATTCACGAATCAGGCTCACAACCTGTATCAGCAATTTTCAATAGTGTTGTTAAAAATAGTTTGCAATACTTAAAGATCCAACCGACATTGGATGAAAAGGCTGAGAAATCGAAATCTGATGACCAAAAGGTGGGGTTAGAACTTCCTTCTTATCAACATAAGGATGTAAAAAGTGTTGTGGATGATTTAACAAACAAGCAGCTCCAAGCTGTAGTCATTGGTGACGGAGCAAACATTCTTTCCCAAGCTCCTTATGCTACAAGTGAAGTGATACCTGGTGAAAAAATACTATTAAAAACAGATGGTGCCTATACAATGCCTGATTTAACCGGTTGGTCATTGCGAGATGTCATGAAGTTAAGTAGTCTCTTTAACCTAAAGGTAAATTTGTTGGGCTCAGGATATGTGATAAATCAAAATATCCCAGTGAATGCCGAGATAAAAGAAGGAGATCAGCTCATCATAGAGCTAACTCCACCTAATGCACAACAAAAACCGTCTAGTACTCAGAGTGAAGAAGAAACTGATGAACCACAGGATTAAGTTAAGTGCAAGGAAACTTCCTATTTTTTATAGGGAGTTTTTTTCTATTAGAAAGGTTAATTACTTTTTTTATTAGTCATGAACTATAATTACATCCAGCTTGCTTGCTTAATTTTTGGAACCAAACAAGACTCCCCAAATGACTCTTCTTATCATAGACCTCCTCATAAGAAACTGAGTACTTATAACTCATATCTAGCGTTCTAATCCAAACGGTACAAGCATAAGATGAAACGAGCCATGCTTATATACAAGCTATTACCTCACTTACTTCTAGTAAAGTCATAATAAAGGGTCAAAGTGAAAGTATGACTCTTTTTTACTATTTATCACTATTTCTATCCTAAGGCCAAGCTATTTGTGCTTTTATAAGTTAATCAAAAAATACTTTCTTATTGCATAAAAAAGACAGGTAATTCCAGTGTTAAGGAACTTGGAACTTACTATGTCTTTCTAACAGGGGAGGAACTTTAAGGATGCGTGTATCGAATGTGACGGTCAGAAGAAGACTGATTATTGTTTTAACAGTAGGTGTTCTTCTATTTTCGGTGATTGATATTAGGTTGGGATTTGTACAATTTTGGATTGGTGATTGGCTAACTGAGCGTGCGAAGAATTCCTGGAGTCGTAACATTCCTTTTGAACCTGAACGAGGTGAGATTCTAGATCGAAATGGTGTGCCACTCGCTACTAATATAAGTGCTCCAACCGTTTATGTGATGCCAAGACAATTAGAAAACCCTTCAGAAGCTGCTGGACAGCTTGCGACAACACTAGGCGTCTCGGAAAAAAAGATGTATGAATATATGACGAAAAATTCTTCCATTGTAAAAATTAATGAAGCAAGAAAAATATCTCATGAAAAGGCACGTGAGATACAATCGCTTGAGCTTAAAGGTGTGTATATTGCCGAGGATTCAAAGCGGCATTATCCAAATGGTAGTTATTTATCACATGTCCTAGGATTTGCAGGAATTGATAATCAGGGCCTAATGGGACTAGAACTATATTATGATGAGGAGTTGAAAGGGGAGAAAGGAAGCCTCCAACCGTATATTACGGCAAAAGGACAACCGATGCAAAATCTTTCAGCTGATTATGACCCACCTGAAGATGGTTTAAATCTTAAACTAACAATAGATTCTAAAGTTCAAACAATTATCAACCGCGAGCTTGATATCGCAGAAGCTAAATATAATCCAGATGGATTAATCGCCATTGCGATGGATCCTAAAACTGGTGAAATTTTAGGGATGGATAGTCGACCAAACTTTGATCCTGCTAATTTCCGTGAAGTTCCTCAAGAGATATACAATAGAAATTTACCTGTTTGGAGTACATATGAACCTGGATCAACCTTTAAGATTATTACTCTAGCAGCTGCTTTAGAGGAGAAGGAAGTTGACTTACAGAAAGAAGAGTTTAACGATTCAGGATCTGTAAAGGTAGGCGGAGCCACTCTTCATTGTTGGAAAAGAGGGGGACATGGCCATCAATCATTCTTGGAAGTCGTCCAAAACTCTTGTAACCCAGGCTTTGTTGAGCTTGGTGAACGTCTAGGAAAAGAAAGATTGTTTAACTATATTAAGGATTTTGGATTTGGGCAAAAAACCGGTATTGACCTACAAGGAGAAGGTAAAGGGATTTTGTTTAATATAGACCGTGTAGGTCCTGTTGAACAAGCAACTACGGCTTTCGGTCAAGGAGTATCCGTTACTCCTATTCAACAGGTGGCCGCTGTTGCAGCAGCTGTTAATGGTGGAAACTTATATACACCTTATATCGCAAAGGAATTTATTGATCCTACAACCGGGAAAGTCGTTAGTAGAAATACTCCACAATTGAAAAGGCGAGTCATATCTGAAGAAACTTCTAAGCAGGTAAGGCATGCTCTTGAGAGTGTTGTTGCTCTAGGAACAGGGAAAAATGCTTTTGTTGAAGGGTACCGTGTAGGTGGAAAAACAGGAACAGCGCAGAAGGTTAAGGACGGTAAATATATGGAAAATAACCATATAGTCTCTTTTATCGGCTTTGCTCCTGCAGATGACCCTCAAATCGTGATTTATGTAGCAGTTGATAATCCAAAGGGGACACTACAGTTTGGAGGTATTGTTGCTGCTCCGATTGTTGGAAGTATTATAGGAGATAGTCTAAGAGCACTTGAGGTTGAACCAAGAAAAGGTCAAATAGAGAAGGAAGCTAGACCATATCTAGACCCAGTTATGGTAGAAGTACCAAACATCATCGGACTAACAAAGAGTGAAATTGCTCAGCAGTACTACAATTTCAAGCTCGATTTAGAAGGTGAAGGAGATGTCATCATACAGCAATCTCCACCAAGTGGTGAAAAGGTAGAGGAAGGTTCTACTATACGAGCATTACTAGGGAACTCCAACAAAAAGAAAGAAGAAACCGTGGAGTAAATCCATGGTTTCTTTTTCTATATAACTTCATGTAAAATAGTAAAGGATGTCTTTTTTTAGATTCTTTTCTTAAAGAGCGATTCTTTCTATTGTGAATTTGTGGAATGGAGCGGAAAATAAGTACTTGGGGCGCAATGAAACGAACACGAATCTATAAACAACAATATAGAAGTTGAGGCAACAAAAGAGTAACTAAAACAAAACAAGCTTTATTTGAAGAAAATAGTTTACACTTTCCTAGTAAGCTAAAAAGAGAGGGATTTTTGCATGAATTTACAATCATTAATTAACCAGTTACACTTTTACACCTATGATTCAAAAGAAAATCCCGTTATTACTTCAATTGAAATGGATTCAAGAGAAGTAAAACCTGGGAGCTTATTTATTTGCATTAAAGGATACACCGTTGATGGTCATGATTATGTTCAACAGGCGATCGATAAAGGTGCAGTAGCGGTTATTGCTGAAAAACCTTTACAGGTTAATGTCCCTGTTGTACTTGTTTCTGATACAAAGCGAACCATGGCTATTTTAGCTGATTTCTTCTATGAACACCCAACTCAAGGCCTTCAGTTAATCGGAGTTACTGGAACAAATGGTAAAACCTCAACCACTCATATGATTGAGCAAATAATCCAAGCAGCAGATAAGAAAACAGGATTAATTGGAACCATACATACAAAAATAGGTGATCAAGTTTTTGAAGCGAAGAACACGACTCCAGAATCGCTAACGCTACAAAAAACCTTTTCACAAATGAAGCAAGCTAAGGTAGATACGGCCATTATGGAGGTTTCTTCACATGCTCTAGACTTAGGGAGAGTTCATGGCTGTGATTTTGACATAGCTGTTTTTACAAACTTGACACAAGACCACCTAGATTACCATGAAACGATGACAGAATATCGTCGAGTGAAGGGCCTGTTGTTTGCTCAGCTAGGTAATACATTTCATTCAGATAAGAAAAAGTATGCTATTTTAAACTCAGATGACTTGGCTTCAGATGAATACAAGCGAAGCACAGCTGCTCATGTTATTACATATGGAATAAGAGAACAAAGTAATGTGATGGCTAAGGATATAAAAATGAATAATTCCGGTACTTACTTTACCCTATTGCTTGGAAACGAAGTGTATCCTGTTCAGGTTAAGCTTGTTGGTCTCTTTAATGTTTACAATGTCTTAGCGGCTATAGCAGCGTGTACGGCTGCAGAAATAGCTATTGAGACGATTCTATCAACATTGGAAAAGCTTGAGGGAGTTCAGGGCAGGTTTGAACTTGTACAGGCAGGTCAGGAATTTGCAGTAGTAGTAGATTATGCACATACACCTGATAGCTTAGAGAATGCGATAAAAACAGTAAAAGAATTTGCTCAAGGAACGGTATATACGATTGTAGGCTGTGGAGGAGATCGGGACAAAACAAAACGACCGCTTATGGCTAATATTGCGACAACGTATTCGGATGTAGCCATTTTCACATCTGACAATCCTAGATCTGAAGATCCCATTCAAATATTAAAGGATATGGAAGCAGGGGTTAAAGAGGGAAGCTATCAAACCATTGTAAGTCGTGAAGAAGCAATTGGTGTTGCTATAAATGCAGCAAATAAAGGTGATGTCATTCTGATTGCTGGTAAGGGTCATGAAACCTACCAACAAATTGGTAAAGAAGTCTTTGATTTTGATGATAGAGAAGTTGCGAGTAGGTTAATAAAGGGGAGATTAAAAGAATGTTAACTTTGGCTGATGTGAAGAAGGACTGCCCACTTCAAAGAGGGCTACAGTTGGATGATGTTGGAATTAATATCGTCTATTGTGACCCTGATTTATCTGTTTCCAAAGGTCTCTATCTTCCATTAGCATTACATGCCGAGGAAAATAAGGAGAGTTTAAAAAATGCGCTAAACAACGGTGCTATTGCTACGTTGTGGAGAAAAGAACATAGTCTCCCAAAGTTTCTTCCAACACACTTTCCTGTATTTATTGTAGAAGACCCTCTGGAGTCAATTGAAGTAGTCATTAAGAACTACCTTCACTCACTTGCTTTGAAAGGAACTAACACTGTGGATACCAAATTTTCATTTTCTATGACTAATACACATATAGATGATAATATATCATATGTTGATTCACTAAAAGACACCATTATAAACCTAACAAACAGAATTGAATCTGTTAACTCTGAAATGATTTTTCAAAAGCAAGGAGGAGAGGAACAATGATAGAACAAGTAATATTAATCACCATTATCATGGCTTTTCTAATATCTGTTCTTCTATCTCCCATTTTTATTCCCTTTTTAAGAAGATTAAAATTTGGCCAAAGTATTAGGGAGGAGGGACCACAATCACATCAGAAGAAGTCAGGAACACCTACTATGGGTGGCTTGATGATTCTACTAGCAACAATTGTAACAACCTTGATTGTGACCTATCAATTCTCGACTCCATCTATTGAAGTACTTTTACTTTTGTTTGTGACAATTGGTTATGGAATTCTTGGCTTTTTAGATGACTATATTAAGGTAGCTATGAAGAGAAACTTGGGTTTAACTTCTAAACAGAAGTTAGTAGGCCAAATTCTGATTGCCATAATCTTCTTTATTATTTTTATTCAGTATGATTTTTCTACTGTTGTGGGAATTCCGGGAACAGATCTTTCATTTGATCTAGGTTGGTTTTACCTTGTATTTATTGTATTTATGCTAGTGGGTGGTTCTAATGCTGTTAACTTAACAGATGGGCTAGATGGATTACTTGCTGGAACGGCTGCTATTTCTTTTGGAGCCTTTGCAGTTCTTGCCTGGGGTCAGGGGCAATTTAATGTTGCAATCTTTTCGGTTGCAGTAGTCGGAGCTGTCCTAGGGTTCCTAGTATTTAATGCCCACCCAGCCAAAGTCTTCATGGGAGACACAGGCTCCTTAGCATTAGGTGGGGCAATTGCAGCTATTGCTATTCTAACAAAGCTTGAAATTCTCCTCGTTATTATTGGGGGAGTATTTGTTTTAGAAACTCTGTCGGTGATCATTCAGGTAATTTCGTTTAAAACAACAGGGAAAAGGGTCTTTAAGATGAGCCCTCTTCATCACCATTATGAATTAGTTGGGTGGTCGGAGTGGAGAGTGGTTGTCACTTTTTGGACTGTGGGTTTACTTTTCGCTGCTATTGGAATTTATATTGAGGTGTGGATGTAATTGAAAAATATACAATCTTATAAAGATAAACAAGTATTAGTGCTGGGCTTAGCCAAAAGTGGCTATGCCGCAGCGAAGCTCCTACAACAGTTAGGAGCTAACGTAGTGGTGAACGACATAAAACCTTTAGAGGAAAATGAATCAGCCCAATCCTTACAATCGATAGGGATTAGGGTTATTTGTGGTGAACATCCGCCAGAGCTAGTACATTCATCTCTTGCTGCGATCATAAAAAACCCAGGAATACCTTATTCAAACCCTCTCATCCAAAAAGCGGTTGAACTAAATATTCCGGTTCTAACTGAGATCGAATTAGCGTATCAGATCTCCGAAGCACCTTTTATTGGGATCACTGGGTCTAATGGTAAGACAACAACGACCACACTTATTTATGAAATGTTGCTAACAGGTAGAAAGAACCCTATTATTGCAGGGAATATCGGTACAGTTGCGTGTGAAGTCGTTCAAACAGCTTCACCGAGTGATTATGTTGTTACCGAGCTTTCATCCTTTCAATTGCTTGGTGTTCAAACTTTTCGTCCTAAAATTTCCGTGTTTTTAAATTTGTTTGAAGCTCATTTAGATTATCACGGTACAAAAAAGGAATATGGTAAAGCTAAATCAAATATTTTTATGAACCAGACTGAAGATGATTACTTAGTCCTAAATGCAGATGATTTAGAGGTTCAAACACTTGCAACAACATGTAAAGCAAGGAAGATCTTATTCTCTTCAAAGCAGGCTATCCCAAGTGGTGCATCAGTTATTGATGGTTTTATCAGTTATTGCGAGGAGAAAGTAATGAAAGTAGAGGAGATTGCTCTCCCAGGTCAACACAACTTGGAAAATATCTTAGCCGCAGTCTCAGTAGCTAAGCTAATTGGAATCGAAAATGATGCAATCAGTCATGTGTTAAAAACATTTACTGGAGTAAAGCATCGTTTACAATTTGTTACATCTATTCAGGACAGATTATTCTATAATGATTCAAAAGCAACCAATATTTTAGCTACTAGTAAGGCATTATCATCGTTTACCCAACCTACCATCCTTTTAGCGGGTGGACTTGATCGTGGAAATGAATTCGATGACTTAAAACCGTACCTTAAACATGTAAAAGCACTCGTTACTTTTGGTGAGACAGCTGAAAAATTAATAAGAATTGCAAAAGAAGTAGGGATTAAATCGATAGAACATGTCGATAATGTGGAACATGCAGTGCCTGTCGCTTACAAATTATCACAACCAAATGATGTAGTTTTATTGTCACCTGCTTGTGCAAGCTGGGATCAATATAAAACATTTGAAGTAAGAGGTGACATTTTTGTGGAGGCAGTGCATAGACTGAAGTAAGGGCTTGGCCTTTTATGGATAAATTGAAGGGCCTCTGTTTAGCATCATACATACTTTTTATAAATTTTGTTTATGTATGTCTGAGCGGTAATTGTCCTTAATTTAAGGACCTGAGGTGATCCACTTGCCGACAAAGAAATCAACACCAGATTTTTTACTCGTAGTGCTTACACTATTACTCTTAGCCATAGGAATGATAATGGTTTACAGTGCAAGTGCTGCGTGGGCAACCTATAAATTTGATGGAGATTCCTTTTTCTTTGCAAAGAGGCAATTGCTTTTTGCAGGACTAGGAGTCATCGCCATGTTTTTTATTATGAATATTGATTATTGGACATGGCGAACATGGTCTAAAGTTGTCCTTATTATTTGTTTTATTTTATTAGTTTTAGTTTTGATACCAGGAGTAGGGTTAGTCCGTGGTGGGGCAAGAAGCTGGATCGGGGTTGGGGCATTCTCTATTCAACCGTCTGAATTTATGAAGTTGGCCATGATTGCGTTCCTAGCTAAATATTTATCTGAAAACCAAAAGAAGATCACTTCATTAAGGCAAGGACTACTACCATCGCTAGCCTTAGTATTCTTTGCATTTGGTATGATCATGCTTCAGCCTGATTTAGGAACTGGTACAGTTATGGTTGGAACATGTATGGTCATGATTTTTGTTGCTGGTGGTAGAATCAGCCATTTCGTTGGTCTTGGCCTTATTGGGGTAGCTGGATTTGTAGGCCTTATTCTATCAGCTCCATATCGAATTAAACGTATTACTTCGTTTTTAGATCCATGGCAGGATCCATTAGGTAGTGGGTTCCAAATCATTCAATCCCTCTACGCCATTGGACCTGGAGGATTGCTAGGGTTAGGACTAGGTAAAAGTCGACAGAAATTCTTTTATCTACCTGAGCCTCAAACTGATTTTATCTTTGCCATCTTAGCAGAGGAACTGGGCTTTATTGGAGGCTCTCTTGTTATTTTATTATTTGCCTTACTACTATGGCGTGGTGTTAGAATTGCACTTGGTGCTCCAGATTTATTCGGAAGCTTCCTAGCGATTGGTATCATTTCAATGATTGCTATACAGGTGATTATAAATATTGGGGTTGTCATCGGTCTCATGCCCGTTACAGGGATTACACTTCCTTTCCTAAGTTATGGAGGCTCGTCCTTAACCTTGATGCTCATGGCAGTTGGAGTTTTATTAAATATTAGTCGATATGCGAGATATTAGTAGATACAAACCCTGTGTTAGTTAGCAGGGTTTTAGCTATTTTTTTGGGTAATAGGAAAGTATAAAATTTTTTGGAATCCCTTTTTAAACAGACTACCTTCTCATTTCCTAAAATAACGAAAACTAGTTAATGACAGATCGAAAGTGGAGGGAGAAACATGAAGGTTCTTATAAGTGGTGGAGGTACAGGAGGACATATCTATCCTGCACTCGCATTAATTAAAGAGATAAAAAAACAGGAGCCGAGCGCTTCTTTTTTATATATGGGTACAGAATTGGGATTAGAAAATAAAATCATAAGTCAAGAAGAAGACATTCCCTTTAAAGCTATTCATATCACAGGCTTTAAAAGGAAAGTTTCGATTGAAAATATAAAAACCATCTACCGCTTTTTAAAAGGTGTCCATGAAAGTAAAAAAGTTATTAAAAGTTTTAGACCAGATATTGTGATCGGAACTGGTGGGTATGTTTGTGGACCTGTAGTATATGCAGCAGCCAAACTAAAGGTTCCAACTGTCATACATGAGCAAAATAGTGTCCCTGGTTTAACAAATAAGTTTTTAAGTAGATACGTTGATCAGATTGCAATTTGCTTTAAGGAAGCTCTACCCTTTTTCCCTTCAAATAAGGTAAAATTAACAGGTAACCCTAGAGCTTCTGAAGTGATTCAGAATCAAGGTGTTGATAAAGAAATGCTTGGTTTGAATCCAAATAAAAAAACCGTCCTTATTGTAGGAGGAAGTAGAGGGGCAAGACCGATTAATGATACTTGCATTGCCGCACTTCCACAATTTAAACAACAAAAATATGAAGTTTTATATATTACTGGAGAAATACACTATGATAAAGTAAAAGAAGAGATTGAAAGAGAGGGTAACCCAACGAATATTATTGTAAAACCTTTTTTACATAATATGCCGGATTACCTTCAAAATGTTGATCTAATTGTCGCAAGAGCAGGAGCTACAACTTTGGCAGAAATCACTGCTTTGGGTGTCCCGAGTATATTAATACCAAGTCCCTATGTGACAAATAATCATCAAGAAAAGAATGCTGCTTCTTTAGAAAAAAATGGTGCCGCGGTATTACTTAGAGAATCTGAATTATCAGGTGAAACACTCCTTCATGAGATTCATGGTATAGTTGGAAATGAAGCAAAATGGAAAGAAATGAAGGGAAATGCCATTGAGCTAGGGATTCCTGATGCAGCAGATAAGCTATATCAACTAATTAAAAAACATACAAAATAAATCCGTAGAGGTTTAAGAAAAATAACGATGACTCTTGCCTAATTGCTTGCATACTATAAAGAAGACAAATAGGTTGGGTTTTCTGTTAGGAGGTCAACATGGAAAAATTAGCGAAACTACTTCAGGAAGCGAATGTAGGTAAAGTAGTGTTAGGTGAAGCCTTGGCGAATCACACAACGATGAAGATAGGTGGTCCAGCTGATTTATTTGTAGAACCATCTTCTGTTGAGGGATTAGAACGAACAATGAAACTAGTAAGAGAGCAGGGAGTTAATTGGAGAGCAATCGGTAGAGGCTCCAACCTTTTAGTTTCTGATCAGGGAATCGAGGGAGTCGTAATAAAGTTAGGGGACGGAATGGACTCCCTAGAAGTTAATGGTACAGAAGTAGTTGTTGAAGGGGGATATCCTTTAATAAAGCTAGCTACTGTTCTTTCCCGAAAAGGTTTAGCGGGCTTAGAGTTTGCTGGGGGAATACCAGGCTCATTAGGTGGAGCAGTTTATATGAATGCTGGTGCACATATGTCAGATATGTCAAAAATTGTTGAAAAGGCCTATGTTCTCTTTGAGGATGGTACATTTGAATGGCTTACAAATGAAGATTTAAAGTTTTCATATCGTACATCGGTTCTTCAAAAGGAGCGTCCCGGTATTTGTGTGAAGGCGGTACTGCAACTTAAAGAAGGCCAAACAGAGGAAATTAAATCGCAATTACAGAAAAACAAAGACTATCGTAGAGAAACACAGCCATGGAATTTCCCTTGTGCAGGTAGCATTTTTAGAAATCCGTTACCAGAGTATGCAGGTCAGTTGATTGAAAAAGCAGGATTAAAAGGCTACCAAATAGGTGGTGCTCAGGTTTCAGAAATGCATGCTAATTTCATCGTAAACAAAGAAAATGCGACGGCTGCTGATGTATTAAACTTAATTCAACATATAAAGAGTGAGATCAAAGAAAAATTTAATGTAGATATGCATACAGAAATTGAAATAATTGGTCGAAAATAATCCACTATCTAGTCCTATTATGATATAATTTAAACACGATGAGTTCTATATTAAGTAATAGAAACGGCATGGTAATCGTGCCGTTTTATTCCTTTCTAAATAGTTATAAATTAGGCTCTTTTGAACAAGATACCTTTCAGTAATTTGTAGTTGAGGGGTTATACATATAGCTATTAGGAGCCGAAAGTTAAAAATAGCTAAAAAAGGGTTAAAGTTATTCTATAAAACTTAACTCACAGAAAATGCGGTTCGATTGAGAAGCGAAAAATAAAATTTGTGGGTGGATTATTGTATGGAGAAGGGGAAAGTACTTACACTTGAAGATCGTATACCAAAGTTAAAGCAGCAAAGAAGACAGAAAGCCAACCGCAGACTCATTTTCTCAGTGTCTATCTTTTTTCTTCTTATTATCAGCATCCTCTATCTTCAGTCTCCGCTTAGTCACATTGTTAATATCGAGGTAACAGGGAATATACACGTTCCCTCAGAAGAAATTATTAGTCTATCTGGCCTTTCAAATCGGACAAGCTTTTGGAGTGTAAAAGCTGATTCAGTTATTAAGAAGATTAAAAAAAATCAAGAGATCAAAGAAGTTAACATTGAACGAAAGTTTCCAAACAGTGTAATCATATCTGTAACTGAGATGAAAAGAGTAGCATACGCAATGAACAGTGGTGGTATTGTTCCAATATTAGAGAATGGAACCATTCTTGAGATTAATGAAGAAACAATGTTGCAGTCAGATGCCCCCATATTAATGAACTGGGAGACAGGTAGCACATTGCAAGAAATGGCTGGAGAACTAGCGAAGCTAAAACCAGCTATAACTAATTCAATTTCTGAGGTGCATCATACTCCGCAGGAATCAGATCCATACCAAATTACATTGTATATGAATGATGGCTTTGAGGTTCGGGCATCGATTACTGATTTTGCTAAAAAGATGAGTGCATATCCAGCAATCGTTAATCAACTAGATCCAAATTTAAAAGGGATTATTCATATGGAGGTTGCATACTACTTCGAGTCTTATGAAACGATGGAACAAACGCAGGAAAAAGAGGAAGAAGTGAACGAAGATGAAAGTGAAGGGTAATCATTTAATACTCTCATTTGTTTGTATAGTTTTAGGTTTTATGATTTCTTTTTCCTATCAATTTACTAAAACTGAAAACAATGAAGCCAATCGTATTACGAACCGGCAATGGGAAAGAGAATATGAATATCGAAACACCCTAGTAAAGCAAGAGGAATTAAACAGAAATCTACAACAAGAGCTCTTTGAAAGGCAAGAAAAAATTCGTGAGATTGAAGAGAACTTAGCTGATCAAGAGCAGGTATTATTCAATCTTGTTGAAGACGTAGAGAAACTCAGAATGTACGTCGGTGAAATAAAGATACAAGGACCTGGAGTCGAAGTAACGTTGGAAGATGCATCTTATGTACCTTCAGAGGCAAATGTAAACAATTATATTGTCCATGAAGGGCATCTCCACAATGTTATTAACGAATTGTTAATTTCTGGTGCTAATGCGATCGCTATCAATGGCCAACGTATATTTCATGACTCCTATATATCTTGTATAGGTCCCGTTGTTAGTGTTGATGGTACCCAGCACCCAGCACCATTTGTTATAACAGCAGTTGGTGATTCAGATGTTCTAGATGCAGCTCTCAACATCACTGGTGGTGTAAAAGATCAGCTGGTCAATGACAATATCAACGTGAAAATTGCTAAACAGCAACAAATTATCTTAGAGCCCCAGCTTGGCCAAGATTAGATGAAGTAAAATGAAAGGTGATACTCGTGCGAAATAGAAGTATATATGTTTTTTCCCTAATCGCGTTACTAGTTGGCTTAATGCTCGCCATCCAATTTCAAACAACCAACGAACCAGTCGTACGAGATACAAGAGATGCTTGGGAATTAAGAGAAGCGATTGATAAAGAATTAGAAGAACAATCAAAGCTTATACAAGAGATAAGAAAATATGAAGAAACTATAGAAAAATATGAATCAGAAATTGAACAAAGTAAAGAGCTAGCTTTAAAAAATACCCTTCAAGAACTAAGAGAAGAAGCAGGTCTAACTGATATAAGTGGACAAGGAATAACCATTACGATTGAAAGTATCTTTACTGAACCAGTCATCGGGCAATCCACTCCACAAGTATCAGCTGAGGTATTACGAAGATTAATCAATGAGCTAAATATTAATGGAGCAAAGCATATCTCAATTGCTGAACAACGTTATATTAATACAACTGCCATACGTGATGTAAATGGTTTTACGACCATCAATAATTTTCGTTTACCTCGAGTTCCTATTGAAGTCAAGGTGCTAGCAGATGACCCACAAAGACTTTACAACAGAATGATAGCTTCTGAATCTATAGAGTTTGAATTTGAAATAGAGGGCCTGATGCTAGTGTTTTCATCACCTATTAATCACCTAACAATCCCTGCCTACGATCAGCCAATACGTCTTAAACATACTCAGCCTGTTGAAACCGAGAAGGGGGGATCTTGATATGTGGCTACCAGTTTTAGGCTTAATTATCGGTATTGTCCTTGGGTTATCTTCAGAGATTCGGGTACCCGACGAATATTCCAATTATTTGTCAATAGCCGTGCTTGCTTCATTAGATACGCTGTTTGGGGGTATCAGAGCACATCTCCAAAATCTATATGATGAAAAAGTATTTGTATCAGGTTTCTTTTTTAATATTATTTTAGCTGCAAGTTTAGCTTTTCTTGGTGTTCATCTTGGTGTAGACTTGTATTTGGCTGCTGTATTTGCCTTTGGAGTGAGGTTATTCCAAAATATAGCCGTTATTCGTCGAATTATCATATCAAAATGGTCAGTTTCTAGAGAAAAGTAAGAAAAATTAAATTTTCAAAAAGGGAAAAGCTAGAATATGTTGAATATTCTCTTTATGTGATAAATTTTGATTGATTAAAAAAATTGTTGTTCTCTACTATTAAAAATATAAGAGTGTAAGATCATGAAGGAGGTGCCAAAGAATGAACAACAATGAAATCTTTGTGAGTCTTGACATCGGTACATCCAATGTGAAGGTTATCATTGGAGAAATGTTAAATGATAATTTGAACATAATAGGTGTGGGGAATGTAAAATCCGAAGGTTTACGTAAAGGAACAATTGTTGATATAGATGAAACCGTTCATTCTATTAAAAAGGCAATTGAGCAAGCAGAGCGGATGGTTGGTGTTTCCATTAATCGAGTAGTGGTAGGAGTAGCAGGTAATCATATTCAGCTGCAATCTTGTCATGGTGTAGTAGCTGTTTCAAGTGATAATCGTGAAATTACAAACGATGATATTCTTCGTGTAATCGATGCTGCACAAGTGATTTCTATTCCACCAGAAAGAGAAATTATAGATGTAATTCCAAGACAATTTATTGTGGATGGTTTGGATGAAATCAATGATCCACGTGGGATGATTGGTGTCCGTCTTGAGATGGAAGGTACTATTATTACAGGTTCAAAAACTGTATTACATAATTTATTACGCTGTGTAGAACGTGCCGGCCTAGAAATTACTGATATATGTTTACAACCTCTAGCAACAGGTTCGATTGCTTTATCAAAGGATGAAAAAAATCTTGGTGTTGCTCTTATTGATATAGGTGGAGGCTCCACTAACGTATCAGTATTTGAACAGGGGATTTTACGCTCAACATCAGTAATTCCTGTCGGTGGTGAACATATTACAAAAGACTTATCTATAGGTTTACGTACATCTACAGAGGATGCTGAAAAAATAAAAATTAAGCATGGACATGGTTTCTACGATCATGCTTCTGAAGAAGAAGTGTTTAGTGTTCCTACAATTGGTAGTGATCAACATCAGCAATATAGCCAGCTAGAAATATCTGATATTATTGAAGCAAGACTTGAAGAAATATTAGAGCTCGTTCAACAAGAGCTAAGAAAAGTTGGCGTTAGAGAGTTACCAGGTGGATTTGTTCTAACTGGCGGGGTGGTTACTATGCCAGGTGTTTTAGAACTAGCTCAATTAGTTCTT
Organism: Bacillus mesophilus; assembly: GCF_011008845.1. Taxonomy (GTDB): domain Bacteria; phylum Bacillota; class Bacilli; order Bacillales; family SA4; genus Bacillus_BS; species Bacillus_BS mesophilus. Next base: position 220,802 of record NZ_JAAIWM010000001.1, on the reverse strand, counting down.
CGAAGTAATGTGCGAATTGCGGTACCAGATTATATAGGTGTTCGTGAGCCACAATATACTACTGGTGTTGGATTAATACAATTCGCCTATAAGAATGCAAAACTTCAGGGTAAAAAGATTGGATCAACGGTTTCCGTTGAAGCTGTCGAAAAGAAGGCTCCTAAAAACCAATCGGTTAAAAAGCAAAAAAATCAGGATGAAAACATCCCAAGTAAAGTAAAAAAATTCTTTGGTTATTTCTTTGAATAGACCATTATAAAAGGAAACGTGAGCCCTTGATAGTTACTGGCATACTCCCACACTTGTGGGCTCTGATTGCCATGTTGAACGGTAAAGGAATTTCGGTAAATTAGGAGGACCTACAATGTTGGAGTTCGATACAAATTTAGATCAATTAGCGACGATAAAGGTTATTGGTGTTGGTGGCGGTGGAAATAATGCCGTAAACCGAATGATTGAGCATGGTGTTCAAGGTGTAGATTTCATTGCAGTTAATACAGATGCACAAGCATTGAATCTATCTAAGGCTGAAGTGAAAATGCAAATTGGTGGCAAACTAACACGAGGTTTGGGTGCAGGTGCAAACCCAGAGGTAGGAAAGAAAGCTGCTGAAGAAAGCAGAGAGCAACTTGAAGAAGTGTTAAAAGGCGCTGATATGGTATTCGTTACTGCAGGAATGGGTGGAGGAACTGGTACAGGTGCTGCTCCAGTTATCGCTCAAATTGCTCGTGAAATAGGAGCTTTGACTGTAGGAGTTGTAACAAGACCATTTACGTTTGAAGGTAGAAAACGTTCTAATCAAGCAACTGGTGGTATTGATGCAATGAAAGAAGCAGTTGATACCTTAATTGTAATCCCTAATGATAGGTTACTTGAAATTGTGGACAAGAATACACCAATGCTTGAAGCATTCCGTGAAGCTGACAATGTTTTACGTCAAGGTGTACAAGGGATCTCTGACCTAATTGCAGTACCAGGTCTAATTAACCTTGACTTTGCTGATGTTAAAACTATTATGTCTAACAAAGGATCTGCTTTAATGGGAATCGGTGTTTCAACTGGCGAAAACCGTGCAGCTGAAGCAGCAAAGCGTGCGATCTCTAGTCCATTACTTGAAACTTCTATCGATGGAGCTCAAGGTGTACTAATGAATATTACGGGTGGCTCAAACTTAAGTTTATATGAAGTTCAAGAGGCCGCTGATATTGTAGCTTCTGCTTCTGATCAAGAAGTAAATATGATCTTTGGATCAGTAATTAATGATAATCTAAAAGATGAAATTATCGTTACAGTTATCGCAACTGGATTTGAAGATAATGTTAGTGAGGCAAGACCTTCTCGCACAGTTGCTCAACCTACTAAGCCGCAAACAGCTGCCCCTGGGGTTAAGCGAGAAGTAAAACGAGAAGAGGTATCTAATCAACACCAACAAAACGGGGAAGATGCTCTAGATATCCCAACCTTCTTAAGAAATCGCAACCGTCGTAGATAAATATAAGATAAAGTCAGTCGTCACTTTTAGGTGCGGCTGACTTTTTGTTTTATTATGGAATTATAAAATTTATCAATTGTTGATAACTTGGTCTAGTGCATTTGAATCCAGCTTCAGCACCCAGCCAAGATGAAATTGCGACGATCTTTGCAATTTCATCCTACCTCGATGGAAAAAGAAAATACACTTTTTCCTAGGTCAAATAACCCTACATCAATAAAAGGGAAAGTGCACCCTTTTATTGATGTAGAAACATTTGCTTGTCGGGGCTAACCGGGGCGCTTGCGCCTTTTGTTCTTTTTAGGATAGTTTTTCCTGGTCAATAATCCAGTATCACGTAAAAGGATATTTTTCCTTTCCAGGTTTCATTTACTAAGACCAGTTTGTATACTTCTGCCTGTCCTCATTTCTAGTCCTTTACGTTAAGTGGTTAAAATTTTACAATATAAAAACGTCACTTTTCTATACCAGAAAAGCTTGTTTTTTTCTTCAAATACATCACAAAAATGTGTTTTGACAAAATATGAACAAATCTCCTAAAATTTATGGGCTCTTATCGGCATAAACTGACAGACTTTCAACTAGAATGTATATATACTAGTTTTTACAAAGGAATAGAATGAAAGTTTCTATTTCATAGATTACTGTAAAGGTTGTGCTCACTTGACAGTTTATTTAGATGCGATCTGGTTATTAAACTTTTGTATTGACGCATCATTGTTGCTGTTAACTGCTATTATTCTTAAACGTAAATTTAACAAAATACGTTTAATATGTAGTGCTCTAATTGGCTCGTCTATTGTACTCTTTATTTTAACTCCATACTTTGCAATCATGAGCCATCCTATAGTCAAGCTACTATTTTCGATTGTAATGGTGTTAACCATGTTTGGGTTTAAAAGATTTCGCTATTTTTTTCAAGCATTATTAACGTTTTACTTTTCAACGTTTTTGCTGGGAGGAGGAATGCTAGGCGCACACTATTTTTTTAGTACAGATTTGGTCATATTTGAAGGGATGGTTGCAACAAAGTCGACAGGTTTTGGTAGTCCTATCAGCTGGACCTTTGTTCTAGTAGGATTTCCAGTTCTGTGGTATTTCTCAAAAACTAGAATAGAAGATATGGAGGTAAAACAAATCCAGTTTGAACAATTGGTTGAGGTCTCCATTACAATAGAGGAAAAAACGATTTCATTAACCGGACTTATAGATAGTGGAAATCAGTTGTCAGATCCCATTACAAAGTCTCCAGTAATGATTGTAGATGTTAGTAAAGTAAAGGGTTTTCTGCCGAATGAAATAATTGAAAAATCTGAAGGATTAGAATCCTTTTCTACAATGGACAGTAGCCATCATTGGGAATCAAGGTTACGAATAGTCCCGTATCGGGGTGTAGGACAACAAAATGAGTTCTTAGTAGCCATAAAGCCAGATCTCGTACGAATCGTTCAAAAAGAAGAAGTTATTTACGTAAAAAAGGTGTTGATTGGAATTAGTCACTCCACATTATCATCTGATGACGAATTTGATTGTATTATACATCCCAAGATGTTGCTGCAATCAACCATACAATCTGCATAAAGGAGGAAGTTTCATGCGACATTGGAAAATGAGATTAACAATATGGTGGTATAAAATCCTTATTAAATTAGGGTTGAAGACAGATGAAATCTATTATATCGGTGGAAGTGAAGCCTTACCTCCACCTTTGACGAAAGAGGAAGAAGAAGTACTATTACAAAAGCTGCCTCAAGGTGACAAGGCAACTCGCTCCATCCTGATTGAGCGGAATTTAAGATTAGTTGTATATATCGCCCGCAAGTTTGAAAATACAGGCATTAATATTGAGGATTTAATCAGTATTGGTACAATTGGGCTGATTAAAGCTGTAAATACATTTAACCCTGAAAAGAAGATTAAACTAGCTACATATGCTTCTCGTTGTATTGAAAATGAAATTCTTATGTATTTAAGAAGAAATAATAAAATTCGTTCCGAAGTTTCCTTTGATGAACCACTTAATATTGATTGGGATGGAAATGAACTTCTATTGTCAGATGTTCTTGGAACAGAGGAAGACATTATTACGAAGGATCTTGAAGCTAATGTAGAGAAGAAACTACTAATTAAGGCTCTTCATCAATTAAATGATCGTGAAAAACAGATTATGGAGCTAAGGTTTGGTCTAATAGGTGGCGAAGAAAAAACACAAAAGGATGTAGCCGATATGTTAGGGATTTCCCAATCTTATATCTCCAGACTAGAGAAAAGAATTATTAAACGACTTCGAAAAGAGTTTAATAAAATGGTCTAAAAGAAATTTTTTTAGATGGACAAAGAGTTAGTCACATCAAGTGTTCAGAGCTGATTTTGCATATTTTGAGTCAATTCCGTTTTGTATAAAGTGCATAAATTTCCCTTCAAAGGAGATACTTTACTTTGTACAGCAGTCCCGTTAGGAGGGAAAGAATTGACTCGAAATAAAGTAGAAATATGCGGTGTTGACACTTCTAAACTTCCAGTACTTAAGAATGATGAGATGAGAGAACTATTTAAGAAAATGCAAAGTGGCGAAATCTGGGCAAGAGAAAAGCTTGTAAATGGGAATTTACGTCTTGTACTAAGCGTCATCCAGCGGTTTAATAATAGAGGAGAATATGTTGATGACTTGTTTCAAGTTGGTTGCATTGGGTTAATGAAATCCATCGACAATTTTGACTTAGGCCAAAATGTAAAATTCTCAACATATGCTGTACCGATGATTATCGGAGAAATTAGACGATACTTACGAGACAACAATCCTATACGTGTATCCAGGTCCTTAAGAGATATTGCCTATAAAGCATTGCAAGTTCGAGAGCGATTAATGAGTGAGACATCAAGGGAGCCAACTGCTGCAGAAATCGCCAAAGAATTAGATGTACCTCATGAAGAAATCGTTTTTGCGCTTGATGCGATACAAGATCCTGTATCACTTTTTGAGCCTATTTATAACGATGGGGGAGACCCAATCTTTGTCATGGATCAATTAAGTGATGATAAGAATAAGGATATTCAATGGATTGAAGAAATTGCTTTAAAAGAGGGCATGCGCCGACTAAATGACCGAGAAAAGCTTATCTTAAGAAAACGATTCTTTCAAGGAAAAACTCAAATGGAAGTTGCGGAAGAGATTGGTATTTCCCAAGCTCAGGTATCACGACTAGAAAAGGCTGCTATCCGACAAATGAATAAAAATATACAATCCTAAGAACTGTCATTAGACAGTTCTTTTTCTTTTTAGAACAAAACAAGGTTTTCATTTAAACTCTTAGGTTACAACCATTTTATTCACAACATCATTAAATATGGTAGTTAAAATACAGACATCTGATATTTTTTCTCTTTTATAGAATGATTATGTTTGCTAATAACATATAAATGATTATAAGTTCATTAAAATGTACGAAAGAATTTTTAAATAATATAGGACTCGATGTGATGATTGGGCAATAAAAGAGCCTACTTATATGTATTATAGCTTTCCTAAGAGAGGATGGATAAGGATGGTTAAGATATCTGAGTTCCAAATAAAAGATGTTGTGAATGTTGCGGACGGTAAAAAATTGGGTAATATTGATGACCTAGAGATTAATACGACTACAGGTAAAATTGACTCAATTGTCATTTCATCTGGAACAAGAATGTTAGGTTTTTTGGGGAGAGGAGAGGAAGTAATTATCCCTTGGCGTAATATTGTTAAAATTGGGGCAGATGTAATACTGGTCCGTTTTTATCAATCTGGGGAAGAGTACCATGATTCACAGAATTAAAGAATAAAATGAAATAGCCTCTTTTTCGTCATTTATGATAGAATAGTGTCGAAGGGATAATTTCCCTATACTTAAAATACTTTAAGTTTCTAAGGAGGCTTACGATGGAGCCATTCCAATTAGCACAGGATGAATTTTTTCGTATATCTCCTTGGCAAGACCAGTTTCCTCATGTAATGGCTGGTTTCACCTCTAAGAATGGGGGCTTTAGTACAGATTCATTCTGTACGTTTAATTTAGGCTTGCATGTTCATGATTCTAAAGAGAGTGTTAATAAGAATCGGAAAAAACTTTCACAAATCATTAAATTTCCTACAGAAGAATGGGTATGTTCCGAACAGGTTCATGACCATCATATAAAAAAGGTTACCAGAAGTGATCGTGGGAAAGGTGTATATGTGTATGAAGAAGGAATTCCTCATACAGATGGTATATACACAGATGAATCTAACGTATTACTAACATCGGTTTACGCTGATTGTGTTCCCCTATATTTTTTCGTTCCTTCACGTGGATTAATAGGTCTAGCTCACGCAGGCTGGAAGGGGACAGTTAAACAAATTGCTAGTCGAATGGTAAAGTGTTGGATTGAAGACGAGGGAGTTAATATAAAGGATATATTTGTTGCCATTGGCCCATCTATTCATGATTGCTGTTATGTTGTCGACGATCGTGTTATTAACGAAGTGGTTCAAACTCTTGCGGAAGGTGATAAACCTCCATTTAAGGAGGTGTCTTCCGGGCAATACTCTTTACATTTATCGGATTTAAATCATTTACTACTTAAAAAGATGGGCATTAAAGAAAGTAATATTTTGATTTCATCAAGGTGTACATCCTGTGAAGAGGATTTGTTTTTCTCACACCGTAGGGATCAGGGGAAGACAGGTAGAATGATGAGTTTTATTGGATATAAGGAGGATTAGGACTTTTGACTGTTAAAGATAATCTAAACACAATACAGCAACGAATAGAACATGCTTGTTCAAAAGCTAATCGAAATCCCGGTGAGATAAAATTAATAGCGGTAACGAAATACGTTACTGTTGAGCAAGCCAATGAGGCACTACAAGCGGGTGTTCTGCATATTGGAGAAAATAGAGATGAGGGTTTACTTCAGAAAAAAAAGCATTTGGGTGAAGAGCCAAAATGGCATTTTATAGGTTCTCTTCAAACACGGAAGGTCAAAAACATCATTAATGAAGTGGATTATATCCATTCTTTAGATCGTATCTCTTTAGCAGAAGAACTTAATAAGCGAGCTAACCATTCGGTTAAGTGTTTTGTACAAGTTAATACTTCTGGTGAAGAATCTAAGCACGGTATGTCACCTGATCATGTTGTTCCATTTATTAAGGAGCTTGCCCCTTATCAGAACATTCATGTTGTTGGATTAATGACAATGGCACCTAATACTGATGATGAGACGGTAATAAGAGAATGCTTCGCAAGATTGAGAGACCTGAAAAAAGATGTACAAGCTCTAAAACTACAATATGCAAGCTGTGAGGAATTATCAATGGGGATGTCCAATGATTTTGAACTAGCTATTGAAGAGGGTGCAACATTCATCCGAGTCGGTACTTCGTTATTTGAGTAATGGCTCTTAAAGCAATTATTGAAACTAAACATAATTGAACTTCCATGGAATATTATTTAGGAGGATAATAAAGTGAGTGTAAAGTCTAAATTTAAAAGCTTTTTTGCCTTAGATGAAGAATACGATTACAATGAATATGAGAGTTCAAATGAGGAGGATATGGTAGGATCTAGATCTGCCAAGCACCAACCGGCTCCTAAACAAAATGTTGTTAGTTTACAAAGTGTTCCAAAGAGCACTTCTAAGTTGATATTATTTGAGCCAAGAACCTATTCCGAGGCGCAAGAAATTGCCGACCATTTGAAAAATAGGAAATCGGTAGTTATAAATCTTCAGAGAATCTCTCATGATCAAGCAATAAGAATAGTCGACTTTCTAAGTGGCACGGTTTACGCAATAGGTGGGGATATCCAAAAAATTGGGGCCAATATATTCCTTTGTACACCAGATAATGTAGATGTTTCTGGAAGTATTTCAGATTACATACAAGAAGAAGATTTATCAGAGAAGAGGTGGTAACTTGGAAACGCTATTAAGTATACTCTTATACGCTATTAACATTTATTCCTATGCTTTAATTATTTATATTTTATTATCCTGGTTTCCAAATGCTAAGCAAAGTAGTTTTGGACAACTACTTACTAAGATTTGCGAACCATACTTAGAGCCTTTTAGACGTATTATCCCACCACTAGGAATGATCGACATTTCACCAATAGTAGCGATCTTTTTACTGAATTTTGCTAGTCGAGGGTTAGTTTCTTTATTTGAGTTTTTAGGTCTTATCTAACAAGGGACTAATAAAATAAACATAAAATAAAAAAATGTTACAAGGATGGGAATCTATAATTAGATTCCCTTTCTTTTGTTGATTGGAGCGAAGTTTATGACAATCTATCAGCATTTCCGACCAGAAGAACATGCCTTTATTGATCAAGTCCTTGAGTGGAAGGAAATCGTTACCTCAACTTATAGCCCAAAGCTATCTGATTTTTTAGATCCTAGAGAACAAATGATTGTAAAAAGTGTCATTGGACAGAATCAGGATGCGATGGTTCAGTTTTTTGGAGGCTCTCCTCATTCAGAGCGATGTCGGGCAGTCATTTATCCCGATTATTATGTTCCAACTGAAGAAGATTTTCAACTTAGCCTTTTTGAGGTAGAGTATCCTCATAAATTTGTAACGATTGAACATCCCCAAGTATTAGGATCACTTATGTCATTAGGCTTAAAACGTGCTAAGTATGGTGACATTCTATTTGAAGAGGAACGTCTCCAAATAATTGTAGCCAAAGAGATCGCAGACTTTATCCGAATGAATCTACAATCAATTGGACGAGCCAAAGTTACGCTAGTTGAAAAAGAGTCGAAGCAAATTATTCAAATCATTGAAGAATGGAAAGAAGAATTTTGTACGGTTTCATCTATGAGACTAGATGTAATGATTGCAGAAGCATATAATCTTTCGAGATCTAAAGCAACTCCATTAATTAAAGGGGGAGTTGTGAAGGTCAACTGGAGACAGGTAGAGGAAACCTCTTTTGAGTGTAGGGAAGGAGATATCTTATCTGTCAGAGGACATGGAAGATGTAAAATAACAGAAATAGAAGGAAAAACAAAGAGAGATAAATTTAGAATTAAAATTGGTAAAGCCAAATGACAAAAAGTTTGTTAAAATAGAAGGAAATAGTGGTAAAATTGTCGAAATAAGAAAGAAATTGTATAAAAGAGAACGTGGAGGTGGCCAACGTGCCTTTAACACCATTGGATATTCATAATAAAGAGTTTGCTAGAGGATTTCGTGGATATGACGAGGATGAGGTAAATGAGTTTTTAGATCAAGTGATTAAGGACTATGAACTCGTTATTCGTGAAAAGAAAGAATTAGAAGAAAAAGTGATTGAACTAAAGGATAGAGTAGGTCATTTTTCTAACATTGAAGAAACCTTAAACAAGTCTATCTTAATTGCTCAAGAAACAGCTGAAGAGGTTAAACGCAATGCAACTAAGGAAGCAAAATTAATCGTAAAAGAAGCAGAAAAAAATGCAGACCGTATCATTAATGAATCACTTGTTAAGGCTCGTAAAGTTACAATTGAGATTGATGAATTGAAGAAACAATCTAAAGTATTCCGAACCCGATTCAGAATGTTAATACAAGCTCAGTTAGAATTAATTGAAAATGATGATTGGGATCATCTCATGGAATTAAATAAAGAAATTAAAACTCCAAGTATTGACATTGACTCAGATGAATAAGGCTTGACGAAATCAAGTTTTTTACATATAATTCATTAACAAACAATGTCTGATAAAAATGACTATGATAGGGACAGTAATTCTTTTTAAAAGTCTGTTTAAGCGATTCGAGGACGGTGAGAGCTCGATACAGATAAAAGGAATGAAAATCACCCTTGAGTTCCATGCTGAACCTAAGTAAAAGTAAGCATTGGCGAATCATTCTCGTTACGAATGTAGAGTGGACTTTTTATTCATACACAGCTCATTTATTAAGGTGAAATGAGCTGGTTTAGTCTATAAGGGTGGTACCGCGAGACCTTCTCGTCCCTTTTGGGATAGAGGGTCTTTTTGTGTTTTACTGAGACTTTACTTTTATCATTCTAGAATTATGGACATGATGAAACTATTAAAAATTGGAGGAAATAGAATGGAATACAAAGATACGTTACTTATGCCAAAAACAGAGTTTCCAATGCGTGGAAACCTTCCAAACCGCGAACCTGATATTCAAGCTAAATGGGCTGAGATGAATATTTATGAAAAAGTACAAAAAAGAACTGTTGGACGTCCTTTATATGTTCTTCATGATGGTCCTCCATATGCAAACGGAGATCTCCATATGGGGCACGCTTTAAACAAAGTGCTAAAGGACTTTATTGTTCGATATAAGTCTATGAGTGGATATAGTGCACCATACGTTCCTGGTTGGGATACGCATGGACTTCCAATTGAGACAGCATTAACTAAAAACAAAAAAGTGAACCGCAAAGAAATGAGCGTTTCAGAATTTAGAAAGCTTTGTGAAGAATACGCTTATGAACAAATTGATAGCCAAAGGCAGCAATTCATGCGATTAGGTGTAAGAGGAGATTGGTTTAATCCTTATATTACCTTAAAGCCTGAGTATGAGGCACAGCAAATCAAGGTGTTCGGGGAGATGGCGAAAAAGGGATATATCTATAAAGGTTTAAAGCCTGTTTATTGGTCCCCATCAAGTGAATCAGCATTAGCAGAAGCCGAAATTGAGTATCAAGATAAGCGTTCAGCCTCTATTTATGTAGCATTTCCTGTTAAAGATGGTAAGGGTGTGCTTGAAGGTGATGAGAAAATAATCATCTGGACAACAACACCATGGACAATTCCAGCTAACTTAGGTATTTCTTTACATCCTGAATTAGAATACAGTGTCGTAAAGGTGAATGAGGAGAAGTTTGTAATTGCTTCTGCTCTTTTAGAAGAAGTGACAAAAGTGCTTGAGTGGGAAACACCAGAGGTTGTCAAAACACTAAAAGGCTTGGACTTAGACAAAGTAGTTGCTAAGCACCCTATCTATGATCGTGAATCATTAGTCATGGTGGGTGAGCATGTAACAACCGAATCAGGTACTGGTTGTGTTCATACGGCACCAGGACATGGAGAAGAAGACTTTATCGTAGGCAAGCAGTATGGCTTAGATGTCCTATGTCCAGTCGATGAAAAAGGGTATATGACGTCTGAAGCACCTGGATTTGAAGGTCTTTTCTATGATGAAGCTAACAAGCCGATTACTGAAAAGCTACAAGAGGTAGGAGCATTATTATCGTTAAGCTTTATTACTCACTCTTATCCACATGACTGGCGTACTAAAAAGCCAACTATATTCCGTGCAACTGCACAGTGGTTTGCGTCAATTGCAGATATTCGTCAGGAGCTCCTTGCAGCAATCCAAGAAACGAAGTGGGTTCCAACATGGGGTGAAACACGTTTGTTTAATATGGTTCGTGACCGTGGAGATTGGTGTATCTCACGTCAACGAGTATGGGGTGTTCCAATTCCTGTGTTCTACGGAGAGAATGGCGAACCAATTATAACTGATGAAACGATTGAGCATGTTTCTGGATTGTTTAGAGAGCATGGATCTAACATTTGGTTTGAGCGTGAAGCAAAGGATCTTCTTCCAGAAGGATTTACTCACGAATCTAGTCCGAATGGTCAGTTTACTAAAGAAACAGACATCATGGATGTTTGGTTTGACTCAGGGTCTTCTCATCAATCGGTATTAGTGGAAAGAGACGATTTACAAAGACCAGCTGATTTATATTTAGAGGGATCTGACCAATATAGAGGTTGGTTTAACTCTTCTCTATCTACTAGTGTTGCTGTAACTGGGAAAGCTCCATATAAAGCAGTGCTAAGTCATGGTTTTACGCTTGATGAACAGGGTAGAAAAATGAGTAAATCAATTGGAAATGTAATCTTACCAAGTAAGGTTATTAACCAATTTGGAGCAGATATTCTACGTCTATGGGTTGCGTCTGTTGACTTCCAATCCGATGTACGTGTTTCTGATAATGGCTTTAAACAAGTGTCAGAAGTTTATCGTAAAATTAGAAATACATTCCGATTCCTATTGGGGAACCTAGCGGACTTTGATCACCAAACAGATTCAGTTTCATATGAGAACTTGCGAGAAGTTGATCGTTACATTCTTGTGAAATTAAATAAACTAGTTGAAAAGGTAAGAAAATCGTATGAGACATATGATTTTGCAGCTGTTTACCATTCCGTTCATAATTTCTGTACGATTGAATTAAGTTCGTTTTATCTTGATTTTGCAAAGGATATTCTATATATTGAATCAGCAAATCAAAATGATCGTCGTGCAATCCAAACAGTGCTATATGAATCATTATTGAGCTTAACAAAGCTAGTTGCGCCAATTCTTTCTCATACGGCTGATGAGGTTTGGGAATACATTCAAGGCGTCGAAGAAGAAAGTGTGCAGCTTGTTGATATGCCAGAAGTAACACAATTCGCAGGTGCAAAGGAACTAGAGCAGAAATGGGATCAGTTTATGTCCCTTCGAGATGACGTTCTAAAAGCTCTAGAAATCGCACGTAATGAAAAGTTGATTGGTAAATCTCTAACTGCAAGTATCACTTTATTCACTAATGACCAATCTTCAGCCTTATTAACATCAATCAAGGAAGATTTAAAGCAATTGTTTATTGTCTCTGACGTAAAATTAGGAGGAGCGGTAGAAAATGCTCCTGCAGAGGCAAAGGCATTTGAAAATGTATCTATATTAATTGAGGTAGCAGAAGGTGAAACATGTGACCGTTGTTGGATCGTAACCCCTACAGTTGGTCAAGATGAAAGCCATCCAACTTTATGTTCAAGATGTGCAGATGTCATAAAACAAAGCTATTCAGCATAGAATAAGAGGCTTAGTGATCAATTTGGTCACTAGGCCTTTGTTTTTACTTTGAAACAAAGATTAAGCACATTTTATTAAATATTCACGTGTGAAGACCGTTTACATAAAGTAAGTAAGTAGCCTATTTTAATAACTGTTGAGTACTAGCGATTTTTTTAATAGTAAAGGATTGTCTATACGACAAACCGAAAATTAGTTTAGCGAATGATATGAATGAGAGGAAAATCTTGTTGCTTTTATTTTCTTGACAAGAGGATACACTACATGATACACAACCAACTCAACATCTAAGAGGAGGCGTTTTGATGAACATGGATTTTAATGAAATTCATTCTGAACTTCTCGTGATGAAACAAGAACTAGAAAGTCGGTTACAGGATGGTAGCGGAAGTGTTTATGAAGAAATGGCTACCGAACCACTTTTTCGTAACAATCAAGACGAAAAAAAGATTCTCATTCAAAAGCATATTCAGGACGATTTAATCGATGTAAAACGGGCATTGATTAAGATTGATTTTGGAATTTATGGCTACTGTGAAGAGACAGGAGAACCAATTCCTCTAGAAAAACTAAAAACTTTGCCAACAGCTAGATCTCTTCAGGATTTTACTTATAGTGAATTAGTAAGAGTGTAGACGCTAGAAATAGCGTCTCTTGGTTTTGTATGCTAAAAATAGGGTTTTGGAGCGACGTGCATAACAGAACCTTCTTTCCTTCTCCAGGGAATCTTGTGACTACACCGGAAATAAGGGACGAGATATAATTTTTACTTTTGTTAAAAATGAAACAATTAGAATTAAGCAGCTTTCATATCAAAGCTATGATATGCTTAACTACATTGTATGATTGGAATACTCTATGTTAAAATCAGGTAGTAACTTATCTGAAGCGGGGGAAAACTATTGGTGTACTATGCTATTGCAACAATTATAGTCTTGTTAGATCAATTTACTAAATGGTTAGTTGTAAAATATATGGAACTAGGAGAAAGTATTCCTCTTATTACAAATTTTTTATATCTAACCTCTCATCGAAATAAAGGAGCAGCCTGGGGGATCTTACAGGGACAAATGTGGTTTTTCTATATCATAACCACCATTGTTATTATTGGTATTGTTGTATTCCTCCAAAAAATGCCTAAGCAAGAAAAGTTGATGGGCTGGTCTCTTGGTTTCATGCTTGGAGGAGCAATTGGAAATTTTATAGACCGTTTATTTCGGAAGGAAGTCGTAGACTTTATAAATACATATATTTTTACTTATGATTTTCCAATATTTAATATTGCGGATTCTGCATTAGTAATTGGTGTAGGGCTTTTCTTTATTCATACATTATTAGAAGGAAAGCAAGAAAAGGAGAAACAGCATGGAACAGGTGACATACAAAGTTAGTGAAGTAGAACATTTAGAAAGAATTGATAAATTATTATCGTCCATGAATGAGGAATGGTCTCGTTCTCAAGTACAACAATGGATTAAAAACGATCTAGTGGTTGTAAACGAAAATGTAGTTAAAGGTAACTATAAGTGTAAAACAGGTGACACGATTACTTTAACCGTTCCAGAGCCTGAACCTTTAGATGTCGAGCCAGAAGAAATGAATCTTCAGATTTATTATGAAGATTCTGATGTCTTGGTTGTAAACAAGCCGAGAGGGATGGTCGTTCACCCGGCACCTGGTCATGTCTCTGGTACGTTAGTAAACGGGTTAATGGCTCATTGTAAGGATCTATCAGGTATTAATGGAGTAATGAGACCAGGAATTGTCCATAGAATTGATAAAGATACTTCAGGTTTATTAATGGTAGCAAAAAATGATATGGCTCATGAATCCTTAGTAAATCAGCTAGTTCATAAAACCGTAACTAGACGTTATAAAGCAATCGTTCATGGAGTTATACCACATGACAAAGGAACCATTGATGCTCCAATTGGTAGAGATGAAAAAGATCGTCAAAGTATGACCGTTACTGAAAAGAATAGTAAAGATGCAGTGACTCATTTTCAGGTTTTACAAAGATTTAAGGATTTTACTTATGTGGAGTGCCAACTAGAAACAGGGCGTACCCACCAAATTCGTGTTCATATGAAATATATTGGTTATCCGCTTGCAGGTGATCCTAAGTATGGACCGAAAAAAACGATTGAACTAGATGGACAAGCATTACATGCAGGCGTATTAGGATTTGACCATCCAAGAACTGGTGAATACCTTGAGTTTGAAGCTGCATTACCTAAAGAGTTTGAAGAGGTGTTGGACTGGCTTGAAAAAAGAAGTTGACAAAATTCGAGCTGACTGACATAATTACCTTAATAACATATGGCCCTTTAACACAGTCCTGTGAGGCTGAGAAGGAAACGGAGTAAGTATAAAAGGGGGTACCCTTGTATCCTTTTTATACTCTAAGTCTATCCTCTCACTGACAGTGAGAGGATTTTTTTATACTTCTTTTCAGGGTAATAGAAGAGGTGAGCTAAAGTGACGTTTAAAGCAATTGTACTGGATGACCAAGCAATACGCAGAGCATTAACCCGAATCGCACATGAAATCATTGAAAGAAACAAAGGCATAGAAGATTGTGTGTTGATCGGAATTAAAACAAGAGGAATCTACATCGCCCAGAGGTTAGCTGAAAAAATTGAGCAAATAGAAGGTAATAAGATACCAGTTGGCGAGGTAGATATCACCCTTTACCGTGATGACTTATCAAAGAAAACCGAAAATCAAGAACCATTATTCAAAGGCTCTGATGTTCCGGTTGATGTAACTAACCAAAAGGTAATATTGGTTGATGATGTTTTGTTTACCGGAAGAACGGTTCGAGCTGGAATGGATGCGTTAATGGACTTAGGACGACCTGCTCAAATACAGCTTGCTGTCTTAGTAGATCGTGGTCATCGTGAACTACCAATCAGAGCAGATTTTGTGGGCAAGAGCATACCGACATCAAGTTCAGAGAAAATAGTAGTAGAATTAACTGAAGTTGATCAGGTTGAACAAGTTACGATACACGAGAGATAAATAAATAAACCCTTTTAAGTTAGTCCAGAGAGGCTGCAAAGGGTGGAAGGTACTTAGCTAATAAGTATATTCTGCCTCTTTGCAACCTAGCAAAGAGGTTTTTTATTTGAAACAATTGGAACATAGAGAGAAAACAGATAGACACATAGGGGGAACACGTATATGAAATCCAATAAAGAAATCATTTTAGACATACATGAGAAACCATCGGCAGTAAACTGGTTTTCACTTAGCTTTCAGCATCTATTCGCAATGTTCGGTGCCACCGTTCTTGTCCCGTTTTTAACAGGCTTAAGTCCAGCTGTTGCATTACTATCAAGCGGACTTGGAACCCTTGCATTTCTAATTATCACAAAAGGTCAAGTGCCAGCTTATCTAGGATCATCATTCGCCTTTATTGCACCAATCATAACTGCCACAGCACTAGGTGGACCAGAAGCAGCAATGCTAGGAAGCTTTTTAGCAGGTCTTGTATATGGAGTGGTCGCACTAGTCATCAAAGCAGTAGGTTACAAGTGGTTAATGAGATTATTACCGCCAGTTGTTGTAGGACCGGTCATCATTGTCATTGGATTAGGTCTTGCAGGTGTGGCAGTTAACATGGCAATGCTTGAAAATCCAAGTGATCCCTCAACATACAGCTTGCTTCACTTGTCAGCGGCACTTGTAACATTAATTTTAACTGTAATCTTCTCAGTATATCTAAAAAAAGGCTTTCTAAGCTTGATTCCAGTATTGCTAGGAATCGTAGGTGGATACATTTATTCTTACTTTGTTGGGTTAGTAGATTTTACAGGTTTAAAAACTGCTAAGTGGTTTCAAATGCCAGAATTCGTTACATTTTACACAGGGGTAGATTTTTCTTGGAACATTGTTTGGCTAATGGTTCCTGTAGCAGTAGTAACATTATCAGAGCATATTGGTCACCAAATGGTGTTAAGTAAAGTGGTCCATCGTGATTTAATTGCTAAACCAGGTTTACATCGCTCCATCATGGGTGATGGAGTTGCAACGATTATTGCTTCATTAATTGGTGGACCACCAAATACAACTTACGGTGAGAACATTGGTGTACTAGCAATTACGAAGGTGTTTAGCGTGTTTGTTATTGGTGGAGCAGCTGTGTTAGCAATCACTTTTGCATTCATCGGAAAAGTAAGTGCAATTATAAGTTCTATTCCAACCCCGGTAATGGGAGGAGTATCCATTCTCTTATTCGGAATCATTGCATCTTCAGGATTAAGAATGATGGTTGATTCTAAAATCGATTTAGGTAAAAACCGTAACTTAATTATCTCTTCTGTCATTCTAGTGATTGGAATTGGCGGAGCAATTATAAAAGTTTCAGAACACTTTGAGGTTCATGGAATGGCTCTTGCTGCCATCCTTGGAATCGTGTTAAATCTAGTCTTGCCTGATCGTGAAGTAGAATCAGGGGATGTTTACGACATAAATGACAATCTTAAATAGTTCACCTTTTAAATAAGTCCAGAGAGGCTTTCAAGGGTGTAGTAGAAGGAAGAGTATTTTAAACGCTTCCTTCTGGTTTCTTACACCCTTTTCTATAGAAGAAAAGGGTGTTTTTTTATAAGCTGTGTACTTAATAAGTTAGTGCTTTTTAAATGAATGGGGAGATGACAAAATGAAGCATTTAGTGAAAATGAGTGACTTATCTACTATTGAAATTCAACAATTATTAGATGAGGCAGAACGTTTTGAAAGAGGAGAGAGCTGGAAGACAGAAGGCGATCAATTTGTCGCAAATTTATTCTTCGAGCCTAGTACTCGTACTCGCTTTAGTTTTGAGGTTGCAGAAAAGCGACTAGGTCTTCAGGTGGTGAATTTTGAAGCTACCAATTCAAGTGTGCAAAAAGGAGAGTCCCTTTACGACACAGTTAAAACACTTGAGTCCATTGGAATTGATGCACTGATTATTCGCCACACGGAAGATAACTATTTTGAAAAGTTAATCTCAAAAATTAATATCCCAATCATTAATGCAGGAGATGGGTGTGGACACCATCCTACTCAGTCTCTGCTAGATTTATATACGATCAGAAAAGAATATGGTAGATTTCATGGGCTTAACATTGTCATTGTTGGTGATATCAGACATAGTCGAGTAGCAAAATCAAATGCAGAAACGCTTACAAGACTTGGTGCAAACGTATATTTCTCAGGACCAAGAGAATGGATTGATGAAAATAATCCAAATGGAACATATATAGAACTTGATCAAGGAATTGAAAAGGCTGATGTAGTTATGCTCCTCCGAATTCAACATGAAAGACACGGTGAGAAAAACGGACTTACTGCATTGGAGTATCATAAACAGTTTGGCTTAACACTCGAAAGAGAAGCTAGAATGAAGCCGGGAAGTATCATTATGCATCCAGCACCTGTGAATCGTGATGTTGAAATTGCTGATTCTTTAGTTGAATGTGAAAGGTCAAGAATCTTTCAACAAATGAAAAATGGTGTGTTTGTAAGAATGGCAGTACTTAAAGAAGTAATGACTAGTAATAAGGGGGAGATTGGCAAATGGCAACAATACTTAAAAATGGGAAGCTTTTAAACGAAGAGGGTCAGTTTATTCTAGGTGATATTAAAATAGAAAATGGAATACTTACTGAAATAACATCTTCCATACAATCTTCTGATCAGGATCAAGTGATTGATGTTCAAAACCAACTTGTTGTACCCGGTCTAGTTGACCTTCATGTCCATCTTCGTGAACCAGGTGGAGAGCATAAGGAAACAATTGAAACTGGAACAAAGGCAGCTGCTAGAGGTGGATTTACAACTATTGCTCCCATGCCTAACACAAGACCAGTACCTGATACAAAAGAACAAATGGAATGGCTTCAAAACAGGATTAAAGATACATCTTCTGTGAATGTATTACCTTATGCATCGATTTCAGTAAGGCAGCTCGGAGAAACATTAACCGACTTTGCTGCATTAAAAGAAGCTGGAGCATTTGCTTTTACTGATGATGGAGTAGGGGTGCAAAGTGCAGGGGTAATGCTTGAAGCGATGAAAAGAGCCGCAAGTCTTGATATGGCAATCGTTGCACATTGTGAGGATAACACCCTCATAAATAAAGGTTCTGTTCATGAAGGAGTATTTTCAGAATCTGCAGGAATCAATGGCATCCCTTCAGTTTGTGAATCAGTCCATATCGCGCGTGATGTATTGTTAGCAGAGGCAGCTGGGTGTCATTATCACGTTTGTCACATTAGTACAAAAGAATCTGTTCGTGTTGTAAGAGATGCAAAAAGAGCAGGAATCAAAGTAACCGCAGAAGTAACACCGCACCACCTTTTATTATGTGAGGAAGACATTCCAGGATTAGATCCTAATTATAAGATGAACCCACCTTTAAGAGGAAAAGAAGATCAGCTAGCACTCATTGAAGGACTATTGGACGGTACGATCGATTTTATCGCAACAGATCATGCACCACATACTGCTGCTGAAAAAGCAGAAGGAATGCAAGCAGCACCGTTTGGAATTGTTGGACTAGAAACTGCCTTCCCACTTTTATACAGCCACTTTGTGGAGAAAGGTCATATTACTCTTAAGCAACTTGTTGATTTTCTAACAATAAAACCAGCAGATGCTTTTAACCTTCCATACGGAAAACTAGAAGTAGGTTCGAGAGCAGATCTTACAGTTATTGATTTAGAAAAAGAAGAAGCAATTGACCCTGCTATGTTTTTATCAAAGGGGAAAAACACACCGTTTACAGGTTGGACTTGTAAAGGTTGGCCACAGTTAACGATTGTTAATGGAAATATTGTTTGGGAAAAGGAGAACGTGACGGTATGAAAAGACAGCTCATTTTAGAGGATGGAACAGTATTTGTAGGAGAGGGCTTTGGAAGCACAGAGCAATCGATCGGTGAAGTGGTGTTTAATACAGGTATGACGGGCTATCAAGAAATCCTATCTGATCCTTCCTATTGTGGTCAAATTGTCACTCTTACTTACCCATTGATTGGTAATTATGGTGTTAATCGTGATGACTTTGAATCTATTAACCCAGCAATCTCTGGTTTTATAGTGAAAGAGGTTTGTGAAACTCCTTCTAACTGGAGAAGTCAATTTACACTTGATGAATATTTTAAGGCGAAAAATATTCCTGGACTATCAGGAATCGACACTAGAAAGCTAACAAGAATTATCCGTCAATACGGAACACTTAAAGGTGCCCTTTGTTCAATGGACGTTACCGTTGAAGAAGTTGTTCAGAAGCTAAAAGGTGAAGTACTACCTGTTAATCAAGTAGAACAAGTATCAACAACTAATCCTTACCCTAGCCCGGGCAGAGGAGATCGCGTAGTATTAGTGGACTTTGGTATGAAGCACGGAATTCTTCGTGAGTTAAACAATCGTAATTGTGATGTAGTGGTGGTTCCTTATAACACAACGGCGAAGGAAATTCTTCAATTAAACCCAGACGGAATCATGTTAAGTAATGGACCTGGAGATCCAAAGGATGTTCCTGAAGCAATTGAAATGATCTCTGAAATTTTAGGAAAAGTTCCTTTGTTCGGAATTTGCCTAGGGCATCAGCTCTTTGCACTTGCTTGTGGTGCCAATACAGAGAAAATGAAGTTTGGTCACCGTGGATCAAACCACCCGGTAAAGCATATACAGACTGGAAAAGTAGCCATCACATCTCAAAATCATGGATATACAGTTGAAGAAGAGTCTTTAGTGAATACACGCTTAGAAGTCACTCATATTGCATTAAACGATGGGACGGTAGAAGGCTTACGTCATCTTGATTTTCCTGCTTTTACTGTACAATACCATCCAGAAGCTTCACCAGGACCAGAGGATGCAAATGAACTATTTGATGAATTTCAATCATTAATTGAACGTAGCAAAAAGGGAGAGGTAAAAGAATATGCCTAAAAGACATGATATAGAAACGATACTTGTAATTGGATCAGGCCCGATTGTCATTGGTCAAGCAGCAGAATTTGATTATGCTGGAACACAAGCATGTCAAGCATTAAAAGAAGAAGGCTATAAAGTTATTCTTGTTAACTCAAACCCAGCAACGATTATGACAGACTCAGAAATGGCAGATAAAGTGTATATCGAGCCTTTAACAGTAGACTTCGTAAGCAAAATCATTCGTAAGGAACGTCCGGATGCCCTACTACCTACATTAGGTGGTCAAACAGGTTTGAATCTGGCAGTGGACTTAGCAAAAGCTGGAGTACTTGAAGAATGTGGAGTTGAAATTCTTGGTACAAAGCTTTCTGCTATCGAGCAAGCGGAAGACCGTGACCTGTTCCGTCAATTAATGAATGAACTAAATCAACCAGTTCCTGAAAGTGATATCATCCACACCCTTGAGGAAGCATATAAGTTTGTTGGAGAGGTTGGTTACCCTGTAATCGTTCGTCCAGCCTACACATTAGGTGGCACAGGCGGTGGGATTTGTGAAAATGAAGAAGAATTAATTGAAATCGTTACAAGTGGATTAAAAAATAGCCCTGTAACACAGTGTTTACTAGAAAAGAGTATTGCTGGCTTTAAAGAGATTGAATATGAAGTAATGAGAGATAGCAGTGACCATGCAATCGTTGTTTGTAATATGGAAAATATAGATCCGGTTGGAATTCATACTGGAGATTCTATCGTAGTAGCACCAAGTCAAACCTTAAGTGACCGTGAGTATCAGTTACTTCGTAATGCTTCACTTAAAATCATTCGTGCTCTCAAAATCGAGGGTGGATGTAACGTCCAGCTAGCACTTGACCCAGATAGCTTTCAATACTATGTAATTGAAGTGAATCCCCGTGTAAGTCGTTCATCAGCATTGGCATCTAAAGCAACTGGGTATCCAATTGCAAAGCTAGCAGCAAAAATTGCAGTCGGTTTAACGTTAGATGAAATGATGAACCCCGTAACAGGTAAAACATATGCATGCTTCGAGCCGGCACTTGATTATGTGGTTTCGAAGATTCCAAGATGGCCATTTGATAAGTTTGAATCAGCAAACCGTAAGCTTGGAACCCAAATGAAGGCGACTGGGGAAGTAATGGCGATTGGACGTACTTTAGAAGAATCTCTACTAAAAGCAATTCGTTCTTTAGAAGCTGGTCTCTATCATTTTACAGAAGAAACCTTCCGTAGCTTAACAGATGAAGAAATTCAAAGACGAATTACAAAAGCAGATGATGAGCGTTTGTTCATTGTCGGAGAAGCTTTAAGAAGAGGGATCACGATTGAGCAAATCTTTGAATGGAGCAAAATCGACTTGTTCTTCCTTCATAAATTCGCAAATATTGTAAAGATGGACCAAGAGTTAAGTGACAATCAAGGAAATTTAGAAGTTTTAACAAAAGCAAAACGAATGGGTTTTTCTGATAAAGCCATTGCAAAGTTTTGGAATAAGCCTGAACAAGATATTTATGAATTGAGAAAGCAACATAACCTTCTTCCAGTCTATAAAATGGTTGATACATGTGCAGCAGAATTCGAATCTTCCACTCCATATTATTACGGAACCTATGAAGACGAAAACGAGTCAGCAATGACAGAAAAGGAAAGTGTACTAGTACTTGGTTCTGGGCCAATTCGCATCGGGCAAGGTATTGAGTTTGATTATGCGACAGTTCACTCTGTATGGGCGATTAAGGAAGCAGGTTATGAAGCAATTATCATCAACAATAACCCTGAGACGGTTTCAACTGATTTTAATACTTCTGATAAGTTATACTTCGAACCGCTAACGGTTGAGGATGTTATGCATGTTATTGAAGTAGAACAACCAATTGGTGTAATCGTACAATTTGGTGGCCAAACTGCCATCAACCTAGCTGCTGGACTAGCAGAAAAGGGTGTAAGAATACTTGGAACATCTCTTGAAGATTTAGATCGTGCTGAGAACCGTGATAAGTTTGAGAATGCTCTATCGACACTAGGTATACCGCAACCAGAAGGAAAGACTGCAACATCGGTAGAGGAAGCAATTGTAGTAGCAGATCGCATTGGTTACCCGGTCCTAGTTCGCCCGTCATATGTGCTTGGTGGAAGAGCTATGGAAATCGTTTATCACCAGGATGAACTATTACACTACATGGAAAATGCAGTGAAAATCAACCCAGAGCATCCTGTTTTAATTGATCGTTATTTAACGGGTAAGGAAATTGAAGTCGATGCTATTTCAGACGGTGAAACTGTCTATATTCCTGGAATCATGGAACATATTGAGCGTGCAGGTGTTCACTCAGGAGATTCAATCGCTGTGTACCCTCCGCAAAATTTAACGAAAGAAATTAAACAAGAAATTATTGATTATACAATTAAGCTTGCAAAAGGTTTAAACATTATTGGACTATTAAACATACAATTTGTTATCGCAGACCATCAAGTATACGTGTTAGAAGTTAACCCAAGATCTAGTCGTACGGTTCCATTTTTAAGCAAGATAACTGGAGTGCCGATGGCTAATCTAGCAACTAAAACCATTTTAGGTACATCTTTAAAAGAATTAGGATATGAAACAGGCTACCACCCGGAATCTAGTGGGGTGTACGTGAAAGCACCTGTATTCTCCTTTGCCAAGTTAAGAAGAGTAGACATAACATTAGGACCTGAAATGAAGTCTACAGGCGAAGTTATGGGTAAAGACGTAACGCTCGAAAAAGCACTTTATAAAGGACTAGTTGCTTCTGGTATCTCTGTCCCATTGTATGGTTCTGTATTATTCACAGTTGCTGATAAAGATAAGGAAGAAGCGTTAAGCATTGCAAAGAGATTTCATCAAATTGGCTACAATATTTTAGCAACTGAAGGTACAGCAGCTTATATGCAGAAGGAAAGTATTCCTGTAAAGGTTGTTAATAAAATCGGTGCTGAAAAACCAAATCTTATTGATGTCATTCGAAAAGGCCAAGCACAGTTTGTTATTAATACCTTAACTAAAGGCAAACAACCAGCTCGTGATGGCTTTAGAATTCGTCGTGAATCAGTAGAAAATGGTGTAGCGTGTTTGACAGCACTTGATACGGCATATGCGATTTTAGGAGTGTTAGAATCTATGACATTCCAAGCACAGGCAATGGAGCTAACAACTCGTAAACAAGAGGTGGTCTTAGCGTGATTCAACAGGAATGGATGACGATTATTGAGCAGAAAACGATTGCGAAGGATATTTTTGAGCTAACTGTACAAGGCAATATGGTTGACTCTATGAAAGAACCTGGGCAATTCGTGCATATCAAGGTCTCTCCTGGGGCTGTGCCACTGTTGAGAAGACCCATTAGTATATGTTCGGTAGACTCGGTGAAGCAACAATTCACGATGCTTTATCGTCGAGATGGCTTAGGAACGTCTACCCTATCTGAAAGAGTAGCAGGAGATCAAATAAATATATTAGGTCCATTAGGGAACGGGTTTCCCATTGAGGCAACACAAGAGGGAGAAACAGCTTTATTAGTTGGGGGAGGTATTGGCGTCCCTCCTCTTTATGAGCTCTCTAAACAGTTAGTTAAAAAAGGTGTCAAGGTGATCCATGTACTTGGCTTTCAGTCGATTGAGAACACCTTCTATGAGTCGGAATTCAGGGAACTAGGAGAAACGTATGTAGCAACCGTTGATGGTACATACGGTACACCTGGATTTGTAACAGATGTAATTGAAAGATATGAACTTACATTTGATACGCTGTACTCTTGTGGTCCAACTCCAATGCTTCGTGCATTGGAGGAGCGCTATAAGGAAGCTAGAGCATACTTATCTTTAGAGGAAAGAATGGGCTGTGGAATTGGAGCTTGTTTTGCATGTGTTTGTCGTGTTCAGAATGATGAAACTGGCTATGCGTATAAAAAAGTTTGCAGCGACGGTCCAGTATTTCCAATAGGCGAGGTGGTTTTATGAGTCGATTAGCGATAGAGCTACCAGGCTTATCTTTAAAAAATCCAATTATGCCGGCCTCGGGATGCTTTGGTTTTGGGAAAGAATATGGCAAGCTTTATGATCTTAATACACTTGGTGCGATTATGATTAAAGCAACAACTGTAGAACCTAGATTCGGTAATCCAACTCCAAGAGTGGCTGAGACTTCTTCCGGTATGCTAAACGCGATTGGCTTACAAAATCCAGGGCTAGAAAAGGTCATTTCAGAGGAATTATCATGGCTAGAGCAATATGAAACACCAATCATTGCAAATGTAGCAGGATCTGTTGTTGAGGATTATGTAATGGTAGCGAGAGAAATCTCCAAAGCAAAGAATGTTCATGCTCTTGAGCTTAATATATCATGTCCGAATGTAAAAACAGGGGGTATTGCTTTTGGGACGATTCCAGAAGTAGCTGCCGATGTAACAAGACGGGTAAAGGAAGTATCTGAGGTTCCTGTCTATGTAAAGCTTTCACCAAATGTATCCAATATTGTGGACATGGCTAAAGCCGTTGAGTCTGCTGGCGCAGATGGATTAACGATGATCAATACATTATTAGGTATGAGAATAGACCTTAAAACAGGTAAACCTATATTAGCTAATCGTACTGGTGGATTATCAGGGCCGGCTATTAAGCCAGTAGCGATTCGAATGATTTATGAGGTAAGTCAACAAGTGTCAATCCCGATTATTGGGATGGGTGGTGTCCAAACTGCGGAAGATGTCATTGAATTCCTGTATGCAGGTGCTAGTGCAGTGGCAGTAGGAACAGCTAATTTTGTTGATCCGTTTGTCTGTCCAACCATTATTGAAGAGTTACCAGGTTTACTTGACGAATTAGGCTATGACCACGTTACAGAATGTATCGGAAGGAGCTGGAACAAGGTATGCAGCACCCCCTTATCATTGCGCTAGATTTTAAGAATTTACAAGAAGTACAGGCCTTTTTATCTCCTTTTAAAGGCAGAGAGTTATTCGTTAAAGTGGGCATGGAACTGTTTTATAAAGAAGGGCCAGAGATCATTAAGTACTTAAAGAATGAAGGCTATCAAATATTCCTAGATTTAAAGCTTCATGATATCCCAAATACAGTGAAAATGGGAATGCGAAGTCTAGCATCTCTTGGTGTAGACTTAGTAAATGTACATGCAGCCGGTGGTAGAGTGATGATGGAGGCTGCTCTTGAAGGGTTAGAAGCGGGCTCTATTTCTGGGAAAAGACCAAGGCTCATTGCTGTTACACAGCTTACTAGTACGTCTGACGTGATGTTAAAAAGTGAACTATTAATTCAGCAATCTTTACAAGAAACAGTAAAGTCATATGCCGTGTTAGCTCAGAAATCTGGTTTAGATGGAGTGGTGTGCTCTGTATTGGAGGTACCTATGCTGAGAGAGGTATGTGGAGACAACTTTTTAACAGTCACACCAGGCATTCGTTTAGCTGATGACGCTAAAAATGACCAAACCAGAATTGCAACTCCCGCTGAGGCGAGAAATGCTGGTTCTAGTATGATTGTGGTTGGAAGAAGTGTTACTAGTGCAGAAAATCCAGTACAGAAGTATGAAGAGATGAAAAAACAGTGGGACGGTGCAACGGTATGAAAAATCAAATCGCTAAGCATTTATTAGAAATTGGAGCAGTATCATTACAGCCTAACGATCCTTTTACATGGTCTTCAGGGTTAAAATCTCCTATATATTGTGACAACCGTTTAACGATGTCCTATCCAGCAGTACGTAAGGATATTGCTAAAGGTTTACAAAATACAATTAAAGAACACTTTCCTACAGTGGAAGTAATCGCAGGTACTGCAACAGGAGGAATCGCCCCTGCAGCTTGGGTAAGTGATGTGATGGAGCTACCTATGTGTTACGTTAGGGGTGCAGCAAAAAGCCATGGTAAAGGTAAGCAAGTAGAAGGTGCTGTAAAGCCAGGTCAAAAGGTAGTAGTAATAGAGGATCTTATTTCTACAGGCGGAAGCTCCCTTGCGACGGTTGAGGCTTTAAGAGCAATGGGCTGTGAAGTATTAGGGATAGCGGCCATTTTTTCATATGAGCTTGATGCTTCTAAAAAACGCCTTTCAGACTTAGAGGTAGATGCTTTCTCTGTAACTACCTTTACTGCATTAGCAGAAGTAGCTGCAGCAGAAGGGAAAATATCTAATCAGGACTTAGAAAAACTTGAAAAATGGAGACAAAATCCTCAAGATGAGTCTTGGGTTACAGCATAAAAAATAAGGATCGTCACAAGACGATCCTTATTTTTTTAATTGTAATACCAAGTCTTCATTAGGAGTTACATAGACAGTTTGTTGATTGTCATATATTACAAATCCTGGCTTTGATCCACTTGGTTTTTTTACATACTTAATCTTCGTATAATCTACAGGGACAGAGCTCGAATTCCTGGCTTTACTAAAGTAAGCAGCTAGATTGGCAGCTTCTAAAATGGATGCATCATCTGGTTCTGTCTGCTTGATCACAACATGTGAACCCGGTATGTCCTTTGTATGAAACCACCATTCTTCACGGTGTGCTATTTTATTTGTAAGATAATCATTTTGCTTATTGTTTTTCCCAACTAAAATAGATGCACCAGTACTTGATGTATATTCCTCTAAGTTAGGTTTTTGCGGCTTATTTTTCTTATTTCCTTTTTTCTGTTTAGCTTTTACATAGCCTTCTTCTTCAAGTTCTTCTCTAATCTCTTGGATATCCTTTGGGGATGCAGTCTCCATTTGCTGAAGAAGAGATTCGAAATAAGCCTTTTCCGCTTTTGCATTTTCAATCTGCTCTAACACAAAATGTACTGATTTTTTAGCCTTTTGGTACTTTATATAATAGCTTTGTGCATTATCAGATGGTGATTTTAACGGATTAAGTGGAATGGTAACATTACTATTGGACTCATCATAATAGTTTTCTACCTCAATACTTTTTAATCCCTTTTTTAGTCTATACATATTGGCTGTTAGAAGTTCACCTAACAACTGATATTCCTCAGCCTTACCAGCATCTTGTAAGGTCTTTTGGAGCTTAACTAACTTCTTATCATTTTTATCCTTTTCATTTCGGATAAATCGTTCAAGATCATGACCTTGTTGTCTAACACGGTCACGCTCTGCCTTACCGTAATAAAAGCGATCAAGCATCTCACTCGGTGAATGAAATGTTTTTATTTCTCCACCCAGATGGTGAAGAGCAAACGCATAAAAATACTCTTTTTGATTTCCAGCTATAATACTAGGCTGAAACTCACCTTGTTTTACTTTCTCAATAAGAGCAAAAAATGACTGAGATAGTGCCATTTTCCCATTAATCCCAGCTCCATTTACGACCTCTGATGCAAATAATGGAGAGATCCCACTGAATGCCCCTACAATTTGATTTGCCAGTTTACCAGCGTTAAAATCTAACTTTCTTAGAAATGTGTCTTCATCAATAGTTAGTGGATTAAGCTTCTCTTGTGCAGGAGGACTCATATATTCATATCCGGGTAAAATCGTTCGATGACGATTAACAGCTGGTGAAATATGCTTAATACTATCCAGTATGATCTTTCGGTCCTTTTCAACTAACACAATATTACTATGCTTTCCCATGATCTCAATGATGAGCATTTTATTTGTTTCATCACCTAATTCATTTCTTCCTCTAGTTTCTATATGAATGATTCTTTCCATATCGAGCTGCTCTACAGAGGTAATGACATTGCCCTCTAGATGCTTTCTTAAAAGCATACAAAACATTGGTGGCTCTGAAGGATTCTCATACGCTTCATTAGTAAAATGAAGTCTTGAATAAGACGGATTTGCAGAAATTAATAGTTTAAAGGTTTGTCCATTTCCGCGAATATGGATCAAAAGCTCTTGTTTATAGGGTTGATAGATTTTAGAAATTCGACCACCTAGTATATTCTTTTTTAACTCCTCTGTAATGGCCCTTGTAACAACACCATCAAATGACATAATAACACCCTCTCACCCATACACAGCAATCTAGTTTAAATTCATCATCATTCTTGAAATAGAACAATTGTAATAAGTATAGCATTTTTTACAACTTGTCTGAATAAGATTTCCATGAGAGAGGACAAACATACGTCTTGATTAAACAGAGAAAAGGTGTGAGATTACCAGATGAAATGGTATGAGCTGCGTACAGAGGATGTGGAAAAACAAGTAAATACAAATTATGAGAAAGGATTAACGACGAAAGAGGTAAAAAAACGTCTTGAGCAATTTGGCTTTAATGAACTAAAGGAAGCAGAGAAGCCTAACATGTTCTTATTGTTTCTAGCTCAGTTTAAGGATTTTATGGTGCTTGTTTTATTAGCTGCAACTCTAATATCAGGCTTACTGGGAGAATACATTGATGCAATTGCTATCATTGCTATCATTATAATTAATGGTTTTCTAGGATTCTTTCAGGAACGTAAAGCAGAAAAGTCCTTAGATGCACTAAAAGAGCTGTCTGCTCCCCAAGTGATGGTCAAGAGAGATGGAAGTTGGGTTAAGATAGCTTCGTCTGAGCTGGTTGTGGGGGATGTTGTTAAGTTTGCCTCAGGTGACCGGATTAGTGCAGATATTCGAATTCTTAATTCGAGTAGTTTAGAAATCGAAGAATCAGCCTTAACAGGGGAATCCTTACCAGTCCAAAAGAAAACCAATTCCATTAGTGGTCAAGATGTAGGGATTGGTGACCAAGAAAACATGGCATTCATGGGTACAATGGTTACGAGAGGTTCAGGTGTAGGTGTCGTTGTGGCAACAGGAATGAATACAGCAATGGGCCAAATCGCTGACCTATTACAATCCGCTGAAACGATGATTACTCCTCTTCAACGAAAGCTTGAACAGCTTGGAAAGATTTTAATCACAGTTGCATTAATTTTAACTGCTATTGTAGTTCTCCTAGGAGTGCTGCAAGGTCATGATGTGTACAGCATGTTCCTTGCCGGGGTATCTCTAGCTGTTGCAGCAATACCTGAAGGGCTGCCTGCAATTGTAACGGTGGCGTTATCACTTGGTGTTCAACGAATGATTAAAAATAATGCGATTGTTAGAAAGCTTCCTGCAGTTGAGACGCTTGGTTGTGCTTCTGTTATTTGTTCCGACAAGACAGGAACGATGACTCAAAACAAGATGACCGTTACCCACCTTTGGTCAGGTGGCAAAACATGGACAGTTTCAGGAACTGGCTATGAACCAGATGGTCGTTTCTATGAAGGTGAAGATATCATTCAACCGAAAGACGTAAAGTCTCTTCATCAGCTCCTTACCTTTGGATTGCTTTGTAATAATGCCGATATAAGACAAAAGAAAAAGGACTTTGCATTGGATGGTGATCCGACAGAAGGAGCTTTAGTCGTATCAGCCATGAAAGCTGGACTAACTAGAACACTGCTTCAAGAGCAATTTGTCATTGAAAAAGAATTTCCTTTTGACTCTAATCGAAAGATGATGTCTGTCATTGTTCGTGATCCAAACGGAAAGAGATTTGTCGTAACAAAGGGTGCTCCGGATGTTCTCATTCAAAATAGTGAATCGATTTTATGGGACCACAAGCAGCAGTTTCTATCTACTCGTCTAAAGGATGAGGTTGAGGGTGCTATTGAAGAATTAGGAGCACAGGCACTTCGTACAATCGCTGTTGCGTTTAAGGCATTAGGTCCATCAGAGACTGTTTATAATGAAATCGATGCAGAGAAGAACTTAATTTTTATTGGTCTACAAGGTATGATTGATCCTCCAAGACCTGAGGTAAAACTAGCTGTAAAAGAATGTAAAGAGGCTGGTATCCGTACAGTCATGATTACTGGAGATCATATCATCACGGCAAAAGCAATTGCTACTCAGCTTGGCATTCTACCACTTGGTGGGAAAGTGGTGGAAGGTAAAGAATTAGCTAATATGTCTGTTGAGGAATTAGAGGACATTGTAGAAGATGTATATGTCTTTGCACGTGTTTCCCCTGAACATAAGCTAAAAATAGTTAAGGCACTTCAAAATAACGGACATATCGTTGCGATGACTGGTGATGGTGTTAACGATGCACCAGCAATCAAGGCATCTGATATTGGAATTGCGATGGGGATTACTGGAACAGATGTAGCCAAAGAAGCTTCTTCGCTTGTGCTACTTGATGATAACTTTGCAACCATCAAGGCAGCAATTAAAGAAGGACGAAATATATATGAAAATATTCGAAAGTTCATTCGATACCTACTTGCTTCAAATGTAGGAGAAATCTTAGTCATGTTGTTTGCAATGTTACTAGCACTTCCTCTACCGTTAGTACCGATTCAAATTCTATGGGTAAACCTAGTAACGGATGGTTTACCGGCAATGGCTCTTGGCCTTGATCAGGCCGAGGGAGATGTGATGAAACGCGCACCACGGAATCCAAGGGAAGGTGTGTTTGCAAGGGGACTTGCTTGGAAAATTGTCAGCCGTGGATTTTTAATTGGTGGTGTCACCCTTGCTGCATTTATGATTGTCTATTCTAATCAGCCTGATAATCTGATGTATGCCCAAACAGTGGCATTTGCTACATTAGTTATGGCTCAATTAATTCATGTGTTTGATTGTAGAAGTGACCGCTCCATTTTTCACCGTAATCCGTTTGAAAATATGTATCTAGTCTTTGCGGTTATTTCATCCATCATCTTAATGCTCATTGTTATTTACTATCCACCACTTCAACCTGTCTTCCATACAACAGATATCATGCTGAGAGATTGGTTATTGATCTTAGGCTTATCAGCAATTCCAACATTTTTACTTGCTGGATCGATGCTGTTTAGAAGACGTGCTTAGTAAAAGAGGGAAGGACCTGCCTGATTTTGGGTAGGTTTTTTGCTTTTGAGTGAGGAGCTGTCATTTATGGAAGCACTTTTGGAGACTCGCTGATAAACGGTGTTAATTAGCTGATAAAAGAAGGTATCTCGCAGATATAAAACTTAAAACCACTGATAAAAATAGAAGCTCGCAAATAAACAGCAAATACCGCTGATATCTAGACTATAGAACGAAAAATAGCTTTGGCAACTCATTTTACAGTTACTTGAATGTACAGATATGAATAATAAACTTACTTCTAACAATTAAAATTCATTCATATAACAATCCACATTACTAATTTTAAAAAAAATTCTCTGGGAGCCCCTCTTTGTCACTATAGAACAAGGAGTTTACTCCCAACATGTTGAATAATTAAAGTCTAAAAAAATAAAGGAGTGATAAGTTGAGAATACAAAAACGAGAAATCCCTATTCATATAAGAAGATTAGAGGCGTTATCAAGGAGATTAATGAAAAGTCATCCAGCATTTCATAAAGTTCATGAGAATCTACTGAGGCAGAGAGCCGGATACCAAGGGGAAAAAGCAATAGACTACTATTTGAAATATTTACCAAAGGAAGAGTATTTGGTCTTGCACGGACTAAGGTTGTTCGATGGAGTAGGTTATTTTCAAATTGATTACCTTATAATTTCCAAAAGTTTTATTTTAGTAATTGAAGTTAAAAATATATTCGGTACGTTACTATTTGATCCAGAATTTAATCAATGTATTCGTATTTCTCAAGATAAAGAAGAAGGGTTTAAAGACCCTATACTCCAAGTAGAGAGACAAAAAAACCAACTTATTTAATGGGTATCTGAAAATACCAGCTATGTAGATATTCCTATAAGATCATTAGTTGTTATAAGTAATCCCTCGACGATCATTAAAGCTACATCTAAAAAAAACCAAATATCCCAAAAGGTAATCCACAGCTCAAAACTCCTTTCAAAAATTGACGATTTTCATCAACTTCATCCAAAAGTAGTCCTGTCCTTAAAAGAGATAAAAAAATTAGCTAACAAAATAGTGAAACAGAATGAAATCTATACAACTAATGTTTTGGAGTCGTATGGCCTAGTTATTTCTGACCTTATATCAGGAGTCTTCTGTCAAACATGTTTTACTGTTCCAATTAACCGAATATATGGGGCATGGAAATGTCAAGGTTGTAGTACAGTCAGTAAAACTGCCCATATTGTAGCAATTGAGGATTATGCCCTTTTAATCAATACAACAATAACGAATCAGGATGCCAGAGAGTATTTGGGGATTTCCTCGCCATTTGTAGTCAACAGACTACTTAAATCTCTAAAGCTCTCGTGTATAGGTGATAATAAAGCAAGGCAATACAGACTGGAGTCTTTGGTAGACTGACCTTTAATGTTGTAATCTACAAGGACAAACTGACCATAGCACCTTTCCGAATAAACTCATTTTCACCTGTCTAAATATTTAATCTTTTTCGAATAATCATCTTCTATCTCCTTTTTACTATGTAAATTGAGTATTAGGTGATAAAATAAATAGACTAGGAGTTAGGAGTGATATTTTGCTAACTAGTATGACTGGTTTTGGACGTATACATAAGCAGTTTTCCGATTATTCAATCACAGTTGAAATGAAATCTGTGAATCATCGGTTTTGTGAAGTAAATATACGAATCCCTAGGCAAATGATGCTTGTTGAAGAAAAGATAAAGAAATTAATTCTTACATACATACAACGAGGGCGTGTCGAGGTTTTTATTAGTATTGATGGAAGTACTCTCAGCTCCAAAGAAGTTCAGATACAGTGGGAGTTGGTAGAACAATATTATCAGGCATTACAAGAGGCAAAGCAAAGGTTCGACCTTCTAGGAGGAGAAATCAAACTAGAAGATTTATTCCAACATCCAGAGTTTACAACCATTGTTGAAAAAGAAATGACTAATCAACAGCTAGAACAGGATCTGTTACAGATTGTAGAAAAAGCTGTTCTTCAATTAATGGAAATGAGACGAGAAGAAGGAAAAGGATTATTACAAGATATTATAAGAAATCTTGAGTATATTCAAATTAGTACTCAAGCAGTGGAAAAGCTTTCACCAAAGGTTGTGCTTCAATATAGAGATCGACTTCAAAAGAAAATGGCTGAGTTTTCAGATGGTTTTATTGATGAGGCAAGGCTCTTGAATGAAGTGGCTATTTTAGCTGATAAAGTAGATATAAATGAGGAAGTGACAAGAATCAATAGTCATATCTCTCAATTTTATAAAACGATTGACGGAGAAGAGCAAGTGATCGG
Source organism: Bacillus mesophilus (assembly GCF_011008845.1). GTDB lineage: Bacteria > Bacillota > Bacilli > Bacillales > SA4 > Bacillus_BS > Bacillus_BS mesophilus. Next base: position 187,386 of record NZ_JAAIWM010000001.1, on the reverse strand, counting down.
TAGAAAGCTTGACTTTCTAGTTCAAGAATTAAACCGTGAAATTAACACAATTGGTTCAAAAGCGAATGATGTTACCATAGCTGAGCATGTTGTCAATATGAAGACGAAGCTCGAAAAGATTAAAGAACAGGTGCAAAACATTGAATAAGATGCTTATAATCCTTAAAAAACAAGGTTAGAATAGATTTGTGACTTTAGGAGGAAGAAATGAGTATAAAGTTAATTAACATAGGTTTTGGAAACATCGTTTCAGCTAATCGAATCATTGCGATTGTTAGTCCTGAATCTGCACCAATTAAGAGAACCATTCAGGAAGCACGTGACAGAAGTATGCTGATTGATGCTACATATGGGAGACGTACCCGCGCGGTTATTATCACAGACAGTGAACATATTATATTATCTGCGGTGCAACCGGAAACTGTTGCACAGCGATTTGTAAATAAAGAAGATTTATCTGATGAAGGGTAGGTACATTTAACTGATGAATGAAAGAGGGTTACTAATTGTCCTTTCCGGACCATCTGGTGTAGGGAAGGGAACTGTAAGGAAGGCAATCTTTAACGAAGAGGATACGAAGCTACAATACTCTATTTCAATGACTACCCGCAGTCCACGTGATGGCGAAGTTGATGGTGTTGATTATTTCTTTAAATCACGTGAAGAATTCGAAGAACTTATAAAAAAAGACAAACTGCTTGAATGGGCCGAATATGTAGGGAACTACTACGGGACACCTGTAGATTATGTCGAGGAAACGTTACAAAAAGGTCAGGATGTTATGCTTGAGATAGAGGTTCAAGGGGCATTACAAGTACGTAAGGCTTTTCCTGAAGGTTTATTTATCTTCTTAGCGCCACCAAGTCTAAATGAGTTGAAGAGTCGTATCCAAACAAGAGGGACAGAGTCTGAGGATCTAATCAATAATCGGATGACGGTTGCTAAGGAAGAAATTGAAATGATGGATGCATACGACTATGTAGTGGAAAATGATAAAGTCGAGTTTGCCTGTGAACGAATTAAATCGATCGTTGTTGCAGAGCATTGTCGTCGTGAACGTGTGGCTAATCGATATAAAAGAATGCTGGAGGTTGAATAATATATGTTATATCCATCTATTGATACGTTAATGAACAAGGTTGATTCAAAATACAAATTGGTAACAGTTGCAGCTAAGAGAGCAAGAAATCTACAAGATAAGCATGCTTTATTACTAGATAAAACAGTTTCTCATAAATATGTGGGGAAAGCGTTAGAAGAGATTTCGGCTGGAGTGTTAGGCGCAAAAGCTCATCAAGCTAAGACTATAGAAGAAGAAACACAAGAATTCTTACGATAACAACCTAGCAGTAGGTTGTTATTTTTTTAAGATAGAGAAAGATAAACTTTTTACAATAATGGTAAAGCCAAGTCAAATAACCCTGAAAGAATAAAAGGGTTTTATTCTTCCAGGAACATTTGCTTGTCAGAGGCCTGCAGGATGCAGGTCAGGCAGGAGTTGCAACAGGACGTTGCGCTTTTAGCCTGTCATCCATTAATGGCGCTTGCGCTTTTCTATTGTCTAGCTTCAGTGCCTAGCTCTTCGAGTCAAATAACCCTGACAGAAGAAAAGGGAAAAGCACCTTTTATTCTGTCAGGAACATTTGCTTGTCAGAGCTGGACGAGGCACTTCAGCTTTTCTTAAAAGGGGGATCATTTGCAATGAATAAGAATATTTTACTATGCGTAAGTGGAGGCATTGCTGTTTATAAAGCTGCTGCTCTTACTAGTAAGCTAGTTCAAGCAGGATTTCAAGTAAAAGTTATTATGACTGAATCGGCAACAGAATTTGTCACACCATTAACGTTTCAGGCTTTATCACGTAATCCTGTATTTACCGATACTTTTGATGAAAAAGAGGCAAGTGTAATTGCTCATATTGACTTAGCTGATTGGGCGGATTTGATTGTAGTTGCTCCTGCTACTGCTAATATTATTGGTAAGTTAGCAAATGGAATTGTCGATGATATGCTCACGACAACAATTGCTGCAACAAAAGCACCAGTTTGGATTGCTCCCGCTATGAATGTACATATGTATGAAAACCCAGCAGTTAAACGTAATATAGAGGTTTTATTTAAAGATGGTTATCGTTTTGTTGAGCCTTCAGAAGGCTATTTAGCATGTGGTTATGTGGGGAAAGGTAGATTAGAAGAACCAGAAACGATTACGAGCCTGGTAGTTGACTATTTTACAGTACCATTTCAACCCTTAAAAGATTTATCCATACTTGTTACTGCGGGACCGACGAGGGAAAAGTTGGATCCAGTGAGGTTCTTTTCGAACTCATCATCTGGAAAGATGGGTTTTGCTATTGCAGAACAAGCTGCTAAACTAGGGGCAAAGGTGACCTTGGTTACTGGACCCACACATTTAACCACCACATCGAATATAAAGCTGGAAAGAGTTGAATCTGCAGAACAAATGTATCAAAAGGTGATGGACTATTTTCCAGGCTCCGATATTGTGATTAAATCTGCAGCAGTAGCAGATTATCGTCCGATTCAGTCTGCTAATCATAAGATGAAGAAACAGGATGGGACGTTAACCATTGAATTTGAAAGAACAACAGATATTCTTAAAACTCTTGGTTCAATAAAAGAGGACAAGTTGTTAGTGGGCTTCGCAGCAGAGACTGACCACATTGAGGAGTATGCGAAGAAAAAGCTTCATGCCAAGAATCTAGACCTGGTTGTAGCTAATAATGTTAACCAAGAAGGTGCTGGTTTTCAAAGTGATACCAATATTGTTACCATCTATGGAAAAGATGAATCAATTATGGAGCTGCCCATGCTATCTAAACAAGAGGTAGCACAAGCCTTATTAGAAAAAGTTGAAAAACTTTGGAGAGAAAAGCAATGAATATTGCAAAGGTAATTGTTGATGTTCCAGCTAGACAAACGGATCGCGCATTTGATTATCTGATCCCAGAAGATTATTACGGACTTGTTCAACCTGGTGTGCGAGTGATCGTGCCTTTTGGTCCTAGGAGTCTTCAGGGGTTTGTTGTAGGTGTAGAATCTAGCTCAAACGTTGAGAAACTGAAAGCAATTACTCAGTTACTAGATATTGAGCCTATTCTAAATGAGGAGCTCCTACAATTAGGAAAGTGGGTTACAGAACAAACACTGAGCTATCAAATTTCATCCTTTCAGGCCATGCTCCCTGCAGCATTGAAAGCAAAATATGAAAAAGAAGTAGAATTAATTAAGCCTGAACAACTTTCATTTATGCCAGTTACCTTACAAAAATTATTTCAACAGAGTCTAACGGTTTCATGGGGGAATATTGAGAATGAACCAGGGCTTATGAAATCTATTCAGAAGGAAATAGGTAACGGCAATGTTGAGGTTAATTATGTAGTAAAAGCGAGAGGTAAGAAAAAAACACATAAGGTCTTATTCTTTAATTCTACTAATGAAGAGGCTAGAACATTACTAGATACCATGTCTTCTCAAGCTGCACGTCAGAAAGAAGTGATTGAATTTTTTCTAGATAAACAGATTAAAGAAGTGCCACGAATTACTCTTAAAAATGAATTATCCACGACTGATTCGCCGATTAAAGCTCTAATCGAAAAGGGGATTCTAACCGAAAAAGATAAGGAAATTTATCGTGATCCTCATGCTAATCGAGAATTCAAAAGGACGCAACCATTACCCTTAACTGAGGAACAATCAAACGCTATTATTCCGATCTTACATTCTATTGAACATAATCAACATCAAACCTATTTATTATACGGTGTTACTGGAAGTGGAAAAACAGAGGTTTATCTTCAATCTATTGAAGAAGTGTTAAAAAAGGGCCAGCAAGCGATTGTACTAGTTCCTGAAATTTCATTAACACCTCAAATGGTTGAACGATTTAAGGGGAGATTTGGTTCAAGTGTGGCTGTATTACATAGTGGACTTTCTATTGGTGAGAAATACGATGAATGGCGGAAGATTTACCGCAAAGAAGTTAATGTGGTTGTTGGTGCTAGATCTGCTGTGTTTGCTCCATTTGAAAACTTAGGAATCATTATTATCGACGAAGAGCATGAGTCAAGCTATAAGCAGGAAGAAAACCCAAGATATCATGCAAGAGATGTAGCGATATACCGAGGTAGTTTTCATCAGTGTCCCGTTGTGTTAGGAAGTGCGACACCAACTTTAGAAACCTTCGCCAGAGCGAAGAAAGGTTTGTATGAGCTACTACCTTTATCAAAGCGCATGCATGATAAGGGAATGCCGGCAGTCGATATTGTTGATATGAGAGAAGAATTAAGAGAAGGAAACCGATCCATGTTCTCTTCGCTCTTATTTGAAAAATTACAGGATCGCTTAGAGAAGAAAGAGCAGACTGTATTGTTTTTAAATCGTCGAGGCTATTCTACTTTTATAATGTGTAGGGATTGCGGGTTTGTTGTTACTTGTCCCGAGTGTGATATTTCCCTTACCTATCACCGATCTCAACAGTTAGTAAAATGTCATTATTGTGGCTATGAAGAACCAGTTGTAAAACAATGTCCTTCATGCCAAAGTGATCATATTCGTTTTTTCGGAACCGGCACTCAAAAGGTAGAGGAAGAAATCGGAAAACTCTTACCTGAGGCACGTATTATTAGAATGGACGTGGATACAACTAGTAGAAAAGGATCTCATGAAAAGCTATTAACAGCTTTTGGTGAGGGAAAAGCCGATATTTTACTAGGAACACAGATGATTGCGAAAGGGTTAGACTTTCCTAGAGTTACTTTAGTCGGAGTGCTGACTGCGGATACTATGCTTCATCTTCCAGATTTTAGGTCTAGTGAAAAGACCTTTCAGCTATTAACTCAGGTTAGTGGGAGAGCAGGTCGTCATGAACTTCCTGGTGAAGTAGTTATTCAAACCTACACACCAGAGCATTATAGTGTCGAGCTTGCTAGTCAACATAATTATCAGGATTTTTACTTAAGAGAAATGGGGATTAGGAAACTGCATCAATACCCACCATTCTTTTATGTTACATTGATTACAGTAAGTCATCCTGAAATTACTAAGGTAGTAGCTGTTACAGAAAAGATATCAACCTATTTACGATCAAATCTTTCAAGTCAAACAATAGTCCTTGGACCTGCTGCATCTCCCATACCTCGGATTAAAAATAGATATCGATATCAATGCATGATAAAATACAAGGATGAACCGCAGCTTAGATCCTATTTGAAGGATTTAATGGATCATTATCAGAAAGAAATGCAACAGGAACTTCAAATCACGATTGATATGAACCCATATATGATTATGTAGAATGAGGTAGCAACCATGGACAAATTAACCATTCTAACCTATCCAAATGCAATTCTTCAAAGGCGTTGTAATCAGGTTAGGATTTTTGATAAAGTACTAAGAAAGTTATTAAGTGATATGAAAAAGACGATGATAGAAGCAGATGGAGTTGGCTTAGCAGCTCCACAAGTCGGAATTGAGCAACAAATTGCCATTGTAGAGGATGATGAAGGCAAGATCATCGCCCTCATAAATCCCGTTATACTTGAACAAACAGGAAGTCAAGTTGGTCCAGAAGGCTGCTTAAGTTTTCCGGGCCTTTTTGGTGAAGTGGAGCGACCTAGTAGAATAAAAGTACGTGCACAGGATCGTTTTGGGAAGTATTTCACACTTCAAGCAGAGGATTATTTTGCACGAGTAATCTTACATGAAATCGATCATCTAGAGGGAATCTTATTTCCCTCCAAAGCGTTAAGTTTATATAATGAAGAAACGTTATAAAGGAGGGCTTAGATGCTGAAAATAGTATTTATGGGGACACCTGATTTCTCAGTTCCAGTATTACAAAGGATAATTGAAGAAGGACATCAAGTTATTGGAGTGGTAACACAACCAGATCGTCCAAAAGGTAGAAAACGAGAATTAACACCGCCCCCAGTAAAAGTAGAAGCTCTAAAGCATAATATACCAGTGTTTCAACCTGAGAAAATTAGAGAACAATCACAGTACGAACAAGTGATTAATTGGGGTGCCGATTTGATTGTAACAGCAGCCTTTGGACAAATTTTGCCTAAGGCTTTGTTAGAAGCCCCTCGATTAGGCTGTATTAATGTTCATGCATCTTTATTGCCGGAACTCCGTGGTGGTGCTCCCATTCATTATTCAATTATCCAAGGGAAGAAAAAGACGGGTGTAACCATCATGTATATGGTAGAAAAACTTGATGCCGGCGATATCTTATCAAAGGTTGAAGTAGACATTTCCGAGACAGATCATGTGGGAACATTGCATGATAAATTAAGTATTGCAGGTGCTGAACTATTAGCTAATACCATTCCTGAACTAATTAAAGGTACTATTAATCCAATTCAACAAAATGAAGAGGAAGCTACCTTTGCTTTTAATATTAAAAGAGAGCAGGAACGCATTAATTGGGAGCATAAAGGTGAAGTTATTTATAACCATATTCGTGGATTACATCCGTGGCCTGTTGCTTATACACATTTAGATGGTCAGGTTTTAAAGGTATGGTGGGGAGAAAAACTTATTGCACCATCAGAAGGAAAACCTGGTGAGGTGATCCGGATTGACGACGATGGAATTGTTGTCGCAACTGGAAACGATATAGCGATAAAGATAACAGAATTACAGCCTTCTGGAAAAACGAGAATGAGTGGAGAACAATTTCTACGTGGAGCAGGGGCTAGCTTAACAGCAGGTATCCTGTTAGGAGATGAACATGAAAACAACAGCTAAAACAAAAAATGTTAGGGAAGTCGCCATAGATTTATTAGTACAAATTGAGAAAAATCAAGCCTATAGTAACCTGTTACTACATCAAGCTATTAAGCAGCATCAGGTTAGTAGCAAGGATACAGGTCTTTTAACAGAAATGGTGTACGGAACCTTACAAAGAAAGCTTACTCTAGATTTTTACATAGAGCCTTATCTAAAGAAGCAGAACAAGCTCGAGGACTGGGTTAAAATATTGCTAAGAATTACTGTCTATCAAATGAAATATTTAGATAGAGTTCCTGACCGAGCAGCCATTTTTGAAGCAGTTGAAATTGCAAAGCGAAAAGGTCATAAGGGGATTGGATCAATGGTAAATGGTGTCTTGCGTTCTCTTCAAAGGACTGGTTTTAGGTCGTTTGATGAGGTACAAGATCCAATTGAAAGACTAGCCATTGAGATGAGTTTTCCATCCTGGTTGATCTCGAGATGGGTAAAACAATACGGTTTGGAAGAAACGAAAGAGTTATGTCAAGAAACCTTACTACCGCCGATTTCTTCTGCACGAATAAATACTGCTGTAACAACAGCTGAAGAAGTAATGAAAAGTATGGAAGAAGCAGGAGTAAGTACAAGAACTGGAAATCTTTCAGATGATGCGCTTATCATTGAAAGAGGTAATTTTGCTAACACTGCTGCCTATCAGGATGGACTTTTGACCATTCAGGATGAAAGCTCTATGTTAGTGGGTAGAGCGCTTGGTCCAGAGAAGGATGATATGATCTTAGACAGCTGTGCTGCTCCTGGTGGTAAGTCCACACATATAGCTGAATTACTCCGAAATACCGGAAAGGTCATTTCAGTAGATTTACATGAGCATAAGATTAAACTTATAAATGAGCAAGTAAATCGTCTTCATTTAACCAATGTTGAAACAAAAGTAATGGACAGCAGAAAGCTCACTGAGGTTTATAAATCAGAAACCTTTGATCGAATTTTAGTTGATGCTCCTTGCTCTGGACTAGGGGTTATTAGAAGAAAACCAGATATTAAATATCAGAAGAATGAGAGTGACATTCACAGCTTGGCTGGTATTCAATCTACTATATTAGATGCAATTGCCCCACTACTGAAAAAGGGTGGAACCCTGGTATATAGTACATGTACAATGGATAAAGAAGAAAACGATGAAGTTGTGATAAAATTTTTAGAAAGCCATCCTGATTTTGAGCGAGATTCTATGTTAGTAGAGCGGTTACCAGAGAAGATTAGAGGCAATGCTGAACATAACGGAGCACAAATTCAAATTCTTCCTCATCACTTTGGGACGGACGGATTTTTTATCTCATCTTTAAGAAAGCAGGTGTAATAGTGGAAAAGGAAACTCCAACAAAGACTAAGCAGCTAGAACTGAAAGAACAACAAAAACCCTCCATCTATTCTTTAAGACTTGAAGAATTAGAGCTTTGGTTAAAGGAAAACGGTGAACCAAAGTTTAGGAGTACACAGATTTTTGAATGGTTATATAGTAAGCGAATTTCATCCTTTGAAGACATGACAAATGTTTCGAAGTCTTTACAAGACAAGCTTAGTCAAGCTTTTACGGTAACTACCATGAAAACATTGATTAAGCAGGAATCTAAGGACGGGACCATTAAATTTTTATTTGAGTTACATGATGGCTACTCTATAGAGACAGTTTTAATGAGACATGAATATGGAAATTCTGTTTGTGTAACAACACAGGTAGGATGTCGGATCGGTTGTACGTTTTGTGCTTCTACCCTAGGCGGACTAAAACGTAATTTAGAGGCTGGTGAAATCGTTGCCCAAGTAGTAAATGTGCAAAAAGCTTTAGATGAGACAGGAGAACGAGTTAGTCATGTCGTAATAATGGGTATAGGAGAGCCGTTTGATAATTATGATGCGATGCTTTCATTTTTAAAAATTATTAATCATGACAAAGCTTTAAATATTGGCGCTCGACATATTACCGTTTCAACTAGTGGGATCATCCCTAAAATCTATGCCTTTGCAGACGAGCAATTGCAAATTAATTTTGCTCTATCACTGCATGCACCAAACACGGAGCTTAGAAGTAAGTTAATGCCTATAAATCGAGCATACAAGCTTGATGACCTTATGAAAGCAGTTCGCTATTATGTTGAAAAAACAGGAAGACGAATTAGCTTTGAATATGGGCTTTTTGGCGGGGAAAACGACACGGTTGCTCATGCTGAGGAGTTAGCGAAATTAATTAAAGGAATTAAATGTCATGTTAACTTAATTCCTGTAAACTACGTGCCTGAACGTGATTACGTTCGTACACCAAAAGAACAAATTTTCGAATTTGAACGTACATTAAAAAAACATGGCATAAATGTAACAATTAGAAGAGAGCATGGCCATGACATTGACGCAGCCTGCGGACAGCTACGTGCAAAGGAGCGTCAAGAGGAGACGAGGTGAAGTATGAAGACGTTTTTTCTATCAGACAGGGGAAAAGTTAGACAGCATAATGAAGACAACGGTGGCGTTTTCTATAATAGTGCTAATCAAGTATTAGGTATTGTTGCAGATGGAATGGGCGGACATCGCGCTGGTGATGTGGCAAGTAAAATGGCTACAGAATTAATCGAATCATATTGGAAAGATACCCCTTCTATTAAATCGCCAGATGAAGCCGAAAAGTGGTTGAAACAACATGTTACATTAGTAAATGAACAACTATTTCAGCATTCTAAAGAAAATGACGAGTGCGAGGGGATGGGGACTACCCTTGTAATCACTATTTGTACCGATGAATTCATAACGATTGCTCATATCGGAGATAGTCGTTGTTACATAGTCGAGAATGGACAAGTTCAGTTAGTAACCGAAGATCACTCTCTTGTTAATGAACTTGTTCGCTCGGGTCAAATTTCCAAAGAGGATGCTGAATATCATCCACGGAAAAATGTGCTTCTCCGTGCATTAGGGACAGACATCAACATTCAAATAGATGTCAAAACATTAACGAATGATGACCTTCGTTATATTATGTTATGTTCTGATGGCCTATCTAATAAAGTAACAAGTGCTGAAATCTTAGCAGAACTTCAAAAGGATCAACCAATTGAAACAAAAGGGACTGCGCTTGTGTCTTTGGCTAATGATTATGGTGGAGAAGATAATATTACCCTTGTTTTACTTGACTACAATAGCGTTCAAACGGAAAGTGGTGGACGCTAATGATCGGGAGAAGATTAAGCGGCAGATACAAGGTGATCGATACAATCGGTGGTGGCGGAATGGCCAACGTGTATCTTGCTAGGGATATGATTTTAGAACGCAATGTCGCGGTTAAGGTATTACGTCCTGATTTTTCTAATGACGAAGAGTTTATCCGCCGATTTCATCGAGAAGCGCAGGCTGCTACAAGTCTAAATCATCCAAACATTGTTAGTATTTATGATGTTGGAGAAGAAGATAATATTTTTTATATTGTCATGGAGCATATCGACGGGACAACCCTTAAGGAATATATTCAAAAAAATGGGCCACTTTCAAACGAAGAAAGTGTAAATATTATGATTCAGTTAACTTCTGCTCTAGCAAATGCCCATGAAAATCAAATTGTACATAGAGATATTAAACCACAAAACATTTTGATTGATGAACATGGAATAGTTAAGGTTACAGACTTTGGAATTGCGGTAGCCTTAAGCTCAACGACCATTACTCAAACTAACTCATTCCTTGGTTCTGTGCATTATCTTTCGCCTGAACAAGCAAGGGGTGGGATGGCTACTAAAAAGTCAGACATCTATTCTTTAGGGATCGTCATGTTTGAATTACTTACAGGAAGAATGCCTTTTTTCGGGGAATCTGCTGTTTCTATTGCATTAAAGCATTTGCAAAATGATACACCTTCGCCAAAAAGGTGGAATTCTGCGATTCCACAAAGCATTGAAAATATTGTACTAAAGGCGACTGCAAAGGATCCGTTTCACCGTTATGATACTGTTGAAGCCATGGAAGATGATTTACGAACATCGTTAGAGCCACGTAGGTTAAACGAACCACCATTTAAGGCGCCTGTTCTTGACGGAGACGTCACTAAAGCCATTCCAATCATTACGAAGGAACACCTGGCTGAGAACTCAAGTATGGAGGATACAATCGTTCATAAGGAACCTAAAAAAGTGAAAACTAACCCAAAAAATCGTGGAAAGAAAATTGCAATTTGGGTTATTTCGATTTTCTTTTTACTTTCTGCTGCAGCGGTTGCTTCTATTACAATTATTCCATCATTATTATTGCCAAAAGATGTAGTTGTTCCAGATGTTACAACTCTGAGCTATGAAGCTGCCTACAAGGAACTTGATTCAATAGGGTTAATTGTTGGTGAGTCAGTTAAGGTATTTGATGAGGAAGTATTAGATGGGCAAATCGTACGAACTCTTCCTAATGCGGGACAGACCGTAAAAGAGGGAGCGGAAATCACTCTTTACATTAGTAAAGGAAAAGAAAAAGAAGAGATTGAGAATTACATTGGGCAAAATATTGATGAGATTATGACGAGTATTAAGGCTACGTTTAAAAATGTTGATATAAGACCAGAGCCATCAGAAACAATCCCAGCTGGAGAAATCACTGGTCAAATCCCAGAATCTGGAGAGTTTGTATTAGAGGAAGAAACGCTTATCCTTTTTGTTAGTGAAGGTCCTCAGGCTTTTCAACTTCAAAATCTTGTTAGTCTTAATCAAGTTCAAGTTGATAATTATGTTGCTGAGAAAGGGCTAAACCTAGTTGAGGTTACTGAAGCCTTTTCGGAGGAATTTGCTGAAGGTATTGTTATTTCGCAGAAACCTAAAGCTGGAACAGAAGTCAAACGAGGACATAACATATCAATCGTCGTTTCAAAGGGACCGGAACAAAAGAATAAAACAGTAAACCGTACAGTACTTGTGAAATATGAACCACTTGAAGGGGAAGAAGGTCAACCGCAAGAGGTACAAATCTATGTGGATGACTTAGATCGTGATATAAGTTCACCGGCAATCACTGATACGATAACAGCCGATAAGGAATACAAGCTTGTATTAAATATCCCATATAAGAAGAGTGTTACTTATAAGATTCAAAGAAATGGTGATGTAATTGATGAAGTAGTCGTTTCTTATGATGATGAAGAGTAATTCAAGGAGTGAGGCTATGCAAGGCAAAATTATTAAAGCACTTAGCGGGTTTTATTATGTTATGAATGAAGAAGGTACTACACAATGTCGTGGCAGAGGCTTATTCAGGAAGAATAAAATTACCCCTCTTGTTGGAGACGAGGTTGTTTTTCAAGCGGAAAATGAGACTGATGGATACATTATGGAGGTTCTTGAACGGAAGAACGATCTAGTTCGCCCTCCCATTGCCAATGTAGATCAAGCAATCTTAGTATTTTCTGCCGTTCAGCCTGACTTCAATCCGTTATTATTAGACCGCTTTCTTGTTTTAATTGAGTCAAAGCATATTTTACCGATTATTTGTATTAGCAAGATGGATGTAATTGCTGAAAAGGATAAACAAAACATAGAGAAATTTGCAGATGACTATCGACAGGCTGGTTATGATGTGTTGTTGACATCTACTGACGATAGGGAAACGGTTGAAACTTTACTTCCATACTTTAAAGATAAGTTATCAGTATTTGCTGGCCAATCTGGTGTTGGGAAGTCATCCATTCTTCAAGTACTACGCCCTGATCTGGTAATAAAAACAGATGAAATATCTACACACCTTGGCCGTGGTAAGCATACAACTCGTCATGTAGAGCTAATTGAGATTGGTAACGGCTTTGTTGCGGACACACCTGGCTTTAGTTCTTTAGAATTTCTAGAACTTGAGGTAGCGGATCTTTCAAGTTGTTTTCCAGAAATGAGAAGGATTCAACAGAACTGTAAGTTTAGAGAATGTACTCATCTTTCAGAACCTAAGTGCACTGTTAAAGAAGCAGTGGCAGCTGGACACATCAAAGAATATCGATATGAACATTATTTGGAGTTTCTTCAGGAGATTAAAGACCGAAAGCCGAGGTATTAAGTATGTACAAAATTGCTCCTTCCATACTCTCAGCAGATTTTGCTAAGCTAGGAGAGGAAATTAAGAACGTTGAACAAGCGGGTGCAGATTATATTCATATTGATGTAATGGATGGTCACTTTGTTCCAAACATAACAATTGGTCCATTAATTGTAGAGGCAGTTCGCCCTGTTACATCCTTACCCCTAGATGTTCATCTTATGATCGAACAACCTGATCAGTATATTGAAAGCTTTGCTAAAGCCGGGGCTGATATCATTTCAGTTCATGTTGAAGCATGCAAGCATCTTCATCGCACAATTCAATTTATAAAATCACAAGGGGTAAAAGCTGGTGTTGTACTTAATCCTGCAACCCCAGCTGAAATGATACAACCTATACTTGAAGATGTTGACCTGATCTTAGTCATGACGGTAAACCCTGGCTTCGGTGGACAACAATTTATTCATTCTACCCTTCCTAAAATTAAACAGATTTCTAGTTGGATTAAAGAAAAAGAATTAGACGTGGAACTAGAGGTAGACGGTGGAGTGAATAGTGAGACTGCTAAACTTTGCGTTGAAGCGGGTGCAACTGTTTTAGTTGCTGGTTCAGCTATCTATAATGCAGAGGATCGTTTTAAAGCAATTCAAGTATTAAAAGGTCATAACGTCAAAAAGTAGACTTCAATTAGTCTACTTTTTGACGTTATATGGATTTGTAGACGTAAAGCTACGGATATATATATTAATAAAGGGGACAAACGATGATTATTCATATAGTTGCCGGTGGGCCATTACCGTTAATACCTAATTTGACGCAGTATGTTAGCGATTCATGCATATGGGTTGGTGTAGACAGGGGGTTATTCTATATCCTTAAGCAGGGCATTAAGGCATCGGCTGGAATTGGTGATTTTGATTCTGTATCAGAGGAAGAGCTTCAATGGATGCAAGAACAGTGTGAGAATTTTTCAATTGCACCGGCAGAGAAGGATCAAACAGATTTAGAGCTTGCGCTAGATTGGGCATTAGAACAAAAGCCAAAAAAGATTAGAATATTTGGAGCAACTGGAGGTAGACTTGATCATGCCTTAGGTTCCATTCAATTATTAACAAAAGGCTTTTCTCAATCAGTACAAATGGAAATGATCGATAAACAAAATATTGTGTCTCTTCTGAAACCAGGAACTTACCAAATTCAAAGAAATTTATCTTATACCTATATTTCTTTTCTTCCACTTTCAAGGGAGGTAAAGGGGCTAACACTATCAAGGGATTTCAAGTATCCGTTAGTAAATGGAGATATTCTTTGGGGGACATCTTTGTGCGTTAGTAATCAATTAATTGCAGAAACAGGTACTTTTTCGTTTAATCATGGCATAGTCATAATGGTAAAGAGTAAAGATTAATTTTTATTAGGTAATGGTACTATTTTTATTTTTACGAATATACTACTAATGAAATCGTACATGATTATTACCCGTATTTTGTTTATAGGAGGGACATTATGAAATTTTATACGATTAAGTTACCGAAGTTCTTAGGTGGGATTGTACGCGCTATGCTGGGTACATTTAAGAAAGAGTAGACAACTAGAATTAGAGCAAGGTTTAAATGTATACGGTCTAAAGGGGGTGCCTTTTTATAAAAAAGGTGCTTCTTTTCTTTCCGAAAGAAAAATTATCTTACATAACCATAAGGACAAATGCATGTGCACGAAGTAGACTTGAAAAAATTTTTATCCTCATAAGTAACAACAAATAAAAAAGACGATGGATCTCATCGTCTTTTACGCTTACACGCGTTCTACTTTACCTGACTTAAGTGCTCTTGCAGAAACATATACACGCTTAGGCTTTCCATTTACTAGAATGCGAACCTTTTGTAGGTTAGCGCCCCAAGAACGTCTGTTAGAGTTCATTGCGTGTGAGCGAGAGTTACCGAAAGAAGCTTTTTTACCAGTGATAACACATTTACGAGCCATTATTTTTCCCTCCTTGCTACCTATATAAATCCAGTACTTATGTAATCATACATAAATACTCCTATTTCATCCCAAGGTAAAAATACTTTTTAACTTTATCATAAGAAGTTTGATATTGCAATAATTGACTCAAGAAAAAAACCTTGACATGTATTTTTTACTTTGAAGTATACTAATAAGTAAGGAAAAGGCTAAAGGACTCATTTTGCTTTTAAATTGAATAATTGTATAGTAAAATGACGATAGCTGTGAATAGAATCCCAATTACTTGGTCTCCTATATCTGGAACTTAAATTTAAGCAAGTTCGAAAATTAAAGGGGGAAACAAAAATGTCCATTGAATTAAAAACACAATATGGAAATATTGATATTTCTAACGACGTCATTACTACTATTGCAGGTGGAGCTGCAGTAGAATGCTATGGAATTGTGGGAATGGCATCAAAGAAGCAATTAAAAGATGGGATCGCAGAGATTCTAAAGAAAGAAAACTTTACTAAAGGTGTTGTAGTTCGCCAAGAAAATGACGAGATACATATCGATATGTACATTATTGTTAGCTACGGAACAAAAATTTCGGAGATTGCCCATAATGTTCAAACACAGGTAAAGTACACGTTGAATCAAACGCTTGGACTTGCGGTAGAGACAGTTAATATTTATGTCCAAGGTGTTCGGGTAACGAACGTTTAGTGAGGAGGAAAGCTTAGTGAGAATTACAACATTGGATGGAAAACGCTTTGCGCAAATGGTCATTCAAGGCGCAGAAAATTTAGGCAATAACGTAAAAATGGTAGATGCCTTAAATGTTTTTCCAGTACCGGACGGAGATACAGGGACTAATATGAACCTTTCAATTAGCTCTGGTGCAAAGGAAGTTAAGAACAATACAAATCCACATATAGGTAAAGTGGGTTCTAGCTTAGCAAAGGGTCTACTAATGGGAGCAAGAGGAAATTCAGGTGTTATTCTTTCTCAGTTGTTTAGAGGGTTTGCAAAATCCATAGAACAAAAGGAGAAAATTAACTCTGTTGAATTTGCCCAAGCACTAGAGGCTGGTGTAGAGACCGCATACAAAGCTGTTATGAAGCCTGTAGAGGGAACTATTTTAACAGTTGCAAAAGATGCAGCTAAACGAGCAAAGGCTGTAGCAAAAAAGGAAGAAGATATAATTGCTTTAATGGAAGAAGTATTAAAGGAAGCAAAAGCATCACTAAATCGCACTCCTGACTTACTACCTGTATTGAAGGAAGTGGGGGTAGTTGATAGTGGTGGACAAGGCTTAGTTATTGTTTATGAAGGGTTCCTTGCAGAATTAAAGGGTGAGAAGCTACCAAGCGCTTCTACTTCAGGTCCTTCTATGTCAGAAATGGTAAATGCTGAACATCATAAGAGTGTAGCAGGTCACATTGATACACTAGATATTGAATTTGGTTACTGTACTGAATTTATGGTGAAGTTTGAACAAGAAAAGATCAACGATAATCCCTTCTCTGAGGAACAGTTCAGACAGGACTTAAGCAACCATGGTGATTCGCTATTAGTAATTGCTGATGAAGATCTAGTTAAAGTACATATCCATGCAGAGTATCCTGGAGAGGTTTTATCTTATGGTCAAAAGTATGGAAGTTTAATTAACCTTAAAATAGAGAATATGAGACAACAGCACAGTGATATTCTTGATGGTGAACATGTAACACATTCAGCACCTACCTCAACTCCAGTTAAACCTAGTAAAGAAAAGGCTGAGTTTGGAATTGTGACGGTGGCGATGGGTTCAGGAATTGCTGAGCTATTCAAGAGCTTAGGTGCAGGTGCGGTTATCGAAGGTGGCCAAACGATGAATCCAAGCACTGAAGATATCGTTAAGGCAGTTGAAGAGGTAAACGCGAAGCAAGTGTTTATCTTACCTAACAATAGTAATATTGTGATGGCTGCTGAACAAGCGGCTTCAGTACTGGGTGAGCACGTTGCGGTGATCCCATCCAAGACAGTCCCACAAGGAATGTCAGCACTGTTAGCATTTAATCCAACAGTTAGCCTTCAAGACAACAGCGAGCTAATGAGAGAAGCAATGGGTAATGTGAAAACAGGTCAAGTAACATATGCAGTAAGAGATACTACCATTGATGGGTTAACAATAGAAAAAGACGATTTCATGGGAATTGCCAACGGTAAGATTGTCGTAACTGCTAAACAGCAGTTAGAAGTAGCAAAGCAATTACTGTCCCAAATGATTGGTGATGAAGATGAAATTATGACCATTTTACAAGGTGAGGATACAACTGATTCAGAGGTTGAAGAATTAACGTCGTATCTTGAAAGCGAATACGAAGATTTGGAAGTAGAAGTACATAAAGGAAATCAACCTTTATATTCCTATATCTTCTCAATTGAATAATGCTGTAAACTAATAGAAGGGAGTTTTCCCTTCTATTAGTTTGTGAAGAGGAATTAAAAGCATATGGATGAAGTTCTATGGGGGTGAAGTATGTATGAAATATAAAAGTGTATTTGATATTATTGGTCCAATCATGATTGGTCCTTCTAGCTCGCATACCGCCGGAGCTGCTCGAATTGGAAGAGTAGCTAGGACGTTGTTTGGTAGGGAGCCAAAATGGGTTAACATCTCTTTATATGGTTCTTTTGCCCAAACATATAAAGGACATGGAACGGATGTGGCGATCATTGGTGGAATACTAGATTTTGATACGTTTGATGAGCGAATCATATCTTCCATTGAAATCGCGGAAAAAGCAGGCATTACAATTAATTTTAGAGTAGAAGAGGCCGTTACTGATCATCCTAATACGGCAAGAGTCCATATTGGTGACGAAGACGGAGAATTTGAACTGGTGGGAATTTCTATCGGTGGTGGTAAAATAGAAATCACAGAAGTAAATGGATTTACTTTAAAGCTATCAGGGTCAAATCCTGCTATTTTAGTTGTTCATAATGATCGTTATGGAGCAATTGCTTCTGTTTCAAATGTACTTGCTAAGTATGAAATAAATATTGGACATATGGATGTGTCCAGAAAAGAAAAAGGTAGAATTGCGCTCATGACAATAGAAGTCGATCAGCAAATCGATGATAAAGTCATTGATGAGCTTACAACATTGCCAAACATCATCAATGTAACGAAGATTGTAGACTAGTAGTTTACTATAAAGGAGGGATTCATGTGTTTAGAAATGTAGCTGAATTAGTTGAGCTTGCTGAATCTCGAAAGGTAAAAATCTCTGAGATAATGATTGAACAGGAAATGTCAGTAACAAATAGATCGCGTGAAAAAATTATTGAGCTTATGGACAAGAACCTAACGGTAATGGAGCAAGCAGTAGAAAGAGGATTGGCGGGCGTCAAGTCTCATTCTGGCTTAACTGGCGGTGACGCAGTCCTATTGCAAACGTATATTCAAAAAGGTAACTTTCTATCAGGTCCAACTATTTTGGATGCTGTAAGTAAGGCAGTTGCTACCAATGAAGTTAACGCTGCAATGGGTACAATCTGCGCTACCCCAACAGCTGGATCGGCAGGTGTAGTACCAGGGACATTATTTGCCATAAGAGAAAAGTTAAATCCGACTCGTGAAGAAATGATTGAATTTTTATTTACTGCTGGTGCATTTGGATTTGTAGTTGCTAATAATGCTTCGATTTCAGGTGCAGCTGGGGGATGTCAAGCAGAGGTTGGTTCAGCATCAGGAATGGCTGCTGCTGCAATTGTCGAATTAGCTGGAGGAACACCAAGTCAGGCTGCAGAGGCAATGGCTATTACTTTAAAGAACATGCTAGGACTTGTTTGTGACCCTGTTGCTGGATTAGTCGAGGTTCCTTGTGTCAAGCGTAATGCAATGGGGGCTGCAAATGCAATGATTGCAGCAGACATGGCTTTAGCAGGAATTACAAGTCGGATTCCTTGTGATGAAGTGATTGATGCGATGTATAAAATTGGTCTAACTATGCCAGTGGCATTGAGAGAAACAGCTCAAGGGGGGTTAGCGGCAACACCAACTGGTAGAGCATTGGAAGCTAAAATTTTTGGTATTCCGCTTACGCACCGTGACTAACATCCTGAATCAATCTGTGCTCAATGTAAAAGGAATTGGACAAGAGACTAGCCTTGCATTACAAGAAATGGGTTTAACGAAGATTATTGATTTACTAGAGCACCTTCCTTACAGATACGAAGATTATCGGTTGAAGGATTTAGCTGATGTTAAGCATGAAGAACGAGTAACGGTAGAAGGGAAGGTTCATAGTGAACCTTCTCTAATGTATTTTGGTAAAAAGCGTTCTAAATTAACGACGCGAATTCTTGTTGAACGCTACTTAATTTCCGCTGTATTCTTTAATCAGCCTTACGTAAAGAGTAAACTCACACTTGGTGCTGATGTAACGATCACTGGGAAATGGGATCAACACCGTCAAACCATTACCGTTAGTGAAGTTAAAGTAGGAGAGGTTGATCGAAAACAGGATTTAAAACCCTTGTATCATACAAAGGGAGAGGTAACTACAAAAGCTCTGCAAAGGTATATTGCTAATGCCTTTTATCAATATGAAAATGATATCATTGATAATTTTCCACTGTCGCTAAGGGAGCGGTACAAGCTCTTGTCTAAACGAGATACTCTTCGGTTTCTTCACTTCCCAAAAAACTTCGATGATGTTAAGCATGCCAGAAGAAGAATGGTCTATGAGGAATTTTTATTGTTTCAGCTGAAAATGCAGGCACTTAGAAAGTATGAGCGGGAAAATTCTGCTGGGCATCCTCATCAATATCAAGAAGATCGACTACAAGAGTTTATCGATAATCTACCGTTTGCATTAACGAATGCCCAACAGCGGGTCGTAGAAGAAATTGCCACTGATCTTAAATCACCATATCGGATGAACAGGCTACTTCAAGGGGATGTAGGTTCAGGTAAAACGGTTGTAGCAGCTATTGCTCTTTACTCATCTTATCTATCTGGCTATCAAGGGGCTTTAATGGTTCCTACTGAAATACTAGCTGAACAACATTCAGAAGGGTTAAGGAATCTATTAGAACCCTTCGGAGTAAAGGTTGCACTTTTAACCTCTTCAGTAAAAGGGAAGCAGAGAAGACAAATTCTTGAGGATTTATCTAATGGGGAAATTGATTTGTTAATTGGTACACATGCTCTTATTCAAGAGGAAGTTAATTTTCACAAGCTAGGTCTTGTCATTACAGACGAACAGCATCGCTTTGGAGTGGAACAACGACGAGTCTTGCGTGAAAAGGGCGAGTCACCTGATGTGCTATTCATGACTGCAACACCGATTCCAAGAACATTGGCCATTACTGCATTTGGAGAAATGGATGTTTCTGTGATCAATGAACTTCCAGCTGGTAGAAAACAAATTGAAACCTATTGGGTTAAACATAATATGCTAGATAGAGTAATAGGTTTTATTGACAAGGAGCTAAGAAAAGGTAGACAGGCTTATGTGATTTGTCCGTTAATCGAGGAATCAGAGCACCTTGATGTTCAAAATGCAATAGACGTTCACGGTATGCTCACTCACACCTTTTTAGAGAAGTACCGAGTTGGCCTTATGCATGGTAAATTACCTGCAGAAGAAAAAGAGCAGGTTATGAGATTATTTAGTTCAAATGAAGCTCAAGTGCTCGTTTCGACAACGGTAGTAGAAGTAGGAGTTAATGTACCAAATGCTACGATTATGGTGATCTATGATGCTGAACGATTTGGGTTATCACAACTTCATCAGCTTAGAGGAAGAGTTGGTCGAGGTGCTGATCAGTCCTACTGCATATTACTAGCAGATCCTAAATCAGAGACAGGAAAAGAGCGAATGCGAATCATGACGGAGACTAATGATGGCTTTGTTCTTTCTGAAAAAGACTTGGAGTTAAGAGGCCCAGGAGATTTTTTCGGACGGAAGCAAAGTGGTGTACCAGAATTCAAAGTTGCTGATATGATTCATGATTACCGTGCCCTTGAAGTGGCTCGACAGGATGCTGTTCAACTAATTCAGTCCAAGGTGTTTTGGGAGGGACAGGATTACAAGTATCTTAGAGAAATGATAGAGACATCAGGAGCAATGAACGGAGAGAAGTTGGATTAATATTTTTGTGGTTTAAGTAAGGTATTTTCAGAACAGGGTCTATGTCTAGCTCAAGCGCCCAGCCCCTCGAGGGAAAAAGGAAATACATTCTTCCAGGAACATTTGCTTGTCGGGGCTTAGCAGGGCGCTTGCGCTTTTCAAAGAGGAGTAGAATGCTAGAGAAATGGTTGCATTCTACTCCTCTTAATTATATACTACTGTTAGTACCTAGTCATAATAGTTTGAAAGGTGTCACTATGAGAAAAAATAAACAAGAGAGACAGCGGCTTCTTCTGGAAACGATTGGAGAAAATCCATTTACAACAGATGAGGAATTAGCCGAAAAGTTTTCGGTAAGTATTCAGACCATTCGATTGGACAGACTGGAACTTTCTATTCCGGAACTCCGAGAACGAATAAAGAATGTGGCTGAGAAACAGCTTGTTAAAGAAGTGCGCTCATTGCCAATTGAAGAAGTAATTGGAGAAATAATAGATTTTGAACTAGATCACTCTGCCATTTCAATCTTTGATGTGAAGGAAGAGCATGTATTTAGACGAAATAGAATTGCAAGAGGTCATCATCTTTTTGCACAGGCTAATTCTTTAGCTGTTGCAGTAATCAATGACGAGTTAGCATTAACTGCTAAGGCAAATATACGTTTTACGAGGCAGGTAAAAGCTGGAGAACGAGTAGTTGCAAAAGCAAAGGTGACTTCAGTTGGAAAAGAAAAGGATCGCACTATAGTTGATGTTTTGAGTTTTGTCGGTAATGAGATGGTCTTTTCCGGGGAATTTCATATGTTCAGATCAAGTATAGGTGAGCAAGAATGAGGACTTATCCTGAAAAGGAGAGGAAGAAATGAGAATTGCGATTGATGCAATGGGGGGCGACAATGCTCCTGATGAAATTGTAAAAGGTGCCTTACAGGCTATTCAAAAATACTCTGATATTTCGATTACTTTAGTGGGTGATGAAAAAAGGATCGCACCCTTACTTACCTCAAAGGACCGAATAACAATTATACATACAGAGGAAGTAATCGAGGCGACAGATGAGCCGGTGCGCGCAGTAAAAAGAAAGAAAAATGCATCAATGGTCTTAATGGCAAAAGAAGTTAGCGAGGGTAGAGCTGATGCTTGTATTTCTGCTGGAAATACAGGTGCACTAATGACAGCAGGACTGTTTGTGGTTGGACGTATTGAGGGGATTGATCGTCCAGCATTGTCACCAACCCTACCGACCCTAAATGGAGAAGGTTTCTTATTCCTTGATGTAGGTGCTAATGCAGATGCTAAACCAGAGCATTTACTGCAATATGCGATTATGGGTTCAATCTATGCTGAAAAAGTTAGAGGAAAGAAAAACCCTCGTATTGGTCTGTTAAATGTAGGTACAGAAGATAAGAAGGGCAATGAATTAACTAGAACAGCCTATAAGTTAATTGCTGATTCGGATCTTAACTTTGTTGGGAACGTAGAGGCACGTGATTTGATGGAGGGCCTAGCTGATGTTGTTGTAACAGATGGATTTACAGGGAATATTGCCTTAAAAACCCTCGAAGGAACAGCATTATCTGTGTTTACAATGCTAAAGGGTGCCTTAACTAGTAGTACAACAGCTAAGCTTGCAGCAGCTGTCCTTAAACCGAAGCTCAAAGAGTTAAAACAAACTATGGATTATTCTGACTATGGTGGTGCAGGTCTGTTTGGGCTTAAGGCTCCAGTAATTAAAGCTCATGGTTCATCCAATGCAAATGCTATGTTCCACGCTATTAGGCAGACAAGAGAAATCCTTGATAATAAGGTTACAGAAATCTTTATTTCTGCATTTGAGAATAGAAAATAGATAATAGATTTCAAAGTTGGGGAGGAGAATCAAATTGAGTAAAATCGCCTTTATCTTTCCTGGACAAGGTTCCCAAACCGTTGGGATGGGGAGTCAATTAGCAGTACTCTATCCTGAGGTTCAAGCAATATTTAATAAAGCAGATGAGAAATTAGGAGTTTCCTTATCATCTATCATTTTTGAAGGACCTCAAGAACAGCTTACATTAACCGTTAACACCCAACCCGCTCTGCTAACAACAAGTATCGCAATCTATGAGAAGTTCAAACAATCTGGAATCATTCCTGATTATGTCGCTGGTCACAGTCTAGGTGAATACACAGCCCTAGTTGCTGCTGAGAGTATCTCCTTTGAAGATGGTGTATTTGCGGTAAGAAAGCGCGGAGAATATATGGAGGAAGCAGTTCCTGCTGGCTTAGGAGCAATGGCGGCAGTTTTGGGAATGGACGCTTCTCAACTTGAAGAGGTAACTACTTCAGTTACCAATGATGGAAATCCCGTACAATTAGCTAATCTAAATTGTCCAGGACAAATTGTGATCTCAGGCTCTGCAAGGGGAGTAGAACTTGCATCGGCACTTGCTAAAGAGAAGGGTGCTAAAAGGGTAATACCTCTAGAGGTAAGTGGACCGTTCCATTCTTCACTTATGAAACCAGCGGCTGAAAAATTAAACGACACTTTGAATTCTATTTCAATCAATGAAGCTAAAGTCCCTGTAGTTGCAAATGTAAACGCACTACCAATTACACAAGCAGAAGAAATTAAGGTTAAGCTGGTAGAACAGTTATATTCTCCTGTTAGATGGCAGCAATCCGTTGAGAAAATGGTAGAACTAGGTGTGGACACTTTTGTTGAAGTAGGACCAGGTAAAGTGTTATCAGGATTAGTGAAAAAGGTAGATCGTTCTCTAAAAACCTTTGCAGTTTATGATGAGGAGTCATTAACAACTACGATCCAATCACTTAAGGGGGAGAAATAATGTTCGAAGGCAAAGTTGCATTAGTAACAGGTGCATCCAGAGGAATTGGAAAAGCAATTGCTCTAGAACTAGCAGCTAAGGGAGCATCTGTTGCGGTTAATTATGCTGGTAGTGAGGCAAAGGCTAATGAGGTAGTAGATGAAATAAAGGCTCTTGGAAGAGAGGCTATTGCTATTCAAGCTGATGTTTCTAGTAGCGAAGCTGTAAGTGAAATGATTAAAAAAGTGATCGATACGTTTGGAAGTCTAGATATTCTTGTCAATAATGCAGGTATTACCCGTGATAATTTATTAATGAGAATGAAAGAGGAAGAATGGGATACAGTCATTAATACTAACCTTAAGGGTGTGTATCAATGTACGAAAGCTGTTACTCGTCAAATGATGAAACAAAGAAGTGGTAAGATCATTAACATTGCTTCTATTGTTGGAGTTAGTGGCAATGCTGGTCAAGCAAACTATGTAGCTGCTAAAGCTGGTGTTATTGGTCTAACTAAAACAGTAGCAAAGGAATTATCAAGTCGTAGCATCAATGTCAATGCTATTGCTCCAGGGTTTATAACAACTGATATGACAGATGAGCTTCCTGAAGAGGTAAAGACGGAAATGTTAAAGCAAATCCCACTATCTAGATTTGGGGAACCGGGGGACATTGCAAAGGTTGTTTCGTTCTTAGCATCTGAGGATAGCAAATACATGACTGGGCAAACTTTGCATGTTGATGGCGGAATGGTCATGTAATATTGGAAGAGACTAGTAATTTTTACTAGGATTGACTATAATACTTTGAGGGGAGGTGAATTTCAATGGCAGACGTTTTAGAACGTGTAACAAAGATTGTTGTGGATCGTCTTGGAGTAGATGAGGCTGAAGTTAAGGTCGAAGCTAAATTCAAGGATGATTTAGGAGCAGATTCCCTAGACGTAGTTGAACTTGTAATGGAATTAGAGGACGAGTTTGATATGGAAATCTCTGATGAGGATGCTGAAAAGATTGTAACAGTAGGAGATGCTGTTAATTACATACAAGCAAGTCTATAATAGACTCTTTTTACTCTCTATCAAAGATTTTGGCATGTTAGGTCCCGTATTCCATACGGGACTTTCTTGCCTTTTTACAGTCAGAAGGTTAAGTTTGAAATGCAGACGGCATAATGCCCTGGAGGAAAGTTTTCATGAAATCAACGAATAGAAAGTCATTTACAGCACAAAAAATAGCATTTCGAGCATTTCAAGAGAAAATCGAATTGGAATTTCAAAATGAGAAGCTATTGTATCAGGCTTTTACCCATTCATCTTATGTGAATGAGCATCGTAGGAGGCCGTTTGAAGACAACGAACGACTTGAATTTTTAGGAGATGCTGTTCTAGAATTAACAATTTCTAAATATTTATTTGAAACATATCCAACAATGAGTGAGGGAGAGTTAACAAAGCTCCGTGCGTCAATTGTATGTGAACCCTCCCTTGTTAGATTTGCAAATGATCTAAACTTCGGTGAATTGATTCTACTAGGCAAAGGGGAAGAACTTACTGGAGGACGTGCTCGTCCAGCTCTTTTAGCTGATGTATTTGAAGCTTTTATTGGAGCTTTATACTTAGATCAGGGTATTAATCAAGTATGGAATTTTCTAGAAAAGGTCATTTTTCCTAAGATAAAAAAGGGTGCTTTTTCTCATGTGATGGATTTTAAGAGTCAGTTACAGGAACTCATTCAACGTGACGGTAGTGGAATAATCGAATACAAGGTTTTACAGGAAAAAGGACCTGCTCATAATCGAGTATTTGAATCCCGTGTTTATTTAAATGGTGAAACACTGGGAACTGGTGTTGGAAAATCAAAAAAAGAGGCTGAACAACAAGCTGCTCAGATGGCTTTAGAAACATTAAAAAAGTAATCAAATAACGGATAGTTTATTAAAGCTTCTTGTGAAGAATGGTGTTGTTTCCTTTAGTGTTGATCTGAATTGTTAGCATCTCACTTTCGCAACAAACACCATCTAGTACTACAGAAGAATAAACAATGAAATGCAATAAAAGGAATCCCTTGAAAATAGGGGATTCCTTCTTCATTTTATGGTAAAATCAATCAGTATATATTTAAAATAATAGCTATTTGAAAAAGGTGTGTTGGATTTTAAGTAGGGCAGTTGTATTTGAAAAACAATCGATCACTAGAAGTGACGTGTTAAAAACAATCAAGATCATTTTGTAGGAGGGGAATAAATGTTCCTCAAACGTTTAGATATAGTAGGGTTCAAGTCTTTTGCAGAACGTGTATCAGTTGATTTTGTTCCGGGAGTTACTGCTGTCGTAGGACCAAATGGTAGTGGGAAAAGTAATATCACCGATGCAATTAGATGGGTACTTGGAGAGCAGTCGGCAAAATCACTTCGTGGTGCAAAGATGGAGGATATTATTTTTGCAGGCAGTGATTCTAGAAAATCACTTAACGTAGCAGAAGTCACATTAACTTTAGATAATGAGGATCAGTTTCTACCGATTGATTATCATGAGGTTAGCGTAACAAGAAGAGTATTTCGTTCTGGAGAGTCTGAGTTTCAAATTAATAAACAGACTTGTCGCTTGAAGGATATTGTTGATTTATTTATGGATTCTGGTCTCGGTAGAGAAGCTTTTTCCATTATCTCACAAGGTAAGGTCGAAGAGATCTTAAGTAGTAAAGCTGAAGAAAGACGAACTATTTTTGAAGAAGCGGCAGGGGTATTAAAATATAAAACTCGTAAAAAGAAAGCAGAAAGTAAACTAGCTGATGCACAGGATAATTTAAATCGGGTAGAAGATATACTTCATGAGCTTGAGAACCAGTTAGAGCCATTAAAGATTCAGTCTTCCATTGCAAAGGATTATCTGGAAAAAAAGGACGAGCTAGAAAAATTTGAAGTTGCCTTAACTGTGTATGAGATAGAAGATCTTCATAACAAGTGGAAGACCTTATTAGAGCAATTAGAAGAGCATAAGGATCAAGAGCTAAAGCTTGCCTCAGTCATTCAACGTGAAGAGGCCCAGGTCGAAAATATTCGAAATGATATTCGAGATTTTGATGAATCAATCTCACAGCTTCAAGAAGTACTCTTACTAACTACTGGAGAATTAGAAAAGCTTGAGGGACAGAAGGAAGTCTTAAAAGAAAGAAAAAAGAATGCTTCTCAAAACAGAGGACAGCTTGAAAAAACGGTCCAAGAAAATGAGATAAAAGTTAGTCGTTATAAAGAATTGTTAATAACTGAAAACCAACGTCTTCAAACATTAAAAGAGGTCGTTAAAGAATTAACAACAGAACTCTCTATGAATGAAAAGCAATATGGTTCTTATAATGAAAACATGGAAGAGCAGCTTGAGAATATAAAAAGTGATTATATTGAGCATTTAAATGAACAGGCCTCCAAACGGAATGAATTGTCACATATATCTGAGCAAATTAATCAGCAAAAGGTAAAAAACGAACGCCTTGACCAATCAAACGAAAAATATGTTCTCCTTCGTGCTGATTTACTAGAGCGAAAAGCTGGGTTGAGTCGTCAACTAGAAACTCAACAAGAAGAGTTAAACGAACACATCGATGAGTATCGAAAGCTTCAAGCGAAAATTGAGAAGATGAAGGAAGATTACCAGAAGAAAGAATCAATGCTGTACCAGAGTTATCAAGTTCTGCAGCAAACGAAATCTAGAAAAGAAACGTTAGAAGAGATGCAAGAGGACTACTCTGGGTTCTTCCAAGGAGTTAAAGAGGTGCTTAAGGCTCGTAATCATAAGCTTGAAGGAATTGACGGGGCGATTGCAGAACTAATTTCTGTACCTAAAGATTACGAAACCGCACTAGAAATTGCACTCGGGGCTTCTATGCAGCACATTGTTGTTGATCATGAAACAAATGCTCGTAAGGCTATTCAGTTTTTAAAGCAAAATCATTATGGACGAGCAACGTTTTTACCTTTATCTGTTATTTCTGGAAAAAAAGTACCTGAGGATCAACTGAGAAAACTTCAATCACACGATGCCTTCGTTGGCGTTGCGGTTGACTTAATCACATATCAGGGCAAGCATGAAAATGTAATTAGTAGTTTGTTAGGTAATGTTATTATTACAAAAGACCTCAAAGGTGCGAATGAAATTGCTAGATTAATTAATTACCGTTACCGACTAGTTACCCTCGATGGCGATGTTGTAAGTCCGGGTGGGGCAATGACTGGGGGAGCAGTAAAGCAAAAATCAAATTCACTGTTGGGTAGACAGCGAGAACTAGAACAACTAACGAGTAGATTAGAAGATATACAGGAAAAAACGATAAAACTTGAAGAGTATGTAAAGAGCTTAAAAAAGACCATACTAGACGATGAAGCTTTATTAAACGAGCAAAGAGCTAGTGGTGAAGAACTTCGTTTTAAAGAGCAGGGATTAAAATCAAGCATTCGTGAGGTAGAGGTTGAGGAAAAGAGTTTAAATGAAAGATTATCTATGTATGATCACGAAAAGGAAATGTTCCTAGCAGACCGAGACCAAATGCTTGCGCGTAAAACAGTCTTGGAATCTGAGCTTAATGATCTTGTAGGAAAAATTGCTGCTTTAGACGAAGATATTAAGCAACTAACAGAGCAAAAGGCTAAACAACAGGCATCAAGAGAAACTCTTCAAAGCGATATCACTAATATTAGAATTCAGCTTGCAGAGAGAAAACAAGAGCTTATGAACCAACAAGAAAAAACAGATCGTTTTCAACAGGAGCTTAATGAAACAGATCAGTTGCTTCAAATTACCAAGGAAGATTTAGCCTTACTCTCAAGTGAGATGACATCAACTGATTCAGGGGAAGAACAGCTCGATCGATTAGCCAAGCAAAAGCTTCTTGATAAAAATGATACGTTACAGCTCATTTCCTCAAGACGTGAAGAGCGGCTTCAATTGCAGACCAAAATAGAGGATATCGAAAATGAGTTAAAGGAAATTAGGCGACAGTATAAGCAACTAGTAGAAGCGGTGAAAGATGAGGAAGTAAAAAGTAATCGACTAGATGTGGAACTTGAAAATCGTTTAACGCACCTTCGTGAAGAGTACATGCTTACCTTTGAGGCAGCTAAGGACAAATATCCACTAACGGTTGATAGTCAAGAAGCAAGGACAAAGGTAAAGCTCATTAAACTAGCCATTGAAGAGCTAGGATCTGTTAACATGGGAGCAATCGAAGAATATGAGAGAGTTTCAGAACGACATCATTTCCTACTAGAACAGAAAAATGACTTAGTAGAAGCGAAGGATACGTTATATAGAGTTATAGGGGAAATGGATGAAGAAATGAAAAAACGCTTTGAGACTACCTTCTCAGCCATACGTTCTCATTTTGAGGGGGTATTTAAATCTCTATTTGGAGGCGGAAGAGCTGATCTACGGCTCACTAATCCAGAAGATCTATTAAATACAGGTGTTGACATAGTAGCGCAGCCACCGGGCAAAAAACTTACAAACTTAGGTCTTTTATCAGGAGGAGAACGAGCACTTACAGCGATTGCCTTATTGTTTTCTATTTTAAAAGTAAGGCCAGTTCCATTCTGTGTATTAGATGAAGTGGAAGCAGCCTTGGATGATGCAAATGTACATCGATTTGGACTGTATTTAAAGAAGTTTAGCCAAGAAACACAATTTATTGTGATAACACACCGTAAAGGAACAATGGAAGAAAGTGATGTCTTATACGGTGTAACTATGCAAGAATCTGGAGTCTCAAAGCTAGTATCAGTAAGACTTGAAGACTCTAAGGAATTGGTGGGTATCTAGTAAATAGAGGGAAATGAGGGTATTAAATGAGCTTCTTTAAAAAGCTAAAGGAAAGTATTTCAAATCAAACAACTTCAGTAACTGAAAAGTTCAAAGAAGGTTTAACGAAAACACGTGATTCGTTTGCTGGTCGTGTAAATGACTTAGTATACCGTTATCGTAAAGTGGATGAAGACTTTTTCGAAGAACTCGAGGAAATATTAATTTCAGCTGATGTCGGGGTATCGACTGTGATGGAGCTTATTGATGAACTTAAGGATGAAGTCAAGAAGCGTAATATTCAGGATCCACGTGATATGCATTCAGTCATTTCAGAAAAGCTTGTTGAGATCTATCAAGGCGATTTTGATGAAGAAAATAGCTTGAATTTACAGGAGACTGGATTAACGGTTGTGTTAGTAGTTGGAGTTAATGGAGTCGGAAAAACTACCTCTATTGGAAAGCTTGCTCATAAACTGAAGCAAGACGGAAAATCTGTCTTATTAGCTGCAGGGGATACGTTTAGAGCGGGTGCTATCGATCAATTAGAGGTTTGGGGAGAACGAGTAGGAGTATCTGTTATTAAACAATCTGAGGGTTCTGACCCAGCTGCTGTAGTATATGATGCATTGCAAGCTGCTAAATCACGTCAGGTGGATGTACTACTTTGTGATACGGCTGGTCGTTTACAGAACAAAGTTAACCTTATGAAGGAGCTTGAAAAAGTTAAACGTGTCATCGAACGTGAAGTTCCTGGTGCACCACACGAAGTACTATTAGTTTTAGATGCTACAACTGGACAAAATGCAATGAGTCAGGCTAAAACGTTCACTCAAGCAACTGATGTCACAGGAATTGTGTTAACTAAACTAGACGGGACAGCAAAGGGGGGAATTGTACTAGCAATTCGTAATGAATTGAACACTCCTGTTAAGTTCGTGGGCTTAGGAGAGAAAATGGATGACCTCCAAGAATTTGACCCAGAACAGTTCGTATTTGGTCTATTTAGTGACATGCTTGAGGAAGCTGAAGAAAGAAAAGAAGATTAGTTTGACAAAGTAAGATAAGGCTGAAGCGGACCTCACTTTTGAGGAGGTTGCTCTTAACGGAAATTCCATTTGGGGCACTTCAGTTTTTCTTTTAGTCAAGTGTTATTTCTTGACAGTCTTTGGCTAGTGATGTAAGATGATGTGTTGTAAAGTTGTTTCACTTGATGAGGGGGGATTCTTTTGCTTGAAAAAACAACAAGAATGAATCTACTATTTGATTTTTATCAGTCACTACTAACTCCAAAACAACGGAGCTATATGGTGTTATATTACCTAGATGACTACTCCTTAGGTGAAATTGCTGAAGAATATCAAGTTAGTCGCCAAGCAGTCTATGATAATATAAAACGGACTGAAGCTATGCTTGAAGAGTATGAGAATAAACTACACTTACTCGAGAAATTTCAAAAAAGGCAAATTATTATTAAACAAATTAAAAATGAAACACTTGATTTGGAACAGGTAAGAACGCTAATAGATGAACTTGATCAATTAGATTAGGGGGAGGCAAGCGATGGCATTTGAAGGATTAGCCGACCGATTACAAGGTACCATTCAAAAGATTAAAGGGAAAGGGAAGGTAACAGAAGCTGACGTAAAGGAAATGATGCGAGAAGTTCGACTTGCATTACTAGAAGCTGATGTTAACTTCAAAGTTGTAAAAGAGTTTGTTAAAAAGGTGTCCGAGCGTTCTGTTGGCCAGGAGGTTATGAAAAGCTTAACCCCAGGACAACAGATCATTAAAGTTGTTCAAGAAGAGCTAACCGCTCTAATGGGTGGCGAGCAAAGTAAAATTGCTGTTTCTAATCGCCCACCAACAGTCGTCATGATGGTTGGGTTACAAGGTGCTGGTAAGACAACAACCACTGGTAAGCTCGCTAACCTGCTTCGAAAGAAATATAATAAAAACCCTATGCTGGTGGCAGCTGATATTTATCGACCTGCTGCAATTAAACAGCTTGAAACATTAGGTAAGCAATTAAGTATGCCGGTTTTCTCGTTAGGAGATCAGGTGAGCCCTGTTGAAATTGCGAGACAAGCTATTGAACATGCGAAAAAAGAACACTATGACTATGTGTTAATTGATACAGCTGGTCGACTACATGTTGATGAAAATCTAATGAATGAGCTTAAAGAAGTAAAAGAACTTGCAAAGCCAGACGAGATTTTCTTAGTTGTTGATGCGATGACAGGTCAAGATGCTGTAAATGTTGCAGAAAGCTTTAATGAGCAGCTAGATATTACAGGAGTTGTTTTAACCAAACTTGATGGTGATACACGTGGTGGGGCAGCGTTGTCTGTTAAGGCAGTGACCAATACACCTATTAAGTTCGTCGGACTAGGAGAAAAGATGGATGCGATTGAAGCGTTTCATCCTGAAAGAATGGCTTCCCGTATATTAGGTATGGGAGATGTGCTTACCCTTATTGAGAAAGCGCAGGCCTCTGTGGATGAAGAAAAAGCAAAAGAGCTTGAGCAGAAAATGCGAACCATGTCTTTCACTTTTGATGATTTCCTAGAACAACTCGCACAAGTAAGAAGCATGGGTCCATTAGATGAGCTTCTTGGAATGCTACCAGGAGCAAACAAAATGAAGGGCCTAAAAAATGTACAGGTTGATGAAAAGCAAATTGGTCATGTAGAGGCAATTATAAAATCCATGACTAAGAAGGAAAAGGTTCAACCTGAAATCATTAATGCTAGTCGTAAAAAAAGAATTGCCAAAGGAAGCGGAACTTCTGTTCAGGAAGTTAACCGTCTACTTAAGCAATTCGAAGATATGAAAAAAATGATGAAACAAATGTCTAATATGCAAAAAGGGAAGAAAAAAGGTGGCTTTAAACTTCCTTTTATGTAAGTTCTATTCGATCTTTTGCTTTGAAAATGCCTTATATCACAAGAAATTTTCAGGGTGTTAAGAAAAAATACTTTACAAACAATTTTCTTCTTGGTATGATATATTTTGTTGTTATATTAGGATATAGATTTATCCAACATTTAATTATTATATAAAATTTCGGAGGTGCTATATAAAATGGCAGTTAAAATTCGTTTAAAGCGCATGGGTTCAAAGAAAAATCCTTTTTATCGTGTAGTAGTTGCAGACTCTCGTTCACCACGTGATGGTCGTCTAATTGAAGAAATTGGTACTTACAATCCAGTTGCTGCTCCAGCATTAGTTGACATTAATGAAGAGTTAGCTCTTAAGTGGTTATCAAATGGTGCTAAGCCATCTGATACAGTTCGTAACCTTTTCTCTAAGCAAGGGATCATGGAAAAGTTCCACATCGCAAGAAACAGTAAGTAATGAGCGTGGCTCAAATGAAAGAATTAATTGAAACGATTGTTAAGCCTTTAGTGGATTATCCAGAAGCGGTTGTTATTCAAGAGGTTGAAGACAACCAGCATATCACTTATAAACTAACTGTTCATAAAGATGATGTCGGTAAAATAATTGGTAAAAATGGACGAGTTGCTAAAGCCATTCGTACAGTCATTTATTCTTCTGCGTCTTCTAAGAGTAATAAGCGCATACATCTAGATATTCAGTAAGAAGCTTCGTTTCATTGTGGATGCGTACTTCGCTGAAACTTAATTCAACTAGAAATACTTCTAAAAGGGTGAGGACTTTCCTCTCCCTTTTTTTTGTAAGACTACCTTAATTACCTTTTGTGACATCATCTGGGGGTAAAGTTTCTATTCACATCAAGATACGAAAACAGCCTTTAAATAGAGGGGGAAGTTAACTTGAAAGTCATTCAAACTGTTATTGTGAAACAAGTCTTAACCGAAAAAAGTAGGCAAGAGCTGCAAAAACAATTTTCCTCACAGCGATTGCAATTACAAAAAGAATGTGACCAGTTACGATTTGAACAGAAAAGAATGGAATTAAACAAGAAATCACTTCCTTCACAAATACAAACATATGAGAATGAGATGGATACTAGAAAGGAAAAAATAAGGAATCTAGATTTTAGATTAGAACAATTACATATGCTACCATTAGGTAGTGAAATCAAACAACAGGAAATACAGGCAATCATTGATGTGGGAATTGGTGATCAATGGAATGGCCATGACCAAGTAATTATTATTGAAGACGGAAAAATAGTAGACATAAGATAGAGGTGACAAGATTTGAGTAAATGGTTCAATGTCGGAAAAATTGTAAATACCCATGGTATAAGAGGTGAAGTTAGAGTAATCTCAACTACTGATTTTCCTGAAGAACGCTATGCTATTGGAAATTCATTATTTATCTTTTTACAAAATGAAAAGGAACCAATTGAAGTAAAGGTATCTGGGCATCGTGTTCACAAGAATTTTAATCTACTAACATTTGAAGGCTATAGCAATGTAAATCATGTTGAGCGCTTCAAAGGTGCGTTGGTAAAGATTCCTGAGGCACAGCAGGGTAAGTTAGATGAAGGTGAATTTTATTATCATGAAATTATCGGATGTTCGGTTGAAACGGTGGATGGAGAGAATCTTGGAAAAATTAAAGAGATTCTTTCCACAGGAGCGAATGATGTATGGGTCATTCAACGTAATGGAGTGAAGGATGCACTAATTCCTTACATAAAGGATGTTGTTCAAAAGATTGATGTTGATAATAAGCTGATTATCATTCAACCTATGGAAGGGTTACTTTCTTAATGAAGATCAATATTCTAACTTTATTTCCTGAGATGTTCACAGGGGTGTTGCAGCATTCGATGATGAAAATTGCACAGGAAAAAGAAGCAGTTGATATCTCGGTTATTAATTTTCGTGATTATTCAAGTAATAAGCATAAAAACGTTGACGACTACCCGTACGGCGGTGGAGCTGGGATGGTTCTAACAGCTCAGCCAATTTTTGATGCTGTGGATCATTTAAAGGAACAGTCAAAAGGATCTCCGCGTGTCATTTTAATGTGTCCTCAAGGGGAACGTCTGAACCAAAAAAAGGCTGAGGAACTGGCTGAGGAAGATCACCTTATTTTCATTTGTGGACATTATGAAGGGTATGACGAAAGAATAAGAGAATACGTAGTTACTGATGAAATTTCGATTGGAGACTATGTGTTAACAGGTGGGGAGTTAGCGGCAATGGTGGTGGTAGATAGTGTAGTCCGCTTATTGCCAGATGTCCTTGGTAATGAAGTATCACATAAAAAGGATTCCTTTAGCACTGGATACTTAGAACATCCACAATATACAAGACCAGCAGAGTTCCGTGGATATAAGGTGCCGGATGTACTTATATCAGGAAATCATAAAAAGATTGAGGAATGGCGATCAAAGGAATCGCTAAGAAGAACACTTCAAAGAAGACCTGATTTAATTATTGAAGAACAGCTTTCAGATCAGCAAAAAAAATGGTTACATGAACTGCAAAAAGAGACAGACTAGCTATTGCAACACACTGTTCTGTATGGTATGATGTTTCTTGTGACTTAGGCTATAGTGCCGAAAAGTCTGTGATAACGGTGTTCCGCTGCAATGATTAAAAGCGTTGTAATGAGCATCTGTTCGGAAGGAGTTGAATACGATGCAAAAGTTAATCGAAGATATCACTAAAGACCAACTTAAATCTGATCTACCAGCTTTCCGTTCTGGGGACACTGTACGTGTACACGTAAAGGTTGTCGAAGGAACTCGTGAGCGTATCCAGATCTTTGAAGGTGTTGTGATTAAGCGTCGTGGTGGAGGAATCAGCGAAACATTCACAGTACGTAAGATCTCTTACGGTGTTGGTGTTGAACGTGCTTTCCCATTACACTCACCTAAAATTGCGCTAATCGAAGTAATTCGTCGTGGTAAAGTACGCCGTGCGAAATTATACTACTTACGCAATCTACGTGGTAAAGCCGCACGTATCAAAGAAATACGATAAGAAACAGACTTCCATCATTGTGGGTAAGCCCACAATGATGCGGAGTTTATCTTTAGGCTCAAATGTACATACATACATATTATGATATGATAGATAAGAGAGAAATGAGGAGCTTGATTGTCAAGCTCCTTTTTCAAACGATAAAAAGAGCTGGAGGATGAGTGATGACCCGTCAAAAAAGCGAAGTTTGGGAATGGATTAAAGCACTATTAATTGCTGTAGCATTAGCTGCAGGTATTCGCTACTTTCTTTTTGCTCCAATTGTTGTAGACGGCTTATCTATGATGCCAACCCTCCATGATGAAAATCGAATGGTCGTTAATAAGTTGAGCTATAATATAGGTGAACCTGAACGCTTTGATATCGTTGTGTTCCATGCACCAGAGCAAAAGGATTACATAAAAAGAGTGATCGGACTTCCAGGAGATCATGTAGAGTATAAGAATGATATATTATATATCAATGGTGAACCAATTGAGGAAGAATATTTAGAGGGTGCGAAAACAGAAATTATCGATGCTCCTTTAACCTATGATTTTGAGATTGAGCAATTGCTTGGAGAAAAGACTGTTCCAGAGGGACACATATTTGTTATGGGTGATAATCGACGACACAGTAAAGACAGTAGAGTAATTGGGTTTGTGCCAATGGAAAGCGTGATTGGTAAAACGAGTGCGGTATATTGGCCGCTGTCTGAGATTCGGTTGGTAGAATAGATAGAATCACCAAGGGAAGAGTTATCGCTCATCCCTTTCTTTTTTTGTAGTAACAATTTCAAACACATTTTGAATACTATTTGAGACATAATAAAAACTAATAGAAGGTGGTGAGGTCATGACAATACAATGGTTTCCAGGTCATATGGCGAAAGCACGTCGCCAGGTACAGGAAAAACTAAAACTGATTGATGTAGTTGTAGAATTAGCGGATGCTAGAATCCCTAACTCTTCAAGAAATCCAATGATAGATGAAATTGTTTCATCGAAGCCAAGACTCATGCTACTAAATAAGGCTGACCTAGCTGATGACAAGAAAACGAGTGAGTGGATTCACCATTTCCAAAGCAAAGGGATTAAAACTCTTGCTATTGATGCCCAATCTGGGAAAAACATGAAACAAATTGTAAGTGGCTGCCAGGAGCTAGTACATGAAAAATGGGAAAGAATGAGGGCTAAAGGTGTCAATCCTAGAGCAGTGCGTGTCCTAATAATAGGGATACCGAATGTTGGGAAGTCGACGCTTATTAATAAGCTTGCAAAGAAAAATATCGCTAAAACAGGTGATCGTCCCGGGGTTACTACTGCTCAACAATGGATTAAGGTAGGGAAAGAATTAGAGCTTCTTGATACACCAGGGATACTATGGCCAAAATTTGAGGATGAACTTGTCGGGCTTAGGCTTGCTACAACAGGAGCTATAAAGGATACTATCATTAATTTACAAGAAGTAGCTGTATATGCTTTGCGATTTTTGTCTGAACATTATCCTAATATGCTTAAAGAGAGATATGATCTTTCGGAGATTCCTGAGGAGATTGTTGAATTATTTGATGAAATAGGGAAGCGTAGAGGCTGTTTGATGGGCGGAGGACTTATTGATTATGATAAGACATCCGAGCTCGTATTAAGAGAAATTCGAGCTGGTAGACTTGGTGATTTAACGTTTGAATCTCCGAGTGATTGGATAGAAGAGTAAAGATCTGTTAAAAAACAGGTCTTTATTTTTTTTGTATACTTCCGATATATATAAATAGGGAGTGTGTTAGAGCATGAAACAGTACACAATCAATGAGATTACCTCAATTCTAAATAATCGTACCATTGATCAAAAGCTATTAAAAGAACTTAAAAAAGATTCCCGAAAAGGTGTAATAAAGCTAATTGATCAGTATGAAAAAGAGCAACAGGAGTTCCTATTACAAAAGAAACATTGGAAACAGATGACTACATATGAAAAAGAGCTTCATGGGTTAGGTTATAGTCTTGTGGCAGGTGTTGATGAAGTAGGAAGAGGACCATTAGCAGGACCGGTAGTGGCTTCAGCAGTTATTTTACCAAGACAAGTGGAGCTACTCGGAATTAATGACTCTAAGCAGCTGACAGATGCGAAAAAGGAATATTATTTTCAGTTAATACAGGATGTTGCCATTAGTATTGGAATCGGTTTTATTCACGCTCAAAAAATCGACGAAGTAAATATATATGAAGCTACAAAATTAGCTATGAAAGAAGCTATTACTCAGTTAAAACCTATGCCAGATTTTCTGTTAATTGATGCAATGAAACTTGAACTTGATATCAAGCAGAAATCAATCATCAAAGGTGACCAAAATAGCGCATCCATAGCTGCTAGTTCAATTATTGCAAAGGTGACTAGAGATAATTATATGAAAAAATTAGCTGAAGAATATCCACAGTATGGATTTCAAAATCACATGGGATATGGAACAAAACAACATCTAGAAGCTATATCATTAAATGGTATTATTTCCGAGCACCGTCGCTCCTTTGCCCCTATTAAAGAGGTTGCTAGTAGTAAAAGTTAGGAGAAGATTCATATGAACCCAACCCAAATCATTCACTCAATGTTGAATAGTGACCGAGTTCAACAAGCTTCAACTCTTTCAGTTAGACCTGGACAAATTATAAATGGAAAAGTGCAAAAGATTTTTCCAAACAATATTGCCATTGTTCAACTTGGAACGATGAGATTGCATGCTCAGGTTGAGGCGGCAATTGAATTGAATGAAAGATATTGGTTCGAAGCCAAGCATGATAAAAATGGAGAACTATATTTAAAGGTGATTGATCAGAAGATGGGTGGGCATCTTGTAGGCAAAGAATCTACTGTTTCTTTACTAGGTCAGTTTCAGCTTCCGGAAACAAAACTCAACAGACAACTATTACAGCTTTTACAATCAGTCAATTTATCGTTTACAAAAGAACAATTAACCAAAGCTGCACTTTGGCTTAATGAAACCAGTAATCCTACTAGTGGTCTAAAGGCAATTGAATGGATGTTACAAAAGGAACTTCCTTTTACCAACCAAACGTTTAAATCATTGGTTGCCTTTTTAAACCCAGCATCTATTTCTAGTCAACTAACTGATGTAAAGAATATGCTTAACAACGCAAGAATTCCATCTTCCGACTCAGTTGTCCAATTAAAAAGTTATTTATCGAGCATCCTAGAAGGAAGTTCACAGATGAACGGAAAGAAAGCTCTAGAGTTAACAATAGACCAGTGGCTCTCGCCAAAAGGATCTAAACAAACACAAGATGCAGCCTTTCGAATATTGCAATCACTACATGTAATTTCGAAATCTTTAACACAAGAAGAAGCGATATCTACTTTTCAGAAATTAGATCAACGACAAGTCGGCTCTGAGGCGGCAAGGCTGGACGTAAACACTCGTGCACAAATAACGAATGAAATCATAAAATCTCTGACAACAAGCCAAGTAAATAAACTTGAAAGTAGTCTTATCGGATTAGCAGGAAGTATATCTTCGGAAACGCCAACAGAAGATGCTCTACTTATTAAGCAATTAGTTAACTATAAGGGAACCTCCTTTGACAATGGACTCGAGGTTAAACAGCTTTTCAAGCAAATGGTTCAGTTGTTGGGATTAGAACATGAAAAAGAGTTTTCTGCTCTTATCAGAAATAATATTGAAAATCCAGAGAAGTTAGAGTCTCTTAAATCACTATTATTAACTGTGATGAATGAACTAGGCGCAACTGGTAAGGATCTAGAGCCACTTTTAAATCGAATTACTGGTTTACAGATTTTATCTCAAGAAGTAAATGGACCTCTTCAACAGTTGTATATGCAATTCCCTCTTTCGTTGGGAAGTAAACTTTCCGATGTAACACTACAATGGAGTGGACAGAAAAAAGAAAATGGCCAAATAGATCCAAACTTCTGTAGAATCTTATTTTACTTGGATTTAGAAAATATCAATGAAACAATCATTGATATGCAAGTTCAAAACAGAGTAATCAATATTTCGATTATAAATGATACAGATGGCTTGGAATCTAGCGTTGCTCCTAATCAAACTCTATTAAAAGAGCAACTTACTGCACTAAATTATGTCTTATCCTCTGTAAAAGTTAATAAATCTGCTGAAAAAGAACGTTTGCCACAGCCATTTGATGCAATAAATAGTCAACGTAAGCAGAGCTATCAGGGAGTTGACATTAAGATATGAAAAAAGAAAAGAATCTTCCTAAACGTAGAGAGGCGATAGCGCTATCTTATGATGCTCAAAAGAATGGTGCTCCTAAAATAGTGGCGAAGGGGAAGGGCATAGTTGCAGACAATATTATTCAGAGAGCAAAAGAAGGAAATGTTCCCATACAAGAGGACACCTCTTTAGTTGAATTATTAAGTCAATTGCAGATAAATGAATCCATACCAGAAGAACTGTACCAAGCTGTCGCTGAAGTGTTTGCATTTGTTTATAGAATGGATCAACAACAAAAATCTACTCATGAAGAGTAGATTTTTGTTGTTTGGTCTGAAAAGAGGTACCTAAAAACGACTTATAAAGTTATTTGAAAATTAGGAAATCTATTACTTATATAATAATTGTTTACTTTAACTAGACAAGGTACCTCTCATTTTATACAATGAAAACGCAGTCTATTATTTTTGTTAGATAATGATAGGAGGATGACAAATGAATATCCATGAGTATCAAGGTAAAGAGATCCTCAGAAAATATGGGGTTTCGGTCCCAAATGGTAAAGTTGCTTTCACAGTTGAGGAAGCTGTAGAAGCAGCAAAAGAATTAGGTACACAGATTTGTGTAGTAAAAGCACAAATTCATGCAGGTGGACGTGGAAAAGCTGGTGGTGTTAAGGTAGCTAAAAGCTTAGATGAGGTCCGTACATATGCAAGCGAAATCCTAGGTAAAACTCTAGTTACGCATCAAACAGGTCCAGAAGGTAAAGAAGTTAAGCGCTTGCTAATTGAAGAAGGTTGCGACATTAAGAAG
Organism: Bacillus mesophilus; assembly: GCF_011008845.1. Taxonomy (GTDB): domain Bacteria; phylum Bacillota; class Bacilli; order Bacillales; family SA4; genus Bacillus_BS; species Bacillus_BS mesophilus. Next base: position 146,982 of record NZ_JAAIWM010000001.1, on the reverse strand, counting down.
GAGTACTATATTGGACTAGTACTTGATCGTGCAACTTCAAGTGTTGTTCTTATGGCTTCTGAAGAAGGCGGAACAGAGATTGAGGAAGTAGCTGAAGCAACTCCTGAAAAAATCTTCAAAGAGGTAATTGATCCTGCTGTAGGTCTTCAGGGCTTCCAAGCAAGAAGAATTGCTTTTAATATCAATATCCCTAAAGAACTAGTTGGTAAGGCTGTTAAGTTCATGATGGGTCTTTATACTGCGTTTGTTGAAAAAGATTGTTCAATTGCTGAAATTAACCCACTTGTTGTAACAGGTGACGGAGATGTTATGGCTCTTGATGCAAAGCTAAACTTTGACACTAACGCATTATACCGTAATAAGGATATCTTAGAATATCGTGATCTTGAAGAAGAAGATCCAAAGGAAATCGAAGCTTCTAAGTATGACCTTGCTTATATTTCATTAGATGGAAATATCGGTTGTATGGTAAACGGTGCTGGACTTGCAATGGCTACAATGGATATCATCAAGCACTATGGTGGAAGTCCATCGAACTTCCTTGACGTAGGTGGAAGTGCAACTGCTGAGAAAGTAACTGAAGCATTTAAAATCATCCTTTCAGATCAAAACGTAAAAGGTATTTTTGTTAATATCTTTGGTGGAATCATGAAGTGTGACATTATTGCTACAGGTGTTGTTGAAGCTGCTAAGCAAGTACAATTAAGTGTACCTTTAGTAGTACGTTTAGAAGGAACTAACGTTGATTTAGGTAAGAAAATTCTTGCTGAATCAGGTTTAGATATTGTTGCAGCTGATTCTATGGCTGACGGCGCACAAAAGATTGTATCACTAGTAGGATAAGAAAGGCAGGGGACAAACATGAGCGTATTTGTTAATAAAGACACAAAGGTTATCGTACAAGGTATTACAGGTTCAACTGCAGCTTTCCACACAAAGCAAATGCTTGAATACGGAACAAAGATTGTTGGTGGTGTTACTCCTGGTAAAGGTGGAACTGAAGTGGAAGGAGTACCTGTATTCAATACAGTTTCAGAAGCTGTAAAACAAACGGGTGCTAATGTTTCTGTTATTTATGTTCCAGCTCCATTTGCTGCAGATGCAATCATGGAAGGTGTAGACGCTGAGCTAGATCTTGTGATTTGTATCACTGAGCATATTCCAGTTCTTGATATGACAAAGGTAAAGCGTTACATGGAAGGAAAAAAGACTCGCCTAGTAGGTCCAAACTGCCCAGGTGTTATTACTCCTGATGAGTGTAAAATTGGAATCATGCCTGGTTATATCCATACAAAAGGACATGTAGGAGTTGTTTCTCGTTCTGGTACACTAACTTATGAAGCTGTTCACCAATTAACACAAGCAGGAATTGGTCAATCTACAGCTGTTGGTATCGGAGGAGACCCTGTTAATGGGACGAACTTTATCGACACGTTAAAAGCATTTAACGAAGATGAAGATACGTATGCAGTCATTATGATTGGTGAAATCGGTGGAACAGCTGAAGAAGAAGCAGCTGAGTGGGTAAAGGCTAACATGACAAAGCCAGTTGTAGGATTCATCGGTGGTCGTACTGCGCCTCCAGGAAAGCGTATGGGTCATGCTGGTGCGATTATCTCTGGTGGAAAAGGTACTGCTGATGAGAAGATTCGCATAATGAATGAATGTGGAATTAAAGTTGCTGACACTCCATCTGTTATGGGTGAAACACTAATTTCTGCTCTAAAAGAGCGTGGAATTTATGAGCAATGTAAAACTCACTAATTAAGTAAGAAAAGTAGCTCCGGTAAGGGGCTACTTATTCTTTATTGAATAAAAAAACAGGAGGAAAAAATGAACATTATCACTCAACGACTTCTCCACCTACACAGATGCGAAGAAGTAACCTGGTCAACCCTTCAACTTCTACTACAAATTGACCCCACTCTTTCAAGCTGTTACCAACTCACACCCTCTCAGCTTCATCAAAAACTTCAATTTCAAATTCCATTAGAAAAAATCCAATCGATTTACAAAAATTTGCAATCTGTTACAATAGCAAGTATGCTAGAAAAATATAAAAGTCAAAATATTCAGTGCATAACGCGATTTGATTCTTCCTATCCTTCCGCATTAAAACAAATATATAATCCACCTTGGGTGTTATATGTTAAGGGAAATCGTGATATATTACTTAATAACCAAATGTTAGCAATTGTTGGTACTAGAACACCAACCAAATATGGGGTAAAGATCACAGATTATTTTGTTAGTTCATTAGTTAATCATGGGTGGACAACTGTAAGTGGTCTTGCAAAAGGAATTGACGCAAGGGTTCATGATACAACCATTAAGCAAAACGGAAATACGATTGCCGTTTTAGGTTCAGGGTTTAATCATCTTTATCCAAGAGAAAATCTCCAGTTAGCTAATGAAATAATAAAAGAGAATATTTTGCTGTCAGAGTACCCTCCAGAACGTAAGCCGAACAGATGGCAATTTCCTGCTAGAAATCGAATTATTAGTGGGTTGTCATTAGGCACAATTGTAATCGAGGCAAAGGCAAAAAGTGGGTCCTTGATCACCGCAAACTTAGCACTAGAACAGAATCGTGAAGTCTTCGCAGTGCCGGGTCCCGTAGATTCTGTATACTCAGATGGGACAAATCTTCTGATCCAAGAAGGGGCGAAGTTAGCTCTTACCCCAGAAGATGTGCTAATAGAATTTCAGACTCAGCTCCCAAGTGAAACTTACTAAGAGATAATTAAAATGGTTTTAAAAATGAGAATATAAGCTGAGTAATATAATAGAAGATGATGGTATTAAACGGTGTTGATCTACTATCCAATTTGTTGATTTTTCATAAAAATATGTAATTTCGTTTGACAAATGGTAGATCAATATTTAATATAAGTGAAGATTTCATACAATATTTTCTTGAACTATTACCTCTTAAGGAGGAACACATACATATGGCAGAATTCTTAGTAATCGTGGAATCGCCTGCAAAGGCCAAAACGATAGAACGTTATCTTGGAAAAAAATATAAGGTTAAAGCATCAATGGGACATGTTCGAGACCTACCGAAAAGTCAGATGGGTGTTGAAGTGAGTGAGGGCTACTCTCCGAAGTATATTACGATTAGAGGAAAAGGCCCCGTTTTAAAAGAATTGAAAACAGCTGCTAAAAAAGCTAAGAAAATTTATCTCGCAGCTGACCCGGATCGTGAGGGTGAAGCAATTGCGTGGCATTTGGCACATACACTTGATGTCGACATTACGTCTGATTGTCGGGTTGTCTTCAATGAAATTACGAAGGATGCAATTAAAGAATCCTTTAAGCATCCAAGAGCCATTAATATGGACTTAGTTGATGCACAACAAGCTAGACGTATCCTAGATCGACTAGTGGGGTATAACATTAGCCCATTACTTTGGAAAAAAGTGAAAAAGGGACTCAGTGCAGGTAGAGTACAGTCCGTTGCAGTTCGGTTAATAATCGAGCGCGAAAAAGAGATAAAAGCTTTTATACCAGAGGAATATTGGAGTATCAGAGGTGACTTTGTTAAAAACAAAGAAGTAATTGAAGCAGACTTTTATGGAATTGACGGTAGGAAGTCTGAACTAAAAACGATAGATGACGTCAATGCGGTTCGTTCTAAGCTAGATGGAAATACTTTCACAATCGCATCCGTTAATAAGAGAGAGCGTAAGCGCAACCCTGCTGTACCATTTATCACATCGTCACTTCAGCAAGAAGCAGCAAGAAAGCTAAATTTCAGGGCCAAGAAAACGATGATGCTTGCTCAACAACTTTATGAAGGAATAGACCTTGGTAAAGAAGGAACAGTTGGTTTAATCACATATATGAGAACGGACTCAACGAGAATCTCAGATACTGCTAAGCAAGAGGCTGCCGATTACATTAGTTCGACCTTTGGAAAAGAATACTTAGCAACTGAACAAAAGGTTAGTAAGAAGAACCAAAATTCCCAAGATGCTCACGAAGGGGTTCGTCCTACCTCTTCTAATCGCACTCCTGCTGAAATTAAAGAGTTTTTATCGCGAGACCAGCTAAGACTATACAAGCTCATTTGGGAGCGTTTTATAGCCAGCCAGATGGCTCCTGCAATCATGGATACCATGACAGTCGATATGGAAAACAACGGCGTCATTTTTAGAGCTACTGGTTCAAAAATAAAGTTTCCTGGTTTTATGAAAGTATACGTTGAAGGAAATGACGATCAGGATGAAGAGAAGGATCGTATTCTCCCTCCATTAGAGGAAGGGGAAAAGGTTGTATTAAAGGACATTGATCAAAACCAACATTTCACACAGCCTCCACCTAGGTACTCAGAGGCAAGGCTTGTAAAGACTCTTGAAGAATCAGGTATTGGTAGACCATCTACATATGCTCCTACTTTAGATACGATTCAAAAGCGTGGGTATGTGGCGTTAGATAATAAAAGGTTCATTCCTACTGAGCTTGGTGAAATTGTCTTTAATCTAGTCATGGAATTCTTCCCGGAAATCATTGACCTTGATTTCACTGCTAAAATGGAAACTAGCCTTGACGCAGTTGAAGATGGTAACGTGGATTGGGTTCGGATTATTGATGAGTTTTATCAAGGGTTCGAGAAAAGGCTAGAAAAAGCAGAGAAAGAGATGCAGGAAATCGAAATAAAAGATGAACCTGCTGGAGAAGATTGTGAAAAGTGTGAGCATGAAATGGTTTACAAAATGGGGAGATATGGTAAGTTTATGGCTTGTTCCAACTTTCCAGAATGTCGTCATACAAAAGCAATCGTTAAAGATATCGGGGTAGATTGTCCGAACTGTGAAAAAGGAAGAATCATTGAGAGAAAAAGTAAAAAGCGTCGTATTTTTTATGGATGTGATCAGTATCCAGGCTGTGAATTCTTATCATGGGATAAGCCAATCGCTAGAAAATGTCCGAAGTGTGAATCTCTATTAGTTGAAAAGAAGCTTAAAAAAGGTATTCAAGTTCAATGTGTCAGTTGTGACTATAAAGAGGATCAACAAAAGTAGCGATGTGAGTTTACTCACATCGTTCCGTTTTTTACAGGCGACCTTTAATGTATAGTGGTAGACAGAGAGGGTTAATCTGAGATAAGGACAAATTAATGTGAATCCTTCTTTTTCTTTAGTCTCTGAACTACAACATGAGAGCCTACTTTCTACATAGATTTAAAGTGCAAGTTTTACTGTTAGACAGTTCTTAGTTTATGACAGTCTAACGTTTTCTAAAAAGGAGGTATTTTTTATGAATCAGGTAGTTAATGTAATAGGAGCAGGATTAGCAGGGAGTGAAGCTGCATGGCAGATTGCCAATAGAGGGGTAAAAGTAAACCTTTATGAGATGAGACCGGTAAAGCAAACTCCAGCACATCATACAGATAAATTTGCAGAATTAGTTTGTAGTAACTCTCTACGGGCAAATAACTTAACTAATGCAGTAGGAGTTTTAAAAGAAGAGATGAGAATGCTTAATTCCGTCATTATTAAATCTGCAGATGAATGTTCTGTTCCAGCCGGCGGGGCTTTAGCGGTTGATCGACATGAATTTGCTGCATATGTGACACGCTCTGTTAAAGAACACCCGAATGTAACAGTTTTTAATGAGGAAATTACAGACATTCCAGAAGGAATAACAATTATAGCAACTGGTCCACTTACCTCTCAAATGTTATCGGACAAGCTAAAAAGCTTAACAGGTGAAGACTATCTTTATTTTTATGACGCGGCTGCACCGATTATTGAGAAAGAAAGCATAAATATGGACAAGGTGTACCTGAAATCACGTTATGACAAGGGAGAAGCAGCATATTTAAACTGTCCTATGACGGAAGAGGAATTCGATCGTTTCTATGATGCCGTTATGGCGGCTGAAACAGTACCGTTAAAAGAATTTGAGAAAGAAATTTTCTTTGAAGGTTGTATGCCTTTTGAAGTGATGGCTGGTCGAGGTAAAAAAACATTAGTATTTGGTCCGATGAAGCCTGTAGGTTTAGAAGACCCAAAAACCGGGAAAATACCTTATGCAGTCGTTCAGCTTAGACAGGATGATGCAGCAGGAACCTTATATAATATTGTAGGCTTTCAAACTCATCTTAAATGGGGGGCGCAAAAGGAAATCATTCAATTAATTCCTGGCCTAGAAAACGCGGAGATTGTTAGATATGGTGTTATGCATAGAAACACATTTATCAGTTCACCTAAATTACTTAAACCAACCTATCAATATCGCGAAAGAGATGACCTTTTCTTTGCAGGTCAAATGACAGGAGTCGAGGGGTACGTTGAGTCAGCGGCATCAGGACTAGTTGCTGGTATTAACGCGGCGAACTTAGTATTGGGTGAAGAATTAGTTGAATTTCCTCATGAAACGGCAATCGGAAGTATGGCAAGATATATTACAACGGCTAACCCTAAAAACTTCCAACCGATGAATGCAAACTTTGGATTATTTAAGGAATTAGACAAGAAGATTAAAAATAAACAGGCACGAAATGAAGAGTATGCTTCCAGAGCCTTGGAAACAATTCAGAATTTTATAAAAAAATAAGTAATTTTAATTGCAAGGGCGGATAAATTGTGTTACGATTTATTCGCCCTTGTGAGGTGAAAGCATGACTACGACGAAGGAATTAATGAAAAGTTTTACAGAATATTTACAAATTGAGCGAAACTATTCTCCCTATACAATCGTATACTATACCCAGGACATTGAGGAATTTGTGGAATTTATGAATTCTCAATCAATTAATAGTATCTCTCAAGTTACATACACAGATGTTCGCATATACTTAACAGAGCTATATAAGCATAAGCTTGCCAGGAAATCAGTGGCAAGAAAAATTTCCAGTCTAAGGAGCTTCTACAAGTTCTTAATGAGAGAGCAAATGGTAAAGGATAATCCGTTTACACTAGTATCATTACCTAAGAAGGAACAAAGGGTTCCGCAATTCTTATACCATGATGAACTTGCAAAGCTGTTTCAAGCCAGTGATCAAACAACGCCTTTAGGACAAAGAAATCAGGCAATCCTTGAACTGCTCTATGCTACAGGAATCCGTGTAAGTGAATGCTGTAAGCTTGAATTAGCTGATATTGATTTTAGTCTAGGTACAATCCTTGTAAATGGAAAGGGTAAAAAGCAAAGATACGTCCCGTTTGGGAGCTTTGCAAACGATGCGATTGAATTATATGTAGAACATGGTAGAAGAGAACTTATGAAGAAGGGAAACTCTTCAAGCTCTGCTTTGTTTCTAAACTATCGGGGTAGCACTCTCACAGCGAGAGGAGTGCGATTAATATTAAATGATCTAATTGATAAAGCAAGTTTATCAATACATATTAGTCCGCATGTGCTCAGGCATACGTTTGCAACACATATGCTTAATGAAGGGGCCGATTTACGAACTGTACAAGAATTATTAGGCCACTCACATCTTTCCTCAACGCAAATCTATACGCATGTTACGAAAGATCGGTTAAAGACGATATATATGAATCATCATCCTCGAGCATAGAAAGATCGAAAGGAGAGAATCAGATGTCAACATTTCATGCAACTACAATCTTTGCTATACAGCATAATGGTCAGTGTGCAATGTCAGGAGATGGCCAAGTAACATTTGGGAATGCAGTCGTAATGAAGCACACTGCTAAAAAGGTAAGGAGAATTTATCAAGGAAGAGTCTTAGCGGGCTTTGCAGGTTCAGTAGCTGATGCTTTTACTCTTTTTGAAAAATTTGAAGGACGTTTAGAAGAATATAATGGTAACCTTCAAAGAGCGGCGGTGGAACTTGCGAAGGAATGGAGAAGTGATAAGGTTTTAAGAAGACTAGAAGCGATGCTTATCGTCATGAACAAGGAGCATATCCTTTTAGTTTCGGGTACAGGAGAGGTTATCGAACCGGATGATGGAATACTAGCAATTGGATCTGGTGGAAATTATGCACTTTCTGCAGGCAGAGCCTTAAAGAAACATGCTGGTTCTACTATGTCTGCAATGGAAATTGCTAAAGCCTCTTTAGAGGTTGCAGGAGAAATCTGTGTATATACGAATGACCAAATCATAGTCGAAGAACTTTAAGGGGGCCCTAATCATGAATTTAACACCACGGCAAATTGTTGAACGACTCGACCAGCACATTGTTGGTCAAACACAAGCGAAAAAGGCAGTTGCAGTTGCGTTAAGGAATCGATATCGAAGAGGTCAATTAAACGAAAAATTACGTGAAGAAATAGTACCGAAGAATATCCTAATGATTGGACCAACAGGTGTTGGGAAAACTGAAATTGCAAGACGAATGGCAAAGCTTGTTGGTGCGCCTTTTATTAAAGTTGAAGCGACTAAGTTCACAGAAGTCGGTTATGTTGGAAGAGATGTAGAATCAATGGTACGTGACTTAGTAGAAACTTCAGTTCGTCTTGTTAAAGAAGAAAGAATGCAGGATGTAAAAGAGAAAGCGCTCTCGAATGCAAATAAAAGATTAGTTGAATTGCTTGCACCTGCTAAGCAAAAGCAAACATCTTTTAAAAATCCATTTGAAATGCTTTTAGGTGGAAATCAAAATCAAACAGATGACGATGATCAGGATAAACAGGATGAACAAAGCCTTTCACAAAGAAGGAAGAAACTTGCTCATCAATTAGCTTTAGGTGAACTTGAGGATACGCTTGTAAGCGTTGAAATTGAAGAACAACAACAATCAATGTTTGATATGCTTCAAGGCTCAGGAATGGAACAAATGGGTATGAACATGCAAGATGCACTAGGTAGCTTCATGCCGAAGAAAAAGAAGAAAAGAAAACTGACTGTTCGAGAGGCAAGAAAAGTTCTCACTAATGACGAGGCTCAGAAACTAATCGACATGGATGAAGTAACACAAGACGCCATTTATAAGGCAGAACAAACTGGGATTATCTTCATTGATGAAATAGATAAGATTGCTGGAAAGAGTCAAGGTGGATCAGCAGATGTTTCTAGAGAGGGTGTTCAGCGTGATATCCTTCCTATTGTAGAAGGATCGACAGTTGTAACCAAATATGGACCTGTAAAAACAGATCATGTCTTATTTATTGCAGCAGGAGCTTTTCATATTGCAAAACCATCTGATCTTATTCCGGAGCTACAAGGACGCTTTCCAATTCGTGTTGAATTAACGAAACTTACTGTAGAAGACTTTGTTAGAATTTTAGTTGAGCCTGATAATGCAATTATCAAACAATATATTGCCTTATTGGAAACAGAAGGTATACAAATTGAATTTTCTGACGATGCTATTCGTAAGTTAGCTGAAGTAGCGCATGGGGTTAATCAGGATACGGACAACATTGGAGCTAGAAGATTACATACTATAATGGAAAGATTATTAGAGGATTTATCTTTTGAAGCACCAGATATCACATTAGAGAGAATCGTAATCACACCTCAATATGTTGAAGAGAAACTGGGCACAATCGCGAAAAATCGCGACTTGAGTCAATTTATATTATAGAATATGAGATGAACATGGAGTCACTTTAGGAGGAGCAAGTAAATGGAACTATTAGACAAAACAAGAAAAATTAATGCAATGCTTCAAAGAGCTGCAGGTAAGCCTGTTAACTTTAAAGAAATGGCTGAAACATTACGCGATGTTATCGAAGCAAATATCTTTGTTGTTAGCAGAAGAGGTAAGCTCTTAGGTTTTGCAATCAATCAAAAAATTGAAAATGAACGTATGATCAAAATGCTAGAGGATCGTCAATTCCCTGAAGAGTATACAAACGGACTATTCAATATCACGGAAACATCTTCTAATCTTGACATTAACAGCCCTTATACAGCATTCCCTGTAGAAAATAAGGATTTGTTTAGCAAAGGATTAACAACGATCGTTCCAATTATCGGTGGTGGTGAACGTTTAGGTACATTAATCCTAGCGCGCGTAACAGGTCCATTTCTAAACGATGATTTAATTCTAGGTGAATACGGCGCTACAGTCGTTGGAATGGAAATTCTTCGTGAAAAGTCAGAGGAAATCGAAGAAGAAGCAAGAAGTAAGGCTGTTGTACAAATGGCAATCAGCTCTCTGTCATACAGTGAGCTTGAGGCGATTGAGCATATTTTTGAAGAGTTAGACGGAAATGAAGGCTTGCTTGTTGCAAGTAAAATAGCTGATCGAGTTGGTATTACAAGATCTGTTATTGTAAACGCACTAAGAAAGTTAGAAAGTGCTGGTGTAATTGAGTCACGTTCATTAGGAATGAAGGGAACATATATCAAAGTATTAAATGATAAATTCCTTCATGAGCTTTCTAAATTAAAAACTAGTTAATAATTAATAAAATTAAAGCAAAAAGTACCTTATCAGGAAACGATAAGGTACTTTTTATTTTGATTAAGAAATTATACTATCTATTTATAACCTTGTGAAACGTGTAGAAAAAAGTAGGGATGTGTCATATTTTTGCGAAAATGGTAAAAAAATGTCGAAATAGATAAAATTAATGATGTTACAAATTTCGACAAAGTATATAATGAGAATAGATGAATATGAATATAGGTAATTGGTGATGGCCCTTTGAACGAAAAACTAGTACTAAATAACGATTTTTATGTTGCTGTGACTAATGTCATAGACAAAATATGTGGATTATATCTACAATGAATAGGATAAATATAACAGTATAAAACCTATTGACATTTATAAATAACCCCCAAAAAAAGAGGTGAATCAGTATGAAATTATTCGGTGGGACGATTAATACGCTAGAAAGTTCGCTAAAATACTCCACAATTAAACAAAATGCGATCGCGCAAAATATTGCAAATGTCGACACGCCTAATTACAAAGCAAAGGAAGTCTTGAAACCATTTCAACATGAATTGAAAACAGCTATGCAAGCACAAAGAACGGATGCAAGGCATTTTAACTTCTCTAATTCACAGAATTCGTCTGGAATGGTAGTAACTAGAGCTAGCTCACAGTATAACCACAACGGAAATAGTGTTGATATAGATAAGGAAATGTCAGAGCTTGCAGAAAACCAGATATATTATAATGCCTTAATTGACCGAATTAATGGTAAATTCAATTCGCTAAAAACGGTGATCTCAGGAGGTAAGTAAACATGACGATCTTTCAAGGTCTTAATATTAGTGCATCGGCATTAACCACACAGCGATTACGAATGGATGTAATATCATCTAATATGGCAAACGTGGATTCAACAAGAGGAAAGTTTGTTAACGGTGAATGGCAGCCATATACAAGAAAGATGGTTGTTACGCAGGCGAATGAGTCTTCTCGGTTTTCTTCGGTTCTAAACCACGCCATGAAAAAGGGGACTAGCAACAGTTCAGTTGGAAATGGAGTAAGGGTTGCTAGAATAATAGAAGATGAAACTCCATTTAAGCTTGTTTATAATCCAGAACATCCTGATGCAAATGCGGAAGGGTACGTTCAAATGCCAAATGTTGATCCATTAAAGGAAATGGTGGATTTAATGAGTGCAACACGATCATACGAAGCGAATGTTACAGTGTTCAATGCTAATAAGGGAATGCTAATGAAAGCACTAGAAATAGGAAAATAAGGTAGGTATGAATATAAATGATTAATAAAATATCGAATCAACCAAGTTTATTTTCAATAGATATGACAGCACCCGTTAAACCAACACCAGCTGAATCGCAACAGAAGTTTTCTGATTTTCTTAAAAATAGTTTAAATCAAGTGAATAAAGCACAACACGAATCAGACGTAGCTACAAATAAACTAGCCAATGGACAAAAGATTGATCTACATGAAGTAATGATTGCTTCCCAAAAAGCTAGTATTCAATTCCAGGCAACGATGGAAGTGAGAAATAAAGTGGTTGAGGCTTATCAAGAAGTCATGAGAATGCAAGTTTAATTTGTTTTTTAGTCATAAATATAAAATAGAATCAGATAGATAGATAAAAAGAGATAGATAGAGAAAAATAACTGGGAGCGGTTATTAAGTTACCAAACAGATGAGACGTCATAATAACCGGGGGAATGAAATGAACGAAAAAATGCAATCACAATTGAATAGTGCAAATAAATTCTGGAAGAATCGTTCATCAGGACAAAAAGGAATGATGATTGGTTCCCTTTTATTGTTTATAACAATTATTCTAGTAGTCTCAATGGTCTCCTCAAAAGTTAACTTTGCACCTTTATATAGTAATTTAAGTCCCGCAGAGGTTGGGGAGATCAAAGCACAGCTCGATGGAAGAGGCATTCAATCCCAAATTGCAGACAATGGGACAACGATATTAGTGCCACAAGAAGTAGTGGATACGCTAAAGGTTGAATTAGCTGCAGAGGGTTTTCCTAACAGCGGGAGTATCGATTATTCCTTCTTTAGTCAAAATGCTGGTTTTGGAATGACGGATAATGAATTTAATGTATTAAAACTAGAGGCGATGCAAACAGAGTTAGCAGGTCTAATTAAAGGTATTGATGGTGTACAAGATGCGAAGGTTATGATTAATCTTCCACAGGAAACTGTATGGATGTCAGAAGCTGGTCAAGAAGCATCTGCATCAATTGTGTTAAACACAAAAGCTGGTTATCGTTTTGAAGAACAGCAAATTCAAGCCCTATATAATTTAGTGTCTAAGAGTGTTCCTAGTCTTCCTACTAGTAATATCGTCATCACGAATCAACATTTTGAGTATTTTGATCTTCAAAACGAAAATTCTAATGGAAGTGGCAACCTTGATGCAGCTACTGCCTTCCAAACTCAATATCAAATTAAGCAGAATGTTGAAAGAGATATTCAACGTCAAGTACAACAAATGCTAGGTATGATGATGGGACAAGATAAAGTAGTTGTCTCTGTTACGGCTGACATTGACTTTACTCAAGAAAACAGAGAAGAACAACTTGTAACTCCTGTTAACCCTGAAAATATGGAAGGTATTGCAGTGAGTGTAGAAAGAATCACTGAAACCTTTACAGGTGATGGTGCAGTAGAAGGTGGCATTGATGGCACTGGAGAAACGGGAATTCCTAACTATGCAACGGGCGGGTTAGTTGGTGGAACAGGTGATTATGAAAGATTCGAAGAGCGTATCAATAATGATGTAAATAGAATCCGAAAAGAAATTGTTGAAAGTCCTTATAAAGTTAGAGATTTAGGTATTCAGGTAATGGTGGAACCACCTACACCTGGTGATGCTGATACTCTTCCACAGCAATCAATTGATGATATTGAGCAAATTTTAAATACAATTGTTCGTACATCTATTGCTAAGCAGGAAGGTGCGCCAGAACTAACGGATGAAGAACTTGAAGGTAAAGTGGCAGTTTCTGTTCAAACCTTTAATGGAAAGGTTGATTTCGAAACACCTCCAGCACAAATGATTCCATTATGGGCTTATATTGCAGGTGGAGTATTACTAGTTATTATTATCTTATTGTTAGTTCTATTGCTAAGAAAGAAAAAGAAAGAAAAAGATCAATTTGAATATGCGGAACCATTCCAAGCAGTTTCTGTGCAAGACATCAATGATGAGACGGAAAATGCTTCTGACATCATAAAAAAGCAATTAGAAAAATTAGCAAAAGACAACCCAGGTGATTTTGCAAAGCTATTAAGATCCTGGATTGCTGAAGAATAGGAGGATAGGATATGGCGAAAAAAGATATCAAGGGCGAACTGTCAGGCCGTCAAAAAGCAGCTATCCTTCTAATCTCGTTAGGTCCCGATGTATCGGCATCAATCTACAAGCACCTATCTGAAGAGGAGATAGAGAAACTTACTTTAGAGATATCTGGGGTAAGAAAGGTTGATGGTAGCTCGAAAGATGAGGTATTAGAAGAATTCCATCAAATTGCTATTGCACAGGACTATATTTCACAAGGTGGGATTTCCTATGCGAAGCAGGTCTTGGAAAAAGCTCTTGGTGCTGAAAGTGCAGCAAATATTATTAACCGACTTACTTCTTCACTTCAGGTTAAACCGTTTGATTTTGCAAGAAAAGCAGATCCAGCTCAGATACTGAACTTTATTCAAAATGAACATCCTCAAACGATATCACTAGTTCTATCGTATCTTGATCCAAACCAAGCCGGACAAATTCTTTCTGAGCTTCCACAAGAAATGCAAGCAGATATTGCTAGAAGAATTGCTCTCATGGATAGTACATCACCAGAAGTTATTAATGAGGTGGAACAAATCCTTGAAAGGAAGTTATCTGCAACTGTAACCCAAGACTATACTCAAACAGGTGGCGTAGAGGCTGTTGTAGAAGTGCTTAACGGAGTTGATCGAAGTACGGAACGAACCATTCTTGATGCTCTTGAAATTCAAGATCCGGAACTTGCAGAAGAAATTAAGAAGCGTATGTTTGTATTTGAGGATATCGTAACACTAGATTCTCGTGCGATTCAACGTGTCATTCGTGATGTTGAGAATGCCGACCTTATGCTTTCACTTAAAGTGGCTAGCGAAGAAGTTAAAGAGATTGTATTCGGCAACATGTCAAAACGTATGGCCGATACCTTTAAAGAGGAAATGGAATTCATGGGACCTGTTCGTTTACGCGATGTAGAAGAAGCACAATCTAGAATTGTTGCTATTATTAGACGTCTAGAAGAAGCAGGTGAGATTGTGATTGCACGTGGTGGAGGAGATGATATTATTGTCTAGGTTATTAAAATCCCATTACGCTACACCTCAAGATGAAGTGAAAAAAGTAATCAAGCTACAACCAATCGTGTTTCAACAATCACTGGATGAAGAGTCTCCTGAAATTTTACGTGTAAAAGCTAGTCAAGAAGCAGAAAGTCTACTAGCTAATGCTAAGAGTCAATCCGAGGCGATGATCTATGAGGCTAAACAAAGGCTACAGCTTATCAATGAACAAATTAACGAAATGAAATTTGCTTGGGAAACAGAGAAAGAAAAATTATTTGAAGAGGTCAAAGCAGAGGCTTTTCAAGTTGGTTTCCAACAAGGGGAAGTTGCAGCTGTGGAACAGTATTCAGCTATTATCAAAGAAGGCTGTCATATTGTAGAACAAGCAAAACTGGATTATATCTCTCAGGTTGAGTTAGCAGAGGAAACGATTCTAAAGCTTGGTATTAAAGTGGCAGAGAAGATTCTTAGAGTACATTTAGATGAAACTAAGGATGACTTTATTCAATTAGTGAAGCATGCCATTAAGGAAGTAAAAGACTATACAGACATTAATATCATGGTTCATCCTTCAATGTATGAAATGGTACTAGCTCAAAAAGACGAATTGAAAGCCCTCTTTAACGGAGATAAAAGCTTATATATATATCCAAATGAAGAACTAAGAGAAACAGGCTGTTTGATTGAATCGTCATTTGGACGGATTGATGCTAGTATTGACAGTCAACTTAATGAACTGAAAGTAAAGCTTCTTGAGTTAATAGAGGAGGAATAAACTCCATGAAGGCAATAGAACTTTTGAATGAAATTGAAATGCTAGATTCCTACAAACGCTATGGTAAAGTTGCTAGAGTTGTAGGATTGATGATTGAATCTCAAGGGCCAGAAGCTTCTATTGGAGATGTGTGTCACATTCATATAGGGACAACCAATAAAAAAAGAAAAGTAACAGCGGAAGTAGTAGGATTTCGCGATGAATTTGTCATACTAATGCCTTTTACAAATATTAACGATATTTCCCCAGGTAGTATTGTTGAGGCTACTTCAAAGCCCCTTCAGGTTAAGGTGGGCTCTGGGTTAATTGGAAAAGTTTTAGATTCATTAGGGCAACCATTAGATGGAAGTCTGCTACCCAAAGGTCTTTCTAACGTGGGAACAGATCAATCCCCTCCGAATCCGATGGAGCGTCCAACAATCGATGAGAGTATTGATGTTGGTGTCCGAGTAATTGATTCTCTTTTAACAGTTGGAAAAGGGCAACGAGTTGGTATTTTTGCAGGTAGTGGTGTAGGTAAAAGTACATTGTTAGGTATGATTGCAAGAAATACTACTGCGGATCTAAATGTCATAGCGTTAGTTGGAGAACGTGGTAGAGAGGTTAGAGAATTTATTGAGAGAGACCTAGGTCCAGAAGGACTTAAACGATCAATCGTTGTCGTTGCTACTTCAGATCAACCCGCACTAATGAGAATAAAAGGTGCATACACAGCAACAGCAATTGCTGAATATTTCCGTGATAAAGGTTTAAATGTCATGCTTATGATGGACTCTGTAACACGTGTAGCAATGGCACAACGTGAAATCGGATTAGCTGTTGGTGAACCGCCAACGACGAAAGGGTATACTCCATCTGTATTTGCGATATTACCAAAGCTACTTGAAAGAACAGGGACAAATCAACATGGTACCATTACCGCCTTCTATACTGTGCTAGTAGATGGTGACGATATGAATGAACCTATTGCTGATACTGTTCGTGGGATCCTTGACGGGCATTTCGTGCTTGACCGTAATTTAGCTAACAAAGGGCAATTTCCGGCAATTAATGTTTTAAATAGTATAAGTCGTGTTATGAACCATATTGTCACAACAGAACACAAAGACTCTGCAGAAAAGTTGAGAGAACTTTTATCAACTTATATAAATTCAGAGGATTTAATCAATATTGGGGCATATAAACGTGGTTCTTCTCGGGAGATTGATGAAGCAATTCGGTTTTATCCAAAAATAATTTCTTTCTTAAAACAAGGTACTCATGATCCGATATCAAGAGACGAGAGTATTGAGATGCTACAATCACTGCTTGGAACAGGTGGGTAATTTATGAGTTTTTCATATAAATTTCAGAAAATACTTTCAATCAAGGAAACTGAAAAGGAACGTGCTCAGGAACTTTATCAGCAATGTGTCCGAAAATTTGAAGAAGTTGCTGAGAAGCTGTACCATTCCCTTAAACAAAAGGAAGAACTAGAAGCTAATCAACTAAGAAAAATATCTACTGGTCTAAATGTCCAAGAATTAAGACACCATCAGCAGTTTATAACCAACTTAGAAAAAACGATTCTTCATTATCAAAACCTAGTTTTTAACGCTAGACAAAAAATGACTGAGCAAGAGCAGCAACTATTAGAAAAAAATATTGAAGTAAAGAAGTATGAAAAAATTAAAGAGAAACAATATTCGCATTACAAAGAATTGGTCAATGCAGATGATAATAGATTGATGGATGAAATATCGATCCAACAATTTATGAACAGAGGAAGTTAGGTGATCAGGTGGAACTTAAAGAAAATGAATCCAAACTAGCAAATAAATTTCAATGGTTTCTTTTTGCTGGGGTAATCCCACTTCTCTTTGCGGTTGTTGTCTCTGCTATAGTTCTAACATTTGCTGGCTATGATATCGAAGGAGCTGCTAAGAAATATGGTCAATTTATTCCCGGTGTATCAAGCTTGATTCCTGCTGAAGAAGGAGAAATCAATCTAGAAGCAAAGCTTCGACAAGATGTTAAAGATTTAGAGGCTCTTAATAATGAACAATTAGCAATAGTAGAACAACTTGAGAAAGAAGCAGAAGAGAAAGAAGGAAAGATAATTGACCTTCAAACGCAAATCGATAGATTGAATGAAGAATTAAAAACAATAGACCAACAGCAACAAGACAAAGAACAAACACTAGGTGGATTATCGGAAATTTATGGATCTATGTCTGCAAAAAATGCAGCTGCTATTTTAACTGAGTTGGAAGATCAAGAAGCACTCACTATTTTAAAGACATTATCCACTGATACTCTTGGTCCCATCCTAGAAAAAATGGAACCAGCCGAAGCTGCTCGATTCACTGAACTATTAGCAAATGAATCGTAAGGTATTTTGAAGGGAGGTGAACAATAGTGAATATGTCTGGAATCAATGTGATGAATAAAGGATTAGAGATATCCTCTAAAGCTAGTCAAAAGCAATCAGAACGAACATCGAGCCATTTTGCTTCTATGTTGAATAAAGAAGTTCAACAAAAAACAAATGGCAACCAGAAGCAACCTGATCAGGAACTAAAATCTGTAGAGGAAAATCAAGTGTTTGTACCTTTTTCTGCTGAAACAAATTCCGTAGATCGAGTGGCTTCCGTTGAAAAACTTATGGAAGCGGTCGAACAGCTGATTGCAACTGGAGAACTTCCTGATGAACTAACAGTAGAAATGCTAAATCAAGACACATCTTCTCTGCTTACTATCCTTCCGGAAGAGCTTGTTAAGAAGCTTCAGGCCCTTTTTGAATCCGGTACTAGTTTGCAAGAATTAATGGGTGCTTCTGAAAACATACCATTAGAAAATTTATTAGCTGGGCTTATCTACACACACCAGCAAACAAAAGACGTGAAACTTGATGTTTCTTCAAAGGATGCACTACTTACTTTCTTTCAGCAGGTAAATGCTCAGCTTCATAAGCTTACTCAGGATGGACAAGCTTCGAATCAGGTATTTTCAAATCAACCGAAAGTTACTGAGGAGTTACAGCAATTTCTATCAAGTATTCATACAAAGTTAACTGGCAAAAATCCTCTGGCTACAGATGAAAGTCAAAAAATGAATTATTTACGACTTTTGTTTCAGCGAACAGTCCATCGTGAAGAAAGTGTTAAAAGTAATGTACTACAAGATACGAATCCTAAGGGCTTGGGTATGGGGGTCGAACCACAAACAAATTTAAATCGCGCCCAACAATTTGCTTTATTTATAGAGCAAGGTGGAACGAAAGCAGCTAATCAAGAACAATTTATAAAAGAATTTCAAAGTATTCTAGCAAAAACCTCTCTGCAAAATGTAAACGGAGGAATGAAGCTCCTTATCAAGCTATATCCTGAACACCTGGGGCAGCTAAGGGTAGAACTGCTTCAACAAAATGGTGTTTTAACAGCGAGAATGGTGGCAACAACAGCTGCTGCTAAAGAAATGCTAGAATCACAGCTTCAGGGATTAAAAAATGCGTTTGCAGGTCAAAACATACAAGTCGAAAAACTAGAGATTATCAACTCTCAAACATTACAACAGGAGTTTGACCGTTCGTTAAACAAGGATGGTCGTCAGCAAGGAAATGAGTCGTCGAGTAGTAAGGAAGATAAACAGAATGATCAGCAAAATGAAGCAACTTTTGAAGAAACTCTTCATGAGGAGCTAATGAATATTGAAGTGTAGGTGAGAAGATGACCATTAATTTAGATCCAACCTTATATTTGAAAAATCAAGCTGTGCAAAAGAGCAAAAGTGATGTTATGGGTAAGGATGATTTTCTGAGAATTTTAATGACTCAGCTTCAAAATCAAGACCCGATGAATCCGATGCAAGACAAAGATTTTATTGCGCAAATGGCTACATTTACATCTTTAGAGCAGATGACAAATATGAACAAGATGCTCGAGCAGTTTATCACAAGTCAAAAATCAGATAACATCATGAAATACAGTGAGATGATTGGAAAACAAGTTGAATTTACTTCGAAATCCGTGGACGAAAATGGTAACGAAATTATCGAATCAAAGCAAGGAATAGTTAAATCAATCTATCAAAAGAACTTAGAGGTACAGTTAGAGATGGAAGATGGAACAACAATTTTACCGAATGCTCTAACAAAAATTACAAGCCCTGCTTCAAACTAGAGAGGAGTTAGGTGTATGGATCATCGGATACATCAAATATCCCACCACCCTCTATCATTAAAGCATAAGAAGCTTCAAACAAATAAAGAAAATACTCCAAGCTTTAAAGATGTGCTACAAGAGGTTGTTGGTATCAAAATAAGCAAGCATGCTCAAAAACGTTTGCAAGAGCGAAAAATAGAAATTGCTGAAGAAAGCTGGACAAAGTTACACGAAAAGATGATTGAAGCAAAAGGTAAAGGAATAATAGATTCCTTGGTAGTGATGGAAGAAGCTGCATTAATCGTTAATACAAAGAATAATACGGTGATTACTGCAATGGACCGAGAAGAAGCAAGCTCTCAAATTTTCACCAATATCAATGGAACCATTTTATTATAGGCTGGACCGATTAGGAGGCCAAGGTTGTGGACTGATTGAAGCAACCATAAAAGAGAGGGGAAATAATTAATGTTACGTTCAATGTATTCAGGTATCTCGGGTATGAAAAATTTCCAAACAAAACTTGATGTAATAGGAAATAATATCGCAAACGTAAATACTTATGGCTATAAAAAGGGAAGAGTAATGTTTAAAGACCTTGTTAGTCAGCAAATTGCTGGTGCGAGTGCATCTACTGACACTCGTGGGGGTGTAAACCCTAAGCAGGTCGGATTAGGTTCACAGCTTGCTTCAATCGACTCTGTGCATACACAAGGAAGCTTACAGACTACAGGACGTTCACTAGATTTAGCACTTTCAGGTGATGGGTTTTTTATGCTAGGTACACTAACGGAGAATTTCGATGCAATTAAATTAAATAATAATCAATTCGCTGGAAATTATACCGCTTCTGCCGATGTTAGCTACACTCGTGCAGGTAACTTTTACATGGACAAGGAAGGGTATGTAGTAAATGGTGATGGATTATTTGTTCTAGGACAAGCGACTCATGACGATGGAGCAGGTAATATTACTAATGCTCCAGGATTAATAAAAATCCCAACTGATGCTAAAAGCTTTAGTATTGGGACAGATGGAACAGTAAACTATGTTGATAATTTAGGAAATCTTCAAGTTGCAGGCCAATTGGAAGTTGCTAAATTTGCAAATAGTGGAGGTCTTGAAAAAGTCGGCGGTAATTTATTTAAAGATACAGCAAACTCAGGTTTGCCTGTATTCAGTGTCCCAGGTGAAGCTGGATCAGGAACAATCGTTGCAGGTACATTAGAAATGTCTAATGTTGACCTTTCTGAGGAATTTACTGAGATGATCACAACACAGCGTGGCTTCCAGGCTAACACTCGTATCATCACAACATCGGATGAAATCTTACAAGAGCTTGTTAATCTAAAACGATAATAAGTAAGGAGGTGGGGGGCTTATTAAGCCATAAGCCCCCACTTTTATGATTAAGCTAACACGATTAAATGGAAGCTCTTTTAGCTTAAATGCAATCTACATAGAGCAAATCCAATCATTCCCAGACACAACCATTACATTAACTAATGGTAAAAAAATTGTTGTACGCGAGAATGAAGATGATGTTATTCTCTTAGTAACAGACTTTTTTCGTCAAATTTCGATATTAGGACAACTGCAATTGCCTGATAAGGAGAGTTTATAAAAATGAAGAACAAGAAAGCCCTCATAACTATGACAATCATTATATTAACAATCCTCCTGATTGGGGCAGTCGCTTTGATTGTTCTTTTGAAATTTACAGGGGAAGAAAGTAAAGAAGGACCCATTGAGCCAACAATCGATGAAATCATTGAGTATTCGGTTGACGTACCAGAAATAACAACTAATCTTCTGGATGGTGAATTTGTCAGAATTCAATTTAAAATTCAAACTGATAGCGTTAAAGCAAAGGAAGAGCTAGCCAAGCGTGATTTTCAAATGAATAACATCATAATTCAGGAATTATCAGAAATGACATCAGATCAATTTAAAGGCAAAGATGGAATACTTAATTTGGAGAATATGATCAAAGATCAGGCGAATGGACTTATGCAGGAAGGTCAAATCATAAGAGTTTATACGACCTCCTTTGTTCTTCAATAATCTGATTAAAAATGGAAATGTTAAGAGGAGGTGAACTTTTTGTCAGGAGAAGTTTTATCACAAAGTGAAATAGATGCCCTGCTCTCCGCAATATCAACTGGTGAAATGAACGCTGAAGAACTAAAGAAGGAGCAATCTGAAAGAAAGGTTAGATCCTACGACTTTAGAAGAGCGTTACGTTTCTCGAAAGACCAAATCCGAAGTTTAACAAGGATTCATGAAAACTTTGCACGATTATTGACGACATACTTCTCAGCAAAATTGAGAACGTACGTCCAGATATCGGTTGCATCCGCTGACCAAATACCATACGAAGAATTTGTTAGATCAATTCCGAAGATGACAATTCTTAATGTTTTTGAGGTTCCTCCACTAGATGGAAGAATAATTATGGAAATTAATCCGAATATCGCTTATGCCATGTTAGATCGTGTGCTAGGAGGACGTGGAGTAAGTTTAAATAAGGTAGAAAATTTAACTGAAATCGAAACTAAGCTAATGTCGCAGTTATTTGAAAATGCAGTTGAGAACTTGAAAGAGGCCTGGTCCTCTATTGCGGAAATTGAACCCATATTAACGGAATTAGAAGTGAACCCACAATTCCTGCAAATGGTTTCACCCAATGAGACGGTCGTTGTGATCTCTTTGAATACTCAAATTGGTGATTCGAGTGGAATGATCAACATTTGTATTCCTCATGTTGTCCTCGAACCAATTATGCCTAAACTTTCGGTTCATTATTGGATGCAAACGACAAAAAAGGTAAGAGAACCACAGGAACTTGAATTACTTGAGAAAAGCATTCGATTAGCAGATCTGCCAATTAGTGCGCAACTCGGAAGTTCTGAGATTTCAATTAATGAATTCCTGCAGTTATCTGTAGGAGATGTTATCCAACTAGATAACGAAATTAATTCACCAATTGTTATTACGGTTGGTAATGAACCGAAATTTATTGGGCAACCAGGTAAAGTAAATAAAAAGCTGGCTGTTCAAATAATAGACCAATACAAGGGGGGGACAGATGATGAATAATGACATGCTATCACAAGATGAAATCGATGCTTTATTAAGGGGAAATGACGATCAAGATGATGATCATCTAACTGGGCAGTCCCCGTCTGAGGAACACTTGTCTCCGATGGAACAGGATGCGTTAGGGGAGATTGGTAACATCTCTTTCGGTAGCTCTGCTACTGCTTTGTCTACTCTATTAAATCAAAAGGTAGAAATTACAACACCAACTGTTACAACAGTTCACAAAAATGACTTGGCTGAGAAGTTTCCACACCCGAATGTTGCAATTCAAGTAAGCTATACAATAGGCTTCATTGGAGCAAACGTATTAGTGATTAAACAGTCTGATGCTGCTATTATTGCTGATCTAATGCTAGGTGGAGATGGAAGAAACCCACAGGACCTATTAGGAGAAATTCAATTAAGTGCTGTCCAAGAGGCAATGAATCAAATGATGGGTTCAGCTGCAACTTCAATGTCTACTATTTTCAATAAAAAGGTTGATATCTCACCGCCAAGCATAGAAATGATGGATTTAAAAGAGGGTGAAGGTGACGGCGCTTTACCAAATCAAGACATTTTTATTCAGGTTGCATTCCGGTTAAAAATTGGAGATCTTGTAGATTCTAACATTATGCAATTACTTCCATTAGAGTTTGGAAAAAGCTTAGTAGATGAGCTCTTAAATCCTAGTCCACCTGTCGCTCCAAAGACAGAGATTAAGAGTGAGACACCTTCTAAAGAAAATGCATATGACCACCAACCAGTGACAGATACAAGAGGTGGACAAAGTTATTCTCAGACGACTAATCATGAGTATCAGGGTTACCAGCAGCCTACTCACCAACAACAACATATTGGAGCTAGTAAGCAAGCTGGGTATCAACCAACTGTTCAACCAGCAGCATTCTCAAATTTTGAGCCATCACCTGTTGTAGGTGGAGAGTCAAAGAATTTAGATATGCTTCTAGATATTCCACTGCAGGTAACTGTAGAGTTAGGTAGAACAAAGAGATCTGTCCGCGATATATTGGAACTTTCAACAGGTTCTATTATTGAACTAGATAAGCTTGCAGGGGAACCAGTGGACATACTTGTTAATAATAAGCTTGTTGCAAAAGGTGAAGTAGTAGTAATAGATGAGAATTTTGGTGTTCGTGTTACTGATATCATTAGTCAAAGTGATCGAATTAAAAATTTACGTTAATTAAGCAGGGGGTTTAGAGGAAATGGCAAACAGAATTCTAATTGTAGATGACGCAGCTTTTATGAGAATGATGATTAAGGATATTTTATCTAAAAATGGATATGAGGTAGTAGGCGAGGCTGCAGATGGCCAACAGGCTGTGGATTTATACAAAGAGCATAATCCTGACCTCGTTACAATGGACATTACAATGCCAGAAATGGATGGCATCACTGCACTTAAGGAAATAAAGAAGATCAATCCAAATGCAAAGGTTATTATGTGTTCAGCAATGGGACAACAAGCGATGGTAATTGATGCGATACAGGCTGGAGCAAAAGACTTTATCGTTAAGCCATTCCAAGCAGACCGCGTATTAGAAGCTATTGGGAAAACACTATCATAAAGAAAAATTGAGGTGGCAGAGATTGCTACGAATCAAGATTGTTATAGTATCAGTCTTACTTTGTCTTCTACTTCCGCTTATGGGGAACGTTTTCCATGCAGCGGGAGTGGATGATGATAATAAAACTGTAGACCAAATACTTAAAGAAAATAGAGAAGAATCTGTAACAGAAGAAGATGAAACGGTATTAGATAATGCCCCTATTGATAATACACCAGTTGAATCAATACCTGATAGTCAATTCACGTTTTTCGATTTTCTAAATCTGATCTTTGCATTATTTCTAGTCTTAATGCTGCTTTACGTTACATTACGGTTTATTAAGAAGAAAAATCAAACGTATGATTTCACGAGAACAATGGCAAATTTGGGTGGTACAAGCCTAGGTAATAATCGTTCTGTTCAGCTTGTTAAGGTGGGAGATCGCATCTTAGTCGTTGGCGTTGGTGAGAGTATACAGTTGTTAAAAGAAATTGATTCAGAAGAAGAAATCAAGCAGATTCTTTCTCAACAGCAAAATGATGTTCAGCAAATGCTTCAACCTGCTGACATCATTACGAAGGTAGTGCAGCAAGTAAAAGGTTATAAAAAAAGAGACATGTCAAACCAAGATAGTAGTTTTAAATCGATGTTTGCTACTCAGTTAGCAGAGCTATCTAAAGGTAGGAAAAAGCTTTTAAAAGAGTTGGACGAGGAAGGAAAAAAGAACGATGACTGAGTTCATGGAGTTTTTCAATACAAATGATCCGGAGAACGTATCGACCTCGATCAAGCTTTTGCTTTTACTAACGGTTTTGTCAATTGCACCAAGCATTCTAATCTTAATGACGAGCTTTACAAGAATCTTAATTGTACTGTCATTTGTTAGAACTTCCTTAGGAACACAACAAATGCCTCCTAATCAGGTTATTCTTGCTCTAGCTCTTTTTCTAACGTTTTTTATAATGACCCCTGTATTCACTGAGGTAAATGAAGAAGCGTTAACACCGTTGTTCAATGATGAAATTACCCTTGATGAGGCCTACGAAAGAGCATCGCTACCATTAAAGGAGTTTATGAGTAAGCATACAAGACAAAAGGACTTAGCGCTATTCCTAGGTTACGCTGGAATAGAAAGACCTGAAACTGTAGAAGATATACCACTAACTGCTTTAGTTCCTGCATTTGCAATAAGTGAGATGAAAACAGCTTTTCAAATTGGATTTATGGTTTTCATTCCTTTCTTAGTAATTGATATGATTGTTGCCAGTATCCTAATGTCAATGGGAATGATGATGCTACCACCGGTTATGATTTCTTTACCATTTAAAATACTATTATTTGTTTTAGTGGATGGGTGGTATTTAGTAGTTAAATCATTGCTGGTCAGTTTTAATTAGGAAGTGATTGTTTTGAGTTCAGAGTTTGTCATATCTTTAGCCGAGCAGGCTATCTATACCGTTTTAATAATAAGTGGACCACTCCTGCTATTGGCACTTGGGATTGGTTTGCTCGTTAGTATTTTTCAAGCAACCACTCAAATCCAAGAACAAACTTTGGCATTTATCCCCAAAATTGTTGCTGTATTCATTGGTATTGTCTTTTTCGGACCGTGGATGTTATCTCGAATGATCAGCTTTACGTATGACATATTAAATAATCTTCATAATTATGTAGGTTAGTTTATGGATGAATTTCTAATAAAGATGTCAGCTTTTTTGCTGATATTAGTGAGATTAAGCGGTTTTTTTCTGACAGTACCCATTTTTTCATACAGAACGATACCAAATACCCATAAAGTAGGGTTAGCTGTTTTTTTAGCATTTATCATGTACTACACTATTGAGATTCCGACAGCACTTCAGTTCGATGAATTTTACATAATGCTAATTATTAAAGAATTAATGGTTGGAATTCTAATAGGTCTAACAGCCTTCATTTTACTATCTGCTATTCAGATAGCAGGAGGATTTATTGATTTTCAGATGGGGTTTGCAATTGCCAATGTAGTTGACCCTCAAACTGGAGCTCAGTCTCCATTAATGGGTCAATTTTTATACATTGTGTCTCTCCTTTTTTTACTTAGTGTAAACGGTCATCATCTATTAATAGATGGTATTTTCTATAGCTATCAAGCTATTCCAATTGATCAGCCGTGGATTCCCTTTGGTGAAGGAGAAATGCTAAGTCATCTAGTTAAAACCTTTAATTCTATGTTTATCATTGCCTTTCAAATGTCATTACCTTTAGTGGGATCCATGTTCTTAGTTGATGTAGCACTTGGGATTGTAGCTAGGACTGTACCACAGCTAAACATATTTGTTGTCGGGATCCCTTTAAAAATAATTGTTAGCTTAATTATGCTAATTGTCATGATGTCGATTTTTATTATGCTAGTTGGAAATTTATTTGAACAGATTCAATATGCGATGAGAGATTTAATGCGAATTATTGGAGGAGGGGCATAAAAGTTGTACAAGTATAAGCTGAATCTCCAATATTTTGCTGGTGAGAAGACAGAAAAGGCAACTCCGAAGAAACGACAAGAGTCAAGAAAAAAGGGGCAGGTAGCGAAAAGTCAGGATGTAAATGCAGCCATCCTTCTCCTATTTGTTTTCCTTTTTTTTTGGTTTGGCGGAGGTTTGATGCTAGACCGGATGCTGGCTCTTTTTACAAGGAGTTTTGAGGATTATATGCTCCTAGAATTAACTGAGCATACGACTTTCAGTTTATTATTCACTCTACTTCCTGAAATAGCAATCATTATCCTCCCGGTAATGCTCGTAGCTATGGTCGGAGGAGTAATAGCAAGCTACATGCAGATTGGTTTTTTATTTTCTACAGAAGCGATTCATTTTAAGCTCGAGAAGCTTGATCCTATTAAAGGAGCTAAGAATATATTCTCAATGCGTGCGATTGTAGAGCTATTAAAATCTTCTTTAAAGATTACCTTTGTAGGTCTGGTTACATTCTTTGTCTTGTGGTTAGACATAGAAGGAATTATGCGTTTGTCTCAAGTAAGCTTGGAAGAAGCATTAGTATTTTTATCAATGCTCGTACTAAAAATGGGTTTCGCTGCAACAGTTGTCTTATTGTTTCTTTCAGTTTTTGATTTCATTTATCAAAAATTTGACTTTGAAAAGAATATTCGAATGTCTAAGCAGGATATTAAAGATGAGTATAAAAATGTTGAGGGCGATCCTCTAATCAAATCGAAAATTAAGCAAAAGCAGCGTGAGATGGCGATGCAACGAATGATGCAGGACGTTCCAAAAGCAGACGTTGTTATCACAAATCCAACTCACTATGCGATTGCATTAAAATATGATGAAGCAAAAATGGATGCACCGTACGTAGTTGCTAGTGGTGTAGATTATATAGCATTGAAAATCCGGAATATTGCAGAGAACAACGAAGTTCCAATGATTGAGAACAGGCCCCTTGCTAGAGCTCTTTATGAGCAAACCAAAATTGGTGATGCAGTGCCTGAAGAATTTTTCAAAGCAGTTGCCGAAATTTTAGCTTATATTTATCGTCTAAAGCAAAAGGTGTAGTACGTATATAAGGAGAGTTGTAAATGCGAGCAAGAGACTTACCAGTTATACTTGGTGTTGTTTTAATCATCGTCATGCTAGTTATTCCGTTACCACCTTTATTGCTAGACATCTTAATAATGGTAAACATCACTCTTGCATTAGTAGTTCTACTGACTGCAATGAATATGACCGAACCCTTGCAATTATCTGTTTTTCCTTCTTTATTATTGATTTTAACCTTATACCGACTAGGTTTAAATGTATCCACAACAAGATCAATCCTTAGTGAGGGAGAAGCTGGGAATGTAGTTGATACGTTTGGTAATTTCGTTATTGGGGGAAATGCTTTAGTTGGATTTGTGGTATTCCTAATTCTGATTATCATTCAGTTTCTAGTTATCACAAAAGGTTCTGAGCGTGTTTCAGAGGTTGCTGCACGTTTTACTTTAGATGCAATGCCAGGAAAACAAATGGCAATTGATGCTGACTTAAATGCTGGGTTAATTTCTGAGAAGAATGCAACAGAGCGTCGTGATAAGATTCAACGTGAAGCTGATTTTTATGGTGCAATGGATGGTGCAAGTAAATTTGTTAAAGGTGACGCCATAGCGGGAATCATTATTACCATTATTAACATTCTATTCGGAATTGTAATTGGCATGGTTCAAATGGAGCTAACATTTAACGAGTCTGTAAATACATTTATGATATTAACTGTAGGTGACGGTCTAGTATCCCAAATACCGGCCCTAATGATTTCAACTGCTACTGGTATTATTGTTACTCGTGCAGCATCTGATGGCAATCTGGGTTCTGATATTACAGCTCAACTATTTGCATTTCCTAAAATGCTATATGTTGCGGCTGGAACGATTTTCTTCCTGGGTATTGCTACGCCTTTAAACGACTTACTAACTATTCCTATAGCTGCTTTACTGGGCTTTGGTGGGTATATGTTAGGTCGGGTAAAAGAACCGGATCATGACGAACTCGAGGCATTAGAGGAAATGATTGAGACTGATGAAATGAAAAGTCCGGAAAGTGTTGTTAACTTACTTAACGTTGATCCGATTGAATTTGAGTTTGGATACGGGTTAATTCCCTTAGCTGATACGAACCAAGGGGGAGATCTATTAGACCGGGTAGTTATGATTAGGAGGCAACTTGCCATAGAATTAGGTATTGTCATTCCTGTTGTTAGAATAAGAGACAATATTCAACTACAACCCAATGAGTATCGATTGAAAATAAAGGGTAATGAAGTGGCAAGAGGAGAGCTTCTGTTAGATCATTATTTAGCTATGAGTCCTGGAATCGAAGATGATGCAGTTGAAGGTATTGATACGATTGAACCTTCTTTTGGATTACCCGCTAAATGGATAACAGAGGATGTGAAGGAGAGGGCGGAAATGTTTGGTTATACCGTAGTTGATCCTCCTTCTGTTGTATCTACTCATATCACTGAACTATTGAAAACAAACGCACACGAACTTCTAGGTAGACAAGAAACAAAACAATTAGTTGATCATATCAAAGAATCGTATCCTATCTTAGTTGAGGAAGTAACACCAAATCCACTGTCTATTGGGGATGTCCAAAAGGTGTTAGGCAAGCTCCTTAGAGAAAAGGTTTCTATCCGAAACCTACCAATCATATTTGAAACTTTAGCCGATTTTGGAAAGATGACAACAGATACGGATATACTAACAGAATATGTTAGACAAGCACTAGCACGACAAATTACCTCACAGTTTGTAAGTGAGGGGGATGTGCTGAAGGTTGTAACCTTATCCGGACGAGTGGAGAAGGCGATTGCTGAGGGAGTACAACAAACAGAGCATGGTAATTATTTATCGTTAGATCCAAATGTTTCACAGGATATTATTCAGGCAGTAGCAAGTCAGGTTGAACAACTATCATTACAGGAGCTTCAGTCCATCATTCTTTGCTCTCCTGCAGTTCGAATGTATGTGAAACAATTGATCGAAAGATATTTACCAAACGTACCGGTTCTTTCTTACAATGAGCTTGAGGCAAATGTTGAAGTTCAAAGTGTTGGGGTGGTGAACATAGAATGAAGGTAAAAAAATATATAGCTCCATCAATGCCAGAGGCTATGAAAAAAATTAGAGCAGAATTAGGTAAGGATGCTGTTATTCTGAATTCAAAAGTCGTCTATACGGGTGGCTTGTTTGGATTTTTCACTAAAAAGAATATTGAGGTTATTGCAGCAATTGACCCTTCTCCATTTACAAATGAGCCGATTCAAAAGGAAAAGCAGCAACCACGGCCGATCGAGCAACCTCTAAAAGTTAAGCCAGAGGTCAATGATCAACTACCTACAAAAAAGAATCAACCTTTAGCCGGTTCAGAGCGTGCCTTAAAAGAAGAGCTGGATGAACTTAAAATGTTAATTAAAGATATGTCGAATCAACCAACCACAACATCGGGCTCCTATCCTGTTGCCTTGCAAAAGTATGAAAGGCAGCTGAGGGACCAAGAGGTAGATGATACACTGATCACTACCTTTATGCAAAAGCTGGTAGAACAATGGTACAAGCATGATGCTAATGTAGCAGATCAAGAAATAAGCAAGTGGTTACGAAAATCTATTACAAACTTTGTTGAACAATTTGATCACGGTGGCATTTCATTTAAGAAGCAATTTATTAATGTAATTGGTCCAACTGGGGTTGGCAAAACGACTACATTGGCCAAAATCGCAGCAAACTGTGTCATTAAGCATGAAAAGAAGGTTGCTTTTATTACTACAGACACATATCGAATCGCTGCCATTGAACAGTTAAAAACGTATGCTAAAATCTTAAACGTGCCGATTGAGGTTTGCTACAATATTGAAGATTTTATTAAAGCCAAAGAACACTTTTCCTCTTATGATCTAGTATTTATTGATACAGCCGGTCGAAATTTTAGAAACCAACAATACGTGAATGAGTTACGAGAAGTGATTGATTTCTCAGAAGAAATGGAAACCTTCTTGGTTCTTTCCTTAACTTCAAAAATTAAGGATATGCATGAGATATATAAACAGTTTTCGACAATTAATATAGAGAAGTTAATATTCACAAAGAAAGATGAAACGTCTCAATACGGCGCAATACTGAATTTAATGTCAACTTATAAAAAAGGTGTAGCTTACATAACAGTTGGACAAAATGTGCCCGATGATATTTTAGAAGCATCACCTAATACGATAGTGGATACAATTCTCGGAGAGATAAGAGAATGAGAGATCAAGCCGAAAGCTTACGTTTACGACTATTAAAAATGCAAGGTCGCAAAGAAGCAAAGGTAATGGCCATTGTTAGTGGAAAGGGCGGGGTAGGTAAATCCAATTTTTCTCTGAATTTTGCCATCAATCTAACCAGAAAAGGGCATAATGTCTTGCTTCTAGATATGGATATTGGGATGGGTAACATAGACATCCTGCTGGGGCAATCTTCAAAAGTTAGCTTTATTGATATATTCCAACCAAATATGTCGATCCAGGATATTATCAAACATGGTCCTAAAGGGCTCTCTTATATATCGGGTGGAACAGGACTGACAAATCTATTTAAATTAGACGATGAAAAACTTAACTATTTATTAAATTTATTAGAGCGACTTTCCCTGCAGTATGATTATATTTTATTCGATATGGGAGCGGGGATCACGGAAGAAACCTTACAATTCCTTCTGTCAGTTCATGAAATTATCTTAATTACTACTCCAGAACCAACTTCAATGACTGATGCTTACTCTATGCTGAAATTTATCAGTAGCAGAGATAGCGATGCAGATTTTTATTTAGTAGTAAACAGAGCACAAAGCACAGAAGATGGAACTAATACTTTAAAAAGGTTAAGTCATGTAATCAAGCAATTCCTTCAGAAGGAAGTTACTATACTTGGTTATTTACCAGATGATCGAATGGTGAATAAGGCAGTAAGTAGACAAATTCCATTCTCAATATTTGATCCGAAATCAAAAGTTAGTACCGCACTAGCAGCCTTAACAGAACGATATTTACTCGGCAAAAAAGAAGAGTTCGAAAAAGAAAAGCCTCCTTCATTTATAACAAGACTTCGTCATTACTTCTCAGAAAGGTAGGGAATCATCAAGTGGGAAAAATACGAGTGCTAATTGTAGATGACTCTGCATTTATGAGAAAAATGATTTCAAGCTTTCTTGAAGAAGATCATAGGTTTGAAATTGTAGCTGTTGCAAGAAATGGTAAGGATGCCGTTGAAAAAGTAAAGGAACTAAAGCCTGATGTTGTAACTTTGGATGTAGAAATGCCCATACTCAACGGGATAGATGCACTTAAAGAAATTATGAGAGTAGAACCTGTGCCTGTTGTCATGCTCTCTAGTACAACTAAAGAAGGTGCAGAAAACACGATAATTGCTATGCAGTATGGGGCAGTTGATTTCATTGCTAAGCCCTCTGGAGCAATCTCTCTTGATATAGACAAGGTAAAGGATGAAATTATTCAAAAAGTCTATCATGCCTCTAAGGTAAAGAAATTAAATTTACGGTTTGATAGCCAGATTGTTAAATCACCTATAACAAATGTCGATAATTGTAGTAAGATAGAAAAAAGTGTCACAATATCACAGGGCTTTTCTTTATCTAAAAAAATAATCTGCATCGGTACATCTACAGGTGGTCCAAGAGCACTTCAACAAGTATTAACGAGAATACCGAGAGACGTTGATGCTCCAATTGTTGTTGTTCAACACATGCCACCTGGCTTTACAAAGTCCTTAGCAGATAGATTAGATTCAATCAGTGAAATACATGTAAAAGAAGCGCAGGATGGTGAAGTGTTAAAAAGAGGAGTGGCTTATATTGCTCCTGGTGGCTTTCATCTTAAAGTTGTGAAAGTCGGAACCTCACTAGCAGTAAAATTAGATAATATCACTGTACCTCGAAACGGTCACCGGCCTGCCGTAGATGTCTTATTTGAATCGGTAAATGAACTCCTAGATGTAGCCAAAATAGCTGTCATTATGACAGGAATGGGATCGGATGGCACAGAGGGATTAAAGAAACTAAAACAATCTGGTGAGGTAAGGAGTATTGCTGAATCAGAGGAAACATCGGTCGTATTCGGAATGCCAAAGACAGCTATTGCTTCTAATAAAATAGATGTAGTCGCTAGACTTGAGAAGATAGCAGAAGAAATTATGAAGATGATGAGTAAGTAAAGGGGATACAAACATGGAAATGAGCCAATATCTTGAAGTGTTTATTGAAGAAAGTAAAGAACATCTTCAAGCAGTAAATGACCATCTATTAGTGTTAGAAAAAAATCCTAGTGATATGACAATAGTCAACGAAATTTTTAGATCAGCTCATACCTTAAAAGGGATGTCTGCAACAATGGGCTATGAGGATTTGGCTAGTCTAACACACCAAATGGAAAATGTCTTAGACGGAATTCGAAATAATAAAATAAAGGTGACTGCGGAACTCCTTGATGTAGTATTTCAATCTGTAGATGATCTTGAAGCAATGGTTTTTTCAATTGCAGCTGGTGGAGATGGGAAGCGAGATGTTCGAGAAGTCGTAGCTAAGCTAGTAGCAATCGAAAATGGTGAAAAGTTTGAGCCAATGATTTCAACCAATGTTCCTGTTCAAGACCATCAGCAAAAACAAGAACAAACTCTAAATCAGAATTATGATCAATTCGAACTTACTGTTTTACAACAGTCTAGAGAACAAGGATTTGAAGGGTATGAAGTAACCGTCTCTCTTCGTAAAGATTGCCTCCTTAAGGCTGCTCGCGTATTTATGGTGTTTGAAATACTAGAAAAAATAGGAGAAGTCATAAAATCTAACCCAAGTGTTGAATTATTAGAAGATGAAAAGTTTGAGGAATCCTTTACTGTTACAATCGTCTCTAAAGAATCCCCTTCTGATATTCAAAGTAAGGTTTCAAAGGTTTCAGAAGTTGAAACTGTCTTAGTTCAATTAATTGAATCATCCTCTGTACAGCACAATGAAACACCTTCCGAAACTGAAGAAACAATTCAAGTTCAGGATCCATCCCCAGATGTAGAAGATGTGCCAGAAGAGAAGAAAAGTCAACAAAAAGCAGCTGCTAATGTTAGTAATAAAACAATCCGTGTAAATATTGAACGACTAGATATATTGATGAATTTATTTGAAGAATTAGTAATTGACCGAGGACGCTTAGAACAAATATCGAATGAATTAAATAACTCGGAGTTACATGAGACAGTTGAGAGAATGTCTAGGATTTCTGGAGATTTACAAAACATCATTTTAAATATGAGAATGGTTCCAGTTGAAACAGTATTTAATCGTTTCCCGAGAATGGTTCGTCAATTAGCAAGAGATTTAGGAAAGAAAATTGAGCTAGTAGTGGTTGGTGCTGAAACCGAATTAGATCGTACGGTAATAGATGAAATTGGCGATCCTTTAGTTCATCTATTAAGAAATGCTATCGACCATGGTGTCGAAATGCCAGAAGTTAGAAGAAAAAATGGTAAAAATGAAGAAGGAACCGTTGTTCTGAAGGCTTATCATAGTGGAAATCATGTCTTTATTGAAATAGAGGATGATGGTGGGGGTATAAGCCGCGAGAAAGTTCTTAAGAAGGCAATTAGCAAGGGTGTTGTATCTGAACAAAACGCACAAGTGATGTCTGATAAGCAAGTGTTTGAATTAATTATGTCTTCAGGTTTTTCTACTGCAGATACTATTTCAGATATATCTGGTCGTGGAGTAGGACTAGATGTTGTTAAAAATACAATTGAATCATTAGGTGGTTCTATCTCTATAGATTCAGTTGAGGGCAAGGGGACAACATTCTCCATACAGCTTCCACTGACTCTCTCCATTATTTCTGTAATGCTTGTTGAACTTGAAAAGGAAAAGTTCGCAATTCCTATTTCTTCTATAATAGAAACGGCGATTGTTAAGAAATCTGATATCCTTAATGCTCATAATCAAAAAGTAATCGATTTTAGAGGTAAAGTTGTACCATTAGTATTCCTTAAAGATGTCTTTGAGGTTGTTGAAAGTGAAAAATTAGATGAGTTCCTATCCGTTGTCATCGTTAGAAAAGGTGATAAGATGGCTGGACTTGTAGTAGATTCATTTATCGGTCAACAAGAGGTTGTACTAAAATCACTTGGTAACTATTTAACTTCTGTCTTCGCTATTTCAGGTGCAACGATATTAGGAGATGGACAAGTAGCATTAATTGTTGATTGTAATGCCTTAATTAAATAATAGAGAAGGGGAGGGACCAGAGGAATGTCAGAAGAATTATTCTCAAATGATATAAAAGTGATTGTTTTTCAATTAGCAGATGAAGAGTATGGAGTACCTGTACAGCAGGTACGTTCCATCGAGAAGGTACAGCATATAACTCGAGTACCTAAAACAGTGAAATTTGTAAAAGGAGTTATTAACCTCCGTGGGTTAGTGACTCCTGTTATCGACTTAAGAACGCGTTTTAACTTGGAAGAACAAGTTTATTCCGACAGTACTAGAATTATCATTGTATCTGTTGAAGATATAGAGGTAGGTCTAATTGTCGATGCTGCAAATGATGTGATTGATATTCCTGTTGATGCTATTGAGCCTCCTCCTGAGGTTGTTGGAGCAGTTGAAGCGAACTATCTGAAGGGCGTAGCTAAAATAGAGAAGCGTCTCTTAATTCTATTAAAGTTAGATGCCATCTTGAATCCTAGTGAATTAAAAGAAATACAAGGCTAAAGGGAAAATATATGTCATTTTTAAAAAATTTCAATGCAACCCATCTTGATATCTTAAAAGAAGTAGGTAATATCGGTGCAGGACATGCTGCGACGGCATTGTCTAAATTACTCAATAAAAAGATCGACATGAAGGTCCCAGATGTAAAGGTAGTTTCATTTAATGAAATGATGGATTTGGTTGGAGGAACGGATAGCGTTGTGGCAAGTGTCTTTCTAAGGGTTGAGGGGGATGTACCTGGAAGCATGTTTTACATTTTATCGATTGAACAGGCATCTCGGTTTGTACAACAATTAACCAATGATCCTACTTTTTCTTTAGAAAACCCACCTTATCCAGAGATTGCTCTCTCAGCGTTGCAGGAATTAGGAAATATTCTTTCCGGTTCTTATCTGTCTTCATTTTCTGATTTTACAAATCTGAATATGTATCCTTCAGTGCCTGCAATTAGTATCGATATGGTAGGAGCAATTATAAGCTTTGGATTAATGGAATTATCAACAGTCGGTGATTACGCCATCTTAATAAATACCGCACTTCATGAGGAAGACCAGTCTGTTCTTGATAGTGTTAAAGGACACTTTTTCTTTCTACCGGATCCCGAATCATTTTCTATCATCTTCAGAGCTCTAGGTGTAACAGATGATGGACAATAATCAACTCTCTTCAGTTATTAAAGTAGGTATTGCTGAAATGAATATAGTAGAGCCACCAAACACTATTCGCACATCAGGGCTTGGCTCATGTGTGGGTGTGGTTCTATATGACTCCATTCAAGATATCGCTGGCATGGTCCACGTCATGCTACCAGATTCCAGCTTAGCTAAATCAGGAACCATGAACATTGCTAAGTATGCGGATACTGCCATTGAGGCACTTGTTGACCTAATCGTAAAAGCAGGCGGAAAACAGCACCTACTTAAGGCTAAAATAGCGGGTGGGGCCCAGATGTTTCAGTTTACCTCTGGAAGTGAAATGATGAGAATAGGACCTAGAAATGTAGAAGCGGTGAAGGAAGAGCTAAAGCGATTAAATATAAAGCTATTAGCTGAAGATGTTGGTGGAAATAGTGGACGAACGATTGAATTTAACCCCAAAAATAAGGAATTAATGATCCGAACCGTAAACCAAGGAGTTGTGATTTTATAATGGCAGGATCTGTTCTAATTAATGCTGTTTTTGGCTTCTTAGGATTTATTGTTGTATTTATTTCTGCCTATACCAATAATAGCTTTATGACATCTATGATACGTGGGTTTGTGGCCTTCGTATCTTTCTTTCTAATTGCATATCTGTTTAGATGGATGTTCCATTTTATAATGAGAGATTCTAAAGGTCATACTATACAGAAGACAGAAACATCTAAACGGGAAGTAGATGATGATATAACATCACAGCTTTTGCAAAATGAAAATATTGACCTAGAAAAGATAAAGCGTTCGATTGATCCACTAAGTGAGGAAGAGGCAATCATCGCTGCACGTTACATAAAAGAGATGTTAAATCAAAAAGAATAGCAGTAATCACCATAAAAGGGGGGGGATTTTGTGACTCACGTTTCCTCAAACGATGATCAGATTTATTGGCAAAAGTGGATTGAATGTCGAGATAGTCAAGCGGCAGATTCCCTAATGAGAATTTATTTACCTTTGGTCAATTATCATGTTCAGCGTATTGCAGTGGGACTTCCTAAGAGCGTTAATAAAGATGATTTAACAAGCCTTGGAATGTTAGGCTTATATGATGCGCTAGAAAAATTTGATCCGACAAGAGACCTGAAATTTGATACATATGCCTCCTTTCGGGTAAGAGGAGCTATTATAGACGGTTTACGAAAAGAAGATTGGCTTCCAAGAAGTTCTAGGGAAAAGGCAAAGAAAATTGATAGTGTTATTGAGAAGCTTGAACAAAAGTATATGAGAACAGTAACACCCAAAGATATTGCCGAAGAATTGGGCTTAACTGAAGATGAAGTACAGCAATCTGTTACGGAAGGTTTTTTTGCAAATGTTTTATCCATCGATGATGGTCCTAAGGATATGGAAGATTCTCAAGAGTCCGCGAAGTTCACGATTAAGGATGAGAAGACATTAACCCCTGAAGACAAACTTCTAAAAGATGAACTGGTTGAACAATTAGCACTTGTAATAGAACAGTTAAATGAAAATGAACAATTAGTCGTAAGCTTATTTTATAAAGAGGAATTAACGCTAACAGAAATTGGCCAAGTCATGGGACTCTCTACATCAAGGATTTCTCAAATACATTCTAAGGCATTATTTAAGATGAAAAAGCTTTTGGACACAATTTACGATTAAATATTAATAGTAGTGGGAGTGGTTAAAGTGAGTTTAAAGCTTATAGAACTACAGGTTGCACTTCCCAGAACACAGGACTTTGGTAAGCTACAAGAGCAATTACAGCAAAGAGGCCAACATATGCAAGACCAAATAGCCCGAGGGGCAAAGATAGAAGATGAACGAAAAAGAAAACAAGTTGTCAAAAATGATAAAAAAGAAAAGTCAGCTCTTAACCTAGATTCATCAACAACAAACGGCGCTCAAGTGAAATCCTCGTCACAAAAGAAGACGAATCAAGAAGAAAAAGAACAGCACCCTTTTATAGGGAAAATTATTGATATTAGTGGGTAGGAGAATTTATGAATACTTTTTTATTAATTGTTAGCTTTGTTCTTCATGCCGTTTCATTCCTAATTATTATCCTTCTATACTATAGGTTAGAACAGACAAGAGAAATTGAACGGAAACAAGGAAATCTCTTAAAAGATATGGAGGATGTTCTATCATCTTACATTATGGAGATGAAAGAGGAGAATGAACTCTTCTTAAAAAAGGTAAAGCATGATTATAAGCCAATGAATACTAAGCCTTCTACTGAAAAAGAGACAACAAAAAAGGAAAAACTAGCTTCAATTAGCATAAATACAATCGAACCACAACTTTCGGATGAAGATCTATTATCATTACTACCTAAGTTTGATGAAGACCTTAAGACATTCGATTCAAGCAAAGGTTCCAAGCAAGAAAAGGAAGAAAAAGAATTTGAACTGTTACCATTAGGGCAACAAGCAAAAAAACTACATAATAAAGGATTATCAGTGGAAGAGATTGCTAAACAATTGAATAAAGGAGTGACAGAAATCGAGCTCTTTTTAAAATTTAATTGATAACTCGGCAAAACTAGCTTGATTATGACTTTTTCCTGTGTTATAGTAACTCTTGGTGTTAAATACACACGCTTATAGATTTGGACAATGGTGCTGTTAAACAGTTTTGTCTAAAAATGAAATGAGCGGAGGAAAACAAAAACCAATTAGGAGGAAACAAACATGTCAGTAATTTCTATGAAGCAATTACTAGAAGCTGGTGTTCACTTTGGTCATCAAACACGCCGTTGGAACCCAAAAATGAAGAAGTACATTTTCACAGAACGTAACGGAATCTACATCATCGATTTACAAAAAACGGTGAAAAAGGTTGAAGAAGCTTATAACTTCGTTAAAGAGCTTGGAGCTAATGGTGGTACAATGCTTTTTGTTGGTACGAAAAAGCAAGCTCAAGATTCTGTTAAAGAAGAAGCTGAGCGTTCAGGTATGTACTTTGTTAACCAACGTTGGTTAGGTGGTACACTAACAAACTTTGAAACAATCCAAAAGCGTATTAAGCGCCTTCGTGATATCGAAAAGATGCAAGAAGATGGAACTTTCGAAGTTCTTCCTAAGAAGGAAGTTATTAACTTAAAGAAAGAATTAGATCGTCTTGAGAAGTTCTTAGGCGGTATTAAAGATATGAAGCAACTTCCAGATGCTTTATTCATCATTGACCCTCGTAAAGAACGTATTGCAGTTGCTGAAGCACATAAATTAAACATCCCAATCGTAGGTATCGTTGATACTAACTGTGATCCAGATGAAATTGATTATGTTATCCCTGCAAATGACGATGCAATTCGTGCTGTAAAACTTTTAACTGCAAAAATTGCTGATGCAATTCTTGAAGCTAAACAAGGTGAAGAAACAGCACCAACTACTGCATAATATTAATTGAAGGTGATAAGAGGGACAAAAGCCTTTTATCACCTTTTTTAAGCAAATACAGTAGATTGAATAGAAGCTTTATAGGCTATATTATAGTAGAACATTTAAATTACATAATAGATAGTATGAAGGAGGAACTACAATGGCTGTAACAGCTCAAATGGTAAAAGAATTACGTGAGAAAACTGGCGCTGGAATGATGGATTGTAAAAAAGCATTAACTGAAACTGATGGTGATATGGACAAAGCAATTGATTTCCTACGCGAAAAAGGTATTGCAAAAGCAGCTAATAAGTCTGACCGTATTGCTGCTGAAGGGATTTCTGCAATCGAAGTTAATGGAAATGAAGCTGTAATCTTTGAAGTTAACTCTGAGACTGATTTCGTTGCTAAGAACGAAGGATTCTTAAACTTAACAAGAGAATTGGGTAGTCACCTATTAAAGAACAAGCCTGCTTCTATTGAAGAAGCATTAGAACAAAAAATGGACAATGGTTCAAGTGTTCAAGAACATATTAATACTGCAATTGCTAAAATCGGTGAGAAGTTAACGCTACGTCGTTTCTCTGTTGCTACTAAAACAGACAATGATGCATTTGGTGCTTACTTACACATGGGTGGACGTATTGGTGTATTAACAGTTCTTGAAGGTACAACTGATGAGTCTGTAGCAAAAGATATTGCAATGCATATCGCTGCTGTAAACCCTAAGTATGTTGATAGAAGTGCTGTTACAGAAGAGGAAATTGCACGTGAGCGTGAAGTGTTAACTCAGCAAGCACTTAATGAAGGTAAGCCAGAAAATATCGTTGCAAAAATGGTTGAAGGTCGCCTTGGTAAATTCTTTGAAGACATCTGCTTACTTGACCAAAGCTTTGTAAAAGATCCGGACCAAAAAGTACGCAAGTTTGTTGAAAGCAAAGGTGCTACTGTTAAGAACTTCGTACGTTACGAAGTAGGAGAAGGTATCGAGAAGCGTCAAGATAACTTTGCTGAAGAGGTTATGAACCAGGTTAATAAATAAGCTCAGCACTGTTTATAAAACAGAAACAAGGGAACACACTGTGTTCCCTATTTTTTAAAAGAAATGCTGTGTTAAAGAATAGTGTTGATAATTAGCACTGTTGATTGAAGTTGGAAGGACGCGAGACTCCTGCGGGAAAGCGGGTCGCGGGAGACCCCACAGGCGCGCTTTTCGCCGAGGAGGCTCACGGACTCGCCCGCGGAAAGCGAGTGTCCTGTAACGAAAATCAACAACAAGGTTTAACACAGCCAAAAGAAACAAAAAAGATAAGAAAATATCTTACATATTACTTGGTTCGCAGGAGGTAAAAATGACGTCTGCAAAATATAAACGAGTTGTCTTAAAGCTTAGTGGTGAAGCGCTTGCTGGAGATCAAGGTTTTGGAATTAATCCAGCTGTCATACAATCAATTGCAAAACAGGTAAAAGAAATAGCTGAAATGCAAGTAGAAGTAGCAGTTGTGGTAGGTGCTGGAAATATCTGGCGTGGTAAAGCAGGTAGTGAAATGGGAATGGATCGTGCAAATGCAGATTATATGGGCATGCTTGCTACGGTTATGAATTCACTAGCATTGCAAGATAGTCTTGAGAATTTAGGGATTCAAACTAGAGTTCAATCATCGATTGAAATGCGTCAAGTAGCAGAGCCTTATATTCGTAGAAAAGCAATCAGGCATTTGGAGAAGGGGCGGGTTGTCATTTTCGCAGCAGGTACAGGTAACCCTTACTTTTCTACTGATACTACAGCAGCTTTACGAGCAGCTGAAATTGAAGCTGACGTTATATTAATGGCTAAGAATAATGTGGACGGAGTATACACTGCAGATCCTTCCATTGATAAAACAGCTACTAAGTATGAAAGCTTATCTTATCTTGATGTTTTAAAAGAGGGCTTAGGTGTAATGGATTCAACAGCGTCCTCTCTATGTATGGATAACGATATTTCCTTGATTGTTTTTTCAATTATGGAAGAAGGTAATATCAAGCGAGCAGTGTTAGGGGAAAATATTGGAACGATAGTGAGGGGGAAGTAACATGACTGGGCAAGTAGTTAAAAATGCTAAAGAAAAAATGGATAAAGCAATTCAAGCTTACCAACGTGAGCTTTCTACAATCCGCGCTGGGCGTGCGAGTGCATCATTACTAGATAAGATTACAGTTGATTATTATGGAGCTCCAACACCAGTAAATCAATTAGCATCCGTTAATGTTCCAGAAGCAAGAATGCTAATTATTACTCCATATGATAAAACTGCACTAGGTGAAATAGAAAAAGCGATTATGAAATCTGATCTTGGGATCACTCCTACAAATGATGGGTCAGTTATCCGTATT
This sequence comes from Bacillus mesophilus, assembly GCF_011008845.1. GTDB lineage: Bacteria > Bacillota > Bacilli > Bacillales > SA4 > Bacillus_BS > Bacillus_BS mesophilus. The sequence continues at coordinate 105,045 of NZ_JAAIWM010000001.1, read as the reverse complement.
GTCATTCCAGCATTAACGGAAGAGCGTCGTGTAGAATTAACGAAGCTAGTAAAAAAATATGGCGAGGAAGCAAAAGTTGCTGTTCGTAATATCCGCCGTGATGGAAATGATGAATTGAAGAAGCTTGAGAAAAATGGTGAAATTACCGAAGACGAATTACGTAGTTTAACTGAAGCCATCCAAAAAGAAACGGATGCACATATTACTCAGGTTGATAACGTAACAAAGGAAAAAGAAAAAGAAATTATGGCAGTTTAAGCCATTAAACGGTAAAATAGTGAGTAGAATTATAGACCCTCTATATTTAGGGGGTTTTTTAAATTGGTTTTTGTCTAGGATACGTTATAGATACTTTAAAGGCTCGCATATAGAACTTTTATAGTAGTGTAGAATGTCTGAAGGGCTCAGTGACTGTAATACTTAATCAATTGACTCTGTATAAGAACAGGTTTGGTTTTTAAAAATTCTACATATATAAAGAAAATCTTCCTTATAAATGTAATGAAGCTTAGAGTTTCTTTGAACTGTGGATAAGCTTTGTTTATAATGGTAATGATGGGGGATAAGAAGATGCTTGATAAACTAAAACGTTGGAATACCAAAAAAGAAAATATAACGACACCTTCAAAAGAAGATGTTTTGTCTAGGCCTGTTCCTAAGCATATTGCCATTATTATGGATGGAAATGGGCGTTGGGCAAATAAGAGAGCATTACCTCGTATAGCTGGTCACCATGAGGGAATGAAAGTAGTAAGAAAAATCACCAGGGTTGCAAATGAGTTGGGAGTTCAGGTATTAACTCTTTATGCATTTTCTACTGAGAATTGGAAGCGACCCAAACAAGAGGTTGAATACTTAATGAAGCTTCCAGAGGAGTTTTTAGGTACTTTCTTACCGGAGTTAGTCGAACAAAATGTTAGAGTCCAGATGATGGGGAATCACAATGAAATTCCGATTCATACTAGAAATGCAGTTGAACGAGCTATAGAGGAAACGAAGGATAATACCGGGTTAATACTAAATTTCGCACTAAACTATGGATCTCGGGATGAAATTACTAAGGCAATTAAACAAATTGCCTCAGATGTTAAAGCTGGACAAATATCGGAAACGGATATTGATGATCAACTAGTCTCACAATACTTAATGACTAGAAAAATAAAAGACCCTGATTTGTTAATTCGTACAAGCGGTGAATACAGACTTAGTAACTTCATGCTATGGCAGCTTGCCTACACTGAGTTTTGGTTTACAGATATACTATGGCCTGACTTTTCTGAAAGTGAGTTACTAGAAGCGATTGACGAGTTTCAAAAACGGAACCGCAGGTATGGGGGCGTATAAAAGGTGATGAATACAATATGATCCAAAGAATCTTAACAGCAGTTCTAGCTGCAGCGATATTTTTGCCATTTGTCATTATAGGTGGACTACCGTTTACCATATTTATTTATTTACTGGCATCTATCGCAATTTATGAACTATTAAAAATGAAAAAAATATCTTTACTATCGTTTCCTGGGATATTGAGTTTGGTATTGATTTGGGTGCTTTTATATCCCAATACAACCATTGATTTCCTTACGGAAGTAAATATATCAAAGGTTGAAATCGCACTTTTAGCAGTCGTGTTTTTATTATCTTATACAGTTGTAACTAAGAATCAGTTTACCTTTGATCATGCAGCTTTTATTATATTAGCTACGATTTATATAGGAACTGGTTTTTATTACTTCATTCAGATCAATGAACAAGGCTTGAAGTATCTCTTTTTTGCTATGTTTGTTATATGGGCAACAGACTCGGGTGCATATTTTGTTGGAAGAGCAATGGGCAAAAGAAAGCTATGGCCTGAAATCAGTCCTAATAAAACGATAGAAGGCTCAGTAGGCGGTATTCTATGTGCATTAGTTGTTGCCATTATCTTTCAAGCAATTTTACCAATTAGTGATTCATTTGTAATGGTAATCATCATTACAATCTTATTATCGATATTTGGACAAATAGGTGACTTAGTAGAATCTGCTTTAAAGAGACACTACTCAGTTAAAGATTCAGGTACACTTTTACCTGGACATGGTGGTATATTAGATCGCTTTGATAGTCTATTATTTGTTTTACCGATTTTTTACTTCTTACAATTTATCTAATAGCTGTTATAACTAGCTTGTTTATACTTAGGAGCTGTAATTATGAAAAAAATTAGTTTGTTAGGGGCTACCGGGTCGATTGGAACACAGACACTTGACCTTGTTCGGCTTCATCCTGAGCAATTTCAGATAGTTGCACTTTCTTTCGGTAGAAATCTTGAACTAGGGTTAAAGCTTGTAAATGAGTTTCAACCGAAATTAATTTCTGTCCTTTCAAAAGAGGATCGGACCATCGTCGAGCAACAACTTACATACTCGGCCAAGGTTACGTATGGTGAGGATGGATTAACTGAAGTGGCGACGCATCCCGATGCCACTATTTTAGTAAATGCTGTAATAGGAAGTGTTGGACTCATCCCTACATTGGAAGCAATTAAAGAAAAGAAAACAATAGCCATTGCAAATAAAGAAACTCTTGTGACAGCTGGACAGATTGTTATGAACCTAGCGGAGAAGTACGAGGTAGATATTCTACCTGTTGACAGTGAACATTCAGCTATCTTTCAATCCTTAGTAGGACAAGATCAATCTAAGATTAGTCGATTGATTTTAACTGCATCTGGAGGCAGCTTTCGTGACCGCAATAGAGAAGAACTTAAAGATGTTACGGTTAAAGAGGCACTTGCCCATCCAAACTGGTCAATGGGAGCGAAGATCACCATTGATTCAGCTACAATGATGAACAAAGGACTAGAAGTGATTGAAGCTAGATGGCTTTTTAATATTCCATATGAAAAAATTGAGGTAATTTTACATAAAGAGAGTATTATTCACTCTATGGTCGAATATGATGACACAAGTGTAATGGCACAGCTTGGCACACCTGATATGAGAGTACCTATTCAATATGCACTTACATATCCTTATCGGTTAGAGCTGCCCATCTCCAAAAAATTAAATCTATGGGAAATTGGGACACTGCATTTTAATAAAGTCGATTTTGAAAGATACAAATGCTTAGCCTTTGCATACGAGGCAGGGAAAGCCGGAGGAACTCTCCCTACCGTTTTAAATGCAGCAAATGAAGTGGCAGTAGATGCCTTCCTATCAGGTAGAGTAAATTTTTTAGAAATAGAAGACCTTATTGAAAGGGCTCTTGAAGCACATCAGAACATCATGGATCCAGATTTACAGACCATTCAACAAGTGGATCAGGAAACTAGAAGGTATGTAGTATCACTACTAAAGTAAAGGTGGGTTATCATTGAATACAGTCATTGCTTTTGTGATTATATTTGGTGCACTAGTATTTTTTCATGAATTAGGTCATTTAGTGCTAGCAAAAAGAGCTGGAATTTTATGTCGTGAGTTTGCGATAGGATTTGGACCGAAAGTGTTCTCTTTTAAAAGAGATGAAACGATCTACACAATTCGCCTATTACCTATTGGTGGATTTGTTCGTATGGCAGGAGAAGACCCCGAAACGATTGATGTAAAACCTGGTTATCATATTGGCTTATTACTAAATAATGCTAATGAAGTCATCAAAATTATCTTAAATAATAAAGATAAGTACCCTAATGCAAGAGTAATCGAGGTAGAGGAAGCTGACCTTGAAAAGCAGTTGTTTATTGCTGGTTATGAGCAGGATGAAGAAAAATTAGAACGTTTTACTGTTCATGAAAAGGCAGTATTGGTGATTGATGGTCAAGAAACACAAATTGCACCTTACAACCGCCAGTTTGGCTCAAAGACATTGCTTCAACGAACACTGGCAATCATTGCTGGTCCTGCTATGAATTTTGTACTGGCTTTTGTTATATTTTTATTACTTGGATTATTACAAGGAAGTCCTGTAAACGAAGCGAGACTTGGTGAGGTTGTAGAAAACAGCCCTGCTGCTGAAGCGGGACTACAACAAGGTGATGTTATTCAAACGATCGATGGAGTTGATGTATCTACATGGGAGGACGTTGTTGAGATTATTCGTGTTCACCCTGAAGAAGAACTTTCATTCACAATTGTGAGAGATGGCACACCTATAGATTTAATGATTACACCTGGTAAGTCCACTTCTGGTGAAGAGACATATGGAGTGATTGGTGTCTACAGTCCAGTGGAAAAAGGTATACTAAGCTCCATCCAAAATGGATTTACACAAACTTTTTATTGGACAAAGGAAATAGTAATCGGTCTTAGCAAATTAATTACAGGCCAGTTTTCAATTGATATGCTTTCAGGTCCAGTTGGGATTTATGATGCCACTGATCAAGTTGCGCAAACTGGTGTTTATAATTTAATGAGATGGGGAGCAATCCTTAGTATCAATCTTGGAATTATTAATTTACTACCTTTACCGGCTCTAGACGGAGGAAGATTGATGTTCTTCTTAGTAGAAGCAGTTAGAGGTAAGCCGATTGATCGTCAAAAAGAAGGATTAGTACACTTTATTGGGTTTGCCTTCTTAATGTTATTAATGCTAGTTGTAACATGGAATGATATCCAACGCATTTTTAATATGTAGTTTATAATGATAGTTAAAATTAAATGAGGTGCACTTAGATGAAACAAAGTATGATGTTTATTCCTACTCTTAGAGAAGTACCAGCAGATGCAGATGTGAAAAGTCACCAGCTTCTTCTAAGAGCTGGTTTTATCCGCCAAAACTCCGCGGGTGTTTATACCTTTTTGCCACTTGGTAAAAAAGTTCTACAGAAGGTAGAGCAAATTGTAAGAGAAGAGATGGACCGTGCTGGAGCCGTCGAAATGTTTATGCCGGCTCTACAATTAGCCGAGCTTTGGCAGGAGTCAGGTAGATGGTATTCATATGGACCAGAAATGATGAGAGTAAAGGATCGTCATAATCGTGATTTTGCGATGGGACCAACTCATGAGGAAATGATTACGAGCTTAGTGAGAGATGAAGTAAATTCATACAAAAAGCTACCTCTAACTCTTTACCAAATTCAAACTAAATTTAGAGATGAGAAAAGACCTCGATTTGGATTATTGCGTGGAAAAGAGTTTATTATGAAGGATGCATATTCTTTTCATTCTTCCTTTGAGAGCTTAGATGATGTATATGAAAAGCTTTACGAAGCGTATTCAAACGTATTTTCACGTTGTGGCTTAAACTTTAGAGCGGTAATAGCTGATTCAGGTGCGATGGGTGGAAAAGATACTCACGAATTTATGGTGTTATCTGAGATCGGAGAAGATACAATTGCATATTCAGATTCATCAAGCTATGCAGCGAATGTAGAAATGGCTCCGGTGATCACGACGTATGAAAAGAGCCAGAGCAGTCAAGATGAATTGCAAAAGCTCGATACTCCTGGACAAAAATCAATTGAAGAGGTATCTACTTTCCTAAGTGTGTCTCCTGAGCAATGTCTAAAATCTATCATGTTTAAAGTAGATGATCAATTCGTGCTAGTAGTTGTAAGAGGCGATCATGAAATAAATGATGTGAAGATAAAGAATATCTTTAACGCTTCGGTAGTTGAATTGGCTACCGCTGAAGAAACAAAGACAACCCTCGGGCCAGTTGGCTCATTAGGACCAATTAACGTTCCAGGCTCTCTAAAAATTATTGCTGATCATGCTGTTCAATATATAGTCAATGGTGTATGTGGAGCAAACGTTGAGGGAGTTCATTTTACAGGCGTTAATCCAGATCGAGACATAGAAAATGTTCAGTATGAGGATGTTCGATTCATTATCGAAGGAGACCCTTCTCCTGATGGAAAAGGAACCATTGTATTCGCTAAAGGGATTGAAGTAGGACATGTGTTCAAACTAGGAACACGATATAGTGAAGCAATGAATGCAACTTTCTTAGATGAAAATGGGAAATCCAAACCAATGATTATGGGATGTTATGGTATAGGTGTTTCTAGAACAGTAGCAGCGATTGCTGAACAATTTAATGATGAGAATGGCTTAGTTTGGCCTCAGGCAGTTTCGCCATTCGATCTTCACTTAATTGTTGTAAATCCAAAGCAAGATGACCAAAAAGGACTTGCTGACGAGTTATACACAATCCTTAATGATAAATTTGAAGTATTATATGATGATCGTCAGGAGCGTCCGGGTGTAAAGTTTGCAGATTCAGATTTAATGGGCTTACCAATCCGAATTACAGTCGGAAAAAAAGCTGGTGAAGGTGTTATTGAACTAAAAGTAAGAAGCACAGGTGAGGTTTTGGAAATAACTACTGAAAATCTTATCGAGACAATTGAGAAATATATTGTAAAATAGAATTAGACATAAAAAAGGTACCTCTTCATTATGAGGTACCTTAAATATTTCGCCTTAAGGGAATAATGCTAACATGTTAAAGTTAATTCGAATAGCATAGATTGGTTAACGCTACCGTAGAGAACACGGCGCATAAATAACCTGTATTACATGGAGAGGAGAGATCTATTCGTGATGGAACTTTCAAGTGAACAAATAGATCGGTTTGAAATCCTACTACAACAATTAAATGTAACGGATGATGTAAAAGAATATTTTAAAGGTGCGGGGATTGAAAAAGTATCCGTTCATACCCAAACTAAAACTTGGCATTTCTCTTTTATTTTGCAAAGGCTCTTGCCAGCTCCAATGTTTGAATTGTTTGCTACCCAACTTACGCAAGCCTTCTCTCATATTGCATCAATACGTTTTTCAGTTAAAGCTATTGAGAAAAACATACTCGAAAAAGATATTATTGAATACTGGCCAATTTGTATTGAAAGGCTAGAATCAGTTTCTCCAATGTTTTTGCCACTTTTAAAAGATCAAACTCCGACCTTACAAGGAGCAAAGATTACGATTAAAGCTAGAAATGATGCAGAAGCTGTAACAGTAAAAAGAAAATACGGACAACCTATCACCTCTCAGCTTGAGCAATTTGGGTTTCCGCCTTTACAATTGGATACGATTGTTGAGCACTCTACTGAAGAGTTTGAAAGATTCATAGAACAAAAAGAAATAGAAGATCGAAATAAAGTTATAGCAGCGATCTCAGAGATGCAAAAGAAGGATAAGGACTCTAGTCAAGAACAAACGGGTCCTATAACAATTGGTTATAGCATTAAGGAAGACCCAGTTAGCATTCAAGCTATTCAAGAAGAGGAAAGAAGAGTTATCATACAAGGTTATATCTTCGACGCGGAGACAAAGGAATTAAGAAGCGGAAGACATCTGTTAACCTTCAAGGTTACGGATTATACTAGCTCCATTCTAGTTAAAATGTTCTCACGTGATAAAGAGGATATTCCAGTGCTTCAATCTGTGAAAAAAGGCATGTGGGTGAAAGTACGTGGAGGGGTACAAAACGATACCTTCATACGTGACCTTGTAATGATGGCTAATGATATCCAAGAAATTAACCCAGTTAAACGAATGGACATGGCCCCAGAAGGTGAAAAAAGAGTAGAATTACATGCTCATTCGCCAATGAGTCAAATGGATGCTGTTACATCGGTTGGAAAGCTTATTGAACAAGCGAAGAAGTGGGGCCACAAAGCCTTTGCTCTAACAGACCATGCTGTCGCACAATCCTTTCCAGAAGCCTATTCTGCCGGGAAGAAGCATGGTGTTAAAATCATTTATGGACTAGAAGCAAATCTAGTAAATGATGGGGTGCCAATTGCTTATAATGAGCAACATCGCCTTCTTGCTACTGACACGTATGTAGTTTTTGACGTAGAAACAACAGGTTTATCTGCTGTATATGATACGATCATCGAACTTGCAGCAGTAAAAATAAAAGAGGGTCAAATTATCGATCGATTTGAATCCTTCGCTAATCCGCATCATTCCCTTTCGGCTACCACGATTGACTTAACAGGGATCACAGATGATATGGTTCGTGATGCACCAGAAGTTGCAGAAGTTATTGAGCGATTTAAAAATTGGATTGGTGATGATATTCTTGTTGCTCACAATGCAAGCTTTGATATGGGCTTTCTAAACGTAGGATATAAAAAACTTGGTTATGAAAAGGCAAAGAACCCTGTTATAGATACACTGGAATTAGCTAGATTTTTATTTCCAGAAATGAAAAACCACCGATTAAACACATTGTGTAAAAAGTTCGATATTGAATTAACGCAGCATCACCGTGCGATTTATGATGCTGAGGCAACAGGATACCTTCTAATGAAGATGCTTAAAGATTCTTTAGCCGTTGGGATCGAGTATCATGATCAGCTAAATGATAATATGGGTAAAGGTAATGCCTATCAAAGAGCAAGGCCTTCTCACATAACCTTGCTTGCTAAAGATGAGATTGGATTAAAAAATCTATTTAAATTAATTTCAATTTCGCACATGGATTATTTCTACCGTGTTCCTAGAATACCGCGCTCTAAGCTAATAAAGCATAGAGAAGGTCTTCTCATTGGGTCAGCCTGTGATCGAGGAGAAGTATTTGAAGCGATGATGCAAAAGTCGCCTGAAGAAGTAGAGGATATCGCTCAGTTCTATGATTATTTAGAGGTTCAGCCTCCTGAGGTTTATGCTCATCTAATCGAATTAGAGCTAATTCGTGATCAAAGGGCACTGCTGGATATTATGACCAACATTGTAAAGCTAGGAGTAAAATTGGACAAGCCTGTCGTTGCAACAGGAAATGTACATTATCTAGAACATGAGGATTATATTTATCGAAAAATACTTGTAGGATCACAAGGTGGAGCAAATCCTTTAAATCGCCATAAGTTACCGAAAGTCCATTTTAGAACAACTGATGAAATGCTAGAAGCATTCTCCTTCCTTGGTGCAGAAAAAGCTAAGGAAATCGTTGTAACAAATACAAATTATATTGCTGATTTAATTGGAGAAGTTAAGCCAATAAAGGATGATCTTTATACACCGAAAATTGAAGGTGCCGATGAAGAAATGCGGGAAATGAGTTATGCGATGGCGCGTTCCATTTACGGTGATCCTCTACCTAAACTAGTTGAAGATCGATTAGAAAAAGAGCTTAAATCGATTATTGGTCATGGATTTGCTGTCATCTATTTAATCTCTCATAAACTAGTTAAAAAATCACTTGATGATGGTTATCTAGTAGGTTCCCGTGGATCGGTAGGATCGTCATTCGTAGCAACGATGACGGAGATTACCGAGGTAAATCCGTTACCACCGCATTATGTATGTCCAAAGTGTAAGCGTTCGGAATTTTTTGATGACGGATCTGTCGGTTCAGGCTTCGATTTGCCTGATAAAGATTGTCCTGATTGTGGAGCTCGCTATAAAAAAGATGGGCATGATATCCCGTTCGAGACTTTCCTTGGATTTAAGGGGGATAAAGTACCAGATATAGACCTTAACTTCTCAGGTGAATATCAGCCAAAGGCGCATAACTATACAAAGGTTTTATTTGGAGAGGATAATGTATTCCGAGCAGGTACAATTGGTACTGTGGCAGAGAAGACTGCTTACGGGTATGTAAAAGGATACGCAAATGATAACAACCTGACAATACGTAGTGCCGAAATTGACCGACTTGTTTCAGGATGTACAGGCGTTAAAAGAACAACTGGTCAGCATCCAGGTGGAATTATAGTAGTCCCAGATTATATGGAAGTATTTGATTTCACACCTATCCAGTTTCCAGCTGATGACTCTTCGTCTGAGTGGAAAACTACACACTTTGACTTCCACTCAATTCACGATAACTTGTTGAAGCTAGATATCCTAGGGCACGACGATCCCACTGTGATCAGGATGTTACAAGATTTAAGTGGAATTGATCCAAAAACGATTCCTACTGATGATCCAGAGGTTATGAAGATTTTTGGAGGCACTTCTTCATTAGGAGTAACTGAAGAACAGATTTTGTGTAAAACCGGTACTTACGGTATCCCTGAATTTGGAACAAAATTTGTAAGACAGATGCTTGAAGATACAAAACCAACTACATTTTCTGAATTAGTTCAGATTTCAGGACTATCACATGGTACAGATGTTTGGTTGGGGAATGCATCTGAGTTAATTGCAAATGGAACATGTACGCTTAGTGAAGTTATCGGTTGTCGTGATGACATCATGGTATACCTGATTTACAAAGGTTTAGAGCCTTCTTTAGCATTTAAAATTATGGAAAACGTTCGTAAAGGAAAAGGGTTACCTGACGAATGGATTCAAGATATGAAAAATAATAATGTACCTAACTGGTATATCGATTCATGCTTAAAAATCAAATATATGTTCCCGAAGGCCCATGCTGCTGCATATGTATTAATGGCAGTTCGTATTGCTTACTTTAAGGTCCATCATCCGATTCTTTATTACGCTGCGTACTTTACGGTTAGAGCAGAGGATTTTGATATTGAAGCAATGGTTAGGGGTTCAAATGCAATTAAAGCAAAAATTGAAGAAATAAATGCTAAAGGATTCGATGCTTCTACAAAGGAAAAGAATCTTTTAACTGTCCTTGAAATATCTCTTGAAATGTGTGAACGCGGTTATTCATTCCAAAGAGTAGATCTTTATCGTTCAAGTGCAACAGAATTTATTGTAGATGGGAAAACATTGATTCCTCCATTTAATTCAATTCCAGGGTTAGGAACCAATGCAGCTATAAATATTGTAAAGGCAAGAGGAGATGGGGAGTTTTTATCAAAGGAGGACCTTCAACAGCGTAGTAAAATCTCTAAAACCATTCTAGAGTACCTTGATACCCAAGGTTGTCTAGAAGATCTTCCTGATCAAAACCAACTCTCTCTCTTCTAGAAAGTAAAGCTTTATGAGGTTTGTTATTATTTGCATAAAATAGGTGATTATGTTATAGTAACAGAGGAAATGCTATGAATAGGACGTCATGTAGAGTGGGGAAACCCACTCTTTCGTATTACTACCATATTTTTTTACATATTGAAAAAGAGTCCCTGCTAATAAGCAGGGCATTTTAATCAAACCTTATATATAAGCGTAAAGTAAAGGAGGGTATGAATGAGTAAAAAAGTAACAGATGTTGTCGAAGAACTAGTAACACCAATTTTAGATGAGCTTCAATTAGAATTAGCTGACCTTGAGTATGTAAAGGAAGGTAAGGATTGGTTCTTAAGAGTGTATATTGATTCACCTAATGGAATTGACATAGAACAATGCGGTACCGTTAGTGAACGTTTAAGTGAACGTCTAGATGAAACGGATCCAATTCCTCATCTTTATTTCTTAGAGGTGTCTTCACCTGGTGCTGAACGTCCTTTAAAAAAATCAAAGGATTTCGAAAAGGCAGTTGGTAAGCAAGTTTTTATTAAAACGTATGAACCAATTGATGGGGAAAAGCACTTTGAAGGTGAATTGATGAATTATGACGGAGAATCAGTGACAATTGCTCATATGATCAAAACAAGAAAGAAGGTAACAACTATTCCGTTTGAGAAAGTTGCAAGTGCGCGTCTTGCGGTTATCTTTAATTAGGGCTTTGAAGAACATAGTTAAAGTCGTTGGTAGTAAGAGCAAAGACCGGTGCCTAAATATTCTTCTCCTACTCCTGTTTCAGCAAAGGGCTAACGTCCTTTTTTGAAACAGGAGACCGCTGTTTGTGGCACTCATGTTAGTTGAGTGAGGGAGAAGAAGCAAATAAATGATAGGCCTTCTTGTGAATAGGGAAATTGATTGACATTTCTTCCTATTACGTACACTTTCTCTTTGGTACACATAGCTTTTTTGAAAATTAGATGATCTATTAAGGGGGATCCAAAAAATGAGTAGTGAGCTATTAGATGCCCTTATCATGCTAGAAAAAGAAAAGGGAATTAGTAAAGATATCTTACTAGATGCAATTGAAGCAGCACTTATTTCTGCTTATAAACGAAATTTTAATCAAGCTCAAAATGTGAGAGTAGATGTTAATCCTGAGCGTGGGTCTATGCGTGTATTTGCACGTAAAGATGTTGTAGATGATGTGTTTGATCCTAGACTTGAAATATCTGCAGAACAGGCTCGATTAATTAATCCAAACTACCAAGTTGGGGATGTAATTGAAATCGAAGTAACTCCAAAGGATTTCGGACGAATTGCTGCTCAGACCGCTAAACAGGTAGTTACTCAACGTGTTCGTGAAGCAGAAAGAGGCGTTATTTATTCTGAGTTCATAGACCGTGAAGAGGATATTATGACTGGAATTGTCCAGAGACAGGATGCGAGGTTCATATATGTTAACCTAGGCAAAATTGAAGCGTTGTTACCAGCCGCTGAACAAATGCCAAATGAAACATATAAGCCTCATGACAGAATAAAAGTCTTTATTACGAAAGTTGAAAGAACAACTAAGGGTCCTCAAATTTTTGTTTCGAGAACTCATCCCGGTTTATTAAAACGTTTATTTGAACTAGAAGTTCCAGAAATTTTTGATGGGACTGTTGAAATTAAATCAGTTGCCCGTGAAGCCGGCGATCGTTCTAAAATTTCAGTGCATACAGATAATCCAGATTTAGATCCTGTTGGATCTTGTGTCGGACCTAAAGGTGGCCGTGTGCAAGCAATTGTAAATGAATTAAAAGGTGAAAAAATTGACATTGTTAAATGGTCAAAAGATCCTATTGAGTTTGTTGCGAATGCATTAAGTCCTTCACAAGTTGAGGAAGTTATTGTTAATGAAGACGATAAAGCCACAACTGTAATCGTACCTGATAATCAGCTCTCACTGGCTATTGGTAAACGTGGTCAAAATGCTCGTCTAGCTGCAAAGCTAACAGGCTGGAAAATTGATATTAAGAGCCATTCTGATGCAGAAAAGTTAGATATTCTTGGTTCAGGAGCTATGTTAGAAGATCACAAGCTGCCGGTAGAGGAATTAGAGTAAGAGGTGAAGTTAGGTGAGAAATCGCAAGGTTCCCTTAAGAAAGTGTGTAGCAAGCCAAGAAATGAAGGATAAGAAAGATCTAATCAGAATTGTCCGCTCTAAAGAAGGGGATATTTCAATCGATCTAACTGGAAAGTTAGCTGGTCGAGGCGCGTATCTTAGTAAAGATAAGGATATTATCTTGCAAGCAAAAAAGAAAAACATATTAGCGAGTCACTTAAAGACCAAGATTGATGAATCCATCTATGAGGAATTACTTTCTCTAGTGGAAAAGGAGAATCAACAGTAGTGAACCAACAACCATGGAAATCTCTTGTAGGACTAGCTACTCGAGCGCGGAAGATTACTTCTGGGGAGGAACTGGTTGTAAAAGAGATTCAGCGAAATAAAGTTAAGCTTGTTCTGTTATCAAAGGACGCCTCAGCAAATACTGAAAAAAAGATAAGCGATAAATGTACATTTTACAAAGTACCACTTCGTCGAGTTGAAAATAGGTATGAGCTTGGTGAAGCCATTGGAAAAGATGCGCGAGTTGTCGTTGGTATACTGGATGAGGGGTTTGCCAAAAAGCTGAACGCATTGCTCGAGGAATAAATTCGGGGGTGAACGTATGAGTAAAATACGTGTTTATGAATATGCAAAAAAACAAAACATATCAAGTAAAGAAGTGATTAATATACTAAAAGAATTAAACGTAGAAGTATCAAACCATATGACAACAATTGAGGACGATGTTGTTGAAAAGCTAGATCAGCGTTTTCAAGGATCTCAAGTTCAGGAACCAAAAGCTGCAGAAAGTAAGACAGGTGAGGATGACAAGAAAAAACCTGAAGCTACTGCAACTGTAAAGAATAAGGCTGCAGCATATGATGAAGATGACGATGTAGTAGACAACACCCCTACTAAGAAGAAGGGTGCTAATAAGCGTAAAGAAAAAGATAACAAAAAAACGGGTCAGCAAGAGCAAGTTGCTTTCCAAAAAAATCGTCATAAGAAAAATGCGAAACAGACTACGGTGGGGAAAGTAACGGAACTTCCTGAAAAAATTATTTTTTCGGGGTCACTAACTGTTGCTGAGCTAGCTGCTAGTTTAGGGAAAGAGCCTTCAGAAATTATCAAAAAGCTTCTTGTACTTGGTGTAATGGCATCAATCAACCAATCACTTGATAAGGATACAATTGAATTGATTGCAGGTGAATATGGGGTTGAAGTAGAAGAAGAGATTGAATATGAAGAAACAGAATTCGAAGGTTATGAAATGGAAGATAAGGATGAGAATCTTCAAATTCGTCCACCAGTTGTAACAATCATGGGTCACGTTGACCACGGTAAAACAACTTTATTAGACTCCATCCGTCATACAAAAGTGACAGAGGGAGAAGCAGGGGGAATTACCCAGCATATTGGAGCTTATCAGGTAGAAGTAAACGAAAAGAAGATTACCTTCTTAGATACTCCAGGTCATGCTGCATTCACTACAATGCGTGCTCGTGGTGCGAAGATTACAGATATCACCATCTTAGTTGTTGCAGCTGATGATGGAGTAATGCCTCAAACAGTTGAAGCAATTAATCATGCGAAAGCTGCAGAGGTTCCAATTATTGTCGCAGTTAACAAAATTGACAAACCTGCTGCTAATCCGGACCGTGTTATGCAGGAACTAACTGAGCATGGTTTAGTTCCAGAAGCTTGGGGTGGAGATACGATTTTCGTACCAGTTTCTGCCTTAAATGGTGAAGGTATTGAAGATTTATTGGAAATGATTTTATTAGTAAGTGAAGTAGAAGAATGGAAAGCTAATCCTAAGCGTTTTGCAACAGGTACTGTTGTAGAAGCTCAATTAGACAAAGGGCGTGGCTCTGTAGCAACACTTCTAGTTCAAAATGGTACGCTACGTATTGGGGATCCAATCGTTGTAGGTAATAGCTTTGGACGCGTTCGTGCTATGGTAAACGATATTGGTCGTCGTGTTAAAGAGGCTGGTCCATCTACCCCAGTTGAGATAACAGGACTAAATGAAGTACCCTTAGCAGGAGATCCATTTATGGTTTTTGCTGACGAAAAGATGGCAAGATCTGTAGGGGAAGCACGTGCCCAAAAGCAACTCATTGAGCAACGTGGTGATAAAGCGAAGCTTAGCTTGGATGATCTATTTGAACAGATTAAACAAGGTGATATTAAAGACATTAATATTATCGTTAAAGCTGATGTTCAAGGTTCAGCTGAAGCACTTGCAGCTTCTCTTCAAAAGATTGAGGTTGAAGGTGTTCGCGTAAAAATCATCCACACGGGTGTTGGTGCAATTACTGAATCAGATATTATACTTGCTTCTGCTTCTAATGCGATTGTCATCGGATTTAATGTACGTCCAGACGTTAACGCGAAGAAGACTGCTGAACAAGAAGATGTTGATGTTCGTTTACATCGTATCATTTACAATGTAATTGATGAAATTGAATCAGCGATGAAGGGGATGCTTGACCCAGAATTTGAAGAAAAAGTGATTGGGCAAGCTGAAGTTCGTACTACCTTTAAAGTTTCTAAAGTTGGAACCATTGCAGGAAGTTATGTTACTGACGGTAAAATCACTCGTGATAGCGGAGTTCGTGTGATCCGTGATGGAATCGTTGTATTCGAAGGAAAGTTAGATACATTAAAGCGATTTAAAGATGATGTTAAAGAAGTCGCTCAAAACTATGAGTGCGGAATTACAATCGAAAAGTTCAATGATATTAAAGAAGGCGATATCATTGAGGCTTATGTGATGCAGGAAATTAAAAGATAATGATTGGATTTGTTGAATGTGAATGCTTCATTTATAATGCACAGTCGTTAAAGGAGAAGCGTGCAGTTCTTCAAAGAATCATATCTAGACTGAAGCAAAAATTTAACGTATCGGTTTCAGAAATTGATCATCAAGATGTATGGCAACGAACCACTATAGGCGTAGTTGCCATAACTTCATCTAAACAAGCAACTGAAAGAGAATTACAAAATTGCTTGAAGATGATTGATTCCTTTCCGGAAATAGAAAGAGCCGTTACTAACTTTGAATGGTATTAAACGAGGTGATCGTATGAGTTTACGTGCAACTCGAGTTGGAGAGCAAATGAAAAAAGAGCTCGGTGAAATTATCGGTCGAAAAATTAAAGACCCTCGCGTAGGGTTTGTAACTGTGACTGATGTTGAAGTTACAGGAGACCTCCAACAAGCAAAAGTATTCATTTCTGTTTTAGGAGATGAAGAACAAAGACAAAACACATTAAAAGGGTTAGCGAAGGCAAAAGGGTTTATTCGAAGTGAGATTGGCCAGCGAATTCGTTTACGTAAAACACCTGAGATTACATTCGAATTCGATGAATCAGTGGACTACGGTAACCGTATTGAATCATTGCTATCTGAACTAAATAAATCTTCACAACAAGATGAAGTTTAATGATGATTAACAAACACTGGATAGACAAAAAGTCTATCCAGTTTTGTTTAATCAAATCAATAGCTTTTGGAGGTAAAAATGGAAGGAATACTTTTATTACATAAGCCTAAAGGATTAACCTCTCATGATTGTGTGTTTAAACTACGAAAAATACTGAAAACCAAAAAGGTCGGTCATACAGGGACATTAGACCCAGACGTAACTGGGGTTCTTCCAATTTGTATTGGAAGAGCAACCAAAATAGCAGAGTACATGACGGGTGACAGTAAAACCTATGTGGGCGAGGTCACATTAGGTTATTCCACTACCACTGAAGACGCATCAGGTGAAACAGTAAAGGAAGTTCCTGTTGACCGAGTCATTACCCGAGATGAAATTTTACAGGTTCTACATAAGTTAACCGGTGAGATTAAACAAACTCCTCCTATGTATTCTGCAGTTAAAGTAAATGGAAAAAAATTATATGAGTATGCAAGAAAAGGACAAACGATTGAACGTCCATCGAGAGATATCACAATATATGACCTAAATTTATTAGATGATCGGGATTCCTTTGAGGGAAATCAAATCAGCTTTTCATTTAAGGTTACTTGTAGTAAAGGAACATATGTCAGAACCCTAGCCGTTACGATCGGAGAGGAGCTTGGCTATCCAGCGCACATGTCACATCTTGTTAGGACTGCCTCTGGCCCTTTTCAATTAGATGAATGTTCAACGTTTGAAGAAATTGAGCAGGCAATGGAAACTGGAGCAATAGATTCGATATTAATCCCGATTGAACGAGCACTTAAGCATTTGCCTAACTTGGAAATTGATGATAAAGTAGCAGTAAAAGTCAGGAATGGTGCAGTGCTGGAAACGTCTCCTATTCTTGAGGAGCATCATCAAGTACTGTTATTAGATCAATCAGGCCAAGCCCTTGCTATCTATGAAAAACACCCTACTAAGCCAGGGTTAATGAAACCAACAAAGGTTCTATACATTTAGGTGGGGTATTACTAGAAATAAGGTGATCGACGTGGAAACAATTTATTTAAGCCATCCCCCAAAAATTGCAAATAAGATGCAGGCTCAAAAGGTGATGGCCTTTGGTTATTTTGATGGTGTACATATTGGGCATCAGAAGGTAATTTTAACTGCGAAGGAATTGGCAGGACAAAAAGGAATCAAGAGTGCCGTTATGACCTTTCATCCTCATCCTTCAGTTATCTTAAGGAAAGAGCAAGCGATTCAACATATGCTAACCCCACTGCATGAAAAAATTGAAGCCATCGAGAAGCTTGGAATCGATGAATTATATATCGTAGATTTTTCGGAAGAGTTTTCTCAATTACTTCCTCAAGAATTTGTTGATGAATATATAATTAACTTGAATGTAAAACATGTTGTGGCTGGCTTTGATTTTACTTATGGGAAAATGGGGAAGGGAACAATGGAAACAATTCCGTTTCACTCTCGAGGTCAATTCACACAAACTGTCATTGATAAGGTCCACCTCCAAAGTGAAAAAATTAGTTCATCCTATATTAGAAAGCTTCTTGAAAATGGCCAGGTTAACGAAATACCGAATCTACTAGGAAGGTTCTATAACATTAGGGGAAAAATAGTTCATGGTGAAAAACGTGGATCCACAATAGGATTTCCAACAGCGAATATCGGACTTGTAGAGCCTTACCACCTTCCTAAAACAGGTGTATATGCTGTTGAGTTAAATGTTCTTGGTGAGTATTATAAAGGGGTTTGTAATATTGGTTATAAACCAACCTTTCATCAAAAACTTACTGAAAAATCTATTGAAGTCCACCTCTTTGATTTTGATCAGAATATATATGGTGAATCTGTAGAATTAATCTTCCATAATAGAATTAGGGATGAGCAGAAGTTTAATGGAATTCAGGAGCTTGTAACAAGAATTCATGAGGATGTTAAGGAAGCAAAGGAATTCTTCAAGGTGAAGTTATAATAGACTTGCAATATGAAGCTAGATTAGGTATGATAATAAGCGTATGTTATGAACCATTGCTTGGCAAGTCGAATCACCGACGCTTGCTCGGTAATCGGGGATGAAAATTAGGAGGTGAAAAGGATGGCTTTAACACAAGAACGCAAAAATGAAATCATTAGTGAGTACAAAACTCACGCTTCTGATACAGGATCACCAGAAGTACAGATTGCTGTCCTAACAGAGCAAATCAACACGTTAAATGATCATTTACGCACGCACAAGAAGGATCACCATTCACGTCGTGGTCTTTTAAAGATGGTAGGTAAGCGTCGTAACTTACTTAACTACTTAAGAAACAAAGACGTTACTCGTTATCGCGAGCTAATCAACAAGCTTGGTTTACGTAGATAATAGGACGTTTTTAGGGGAACTTTGTTCCCTAGTAAAAAAGCGGGATTGTAATCCCGCTTTTTTATTATCCTAAATAAATTTTCCAATACATTACATTTATAGTACGTTTTATGGGTTTTATTACAAAAAATATTTACATATATGCAGACAATTGATATGTTTTAGATATTATAGGAAATACTAACTATTGGCTTATTATTTAATTTGAAAAATACATAGGAACTTTTAAAGCAAGAGAGGGGTACATATATGGGACAAGAAAAACAAATATTTTCCACCAATTGGGCAGGTCGTCCACTAACAGTTGAAGTAGGACAATTCGCAAAACAAGCGAGTGGAGCAGTAATGATTCGTTACGGTGATACTGCAGTTTTATCTACAGCAACTGCATCAAAAGAACCAAAGGATTTAAGCTTCTTTCCTCTAACAGTAAATTATGAAGAACGCTTATATGCAGTTGGTAAGATTCCTGGAGGCTTTATTAAGCGTGAAGGACGTCCAAGTGAAAAGGCAATTTTAGCAAGTCGTTTAATTGACCGTCCAATTCGTCCGTTATTTGCTGAGGGCTTCCGTAATGAAGTACAGGTTATTAGTATTGTAATGAGTGTTGATCAGGATTGTTCTTCTGAGATGGCTGCAATGTTCGGTTCATCTTTAGCACTAAGTGTATCTGATATCCCGTTTGAAGGACCAATCGCTGGAGTAACAGTGGGAAGAGTAAATGATGAGTTTATCATTAACCCATCTGTTGAACTAATGGAGAAGTCTGACATCCATCTAGTTGTAGCTGGTACAAAGGATGCTATTAACATGGTAGAAGCTGGTGCAGATGAAGTACCAGAAGAAATTATGCTTGAAGCAATTATGTTTGGTCATGAAGAAATTAAACGCCTTATTGAGTTCCAAGAATCAATTATTGCAAAGGTTGGTAAAGAGAAACGTGAAGTTGTTCTTTATCAAGTTGATGCTACAATCGAGCAAGAAGTTCGTGAACTAGCTGAGGTAAAATTAAATAAGGCTGTTCAAGTTTTTGAAAAGCATGCTCGTGAAGATGCAATTAATGAAGTAAGAAAAGAAGTTCTTGCTCAATACGAAGCAAAAGAAGTTGAGGGAAGCGTCTTAAAACAGGTTTCTGAAGTTCTTTATATGCTCGTAAAAGAAGAGGTGCGTCGCCTGATCACACAAGAGAAGGTTCGTCCGGATGGAAGAAAGTAGGATGAAATCCGTCCACTTGCTTCAGAAATTGGTCTATTGCCAAGAACACATGGATCAGGTCTATTTACTAGAGGACAAACCCAGGCATTAAGTATTTGTACATTAGGAGCTTTAGGAGATGTGCAAATCTTAGATGGACTAGGTGTAGAAGAGGAAAAGCGTTTCATGCATCATTATAACTTCCCACTCTTTAGTGTTGGAGAAACAGGTCCAATGAGAGGACCAGGTCGTCGTGAAATAGGACATGGTGCTTTAGGTGAACGTGCTCTTGAGCCGATTATTCCTTCTGAAAAGGATTTTCCATATACAATCCGCTTGGTTTCTGAAGTTCTAGAATCTAATGGTTCTACTTCTCAGGCAAGTATTTGCGCAAGTACATTAGCAATGATGGATGCAGGAGTACCGATTAAAGCACCGGTAGCAGGTATTGCAATGGGGCTTGTTAAAAAGGGCGAGCATTATACCATTTTATCGGATATTCAAGGAATGGAAGATCATTTAGGGGATATGGATTTCAAAGTAGCAGGTACTTCTAAAGGTGTAACAGCTCTTCAAATGGATATAAAAATTGAAGGCTTATCCCGCGAAATTTTAGAGGAAGCCTTAACACAAGCTAGAACAGGAAGACTACACATCTTAGAGCATATGTTAAGCGTAATTAACGAACCACGTGCTCAGCTGTCACAATATGCTCCAAAAATCCTAACAATGTCGATCAACCCAGATAAAATTAGAGATGTCATTGGACCAAGTGGTAAGCAAATCAATAAAATTATTGAAGAGACTGGTGTTAAGATTGATATAGAACAGGATGGAACAGTATTTATCTCTTCTATTCATGAAGACATGAACCAAAAAGCTAAAAAGATTATCGAAGATATTGTCCGAGAAGTTGAAGTTGGGCAGATGTATCTAGGAAAAGTAAAAAGAATTGAAAAGTTTGGTGCATTTGTAGAGCTATTTAGCGGGAAAGATGGGCTCGTACATATTTCTGAGCTGGCTGAAGAGCGAGTTGGAAAAGTGGAAGATGTCGTGTCAATCGGTGATGAGATCCTAGTGAAGGTAACGGAAGTAGACAAGCAAGGTCGTGTTAACCTCTCACGTAAAGTCGTGCTAAAAGAGCAAAAGGATGCCAACCCAACATCTTAAAGCAGGGTGAAGCTGAGAAGTCTAGTGTTCTGAGAACTAGCTTTTCGTAGTGTAACCATTGGGCTTTATAGGCAGAGATGCCGAATAAAACCTTAAGAAGAAGCTGGGAATCCGGCTTCTTTTTGTTCAAGAATAAGCAATTACAAGTAATTTTTTTCTTTTTATTATTTTCTATAATTTAAATAAAGCGCCAGATAGACCGGGATACCACTTGAAGAGTAAAAGGGAAGATCATCTTTTTTCTCTTCAAGGAACATTTGCTATGCCTGAAGCTAAGGAGCGCCTGAGCTTTTTGTTCTACCTTGTCCCCCTTTTACATATTTTTATTTACAAGGGGGATGTTAAAAAATGAAAAGAATGACATTGCAGTTATTTACTTTTTCTTCAATATTATTAGTAACATTGGGGTCCGTTCAAAATCCCTATACTAGTTTTTATTTATCTGAGCTAAAACAGCCCAGTGTGATGATGGTATCTAAACAGGTTGATTCATTGTACGACGAAATTAAATCTAATGTAGAAAAGTATGAGAAAAGTCCTCAGAATGCCGAGGTAGATAAGGTTTGGAAAGCAACACCTGGGTATAACGGGTTAAAAGTAGATATAGAAGCATCATATGAGAATATGAAAAAAGAAGGTATGTTTGATTCAAAGAAATTAGTGTACAAAGAGGTACCTCCTTCTATTCATTTATCTGATTTACCACCAGAACCTATTTATCGAGGTCACCCTGACAAGCACATGGTGTCATTTATCATAAATGTTGCTTGGGGTAATGAGTACATTCCATCTATGCTTGAAACCTTAAAAAAGCACAAGGTAAGTGCTACGTTTTTTCTGGAGGGGCGATGGGTCAAAGAAAATCCTGATCTAGCAAAAATGATTGTGGATGCTGGTCATGAAGTCGGGAATCACTCTTACAATCACCCTAATCTTAAAACAATGACAACTTCTTTAGTACGCGAGCAATTAGTCTCAACAAATAATGTCATTGAAGCAACCACAGGGAAGAAACCAACATGGTTTGCACCACCAAGCGGTAGCTACCGTCAAGAGGTAGTAAACATAGCGTCAGAATTAGAGTTGGGAACGATTTTATGGAGTGTAGACACCATTGATTGGCAAAAACCAACACCTGAAACTCTCATTGAGAGGGTGATGAATAAGGTTCATCCAGGAGCATTAATATTAATGCACCCTACAGATTCTACAGCAAAGTCTTTGGATTCACTCATTGTTAGAATAAAAGAAAAGAATTTGAAGTTAGGTCATGTAACAAACCTGTTGAGTGAAAAGAGAGTAGATCTTCCACCTATATCACAAGAAAAGCAATAATAGACATATCATGTAGGAGAGATCCTTATTTAGGAGGAAAGATTTTGATTAAAAAATTTACCTGCAAAAATGGAGTAAGAATCGTACTTGAAAATATTCCAACCGTAAGATCAGTAGCAATTGGTGTTTGGATTGGAACAGGCTCTAGAAATGAGACACCTGAAAATAACGGCGTTTCTCACTTCCTTGAACATATGTTCTTTAAAGGAACAAAAACACGTTCTGCTCGAGAGATTGCTGAATCATTTGATAGTATTGGCGGTCAAGTGAATGCTTTTACTTCTAAGGAATATACCTGTTATTATGCAAAGGTGTTGGATGAGCATGCGAATTATGCCCTAGAGGTATTGGCAGATATGTTCTTTAATTCTACCTTTGATGAAGAAGAGCTAAAGAAAGAAAAGAATGTTGTGTTCGAGGAAATTAAAATGTATGAGGATACTCCGGATGATATCGTTCATGACTTATTAAGTAGAGCTGCTTATAAGGATCATGCACTAGGATACCCGATCCTTGGAACAGAGGAAACTCTTACTACATTTAATGGTGATACGTTACGAAATTATATGAATGAAACATATATACCTGAAAACGTGGTTGTCTCTATAGCTGGAAACATTGACGAAGAGTTTATTAAGGTAGTTGAACAATTTTTCGGAAGCTATGAAACAGGAAAAAATTTGGCTGAAACATCGGCACCCACATTTTATCATGAAAAATTGGCTAGAAAAAAGGAAACAGAGCAAGCGCATTTATGCCTAGGTTACAATGGTCTTCAGGTTGGGCATGAAAAAATCTATAGCCTCATTGTATTAAATAATGTTCTAGGTGGAAGTATGAGTAGCCGACTGTTTCAAGAGGTTCGAGAGCAAAGAGGGTTAGCTTACTCTGTATACTCATATCATTCCTCCTTCAAGGATAATGGAATGCTAACCATTTATGGTGGAACAGGGAGTCAACAGTTGAATGTATTGTATGACACCATTCAACAAACCCTATCTACGTTAATGGATAAAGGTATTACAACTAAAGAACTTGTAAATAGTAAGGAACAGATTAAGGGCAGTTTAATGTTGAGTCTTGAAAGTACAAATAGTAGGATGAGCCGTAATGGGAAGAATGAACTACTATTAAAGAGACATCGAACGCTAGATGAGATTCTGGAATATGTTAATGAGGTAACAGAGGAATCTGTTAACCAACTAGCAACTACGATTTTTAATACAGAACCTTCAGTATCACTTGTGAGTCCAGATGGAAAGCTACCCGAGGCTATTCAATAAAACAAAAGGCGCAAGAGCCCCGGCAGTAATGATGACGGGCTAAGTAACAAGAAATGAAAAAGTATAATTTCTTAACCAAGAACAAAATGTCTGTAAGAGACCATCTTACAGGCATTTTTTTTAAGTTTTTCGATACATATATATTAAGGGATAGTCCATAAAAAAAGGAAGTGTGATATGAGACTAAGTGAGCTAAGTGGAAAAGAGATTGTTGATATGAAGCGAGCAGAACGTCTAGGGATTCTGGGTCAAACAGATCTTGAAATTGATGAAACAACCGGACATATTAAGGCTTTCATCATTCCAACTATAAAATGGTTTGGTTTTAAGAGACAAGGTACAGATATTCGAGTCCCATGGCATCATATTAAGAAAATTGGTGCAGATATGATTATCATTGATGTCCATGAGGATCCTCCTTACGCAAATAGAAAGTAAAACTAAGAGATGTTTTGAGCCAGTAAATGGCTTAAAGCATCTTTTTTTCTTCGTATAAAAAAAGTTAAATCGCTGTTTTATAGGCTCTGCTAGTAACTAACCGAGATATTCCATTTCTCCAATGAACATAATTATTCACCTAATAATAGCCTCCTACATAAGATGTTGAAGTAAAGTGCACAGAATCGTTAAGGCATTTGTATTAAAAATTGCCAGATTACAAAAAGAAGGTGAATGAAAACCATGTTAACTGGATTGCATATAGCAGTAATTGGTGGTGATGCAAGACAGCTTGAAGTCATCCGAAAGCTGACTGATTTGGATGCAAAGCTTTCATTAATTGGCTTTGATCAGCTTGATCATGGCTTCACTGGTGCTTCAAAGGAACAAATAGATGAAGTAGACTTCACAGAAATTGATGCCATCATCCTACCAGTAGCCGGCACAAATAGTGAAGGAGAGGTTGATACAATTTTTTCAAATGAAAAAGTTGTATTAACGAATGAGCTCATGTCCAAGACACCAGAGCATTGTACGATCTACTCAGGTATTAGTAACAACTATCTAGATGGTCTAGTAGATTCTACAAACCGAAAATTAGTTAAGTTATTTGAACGAGACGACGTAGCCATTTATAACTCAATTCCTACCGTAGAAGGAACAATTATGATGGTGATTCAGCATACAGAAATGACAATTCATAGCTCAAATGTCGTTGTCTTAGGTATGGGACGCGTTGGGCTTAGTGTAGCAAGGTCGTTCGCAGCGTTAGGAGCAAATGTCAGGGTAGGAGCTAGGAAGAGTGAGCATCTTGCAAGGATATTTGAAATGGGAATGAAACCTTTTCAACTTTCAGATTTAGAGCAAGAGGTTCAGGATATTGATGTTTGCATCAATACCGTTCCTCATCAGATTGTAACAGCTAGTGTAATTTCTAAAATGCCACCTCACACCTTAATTATTGATTTAGCTTCTAAGCCAGGTGGTACTGATTTTCGTTACGCTGAAAAAAGAGGAATTAAAGCTTTGTTAGCACCTGGTCTACCGGGAATTGTTGCTCCAAAGACAGCAGGGCAAATTGTAGCGAATGTGTTAACACAATTATTAAAGGAAGATGTTTTAGATAGGAAGGGGAATGCATAATGACATCTTTAAAAGGAAAACGAATTGGATTTGGTTTAACAGGTTCTCATTGTACGTATGATGCAGTTGTTCCACAAATTGAGAAGCTAATGGAAGCAGGAGCTGAAGTAATTCCTGTTGCTACAGATACAGTTCGGTTAACGAATACAAGATTTGGCGATGGTGATGAATGGATTGGGAAACTAGAAGAGATTACTGGCAATAAGCTAATTGATTCCATTGTTAAGGCTGAGCCACTAGGTCCAAAGCTTCCTTTAGATTGTATGATCGTTTCTCCATTAACAGGGAATTCAATGAGTAAATTTGCTAATGCAATGACTGATTCACCTGTATTAATGGCTGCTAAAGCAACTTTAAGAAATCAAAAGCCTGTTGTGTTAGGTATTTCTACAAATGACGCGTTAGGCTTAAATGGTATGAACCTGATGAAACTAATGTCAACTAAGAATATTTACTTCATTCCATTTGGTCAAGATGCGCCAGACAAAAAGCCTAATTCAATGGTTGCTAGAATGAGTTCACTAGTAGATACTGTAGTGGCAGCTCTTGAAGGGAAGCAATTACAGCCTGTTATTATTGAAAGATTTCTAGATGAGGAGTAGAAAATTTACTCTTCTATTGTATAGAGATATGATACAATAAAAGGTATTAATTGAAGGAGAGAATAACATTTTCTCCTTCCTTTGCTTGTCATAATATCTTTGGTTAAAAGTGGAAGGGGTATATATAAAAATGGTAAATGGTTTTCATGTTGCAGTCGTAGGAGCAACTGGTGCTGTTGGGGAACAAATGCTTAAAACATTACAAGACAGAGACTTTCCAATCTCAAAGCTGACTCTACTTTCTTCAAAACGTTCTGCAGGAAAGATAGTAGTTTTCAAAGGAGAAGAGTTCACTGTACAAGAAGCTACTCCAGAAAGCTTTGAAGGTGTTCAAATAGCTCTTTTTAGTGCGGGTGGATCTGTTTCTAAAGAACTTGCTCCAGAAGCAGTAAAAAGAGGGGCAATTGTCGTAGATAATACAAGTGCATTCCGTATGGATGAAAATACACCTCTTGTTGTTCCTGAGGTAAACGAGAAGGCACTTTTTGATTATAATGGAATCATTGCAAATCCTAATTGCTCTACCATTCAAATGGTTGTAGCTTTAGAACCAGTGCGTCAGGCATATGGACTTAAGAAAATAATTGTTTCAACCTACCAAGCTGTCTCAGGTGCAGGAGCTGCAGCTGTGGATGAGCTAATGAATCAAACAAAAGCAATCATAGATGGTAAGGAATTTACACCAGAAATATTACCAGTAAGTGCTGATGAAAAAAAATATCAAATTGCGTTTAATGCAATTCCACAAATTGATAAATTCCAAGATAATGGATTTACTTTTGAGGAAATGAAGATGATTAATGAAACAAAGAAAATTATGGGAATGGAAGATCTTTCGGTTGCTGCAACCTGCGTAAGATTACCGATTGCGACTGGCCATTCTGAAAGTGTATTTATTGAGGTAGAAAAAGAAGGTGTTACTTCTAACGATATAAAGACATTACTTGCATCAGCACCCGGAGTGACTCTTCAGGATAATCCAAGTGAACAGGAATATCCAATGCCTGCCCATAGTGTTGGTAAGAATGATGTGTTTGTTGGTAGAATTCGTAAAGACCTAACAGATGATAAAGGATTTCATATGTGGGTTGTATCAGATAATCTATTAAAAGGTGCTGCTTGGAACTCTGTTCAGATCGCTGAAAGCTTAGTTAAATTAGGTATTGTGAAGTAATCCTAATTTTATAGTCAAAAAGGGAGTAGTGACTCCCTTTTTCCTCTAACAATGATAAAGGGGGTGGCAAGATGAAAATTATTGTTCAAAAGTTTGGTGGGACATCAGTTAAAAATGAGGAAAGTCGTCTGCATGCTATTAGGCATGTACAAGAAGCCATGTCATCTGGTTATAAAGTAGTGGCAGTTGTATCTGCGATGGGTAGAAGTGGAGACCCATATGCGACAGATACTTTGTTAAACCTAGTTGGTGGGACCAAAGGTAAGATTAGTAAGCGGGAATACGATCTTTTGTTATCATGTGGTGAAACAATTTCTTCTATTGTATTTTCAAGCATGTTAAACGAAAGAGGTATTAAAGCAACAGCAATCACTGGAGCAAAGGCGGGCTTCCGAACGAATAATGAACATTTAAATGCCAAAATTATTGATATGCAGTGTGATGAACTGGTTGACATGCTTAATGATAATGATGTCATTGTAGTGGCTGGCTTTCAAGGGTTATCAAAAGATGGTTTTATTACCACATTAGGTAGAGGTGGAAGTGATACGTCTGCATCCGCGTTAGGTGTTGCCTTAAATGCTGAATGGATTGATATCTTTACCGATGTGGAAGGTGTCATGACTGCGGACCCTAGGATTGTTGAAAATGCCCGTTCACTTGACATAGTCACCTATACAGAAATTTGTAATATGGCCTATCAAGGGGCAAAAGTAATTCATCCTAGAGCAGTTGAAATTGCCATGCATGGAAAGGTTCCGATTAGAGTTCGTTCTACGTATTCAGATACTACAGGAACACTTGTTACTACTTTAGGAAATGCCAAGAAGGGCACTGACTTTAACGAAAGAGTTATTACGGGGATTGCTCACGTTTCGAATGTTTCTCAATTTAAAGTACTTTCAAAAGAAGGACATTATAATACCCAAAAAGAAGTCTTTAAAGCGATGGCAAATGCTGAGATCAGTGTTGATTTCTTTAATATCACACCTACTGGAGTAGTATATACTGTGTCGGGCGATCACACAGACCAAGCAATCGAAATTCTGGAAGGACTTGGGTACGAACCAGTTGTTACAAGGAAATGTGCAAAGGTATCTGCAGTAGGTGCAGGGATGAGTGGTGTTCCAGGAGTTACTTCTAAAATAGTAACAGCTCTCTCTGAAAATGGTATTCAAATCCTTCAATCAGCAGACAGTAATACAACGATTTGGGTGCTAGTTAAGGAAGATGATTTAGTGTTAGCTGTGAATTCGCTACATGATGCGTTTAATTTAGCAGAAAGTGAAGTTGAAAGTTAGGTTTAAGGAGGAATTTGCAATGGATTTTGGAAAAGTTTCTACAGCAATGGTTACACCATTTGATAGTAAAGGGAATATAGATTTTGCAAAGACGACTCAATTAGTAAACTACTTGATTAAGAACGGGTCTGATTCTCTTGTTATATCAGGAACAACTGGAGAATCTCCTACTTTAACAAGTGAAGAAAAGGTTGCGTTATTTAAGCATGTGGTTAGTGTAGTTGAAGGTAGAGTACCTGTCATAGCTGGAACAGGTAGTAATAATACAAGACAGTCAATAGAATTAACTAAAAAGGCTGAAGAAGCTGGTGTTGATGCAGTTATGCTAGTAGCACCTTATTATAATAAGCCGAATCAAGAAGGAATGTACTTGCACTTTAAGACAATTGCTGAATCTACTTCGCTTCCAGTAATGCTTTATAATATTCCAGGACGCTCTGTAGTGAATATGTCAGTTGATACAATTGTAAAGCTATCAGAAATTAAAAACATTGTTGCAGTTAAAGAGGCAAGTGGTGACCTAGATGCCATGACAGCTATCATTGCAGCCACACCAGAGGATTTTGATTTATATAGCGGAGATGATGGGTTAACTTTACCAGTATTATCAATTGGTGGTAAAGGAATTGTATCTGTTGCATCCCATATTATTGGGAACGAAATGCAAAACATGGTTCAATCCTTTCAATCTGGTGATTATACATCTGCAGCAAAACAGCATCAGCGCCTGTTGCCGATTATGAAATCTCTATTTCAAGCTCCAAGTCCCACGCCAGTAAAGACTGCTTTGCAGCTAAAAGGATTGGATGTTGGTTCAGTAAGATTGCCATTGGTTCCACTTACAGATCAAGAAAGAAGTACCTTAACTAAAGTACTGAATACGATATAAAAGAATCAGCCTATACAGGCTGGTTTTTTTGTTTGTTAGAGATAACTATAATACCCTGTTACTCGAGATAAATGGAAGATTTTCTTGTTATTGCCTTCAGTACACCTTGCCACTTGTTGATGGAGGTTTCTCTACCTTCCTATAATTATCTTGTATTCCATTTATTTCATCAGTTATAATGTGGATATAGCAATGAACGGGCTTTATTTTTTTATTGACACAGGAGGATTATACATTGGCTACGAAGGAAATAGAGAAAATTAAAGTATTTGCACTCGGGGGAGCCGGCGAAATCGGCAAGAATATGTACGTCCTAGAGACGAACAATCAAATTTTTATTGTTGAAGCAGGCTTAATGGTACCAGGTGATGAAATGTTCGGTATTGATGCAGTAATTCCCGATATTTCTTACTTGATAGAAAATCAAAATAAAATAGTTGGAATCTTTTTAACACATGGTCATCCGGAACAAATAGGTGGGCTTCCATATATTCTAAAAAAGTTAACTGCTCCTGTATATGGTACTAAATTTACATTAGGGTTAGTGAAAGAAGAATTAAAGGGAAATCAGATAGTCGAGTTTCATGAAGTAGATCAGCATCAGTCGATTCAATTCGAAGAGATATCTGTCTCGTTTTTTAGAACAACACATAATATTCCTGATTCGATCGGAATTATTTTTGATACACCACAAGGTGCCATTGTCTATACAGGTGATTATAAGTTTGATCAAACATCAATTGGCTTGTATGGTGCGGATTTAGAAAAGATGGCACAAATCGGTAGAAAAGGTGTTTTGTGTCTTTTATCAGATAGTATGAATGCCGAAAAGCCAGGTTATTCAGGATCAGAAAGTCAGGTAGCGAGTTTCCTTAGTGAAGCCTTTTATCAACAGACTGGTCGAATTATTATAGTGTCGTATGCAACTAATATTCAACGTCTGCAAAATATTGTACAAGCAGCAAAAGAATCAAAAAGAAAAGTAGTATTCGTAGGGAAAAAGTTAAACGAGTCACTTGAAATTGCAAAAGAATTGGATTATATCCATTTACCTGAGGAGACACTTGTAGCATGGAATGATCGTTCAAAACTAGCTGACCATGAGGTTGTTATGGTGGCATCAGGTTATCAAGGAGATCCAGTAAGTGCTCTTTCTAAGCTTGCAAAAGGAACACATAAACAAATACAGATTAAGCAAGGAGATACAGTTATAGTGGCTACTGCATCTACCCCTGCTACAGAAATAACTATTGCAAAGTCAATAGATCTTTTATATCGTGCCGGTGTCAATGTTGTATATGATAAGAAGATTGATGTTGCTGGTCACGGCTATCAAGAAGAGATTAAATTGATGCTTAATCTTATGAACCCTAAATATTTAATTCCGATTCATGGTGAATTTCGAATGCAAAGAGCTCATGCAAAGGTTGCTGAATCACTAGGAATGAAAACGGATCAGATATTTCTAGTAGATAAGGGAGAAGCGATTGAGTTTGTTAATCAAGAAGCCACTTATGGAAATAAAGTAAATACAGGCAATGTATTAATAGATGGATTAGGTGTTGGAGACGTTGGTAACATTGTGTTAAGAGACAGAAGGCTATTATCACAAGACGGGATTTTAGTTGTGGTCGTGACACTTAGTAAAGATCGTAATCACCTTAAGGCAGGTCCAGAAATTATTTCAAGAGGATTTGTCTATGTTCGTGAATCCGAAAAACTTTTAGTTGATGCATCTGATATTGTAAAAGGAATCATTCATAAATGCATTGAAGACAAGGATATGGATTGGTCTTCTATCAAAGTAAGTATTAGAGATTCTTTAAATCAATTTTTGTATGAGAAAACAAAACGTCGTCCGATGATCTTGCCTATCATTATGGAAGCATAATAAGGAATTTAAAGCTAACTCTTTTGAGTTGGCTTTTTTGTTCCGCTGTGAGTGTAGTAGCAATTTAGAATGAAACATAGCATATAAAACCAGATTATTTTAAAACTAATTTCTACTCATTAAAATCTTCTTGCGACTTATAGAATGAAAACATATGGAAAGTTCATACTAAGGATATCTTATTTAGTGAAAGGGGATATCCATGTCTATGGAGAAGCAAAGCGTTACAGGTCAACAATCCGAACAGGATACTGAAAAAAAGGAAGATCCTAAAGAAGGTCTTTTAGATAAAATACAACAGCTTGGACAAACCAATGTTCCACAAATGGGAAATGAATCTAAAATCCATTGCTTAACGATCATTGGACAAATTGAAGGACATGTTCAATTACCGCCTCAAAATAAAACAACAAAATATGAACATCTGATCCCTCAGCTTGTGGCAATTGAACAAAATCCTAAAATTGAGGGTTTACTTATTATTTTAAACACAGTAGGAGGAGATGTAGAAGCAGGGTTAGCTATTTCTGAAATGCTTTCCTCGCTATCAAAGCCGACTGTTTCTGTCGTGTTAGGTGGAGGACATTCAATTGGTGTTCCAATAGCCGTTTCTACGAACTATTCCTTCATTGCAGAAACAGCTACTATGACAATTCATCCTGTAAGATTAACAGGACTTGTAATCGGTGTTCCTCAAACATTTGAATACTTAGATAAAATGCAGGATAGAGTAATTAAATTTGTTACTAAAAACTCAAATATAACAGAAGACCGTTTTAAAGAACTCATGCTTTCAAAAGGAAATTTAACGAGAGATATCGGTACAAATGTAGTGGGTGAGGACGCAGTTAAGTATGGGCTCATTAACGAGGTAGGCGGTATCGGTAAGGCAATTGCAAAATTAAATAAATTGATTGAAGAAAGAGCGAGTGTCAATCAAGATGGGAAGTTGATTCAATGAGCCTATACACAATAATGCCTGAGGAATTAATCTTTCCAACAGATCATACGCAATATAATAACCATCAAGTCATTGAAATGAACGGTGTCTCTATGATGGTAGAAAAAAGTGAAGATCAATATCGTATTGTTCGCTTACTAAGTACAGATCCTTTGGATTTTTTAACAGAAGATTATTGTCCAGGTAAAATGATTCCAATGAATCAAGGTATTACAAGAGTTTAAGGGCCTCCTTAAGCTCTTTTTTCTTTGTTATGGGAAATAATTCGAAACAAGCATTGAACTTATGGAAATAATGTTTTTATAATAGATATATACAGAAAGAAATCTGAGGTGTAATAATGGCAAAGCAGAAGCAAAGGCAGAAGAGGAATAAGCAAGAATGGAAACATACCATTAAATTTGAGCTAATAGGATTAACACTATTTGCGTTAACCTGTATCGGGATATCTGGACTTGGGATGGTTGGACAGAGCTTAACAACCTTTACAAGGTTTTTTCTAGGTGAATGGTATATTGTTCTCTTACTTGGGCTTCTATGTATGTCAATCTACTATATTTGGAAACGTCAAAATCCATTTTTATTTCATCGACGTTTAATAGGCTTGTATTTCATTATTTCAGCCTTATTATTGTTTAGTCATGTTAATTTATTTGATGACATTATTAAGGACGGTGTGTTTAGTGAGCCATCAGTCATTCGTAATACATTTGAATTGTTTATGAGTGAAGTTGCTGGAGAAACAGCAACCCATGACCTGGGTGGAGGGATGGTTGGCGCCGTTTTATTTGCTTTATTTCATGTATTGTTTGCAGCAAAGGGTACGGAGTTAATAGCAGTTCTATTTATGGTAATTGGAGCTATCTTACTAACGGGTAAATCATTAAAGGATGTAACCGCAAAAGTTATTACGCCAGTATTATTGTTTATAAGACAGCAATTTGAAGGATTTGTTTCAGACATCCAATCTACCTTTCAACGAATTGGAAAGAAGAATGCATTAGCAAAGACTAAGAAACGCAAGGAATCAAGCAAGAAGAAGGAAGAGACTGAAGGTAATGAAGTAATTGAAGAGGAGGATGAGGAAGAAGATCCTATTATTCAGCCGATTATTTCAAACTTTCAAGATCAAACGAAAAATAAGACTTCCACTGAAAGTGTTCCGCCTGTAAAGAAACAGGATCAACCTCAGGATGAGGAAGTAGAAGCACCGAAGCTAACATTTACAGAAGAAGAAAATCCTGATTACCTTCTACCACCATTTGACCTTTTAGCCTTACCGAATAATCAATCAAGTGGTCATGATAATGAGTTGATTCGAACCAATATAAGAAAGCTTGAACGAACGTTTGAAAGTTTTGGCGTTAAAGCACGTGTTAAAAAGGTCCATTTAGGACCTGCGGTTACAAAATATGAAGTATATCCAGATGTGGGTGTTAAGGTTAGCAAGATTGTAAATTTAAGTGATGATCTAGCATTAGCTTTAGCGGCTAAGGATATAAGAATTGAAGCACCAATTCCAGGGAAGTCGGCTATTGGGATTGAAGTACCAAATGAAGAAGTCTCAATGGTGACTTTAAGAGAAGTAATAGATACTCCTCATAGTTCAAACAAAGAGGCTAAATTATTAATAGGTTTAGGTAGAGATATTTCGGGAGAAGCAGTGGTTTCTGAATTAAACAAAATGCCTCATTTATTAGTTGCAGGGGCAACAGGTAGTGGAAAGAGTGTTTGTATAAACGGAATCATTACTAGTATTTTAATGAGAACAAAACCACATGAAGTAAAAATGATGATGATCGATCCTAAGATGGTTGAATTAAATGTTTATAATGGAATTCCTCATTTATTAGCACCTGTTGTAACAGATGCAAGAAAAGCATCACAGGCACTTAAGAAGGTAGTTTCTGAAATGGAAAGAAGATATGAATTATTTTCTCATACGGGGACTAGGAACATAGAAGGTTATAATGAATATATAAAGAGACAAAATGCCGAAGAGGCTGAGAAGCAACCGTTACTACCATTTATCGTTGTAATTGTGGACGAGCTTGCCGATCTTATGATGGTAGCTTCATCTGATGTTGAAGATGCCATCACTAGATTAGCTCAAATGGCTAGAGCAGCAGGAATTCATCTAATAATTGCGACTCAACGACCATCTGTAGATGTTATAACAGGTGTAATAAAGGCTAATATTCCTTCAAGGATTGCTTTTAGCGTCTCTTCTCAGACAGACTCAAGAACCATTCTAGATATGGGTGGAGCGGAGAAGTTGCTAGGAAAAGGGGATATGCTCTTCCTACCAGCAGGGATGTCTAAACCTGTGCGTGTTCAAGGTGCTTTCCTATCTGATCAAGAAGTTGAAGATGTTGTTGATTATGTGATTTCTCAACAAAAAGCACAATATCAAGAGAATATGATTCCATCTGAAGTTACAACAGTAACAAACGAAGTTGATGATGACTTATATGATGAAGCCGTTCAGTTAGTAGTTGAAATGCAGACAGCATCTGTTTCTATGTTACAAAGAAGGTTTAGAGTAGGATATACAAGGGCAGCTAGATTAATTGACGCCATGGAAGCAAGAGGAGTTGTGGGACCTTACGAAGGAAGCAAACCAAGAGAGGTTCTAATTGTCAAAAAAAATGAAGAGGCAACATCATAGAAAAAATCGGAGCGGGAATAACCCGCTCTTTTGGTGCAATAAGAATCTTTCTCCAATTTTCGACAAATTTTCCTGAAATCCTATTTATTTCTTTTAAATTAAGTGGTATAGTATTGACGATTAGTAAGAAAATTAATAAAGCTGTAAGACATCGGACTTTGTACATGATTCATGCATGATAAGATCTGGGGGGCGGGTTATGACGATTAAATCCGATAACCGGCATTTATATTTACAGGTTATTGATCGTTTAAAAAGTGATATTGAAAATGGTGTCTATAAAGAGCGTGAGAAGCTACCTTCTGAATTTGATTTAGCCAAGCATCTTGGTGTTAGTCGAGCAACCTTGAGAGAGGCCTTGCGAATTTTAGAGGAAGAGAACGTCGTAGTTAGAAGACACGGAGTAGGAACATTTGTTAATCCACGTCCATTATTTACATCGGGAATTGAACAGTTAAATAGTGTGACTAATATGATTAAACAAGCTGGTAAAGTACCAGGAACGATCTTTTTGTCTTCTCATGAACAAGGTCCCACTGAAGAAGATATAAGAAGGTTTAATTGCTCAATAGAGGACGAGATTCTTGTGGTTGAGAGAGTTAGGACAGCGGATGGCGACCCAGTTGTGTATTGTATTGATAAGATACCGACTAAATATTTTCAAACCGGTTATTCTCATTCTGAGGAATCGGTGTTTAGGGTGCTTGAGAAATCAGGGATTTTCATATCTCATGCGGTTACTCACATTGAACCGTTAGGGTATCATGAAAAAATCTCACCTATCTTGAATTGTGAGCCTGAGACAGCATTATTATTACTTAAGCAAATGCATTTTGATCAAGACGAACAACCAGTGTTATTTTCACTCAATTTTTTCCGAGCAGATCAATTTAGCTTCCACGTTATTAGAAAACGTATATAATAAATTTGCGCTAAGTTGAACATCTTAATAAATGGTAGCTAATGCTCTTGAAAAATTGTTTTGTCAATATATTTATAACAAGCTATAATGATTTTGTAGTAAAAGATTACATTTTTTAAAAAATTTGGGGGTTAGAAAAAATGAAAAAAGGATTATTGTATTTATTAGTGTTCTCATTAATTACCTTCCTTGCTGCATGTGGAACTGCAGGAGATAATGCTGAAGAAGGTGGAGAAGCTACAGGCGCAGGCGATGGTATGAAGGTTGGTATGGTTACTGACGCTGGAACAATAGATGATAAGTCATTTAACCAAGGTACTTGGGAAGGAATTGTACAAGCTGCAGATGAGCTTGGTATATCTGAAAAGTATTTAAAGCCTGCTGGGACTACTGAGGCAGATTATTTGAAAGAGATTGGTAACCTATACGACGCTGATTATAAGTTTATCGTTACACCTGGATTCAAGTTTGAAACAGCTGTATTCCAAGCTCAAGACAAATATCCAGATGCTAAGTTTGTAATTATTGACGGAGCACCTCATGCTGGTGACTATAATGTAACAGTTAAAGACAATACAGTATCAATCTTCTTCGCAGAGCATGAATCAGGATTTATTGCTGGTGTTGCATCTGCGCTAGAATTAAAAGAAGCTGAAGCAGGATTTATCGGTGGAATGGAAATTCCAGCTGTACAAAAATTCAATTGGGGCTTCCAACAAGGTATTAAATACGCGAACGAAAATCTTGGTACAAATGTTAGTATGAAAGCAGAAAACGTAATTTACCAAGGAAGCTTTGATAATGTTGCAGCGGGTCAGCAAATTGCTGCTCAAATGTATGAAAGTGGAGTAAATGTGATCTTTACAGCAGCTGGTGGAGTTGGAGTTGGAGCTATTAATGAAGCTAAGACTCGTGTAGATGCTGGTGAGCAAGTATGGATCGTAGGGGTAGACGTTGACCAATATGCTGACGGATTACTTGAAGATGGAGAAACATCAGTTGTCCTTACTTCAGCAATGAAAAACTTAGGGCAAGTTGCTTTTGATATGATCCAAGACGAAATCAACGGTGACTTCAAAGGTGGAGAAACTTTAACATTTGATGTTAAAAACAATGGTGTAGGTATTCCTGCAGAAAATCCTAACCTTAGCGATGATACTGTAACTCAAACTAATGAAGTAGTTGAAAAAATTAAATCTGGTGAAATTACTGTCTCCCCTGAACAAGGAGATCTACTGAAGTAATCAAGGAAACAACAGAGACGGGTCGCTTCCGTCTCTTTTCTATATTATAAGGTCATTCTTTTAAAAGGCTTTGTTAAAGTCCGTTTTATTGTGGGAAGGGCCGAGAATATTCTTCTAAGAGTACAAATTCAGACATCCTTACTGAAGTAGTAAACAAAGCAACGTGTAATGGAGCCTTTTAAAAGTTTGTGAATACCTCTAATGATTAATTTATAAAACTTCTTACATTGTATTCCGTTTTGGGACACAATGTAAATGACCGTATCAAAATAATATAGGTTATTAATAGCTAAAAACTAAAAAAAGCAGGTGGAAGTTCAATGGAGTATGTTGTAGAGATGCTGGATATCAGAAAAGAATTTCCTGGTGTTGTTGCCAATGACAATATAACGCTTACATTAAGGAAAGGTGAAATCCATGCATTGTTAGGTGAGAATGGTGCTGGAAAATCCACTTTAATGGGTGTTCTTTTTGGCATGTACCAACCAGACAGAGGAAAAGTTAGAGTTAATGGAAATGATGTGAAAATCTCTAATCCTAACGTTGCTAATCGACTTGGAATTGGGATGGTTCACCAACATTTTAAACTTGTTGATAATTTCACTGTAACTGAAAATATTATCCTTGGAAGCGAGCCTTTAAAGGGCATGGTAATGGATATAGATAAGGCTGCAAAACGAATTGAAGAATTATCAAAGCATTATGGTCTAAATGTTGATCCTCATGCAAAAATTGAGGATATCTCAGTCGGAATGCAGCAAAGGGTAGAGATTCTAAAAACACTTTATAGAGATGCAGAGGTTCTTATTCTTGATGAGCCAACTGCAGTTCTGACCCCAGCAGAGATTGATGAATTAATGAAAATTATGAAAAACCTAATTAACGAGGGAAAATCGATCATTATTATTACCCATAAGCTTAAAGAGATAAAAGCTGTAGCAGATCGTTGTACAGTTATTAGACGTGGGAAATCTATTGGAACAGTCGATGTGCAACAAGCTACAGAAGCAAGTCTTGCTGAAATGATGGTAGGTCGACATGTTTCCTTTAAAGTAGAAAAGGAAGAGAGTAAACCAGGTAAAGTGGTTTTAAAGGTTGAAAATATTTCTGTTAAAAATAGCAGAAAAGTAATGGGACTTAAAAACTTTTCAATTGAAGTTAAGGCTGGCGAAATCTTAGGAATCGCTGGGGTCGAGGGAAATGGTCAGAGTGAACTAGTTGAGGGAATAACAGGACTTAGAAAGATTGAATCTGGGTCTATTTATTTAAACGACGAAGAGGTTACCAATATACCTATTCGCCAGCGTATTGAAAAAGGGATTGCACATATTCCCGAAGATCGACAAAAACGTGGTCTCGTTTTAGATTATAAACTTGAGGATAATATGGTT
This sequence comes from Bacillus mesophilus, assembly GCF_011008845.1. GTDB lineage: Bacteria > Bacillota > Bacilli > Bacillales > SA4 > Bacillus_BS > Bacillus_BS mesophilus. Next base: position 66,747 of record NZ_JAAIWM010000001.1, on the reverse strand, counting down.
ATTGAAGTTTATAATAAGCCTCCGTTTTCTAAGAATGGTCTATTAAATGTGTCAGCAATTAGAAGTTATGCAAAAAACATTATCGAAAATTTTGATGTTCGTGCTGGAGAAGGTGCTGCTTCACTTGCAAGAGGATTATCTGGTGGAAATCAACAGAAAGCCATTATCGGAAGAGAACTCGGATTAAATCCTGACCTTTTAATCGCAGTACAGCCGACTCGTGGCCTAGATGTAGGTTCGATTGAATATATTCACAAAAGATTAATAGAACATCGTGATAAAGGAAAAGCGGTACTTTTAGTTTCATTAGAGTTAGACGAAGTTCTACAGCTATCCGATCGAATAGCCATCGTTAATAATGGGGAACTTGTTGGGGTTGTAAACGCGTCTGAAACCAATGAAAATGAAGTAGGCTTAATGATGGCAGGTGTCAGCAAGGAGGAAAGTAAGGAATGAAAAATACCATAATTTCTCTATTAGCTGTAGTGTTAGGACTATTAGCTGGAGCGATTTTAATGTTTTTAATTGGTAGTAATCCAGTGGAAGGGTACACATACCTATTTCAAGGTGGATTGAAAAATATGGAGAGGATTGGTAATACTTTAGCTACTGCAGCACCACTAGTATTTACTGGATTATCAGTAGCATTTGCTTTCCGTACAGGTCTATTTAACATTGGAGCAGCTGGTCAAATGTTAATAGGTGGCTTTTTTGCTACAGCAATTGGTCTTAGCTTCGATTTACCTAGACCTCTTCTACTTAGTTTAATGGTAGTAGGAGGATTTGTTGGAGGAGCTCTTTGGGCATATGTTCCTGGACTTCTTAAAGCTAAATTTAATGTTCATGAAGTTGTGTCAACAATTATGATGAACTGGATCGCCTATTGGACAGTTTATTATACGATTCCAGCTTATTTTAAAGGTGAATTCTTAGAAACGGAATCTGCAAAGTTACCGGATGCAGCAACTCTAAAAGTACCATTTCTCTCTGAGTTATTTGCCGGTTCTTATATAAATATGGGGATTTTCTTTGGTATAGTTGCAGTCCTTGTAATTGCTTTTATTATTGATCGTACAACTCTAGGCTTTGAGTTAAAAGCTGTTGGTTTTAATCGTCACTCTGCTGAATATGCAGGAATGTCTGTTAATCGTAGTATCATATTATCAATGGCTATATCTGGTGGACTAGCGGGTCTAGCCGGGGTGATTCAATATACAGGTAATGCAAACAGCTTACAAATCGGGATTATGCCGACTCAAGGGTTTGATGGAATTGCTGTTGCACTACTTGGAAACAACACACCTGTTGGAGTATTATTTGCAGCCCTTTTCTTTGGAATATTATATTCCGGGACAGGCTTTATGAATGCTATGACTGAAATCCCACCTGAAATTGCAAATACAATCATAGCCATTATCATTTACTTTGCAGCAACTAGTGTACTAATTGAACGCTTACTTCGTAAGTACTTCAACAAGCGTACTGAAAAAGAAAATGTGAATACCGCCGTTAAGAAGGGGGACTCATAAGATGTGGACTTTAATACAACAAATTTTCCCGTACGCAATTATCTTTGTTATGCCCCTTCTCATTACTGCATTAGGTGGATTATTCAGTGAGAGAAGTGGAATCGTCAACATTGGGTTAGAGGGATTAATGATCATGGGTGCTTTCACATGCGCCTTATCGATTAACTTACTGTATCCAATTCTTCCAAATAAAGATTTAGTATTATGGTTGGGTCTGTTGATTGCTGCATTTAGTGGATTAATTTTCTCTCTACTTCATGCATTTGCAAGCATTAACCTTAGTGCAAATCAAATTATTAGTGGTACTGCGATTAATATGATTGCTGGTGCGTTAACGGTTTTCTTAGCTAGAAATATTACAGGATCCGGAAATATTAGAATTGTTAGTGGTTTTTCACCAATGGACATTCCTTTTCTATCTGATATTCCTGTAATTGGCCCTTTATTATTTACCAAAACCTATCCTACTACATGGTTTATCCTAGCTATTCTAGCTGTGAGTGCGTTTATTCTCTATAAGACTCCATTTGGATTAAGACTAAGATCATGTGGAGAATATCCACAAGCTGCAGAAGCTGCAGGGATTAATGTAAGAAGTGTTCGTTACAGCGGTGTTATGATTTCAGGAGCGTTTTCTGGAATAGGGGGAGCACTGATTATTTTAACTTATGCCGGAGAATTTACTGGTACTGTTTCAGGATTAGGATTTTTAGCATTAGCTGCGTTGATTTTTGGACAGTGGAGACCATTAGGAATATTAGGTGCAACGTTCTTCTTTGGAATTGCAATGACAATTGCTAATGTGTCGCAGGTAGTTCCTGCACTAACAGTGATACCTCCACTCGTTTTAAAGCTTTTCCCATATGTAGTGACACTGATCGCTCTAGTTATTTTTTCAAAGTCATCACAAGCTCCAAAGGCTGCTGGTGAACCTTATGATCCAGGTAAAAGATAATAATACGAAAAAAATGATTCGTTCAACAACGAATCATTTTTTTTATTTAATTTTTAGTGTTCGACTTTTTGTCCTTTAGCATAAGTAAACACAAGATGTATTTGTAAGGAATGCCTAACATTTGAAAAAATTCCCTAAAAAGCTTTATATTGGATATAGTTTATTTTTACTGAATAATAGAAACACTAATCTGTAGGCTTAAAGCTACCCATAAAGGAGGCAAAAATGGTGAAGCTTGATCAAGAGATTGTAGAAAAAATGAATGGATTATCACTTCATGTAGTGGAGACAAAAAAGTATAAGACCAATACCTTAGTCATGAAGCTTAAAGCTCCTTTAACTAAGGAGGACGTCACACACCGTGCATTGTTGCCACATGTGTTACAAAGTGGAACAAACCAATATCCAAGTACAACTGAGCTAAGAAGCTATTTAGATGAATTATACGGTGCTTCTCTTGGTGTTGATCTAACAAAAAAAGGTGAATATCATATCATTACCATTAGAGTGGAGATTGCTAATGAGGTTTATCTTTCAGATCAGACTCCCTTACTAGAGAAAGGGTTATCTTTACTAGCGGATATCGTTCAAAATCCTGCACAGGAAAATGGAGTATTTTTAGCATCCATAGTAGAGAAGGAAAAGCGTGCTTTAAAACAGAGAATACAATCTGTCTTTGATGACAAAATGAGGTATGCTAGTCTTCGTCTTGTAGAGGAAATGTGTAAGGATGAACCGTATTCACTTCATGCAAATGGACAAATGGAGGATGTGGATCAGATTACACCTCGATCTCTTTTTGAATATTATCAAAAATCATTAAGAGAAGATGAAATAGACCTATATGTAGTAGGAGACGTTAGTGCTACAGAATTAAAGAGTTCAGTTGCTACTTTATTTAAATTAGAAGATAGAAGTCCTAAAATTGTAAGTAACCCCCCAATTACCATTAATAAAGAAAATGAAGTGATTGAGGAACAGGATGTTAAGCAAGGAAAGCTCAATGTTGGTTACCGAACAAATATAACGTATCAGGACCCGGAATATTACGCTTTGCAAGTCTTTAATGGGATTTTTGGAGGGTTTTCTCACTCTAAGCTATTTATAAATGTTCGTGAGAAGGCAAGTCTAGCATATTATGCTGCCTCAAGAGTAGAGAGTCATAAAGGACTATTAATGGTGATGTCTGGTGTCGATGCTAAAAATTACGATCAAGCAGTTTCGATTATCAAAGAACAAATGATTGCTATGAAAAATGCTGATTTTACTGATAAGGAGTTAGAACAAACAAAAGCAGTGCTGGTTAATCAATTACTTGAGACGATTGATACGTCTAGAGGACTGATTGAGGTGTTGTATAACGACGTATTAGCAGAAGTAAAGCAACCTATTGATGAATGGCTTCGAAAGGTTAAAGACGTTACCAAAGAACAAATCATCGAAGCAGGAAAAAAGATTGAACTTGATACCATTTACTTCTTAAAAGGAAAGGGGGAAGCATAATGGAGAAGGTAGTATTTGAACAATTAAAGGAAGAATTATACCACGAAACGTTATCTAATGGATTACAAGTTTATATTTTACCTAAGCAAGGTTTCAACAAGACATATGCTACATTTACAACAAAGTATGGATCGATCGATAACCGTTTTGTTCCCTTAAATGGCGACGAACCAGTCGAAGTACCTGATGGTATTGCTCATTTTCTAGAACATAAGCTATTTGAAAAAGAGCATGAAGATGTGTTTCAACAGTTTAGTAAGCAAGGGGCGTCTGCAAATGCATTCACATCTTTTACAAGGACTGCATATTTATTTTCAAGCACATCTAACGTAGAACAGAATTTAGAAACTCTTCTTGATTTTGTTCAGGCGCCATATTTTACAGAGAAAACAGTTGAAAAGGAAAAAGGTATTATTGGTCAGGAGATTACGATGTACGACGATAATGCTGACTGGCGACTTTACTTTGGGGTAATTCAAAACATGTACAAAGAACACCCTGTTAAAATTGATATTGCAGGTACCGTTGAATCGATTGCAAAGATTACAAAGGATCTTCTTTATACTTGTTATGAAACGTTTTATCACCCAAGTAATATGCTTTTATTTGTTGTTGGTCCCATCGATCCTGAGAATATTATGAATCAAATTAGAGATAATCAAGCTAAAAAGGATTATCAAGCTCAAGCGCCAATTCAACGCTATTTTGATGAAGAACCTCAACAAGTTGCTGAAAAATTACAGGTCTTAAAAATGACGGTTCAATCCTCAAAGTGCTTAGTTGGTTTAAAAGTAGCAAATCCAAACAAATCTGGAGAAGGCTTATTAAGATCTGAGCTCTCAACTAATGTATTACTTGATATGTTATTTGGAAAAAGCTCAAAAAATTATGATACCTTATACAATGAGGGCCTTATCGATGATACCTTCTCCTTTGATTACACAGAAGAGTTAGGATTTGGCTTTGGTATAATCGGTGGAGATACTCCACAACCAGATCAACTAGCTGAGACACTCAAAAAGATGTTGATGTCTTATAACGATCAGCTTTCAGAGGAATACCTAGAGAGAGTAAAAAAGAAGAAAATTGGATCGTTCCTAAGGGCGTTAAATTCACCAGAATTTATCGCAAACCAATTTACAAGATACTCCTTTAATGAAATGAATATGTTTGAAGTGGTGAAGGTATTAGAATCACTAACTTTGGAAGACATAAAAGCGGGTGCAGCTGCATTAATTGATGAGGAAAGAATGACGGTATGTCAGGTTGTACCAAAGTAACTTGACATCACGAGAAGAAGAGATAGACAATATACTTGTCATCTCTTTTTTGTATGGCGACTTTTTATGATTTACCAAAAGTCTGGTTATCTTTACAAATAAATGATCTAATAACAAAGGAAGTATGTAAGATGGTAAAAAAATATGCACTACTAACAGGCGCAAGTGGTGGAATTGGAAATGCTATTGCTCGGCAACTAATTAAAGATGATTATGCAGTTTATCTTCATTATTATAAAAATGGAGAGGGACTAAAACAACTTCAAGAAGAATATAAAAATCATGAGATCTTCTTAATAAAAGCAGATTTGTCAATTTCTGATGGTGTAAATGAATTATTAAATCAGGTACATCACCCAATTGACTCGTTGATTTTGAACAGTGGAAATAGCTATGTGGGACTAGTCACAGATATGGCTATTGAAGAGGTCACGACAATGATTCAGCTCCATATGACGAGTCCTTTTCTGATTACACAAGCCATCCTACCGAAGATGATTTCAAATAAATCGGGCAACATTGTATTTATAACTTCGATTTGGGGAGAGATTGGGGCTTCATGTGAGGCATTATATTCTATGGTTAAAGGTGGACAAAACACACTAGTAAAAGCCCTAGCAAAGGAGCTTGCACCATCCAATATAAGGGTGAATGCAGTAGCACCAGGTGCTATTAATACATCCATGCTTCACGTTCTAGACGAAAGTGATCTAGGTGCATTGATTGAAGAAATTCCGATGGGGAGGTTAGGAAAACCAGAGGAAATTGCCCATAGCGTTCAATTTCTCCTTTCAAAGCAAGCTTCTTATATAAATGGACAAATTATTTCTGTTAACGGTGCATGGCATACATAGATAAAAGTTGACCGAAAAACTTCCTCCTTGAATATTTTTATTAGAAGAAGACAAAATAACTGTGTATCAACTTTAAGGAGGAATTTCAATGTCTGTTTTAGATAACTGGGAACAATGGAAAGATTTCTTAGCAAATCGTCTTCACCATGCCCAAAACGAAGGTATGGAGCAAAGCACAATTTCTGATCTTGCTTACCAAATCGGTGGTTACTTAGCAAAGCAAGTTAACCCGCAAAATGATCAAGAAAAAGTTTTGGCTGATCTTTGGAGCGTTGCTTCACCAGAAGAACAGCATGCCATTGCAAACATGATGGTAAAATTAGTTCAAAATGATGGTAGTGAAGGCACAACAACTACTAGCTAATTCAAAAAGAGGGGGAAAGTTACCCTCTTTTTTTCTTTTGGTTTGGATATTACTAACATATCTAATATAATTGGTCCCATAGTCCTTAATTTAGGGATTTGTCATATTTTGCTACCCTTTGCCTTTCCTATTATATATAAATACTATATTATAGTAATAAGGTATATAGTTTCGATATTTAGTACATGGTGTTAAGGAGGGGTGTCTTTAATGGCAAAGAAGGAATGGTATCTGGAGTATGAAATACATAAAAACCGCCCTGGCTTACTGGGTGACATCTCTTCTCTATTGGGAATGTTATCCATTAACATTATTACAATAAATGGTGTTGAGGATATGCGAAGAGGAATGCTTCTTTTATCAGATCATCATGAACAGATTTTAAGACTTGAATCAATACTACAAACTATGGATAATATAACCGTGACAAAGCTTCGTGAACCAAAGCTGCGCGATCGATTAGCAGTAAGGCATGGGAGATATATACAAAGAGATGCGGATGATAAAAAAACGTTTCGATTTGTGAGAGACGAGTTAGGGTTACTTGTAGATTTTATGGCAGAATTATTCAAAAAGGAAGGCCATAAGCTTGTCGGAATAAGAGGAATGCCTAGAGTTGGAAAGACTGAATCAATTGTTGCTTCTAGTGTATGTGCTAATAAAAAGTGGTTGTTTGTTTCCTCGACATTACTAAAACAGACCATACGTAGTCAATTAATTGAAGATGAGTACAATGAGGAGAACCTTTTCATTATTGATGGAATCGTATCGACGAGGCGAGCTAACGAACGACATTGGCAGCTTGTTAGAGAAATTATGCGACTGCCCGCTACAAAGGTAGTCGAGCATCCAGATATCTTCGTTCAGCATACTGAATATACGTTAGATGATTTTGATTATATTATTGAATTAAGAAATCAGCCTGATGAGGAAATTACTTATGATGTTGTAGACCAACAACCATTTATGTCAGGTGATTCATCGTTTTCAACTTTTGATTTTTAAAATGGTAGGTGTTTTTATTGACTGAACTAGGACAGCATTTAAAGCGAGCAAGGGAAGAGCGAAACATAACGCTCGAGGAGTTACAACTTATAACAAAAATCCAAAGGCGCTATTTACAAAATGTTGAGGAAGGTAACTTTGATGCGTTGCCAGGTATATTTTACGCGCGTGCTTTTGTCAAACAATATGCTGAAGCAGTTGGCTTAGATTCAGAACAAGTTTTTGAGGAATTTAAGAATGAGCTACCAAGTGCCAAAAAGGAAGCCATTCCAGAGCAACTTTCACGTGTTAAACGAGCAAGAGCAGAAGTAAATACGAAGGATTCAAAGTTTCTACAACTTTTCCCTAAAATTCTTGTAACGGTTATTGTAATTGGAATCGCCTTTACAGTTTGGAAAGTCTCACAAACTGATCCTCCTGCAGATCAAGTTGAGGAAAAACCTGAAACAGAAACAGGGGCAGAGGTTGAGGAAAATACTAAAAACCCGCTTCAGACAGGAAATACAGATTCTGAAGAAGAGGAAACAGTGACTGAAGAGGAAGAAACTACAGAGGTCGAGGAAGAAGTCGTTGAACCTGTTCAACAGTTTGAGCTTGTCGAATCCTCAGGTCGTAGTTTTACTTATAAATTATCTAATACTAATCAATTTATAGTCGAAGTATCAACTACTGGTGAAACATGGTTAGACTTAAGAAATGGCAAAAATAAAAAGTTCTTCAGTGGTATGCTTAATACAAAGGCAGATGACCAAGCTCCAGATCGAACAACCTATGATTATACAAATGAAACTGAAGCATTTGTTAAATTAGGTAAAGCTATGGACTCTGTATTAATGATTAATGGACAAAAAGTTGAATTGCCTGCTGAGCCTAAGGATGTGCAGGAAATTACGATTATATTTGAAAAGAGCGCTGAGTAATAGCTTCTCAGAAAACAAATAGTTTTCAGGTAGTCAATCTGGACCTATCCGTTTTTTATACTATCGCCCACAAAAAAATGTGGGCTTCTTTTCATCTTTTATGGCAAAATGTGAGTAAGGAGGTTTAAAACCGATGAATTTACCAAATAAAATTACAGTTTCTCGAATTTTTCTTATACCATTATTCTTAATTGTGACACTTGTACCATTTTCATGGGGAGAGATTAGGATTGGTGACTACTCTTTACCGGTTCATCACTTTGTTGGAGCCCTAATTTTTATCATTGCGTCCTGTACGGACTGGATTGATGGATACTATGCTAGAAAGCTAAACATGGTGACTAATCTAGGGAAGTTCTTAGATCCACTTGCAGACAAGCTTCTTGTGTCTGCTGCGTTAATTTCTTTAGTGGAATTACAGCTAGCACCTGCATGGATGGTTATTGTAATTATTAGTCGTGAATTTGCTGTAACAGGACTTAGGCTTGTATTAGCAGGTGAGGGAGAGGTAGTTGCAGCCAATATGCTTGGGAAAATTAAGACTTGGGCACAAATTATTGCAGTGTCCGCATTATTGCTTCATAATTTTCCATTTGTTTGGCTGAATATCCCTTTTGACATGATATCTTTATGGTTTGCTGTTTTCATTACCATCTACTCTGGTTGGGATTATTTTGTGAAAAATAAAGAAGTCCTTCTTAAATCTAAATAGATTGGTGGTCATAGCATGAATGCAGAGATTATTGCAGTCGGCTCTGAATTACTTCTTGGACAAATTGCTAATACTAATGCCCAGTTCTTATCTAAGCAACTTGCTGAAGTAGGGGTGAATGTATACTACCATACAGTAGTCGGAGATAATCCTGAAAGGCTCAAACAATCTATTAAACTTGCAGAAGCCCGAGCAGATCTCCTTATTTTTACTGGAGGACTAGGCCCTACAAAGGATGACCTAACAAAGGAAACCATTGCATCTGTTTTGGGTAGAAAGCTTGTCATGGATGAAGAAGCCCTTCATTCTATTGAGGAGTATTTTCATAAAGTGAATCGAATAATGACAGAAAATAATAAAAAGCAAGCCTTAGTATTAGAAGGTTGTGACGTTTTACCGAATCGATTTGGAATGGCACCAGGTATGTTCTTAACCTCAAAAGAACACCACTATATGCTATTACCTGGTCCGCCAAAGGAAATGCAACCGATGTTTATTCACTTTGGAAGACCGGCGATTATGAAGGAATTAAAGATCCAGGAAATAATTGAGTCCAGAGTTTTACGTTTTTTTGGAATCGGCGAATCACAATTAGAAACTGAGATTACAGATTTAATAGATGCCCAAACAAACCCCACGATTGCTCCTCTTGCTGCTGATTATGAAGTGACATTGAGATTAACAGCTAAGCATCAAACACTGGGAGAAGCAACTCTTTTATTAGACGAAGTGGAGCAGCAAATTATGGGACGAGTAGGTGAATACTTCTATGGTTATGGAGAGACGTCTCTTGCTAGAGAAGTAATGAGCCTGCTACAAGAAAAGGGATTAACCCTCGCTGCTGCGGAAAGCTTAACGGGTGGGATGTTTTCCCAAAGCCTTACTAAGATTTCCGGTGCCTCTAAGGTCGTTAAAGGGGGTATTGTGTGCTATACCAATGATGTTAAGGAACATGTCTTAAAAGTGGCTCCTAGCACGCTTGAAAAAGAAGGTGCCGTGAGTAAGCAATGTTCCAAGGAACTTGCTGAAAATAGTAAACAACTGCTAAATGCTGATATTGGGATTAGCTTCACAGGTGTTGCGGGTCCTGATTCCCTTGAGGGAAAGCCAGTGGGTACAGTGTATATAGGAATTTCTTTACCAACAAATGAAACAAAAACTTTTGTTGTTAAGCTTGCAGGCAGTAGGGAAGCCATTCGAGAGCGATCGGTCCGCTATGGACTATATTACTTAATAAGAGAACTTCTTTAATCATGTTAAACCAATAGTAGAATCTACTATTGGTTTATTTCTTGTTTCATCTATTCTATTAGAAACATAGAATTTCAACAAGATTAGTTGCAAGTAGAAAGGAAGTTTAAGAGTATAGAAACTTCATTAAAATTTAATTTTAGAGGACTTCTTACTCTTAAAAATCCATTTTGGTTAAGGAAAATGGATATTTTGGTGCTAATTAGCAAGTGATTTTAGCGAATAAACGTTCGACTTTTTACTTGGCAAAAAAGTAAAAACACGGTATAGTATAAATAGTTTCATAGAATAAAGGAGGAAATTAAGTGAGCGATCGTCAAGCCGCCTTAGATATGGCTTTAAAACAAATAGAAAAACAGTTCGGAAAAGGTTCTATTATGAAGTTAGGAGAACAAACAGATCGAAAGGTATCGACTTCTCCAAGTGGCTCTTTAGCATTAGATGTAGCACTTGGTGTAGGTGGATATCCAAGAGGACGTATTGTTGAGATATATGGACCAGAATCTTCAGGTAAAACAACAGTTGCACTTCATGCAATTGCTGAAATTCAGCAAAATGGTGGACAAGCAGCATTTATTGATGCCGAGCATGCATTGGATCCTGTATACGCTCAAAAACTAGGTGTTAACATTGATGAACTACTACTTTCTCAGCCTGATACTGGAGAGCAAGCATTGGAAATTGCGGAAGCTTTAGTACGAAGCGGGGCTGTTGATATTATTGTTATCGACTCGGTTGCAGCATTAGTTCCAAAAGCTGAAATTGAAGGTGAAATGGGAGATAGTCATGTTGGACTTCAGGCCCGTTTAATGTCACAAGCATTACGTAAATTATCTGGTGCCATTAATAAATCAAAGACACTAGCAATCTTTATAAACCAGATTCGTGAAAAAGTAGGAGTAATGTTCGGAAATCCTGAAGTCACTCCGGGTGGTCGTGCCCTTAAGTTCTATTCTTCAGTACGTTTAGAAGTGCGTCGTGCTGAAACTTTAAAGCAAGGTAATGATATGGTTGGTAACAAAACAAAAATCAAGGTAGTGAAAAATAAGGTAGCTCCTCCTTTCCGAACGGCAGAAGTTGATATTATGTATGGTGAAGGAATTTCTAGAGAAGGTGAAGTTCTTGATATGGCTTCCGATCTAGATATCGTTCTAAAGAGTGGTGCATGGTATTCCTATAAAGAAGAACGACTTGGCCAAGGTCGTGAAAATGCAAAGCAGTTTTTAAAAGAAAACCCAGCAATGCGTCTTGAAATTCAAAAGGCAGTTCGTGATCATTACAAACTTGATGAAGTAAAAGTAGTTCCAGAAAACGAAGATGAAATTTTTGATTTACTAAAAGATAAATAAATAAAATAAAAGGGAGCCAATTTGGCTCCCTTTTCATATCCATAGAATCTAGCAAGGTTACTGGTTGAGAGACGACTAGGAATCCTGTTTTAAGGTCATATGTAAACTTCATACTGACAACTAGTGAATTTGATAGGAGACCCTATGTTTCATAAAATGAAATACATATTTTAACGTATTCAAACGCTAAGAATCTACCTTTGAAAATAAACTAGTATGAATAGTTGTCTAACTATTGGGACAACCCTTGACAATAAAATTTTCCACCTATACAATTAATATGTATATTTACTATCTTATTCATACTGTAAGATGCGAAAATAATACGTAATTTGAAACCCGATTGTTCAACACAGTGAGGAACTGCTAATTGAACAAAATCATATGGCCATAGGCTGTATATTGAACAGAAGATGCAAACTAGCTGACATTTGTTCTTTCAATTTGAAAAAAACATAGAGTGTGTTCAAAGTGAGTCAGTAGTCATGTCAAGTCGGCTCCAAATGAGTTACCACACTGTTCAGAATGTAGCAATACTTCGATGTGAACGTTAGGTTTGCATAGCAAAGTAGATGGTTAACAGACATTACTGATACATGAGGATCGATAAAGGTAGCCAACAAGAATTATGGCTTTCTTAGACTTGTTGAACATCCTCTTAAGCAAGGGGAGGTGAAATGATGAGTAGTATAATTACGGTCATCTCCATTTTGCTTACCGCAATCATCAGTGCAGTTGTTGGATATTTCGTTCGTAAATCTATTGCTGAAGCTAAAATTGCCGGTGCTAAATCTTCAGCCGAGCAAATAGTAGAGGACGCAAAACGGGAAGCAGATGCTTTAAAGAAGGAAGCACTGTTAGAAGCAAAAGATGAAATTCATACTCTCCGTACAGAGGCAGAACAAGACATTCGTGATCGTAGAAACGAACTTTTGAAGCAGGAAAATCGTTTATTACAAAAAGAAGAGAACCTTGATCGCAAGGATGATCAACTAGATAATCGTGAGGCGATGTTAGAAAAGAAAGAAGGATCTCTAGCACAAAAACAACAGCATATTGAAGAGATGGAAAGCAAAGTGGATGAGATTGTGAGAAGGCAGCAAGCAGAGCTTGAGCGCATCTCTAGCTTAACACGAGAAGAAGCAAGGAACATCATTCTAGACAAAATGGAGAATGAGCTTTCCCATGAAACGGCAGTGATGATCAAGGAAAGTGAACATCGTGCAAAAGAAGAAGCTGATAAGAAAGCAAAGGAAATCCTTTCACTAGCTATTCAACGTTGTGCGGCTGATCATGTTGCAGAAACTACAGTTTCTGTTGTTAATCTTCCGAACGATGAGATGAAGGGTAGAATCATTGGTAGAGAAGGACGAAACATTCGTACACTTGAAACCTTAACAGGAATTGATCTCATCATTGATGATACACCTGAAGCTGTTATCTTATCAGGATTTGATCCAATCCGACGTGAAACCGCTCGTATGGCATTAGACAAGCTTGTACAAGATGGTCGTATTCATCCGGCTCGGATTGAAGAAATGGTTGAGAAATCTAGACGTGAAGTTGACGAATTTATTAGAGAAGTTGGGGAACAAACAACCTTTGAAGTGGGTGTACATGGGCTTCATCCAGATCTAATAAAAATACTAGGACGATTGAAGTATCGTACGAGTTATGGTCAAAACGTTCTAAAACATTCAATGGAAGTGGCATACTTAGCTGGCTTAATGGCGGCTGAGCTTGGAGAAGATGAGATTCTTGCTCGACGTGCCGGCCTACTACATGATATTGGTAAGGCTATAGATCATGAAGTAGAAGGTAGCCATGTTGAAATTGGAGTGGAACTTGCAACGAAGTACAAAGAACATCCAGTTGTTATTAACAGTATTGCTTCACACCATGGTGACACAGAACCTAAATCAGTTATAGCTGTATTAGTTGCAGCTGCTGATGCCCTTTCTGCAGCGCGTCCAGGTGCTAGAAGTGAAACACTTGAAAATTATATTCGTCGATTAGAGAAGCTTGAAGAGATTTCTGAATCATATGAAGGTGTTGAGAAGTCATTTGCAATTCAAGCAGGACGAGAAGTGAGAATATTAGTGAAGCCAGATTCTGTTGACGATCTTCAAGCACATCGTTTAGCTAGAGATATTCGAAAACGAATCGAAGAAGAACTAGATTACCCAGGTCATATAAAAGTAACCGTTATTAGAGAAACAAGAGCGGTTGAATATGCGAAATAAAGCGACGTCTAACGTCGCTTTATTTTTGCTTATAGGATAATTTTTGGGTGATTCTAAAATAGTCAGACTGATTTTGCAAAAGTAAATAGGTTATGACAAACTAGTTATTAATAAGAGCACAAAATTATAAAGGGGAATTGGAAAAGAATGAGAATTTTGTTTATTGGTGATGTAGTTAGTTCACCCGGTAGAGACATGGTTCAGCAATATTTGCCACAATTAAAGCAGAAGTATAGACCTAATGTAACCATTATAAACGGTGAGAATGCTGCGGGTGGTAAGGGGATTACGGAAAAAATCTACCGCCATTTTTTAGAGTGGGGTGCTCAAGCAATCACATTAGGGAATCATACATGGCACCATAAAGATATTTTTGAATTTATCGACGAAGCGAAATACTTAGTGCGACCAGCGAATTTTCCTGATGGGAATCCAGGGGTAGGAATTGTCTATCTTCAAGTGAATGCTATGGAGGTAGCTGTGATAAGTTTACAAGGAAGAACCTTTTTACCTTCTATTGATTGTCCGTTTAGAAAGGCAGATGAGCTTGTAGGCGAGGCCCAAAAGAGAACCCCATTTATTTTTGTGGATTTTCATGCAGAAGCAACAAGCGAGAAACAGGCAATGGGTTGGTATTTAGACGGAAGAGTCTCCGCGGTAGTTGGAACACATACACATGTCCAAACAGCAGATGAAAGATTATTAGCAAAAGGAACAGCTTATATTACGGATGTGGGAATGACAGGGCCGTATGATGGGATCTTAGGTGTAGAACAAGAACCAGTATTAAAGAAGTTTCTAACCGAGCTCCCTGCGCGTTTTGAAGTTGTTAAAGATGGTAGAAATCAACTTAATGGTGTCATGATTGACTTAGATTCAAAAACAGGTAAAGCTACATCTATTAAGCGAATTTTAATTAATGATGATCATCCTTATTTTTCCTAAAACACCTATTTTTCGCTTGATTTAGAATTTTTAGAAAAATTACATAAAACAAGCAGGAATACACCAAGTTCCTCGTGAATATAGTACAGTGAAATGATATTTTTTTATATTTGTTCTATTGAACTCACATCATTTACTGAAATGTACAAGGAGGAACTAAAAAAATGGAAATTTTAAAAGTTTCGGCAAAATCTAATCCAAATTCTGTAGCTGGGGCTCTTGCTGGTGTGCTAAGAGAGAGAGGTGCAGCGGAGATTCAAGCAATTGGAGCGGGTGCTTTGAATCAAGCTGTGAAAGCAGTGGCTATTGCACGAGGATTTGTTGCTCCAAGTGGAGTTGATTTAATCTGTATTCCTGCATTTACAGATATAATAATAGATGGTGAAGAACGTACTGCTATTAAGCTAATTGTAGAACCACGATAGTACTTATTAGCAAGTAAACATTTATATGAGCAAACCTGTTTCCATCATGGGCAGGTTTTTCTTTTTGTTAGGCTGTGTTAATGAACTATGTTGATATTAGCAGAGTTGATTAAAGTGGAGGGATGCGAATATAAGGAGTCTCTCCTGAAAACTACCAAGTCCTGTGGCAAACGCAGAGGTCAGCCTAACCTGTAACAACCGCCCGGGCAAAGCAAGTGTCCCGTAACGGAGATCAACAAACCTGTTTAACAGAGCCTTTTGTTATATTAAAAGTTTATTTACCCATTACGGATTTTGTAGTAATCTAGCTCCAGCCCCTCAGGTACCCTTTAGCATATAAAAATATGATCGCCTTTGTTAAAGGAGGAACATTTGCTTGTAGGAGCTAAATGCAGCTATTATGCCTTGTGTTGGTATATAATGAAAGTACACTTTAACAGGGAGAGATGAAGATTGAAGATTTTCGATGCACATTGTGACGTTCTTTATAAACTCTGGTTAAATCCTACCTTACGTTTTGAGGATAGTAAGGAATTACATATTACCTTTGAACGATTAAAAAATGGACAAGGTAAAGTTCAGTGCATGGCAATCTACGTTCCAGAAGAGGTTCCTTACCAAGAAAGGTTTGAAGTCGCTTTAGAAATGGTAAATATCTTATATGAGAAGATTTTACCGTTGTATCCAAGTTTAAAGCTAGTAAAAACGAAACAGGACATCAAAGCTCTAAAGGAAGATGAAATAGGAATTCTATTAACTCTTGAAGGCTGTGATGCGATAGGGACAAGTATAAGTCGTCTTAAGACATTATTCCATTTAGGCGTAAAGTCAGTTGGTCTAACATGGAATTACAGTAATGCAGTTGCCGATGGCATTTTAGAACCACGAGGAGCTGGATTATCCTTATTTGGCAAAAAGGTTGTTCAGGAAAATAACAGATTTAAGGTGTGGACAGATGTTTCTCACTTATCGATCAAGGGGTTTTGGGAGGTTATCGAACTAGCAGACTATCCAATTGCCTCACATTCTAATGCACTCACATTGTGTAATCACCCAAGAAATCTAAATGATGATCAACTTATTGCACTAATTAAGAAAGATAGTATGATAGGTATTAACTTTGTTCCCTATTTCCTAGCAGAAAAGCCTGAAGCAACCATTAAAGATGTGATTAAGCATATTGATTATATTTGTAGTCTTGGTGGAGAACGTAATATAGGCTTTGGCTCCGATTTTGATGGAATCTCTCAAACAGTTATAGGATTAGAACATTTTGGAAAGTATGAACAGTTAGTAGAGGAGCTTTATAAGCACTTTACCACTCAACAAATTACCAATTTTTGTTATAAAAATTTCTGTGATCATCTTCCGGAATAATCAAATTGCAGGGGTTATCAGATAATTATATAGAGATAAAAAAAATATTATACTTTTTCGTGAATAATTAATCACAAAGGGTTGCAATTTCCTTGTGATAGGTCTAGAATTGTAAGCGTTTAGTATATATCTTTTCTATCAATTTTTGATAAAGTACTATTCGAAAGTTTGTTCAAAAGGTTTCTGTTTTTTTGGGAATAGCCATTTTATGTTCAGACATATCTGTCTACCTTTTTACATAACGATAGCTTTCACTTTTTGGACATCTATTTATTACCAAACAATAATTTAATAGAATGAACGTAATTCAAAGGGGTGTAAACACATGATCAATCAACTTTCATGGAAAGTTGGAGGACAGCAAGGGGAAGGTATTGAAAGTACAGGGGAGATTTTTTCTATCGCATTAAATCGATTAGGCTATTATTTATATGGCTATCGTCATTTCTCTTCTCGTATCAAAGGTGGACATACTAACAATAAAATTCGTGTTAGTACAACACAAGTTCGTTCAATTTCAGATGATCTTGATATTTTAGTAGCATTTGACCAGGAAACAATTGATGTGAATTTCCATGAGTTACGTGATGGCGGTATCGTTATTGCAGACGCAAAATTCGAGCCTACCATTCCGGATAGCTCTAATGTAACTTTATATGCAGTTCCATTTACTGAACTTGCTACAGAGCTGGGAACTTCTTTAATGAAGAACATGGTTGCAATTGGTGCAAGTAGTGCAGTAATGGACCTTGATATTGCAGTATTCAAAGAAGTAGTTGAAGAAATTTTCGGACGTAAAGGTCAACAAATTGTTGAAAAAAATATGGAAGCAATTAAACAAGGCTTCGAATATGTTACGAACCAAGCTGGTGAGAATATTCAAACTATGCAGCTTGAAAAGGCAGATGGTAAAAAGCGTATGTTCCTAATTGGTAACGATGCAATCGCAATGGGTGCATTAGCTGGTGGAGCACGTTTTATGCCAGCATACCCAATTACCCCTGCATCAGAGATTATGGAATATCTGATTAAGAAATTACCAAAGTTTGGTGGAACAGTTATCCAGACTGAGGATGAAATTGCTGCTTGTACAATGGCAATTGGTGCTAACTATGCAGGTGTTCGTTCTTTAACAGCTTCTGCTGGCCCAGGACTTTCATTAATGATGGAAGCTATTGGTCTTTCAGGTATCACTGAACAGCCACTAGTAATTGTTGATACACAACGTGGTGGCCCATCAACTGGATTACCAACAAAGCAAGAACAATCAGATCTAATGGCAATGATTTATGGTACTCACGGAGAAATCCCTAAAGTGGTAATGGCTCCAAGTACGGTACAAGAAGCATTTTATGATATTATAGATGCATTTAATATTGCTGAAGAATATCAAGTTCCTGTTATCCTAATAACAGACCTTCAATTGTCACTAGGTAAGCAAACTGTTGATCCTTTAGATTATGATAAGATCGAAGTTCGTCGCGGTAAGCTTCAAACAGGTGAATTAGCAGAGCAAGAAAATAAAGAATACTTTAAGCGATTTGAAGTAACTGAAGATGGAGTATCACCTCGTGTAATTCCAGGTATGAAGAATGGAATTCACCATGTAACTGGTGTAGAACATGATGAAACTGGTAAGCCATCTGAATCACCAATCAACCGTAACGCTCAAATGGATAAGCGTTTACGTAAGCTAAATAATCTTAACTTCAATACTCCTGTTCATGTAAATGCAAAGCATGATGAGGCTGATATTTTATTCGTTGGTTTCAACTCAACTCGTGGTGCAATTGAAGAGGCAATGGAGCGTTTTGAACTAGAAGGAACGAAAGTGAATCATGCGCATGTTCGCTTACTTCACCCATTCCCAACAGAAGAAATACTTCCATATGTGAAGTCAGCTAAAAAGGTTGTTGTAGTTGAAAACAATGCTACAGGACAATTAGCTAATATTTTAAAGATGAATGCTGGCTATGGTGAAAAAGTAACTTCATTATTAAAATATGACGGAAACCCATTCCTGCCGAAAGAAATTCACAACAGAAGCAAGGAGTTGTTATAATCAATGGCAACATTTAAAGATTTTCGTAACTCTGTAAAACCTAACTGGTGTCCAGGGTGTGGAGATTTCTCCGTACAAGCAGCGATTCAGCGTGCTGCTGCAAACGTTGGTTTAGAGCCTGACCAATTAGCAGTCGTATCTGGAATTGGATGTTCTGGTCGTATTTCGGGTTATATTAACGCTTATGGATTCCACGGAATTCATGGTCGTTCACTTCCAATTGCACAGGGTGTAAAGATGGCAAACAAGGACCTAACGGTAATCGCTTCTGGTGGTGACGGTGATGGTTTCGCAATTGGACTTGGTCATACTATTCACGCAATTCGTCGTAATATTGACGTAACATATATTGTAATGGATAACCAAATCTATGGTTTAACAAAGGGTCAAACATCACCTCGTAGTGACGTTGGTTTCAAGACAAAGAGTACTCCACAAGGTTCTGTTGAGTCAGCTCTTAATGTAATGGAAATGGCATTAACAGCAGGAGCTACTTTCGTTGCACAAAGTTTCTCAACTGACCTAAAAGAGTTAACTGCTTTAATCGAAGCTGGTATTAACCATAAAGGTTTCTCTTTAATTAACGTATTCAGTCCTTGTGTTACTTATAATAAAGTCAACACATATGATTGGTTTAAAGAAAATCTAGTGAAGTTAAGTGATGTTGAAAATTACGATGCAAATAACAAAATGACAGCTATGAAGACATTAATGGAAAATAGAGGTCTTGTTACTGGTCTTATCTATCAAAATACTGAACAGAAATCTTATCAAGAGCTTATTAGTGGGTATAGTGAATCTCCACTTTCTAAGTCAGATCTTGATATTTCAGAAGATCAGTTCAACGATTTAGTAGCAGAATTTATGTAACAATAAGTAGCCATTTCCTTTATAGGAAATGGCTTTACTATTGTTAAAAATGTATAATTAGTGACATTAAACTTTTCCATTGTTTTAAAGAGGGTTAACCTATATACTATGGTAATGTGTATAGGTTTATATGTATTCTCTTAAATAAAAAATATTACCAACTAGAAAGGAGCCTTTCAATGAATGAAAAGCAGCGTTTAGAGCAAACCGCACAAATTAAGACTGTAGATTCTTCGGACAAAAAATCCGACAAGGACTATAGCAAATATTTTGATTTCAGCGGTGCTAAAGTCGTGAAGCAAGAGGAAGGTAAAACCACTTACAGACTTAGTGGACGTAACATCACTATCAACGATGCTCCTGATCTTGCAGAAGGTAAAAGACGTGGTAAAGAATCAATTAATTATATTGATCAATTTGAAATCTCTCCTGAATTAAAAGGAATGGGACAAGGTAAAAAATTTATTATCAATACTTACGGCTGTCAAATGAATGAGCATGATACAGAAGTAATGTCTGGGATTTTTATTCAACTTGGCTATGAACCGACAGACACAGTTGAAGATGCAGATGTCATCTTACTGAATACTTGCGCAATCCGTGAAAATGCAGAAAATAAAGTGTTTGGTGAAATCGGACATCTGAAACCACTAAAGAAGGAAAGACCTGATTTATTGATTGGTGTTTGTGGATGTATGTCCCAGGAAGAGTCCGTTGTTAATAAAATTTTACAAAAACATCATTTTATTGACATGATATTTGGAACTCACAACATTCATCGACTCCCTCAAATCTTAAATGAAGCTTACCTGTCAAAGGAAATGGTTATTGAGGTTTGGTCAAAAGAAGGAGATGTTATTGAGAATCTTCCGAAAGTTCGTAAAGGTAGTATCAAAGGCTGGGTAAATATCATGTATGGTTGCGATAAGTTCTGTACGTATTGTATCGTGCCATACACTCGTGGGAAAGAAAGAAGTCGCCGACCTGAAGAAATTATTCATGAGGTTCGCCATTTAGCCTCTCAAGGCTATAAGGAGATTACGCTTTTAGGTCAAAATGTTAATGCGTATGGAAAAGATTTTGAAGATCTTAACTATGGACTTGGTGACTTAATGGAAGAATTAAGCAAAATTGATATTCCTCGTATTCGTTTTACAACGAGTCATCCGAGAGATTTTGATGACCGACTAATTGAAGTGTTAGCTAAGGGTGGGAATTTATTAGATCATATCCACTTACCGGTCCAATCTGGCAGTTCCGAAATCCTAAAGTTAATGGCTCGCAAATATTCACGTGAGCATTATTTAGAGCTTGTTGGTAAAATCAAGAAGGCAATCCCTAACGCTTCCTTAACAACCGATATTATTGTTGGATTCCCGAATGAAACTGATGAGCAATTTGAGGAAACTATGTCGCTTTATCGTGAAGTTGAATTTGACTCAGCGTATACTTTTATTTACTCTCCTCGTGAAGGTACACCAGCAGCAAAAATGGAAGATAATATCCCGATGGAAGTAAAGAAAGAACGATTACAGCGTCTAAATAGCTTAGTAAATGAAATATCAGCTAAGAAACTCAAGGAGTATGAAGGACAAGTCGTTGAGGTGTTGGTTGAAGGTGAAAGTAAAAATAATCCAGATGTTCTGGCTGGGTATACGTCAAAGAGTAAGTTAGTAAACTTTAGAGCACCTAGATCTGTGATTGGTAAAGTAATTAAGGTAAGAATTATTAAGGCGAAAACATGGACATTAGATGGTGAATTGGTCGAAGAAATGGTAGAGGTGAATTAAAAATGGCAACTTACACAAGAGATGAAATTATAAAAAGAGCTAGAGACTTGGCGAAAATGATTTCTCAAACAGAAGAAGTTGACTTCTTCAAACGTGCAGAAGCACAAATTAACTATAATACAAAAGTTCAAGAAATGATTGGCAAAATTAAAAACCTACAAAAAAACGCTGTAAACTATCAACACTACGGTAAGCATGAGGCGTTAAAGAAGGTAGAAGCGCAAATTGACCAATTACAAGAAGAACTGGATGCAATCCCGGTTGTTCAGGATTTCAAGACTTCTCAGGTTGATGTAAATGATCTACTACAGCTTGTAGCAAATACAATCTCAAATACTGTGACGAATGAAATTATTGAATCAACTGGTGGAAATGTATTGCGTGGAGAAACAGGATCAAAAGTAAATGGTGCAGGATCAGGCAGTAGCTGTGGTGACGGTTGCGGTTGTCATTAAATAAGAAAAGAAAAGGTGTAAGAAGGTTTCCTTCTGCACCTTTTTTGTTTGGATAGAAGAAAATGAATTTTTGTCTAGTGCGTGCGCCTTTTTTTCGTGTATATTTAAACAAAAATTCCTCAACCTAATTAAATTTTAGTACATATCTGGGCATTCGTGCATACAATGAACTAAACCGCCTAATTTTGCTGATTATGAAATTTTTTCTTTTCTTAAAAAAATTAGTAGCACACTAGTCATTTGTCACGCATAGGATGAATTGTAGATTGAATTGAGGAGGGTTTGTTCTTATGTCCCAATACAGAGAAATTATTACAAAGGCTGTTGTTGGAAAAGGCAAGAAGTTCACGCAGTCAACACATACCATTTCACCTTCACACAGACCAACGAGTATCCTAGGATGCTGGGTAATTAACCACGTATATAATGCAAAAAAATGTGGGGATGTTGTGGAAGTTGATGGACGCTATGATATTAACGTATGGTACTCTTACAACGACAATACAAAAACAGAGGTTGTAACAGAAACAGTATCATACAAGGATTGTGTAAAGCTTCGTTATCGAGATGAGAACTTCTTTGGTGATGATCATGAGGTAATTGCTCGAGCAATTCAGCAGCCAAATTGCCTTGAAGCTACCATTTCACCAAATGGAAACAAGGTGGTTGTTCAGGTAGAAAGAGAATTCTTAGTTGAGGTAATTGGGGAAACAAAGGTTTGTGTTGTAGTAAGTGATGAATGCTGCGATGACGACTTTGATTTCGACGTAGATGACGAGGATTTCGAAGATTTAGATCCGAACTTCTTATTAGGCGACGAAGAAGAGTAACAACGAACTAGGGAGGCATTCTTCCTAGTTTTTTTTTGCCTTAATAAGAAACCCTATACTAATTGAAAAATACGACTAATCTGTTTCTACGCTTTAGTCATAAAAGATATCAAGATCCCAATGAATTAGCACTATCCAAGGATTTCGATTTGTAAAAAACATATTATATTCTCTACGAATCAAACTCATCCTTTCAAGTCCATTAAATTTCTCCAATGACCAATAAAAATTCCTAATTGAATTCACCATACACTAACCATTTCGTTTTATTTATTCCCTACTTTAAGGCCCTCTTTTCTATTTTTACCAAACAAGAAAAATGTAGAATTATGTTATAATAGATACGAAGTTTTTAAAGTGAATTACGGGGGACTATTAATGGCTACATATACGCCTATGATACAGCAATATTTAAAAATAAAGGCTGAATACCAGGATGCCTTTTTATTTTTCCGCTTAGGAGATTTTTATGAGATGTTTTTCGAGGATGCGGTCCAAGCTTCACAAGTACTTGAAATCACACTCACTAGTAGAGAAGGTGGAGTGGAAGAGCGCATTCCGATGTGTGGAGTACCTCACCATGCCGCACCTAATTATATTGAACAACTAGTTTCAAAGGGATATAAAGTGGCAGTGTGTGAGCAGGTTGAGGACCCACGGCAGGCAAAGGGAGTAGTTAAACGAGAGGTAGTTCAATTAATTACGCCGGGAACAGTTATGGAAGGAAAGAGTCTAGAAGATAAGCAAAATAATTATATAGCTTCGATTACTGAATTTGATCATGGCTCAAGCTATGGTTTTTGCTATAATGACCTCTCAACTGGGGAATTACAGGTTACCTTGTTGTCAGATTGGAATGAGGTACTAAGTGAATTACTCTCGACTGGAGCTAGAGAAGCTGTCGTTTCTTCCTCACTTTCAGAACAGAAGTGCAAGCAGCTACAGGACCGGTGTTTTGTAACGGTCTCTATCGAAGATATTCTAATTGAATTTGAAGAGGTTATTCCTCACCTACAAAAGCTTAATGGTGAAAAGCAAAAGCATGCTGTTTCGAGACTACTTCATTATTTAATTCGAACTCAGAAGCGGAAGTTAGACCATATTCAGTCTGCTGTATTCTATAATACTCAGCAGTTTATGAAAATCGATATGTATTCTAAACGAAATTTAGAACTAATTGAAACGATTCGTTCGAAAGGGAAAAAGGGATCGTTACTATGGCTGTTGGATGAAACGATGACAGCGATGGGTGGACGACTACTAAAAGCATGGATTGATCGTCCTTTAATTGATACAGAGAAAATTAAAGCAAGACATGATATGGTTGGAGTTCTTTTATCTCAATTTTTCCAAAGAAGTGATTTACGTGAAAAGCTTAAAGAAGTATACGATATAGAGCGATTAGCAGGACGGGTTGCTTTTGGAAATGTAAATGCAAGGGATTTAGTTCAGCTTAGACGTTCATTACAACAGGTCCCAGCAATTCGATCAACTGTTGCAGAGCTAGAGCTACCTTATGCAAATTCATTGGCTTCAAACATGGACGGTTGTGAGGAGTTACTTGACTTATTAGAGCAAGCATTAAAGGATCATCCACCTTTAAGTGTGAAAGAAGGAGATATGATTCGTGATGGCTATCACGAGCAGCTTGACCTTTATCGTAACGCAAGTAGAAATGGCAAGACATGGATTGCAGAGTTGGAGCAGAAAGAACGTGAGCTAACCGGAATAAAATCACTTAAAATCGGCTATAATCGCGTGTTTGGTTATTATATTGAAGTGACAAAATCCAATATTAGTTCTTTAAAAGAAGGAAGATATGAAAGGAAACAAACCTTAGCCAATGCCGAGAGATATATAACACCAGAATTAAAGGAAAAAGAAGCTTTAATATTAGAAGCTGAGGAGAAAATCGTCGGGTTAGAATATGACTTGTTTCTATTGTTACGTGAGCAGGTAAAAGAATATATCCCAAGACTACAACAGCTCGCAAAAATGATTAGTGAGGTAGATGTTCTTCAGTCATTTGCAGTTGTAAGTGAAGAGCGCCATTTTGTCAAACCAGTCCTTTCACCTGAACATCAGTTAAGAGTTTTAAATGGCCGTCATCCTGTAGTAGAAAAAATGATGGATTCCCAGGAGTATGTGGCAAATGATTGTATCATGAATGATGAGCGGCAAGTGCTACTCATAACCGGGCCAAATATGTCTGGTAAAAGTACTTACATGAGACAGATTGCATTAACATCAATCATGGCGCAGATAGGATGCTTTGTTTCTGCGGAAGAAGCAACCCTCCCGGTATTTGATCAAGTGTTTACAAGAATAGGCGCTGCAGATGATTTGATATCTGGTCAAAGTACCTTTATGGTGGAAATGCTAGAAGCAAAAAATGCGATTGCACATGCTACTCAGCATAGTTTAATTCTCTTTGATGAAATAGGTAGAGGGACTTCAACCTATGATGGAATGGCTTTAGCACAGGCGATTATCGAATATATTCACGAGCATATTCAGGCGAAAACCTTGTTTTCTACTCATTATCATGAGCTTACAGCTCTTGAAGGTGAACTACACCATTTACAAAATGTTCATGTAAAGGCAATTGAACAAAATGGTAGAGTTGTATTCTTACACAAGGTTCAAGAAGGTGCAGCAGATAAAAGCTATGGAATACATGTCGCGGAACTGGCTGAGCTTCCCCAGAAACTAATTTCAAGGGCCCGACAACTACTAGCAACCTTTGAAGGGGAAAAGGTAACTAGTACGACTACTAAAAAAGAAATAACAGAAGAAACCCAGCTTTCATTCTTTGCTGAACAGGCAACAACGGTTAAAGAATCAAATCTATCTGATAAAGAAAGAGAGATTTTAAAGCAAATTAAATCGATTCCTATAATGGAATTGACTCCGATGGATGCGATGAATAAGTTATATGAAATTCAAAAGAAATTAAAAGGTTAAAGGGGGAGTACTAGTGGGGATTATTAGAAAACTAGATGACGCACTCTCCAATAAAATAGCTGCAGGTGAAGTAGTCGAACGACCTGCATCTGTTGTTAAAGAGCTTGTTGAAAATTCAATAGATGCTGGTAGTACGATTATAGAAGTCGAAATCGAAGAGGCTGGTCTATCGAAGATTAGAATCATAGACAATGGTCATGGAATTGAAGAGGATGATTGTTTAGTAGCCTTTGAAAGACATGCGACGAGCAAAATCAAAGATGAAATTGACCTTTTCCGAATCCGAACATTGGGATTTAGAGGAGAGGCATTGCCTAGTATTGCTTCTGTATCAGAACTTGAAATCAAAACCTCAACAGGAAACGGCCCAGGTACTCTACTCTCCTTAAAAGGTGGTAAAGTAGTTAAGCATGAAAAAACGAATAGTCGTAAAGGTACAGAAATTACGGTAAAGAATCTTTTCTTTAATACACCAGCGCGACTTAAGTATATGAAAACAGTTCATACAGAACTCGGAAATATAACAGATACAATTAATAGAATATCAATGGCCTATCCAGAAGTGTCATTCAAGTTAACTCATAATGGCAATAGAGTCTTATATACAAATGGTAGTGGAGATGTACTTCAAGTATTAGCATCTATATATGGGATGTCTATTGCTAAGAAGTTGCTGCCTATTAAGCTAGAATCACTGGATTTTAAAATAAAAGGATACGTCTCACTTCCTGAAATAACAAGGGCCTCACGTAACTATTTATCTGTCATTATTAATGGCCGTTATATTAAGAATTTTCCAATTAGTAAAGCGATACAAGACGGATATCATACCTTACTTCCTATTGGTCGATTTCCGATTGTATTTGTAGAAATTGAAATGGATCCATTATTAGTAGATGTAAACGTGCATCCTGCAAAACTTGAGGTTCGCGTTAGTAAAGAACCTGAACTGCATGAGCTTTTAAAGGATGGCATTAAAGCTCTTTTTAAGAAACAACAGCTAATTCCAGCAGTACAGCCACCTAAATCTTTTAAGAAAAATGATAGTGTTCAAGAATCCTTTAGTTTTAGTCATACTCCACCCACAGTAATTAAAGAACAGCAAGCATATCATAAAGAGGAACGAGATTATATTCCTAAAGAAGTTACTTTTCCTATTGAAACAGAGAATAAGGACAAACCAAGTTCATCTTTTATAAGTGAAGAGATGCTCTCTGAAGAAGAAAATAGTACCCCGATAGAAGAAATGAAAGAGGAACGTATTCCTCCACTGTATCCTATTGGACAAATGCATGGCACTTATATTCTTGCCCAAAATGAGAACGGACTTTTTATCATTGATCAGCATGCTGCTCAGGAACGGGTAAAATATGAGTTTTATCGCGAAAAGGTTGGGCAAGTTAGAAGAGAGTTACAGGACTTATTAGTTCCATTAACCCTTGAATATTCACATGACGAGTATTTGACCATCGAGGAAAACAAAGAATTGCTACAAGAGGTTGGTATTTTCTTAGAGGACTTTGGGCCTCAAAGCTATATTGTTAGAGCACATCCGCAGTGGTTTCCAGAAGGATATGAAGCGGAGGTCATTGAAGAGATTATCCAGCAGGTGCTAACATCTAAAAAGGTAGACATCAAGAAACTTAGAGAAGAAACGGCTATCATGATGAGCTGTAAAGGTTCGATTAAAGCCAATCATTATTTACGTGAGACCGATATTTTTCCTTTATTAGAATCGTTACGTCTGTCGGAAGATCCGTTTACTTGTCCTCATGGAAGACCAATCATTATTCATTTCTCAACCTATGAAATGGAAAAGCTCTTTAAACGTGTTATGTAAAAGCTGTAATTTTTACAGCTTTTTTCTTTTGATTAGGAAATTATAAAGTTTTTCATTTCTGTATAACTTTTCCAAGTGCATAGTAATCTGCACACATATAAATTTTCAAAACCCAACGAATGATTTTTTTAGCTGTGTTAAAGACCAGTGTTGTTTTTTTTGCAGTGTTGATTGTAGTGGAAGGACGCGATTATAAGGAACCTCTACTAAAGGCTGCCACGTCCTGTGGCAAACGCAGAGGTCAGCACTTCCTGTGCAAGCGCGGGAGAGCGGGTCACGGGAAGACCCCACAGGCGAATGCTTGTCGGGGCTAACCGGGGCATTTTCGCTTTTCCAGTGAGGAGGCTCACGGACTCGCCCGCGGAAAGCGAGTGTCCTGTAACGAAAATCAACAACAATGTTTAACACAGTCTTTTTTTAAAAAATACGAATGAAACGGATCGGATTGGGCATACTATTTTGATGTTGCTACAATGTCTATAATTAATATCATGAGGTTTATGATAAAATAGGATCATACTATAGAACGGTAGGAACGAGGTAGAATATAAGAACATGAATATGGAGAAGGTTGTTGTTATTATTGGACCAACAGCTGTTGGTAAGACCAAGCTTAGTATTGAGGTAGCAAAGAGATTTAATGGTGAAATTATCAGTGGAGACTCTATGCAGATATATCGTTCCATGGATATAGGGACAGCAAAGATTACACCAGAAGAAATGGAAGGAATTCCGCATCATCTTATTGATATTAAGGATCCTACCGAACCTTATTCAACGGCAGAATTTCAAACAGATGTAAGAAAATTGATTCAGGAAATCACAGCACGAGGAAAGCTCCCCATCATTGTTGGTGGAACCGGGTTATATATCCAGTCTGTCATTCATAATTATCATTTTTCAGAAAAGGGCTCTGATGAAGCTGTTAGAAAACAGCTTGAAACGGAACTAGCTGAAAAGGGAATAGATGTATTAATGGAGCGTTTGCAACAGATTGATCCTATAAGTGCTGAAAGTATACACCCAAATAATCACCGCCGTGTAATTAGGGCACTCGAAGTATACATAACAACCGGTAAAACCATGAGTGACTATATGGATGAGCAGGAAGAAGAGTTACTATATGACTTAGCATTAATTGGCCTAACTCTAGATCGAGAAATTTTATATCATCGGATTAATCAACGTGTAGATTTGATGGTAGAAGAAGGTCTAGAAGAAGAGGTTAGGAAACTGCATGACTTGGGAATTAAAGATGTACAATCAATTCAAGCGATTGGTTATAAAGAGTTATATCAATATTTAGATGGTCTAATTTCCTTTCAAGATGCGATTGAACTTTTGAAAAGAAACTCGAGAAGATATGCCAAAAGACAGCTAACTTGGTTTCGAAACAAGATGGATGTCAAATGGTTTGATATGACAGAGGGAGACTATGAAAAAAAGTTTATTGAAATAATTGAATATATAGCAGGAAAGCTTAAGATTTAAGCGAAATAGAACAGTATAGAGAAATGAGGAGGGCTTACATGAAGCAGTCTATTAATATCCAAGATCAATTTTTAAATCAGCTTCGTAAAGATAACGCATTTGTTACGGTTTACCTACTTAATGGTTTTCAATTAAGAGGATTAGTAAAGGGGTTTGACAACTTTACAGTTCTGTTGGAATCAGAAGGGAAGCAACAGTTAATCTATAAACATGCTATATCAACATTTGTTCCACAAAAGAATGTTCAAATAGATCTTGAACAACAATCTTAACCTCGATATACTCGAGGTTTTTTTTTATAGACTGATTTTTTCCGTAAAGTTATCAGATAGAAAACAAAATACTAAGCAATAAGATATTTCTCGGGAAAGCGCATATATAGACAAATTAGCGTAAATCGTGTCTTAATTTGTAAGTATTTTTGTTACGAATCAAATCAATTTTGAACTTTTTTTTAGAAAATTAGGCTTTTGTCACATTTCTCAAAGTTTCAACGTATAATGTAATGAAATGAGAGGTGAAAGTCCTTGGATCAACCAATTAAGTTAAAAAACAACGGACAAATTAATATTATTCTTCACGATCAGAAAAAACAACATTCTCATTCCACTAAAATGGATCGTGAGCCGTACCCGATGGTTGAGGTTCCGGCCAAACATCCAGAACTCAAGCACATAGAAGAAGAATTAGCTAATCTCGTTGGGTTAACTGAGATGAAAAAAATGGTAAAAGAAATTTATGCATGGCTATACATTAATAAAAAGAGAGAGGAACAAGGACTCAAGGTTGGTAAACAAGTACTGCATATGCTATTTAAAGGAAATCCAGGTACTGGAAAAACGACTGTAGCACGATTATTAGGTAAACTCTTTCTTCAAATGAATGTCTTGTCAAAAGGACACCTAATTGAGGCGGAACGAGCAGACTTGGTGGGCGAGTATATTGGTCATACTGCTCAGAAAACTCGGGATCTCATAAAAAAAGCAATGGGTGGGATCTTATTTGTGGATGAGGCATATTCTTTGGCTAGAGGTGGAGAAAAAGACTTTGGTAAAGAAGCAATTGATACGTTAGTTAAGCATATGGAAGATAAACAGCATGATTTTATATTAATTCTTGCTGGATATTCTCGTGAAATGGAAAACTTTCTTTCATTGAATCCAGGGTTGAAATCAAGATTTCCTGTAGTATTAGATTTCCCAGATTACTCAGTTGAGCAATTAATGGAAATTGGTAAAAGAATTCTTTCGGATAAGGAGTACCAATTAACGAAAGATGCGGAGTGGGAGCTGAGGAATCATCTAAAGGAACTCCTATTACAAAACCCTCGTTCTTTTAGTAATGGGAGATATGTACGAAATGTTATTGAGAAGACAATCCGCTCACAAGCAATGCGGCTATTACGAAACGAATCATATGAGAGACAGGACCTATTATTAATTCAACGTCATGATTTGGAATTTGGAGTTGAAATCTAAAGGAGCTACCCGAGCGGGGAGCTCCTTTACATGTTCATATATTATTTCTATTTTTTACAAAAGATATCCACTTTAATAATTTCCATTCCGATTTTAGATGGTTCATAGTTATATAGTATAAATAAAACTAAGCTTTTAAAGTGTGTCTTTGAGGCTCTTGTTGTCCAATGGATTTAACGGGTAACCTCCATTTATAAAATAATGAGGCCATCCGTAAGGCGACAATCAATATAAATAATAAATAAAGACCAAGAGTTCCAGTAACGACATTAAAGCCAATAGCTAATCCGGCTAAAGCTGCCCAAACAGCATAAATTTCTGACCTGAAAACGACAGGTTTTCTCCCCGCGAGTACATCGCGGATGATTCCACCACCGCTCCCGGTTAACACAGCTGCGACAACTACGGCACTAATGGGATGCCCCATTTCAGTCGCATACAAGGCTCCTTGAATCGCAAATGCTGCGAGTCCAATTGCATCGAAGAAATTTCCCCATCTTTTCCAATGTTTTAACAGGCCATTTGGAAAAAGAAAAATAACCGTAATAGATAGAAGAGCTAATTGAAACATATAGCCCTGTTCCCATAGAGATGAAACAGGTACTCCGATTAATAAGTTACGAATAGCACCGCCACCAAAGGCGGTAACTAATCCTAATACATAAACTCCTAATATATCATAATCTTCTTCCATTGCCACAATGCCTCCGCTCACAGCAAAAGCAATGGTGCCAATGATTGTCATAACATCCCAAGTAATCATTTATGTTCCCTCTCAAGTTAATGTTCTATGATGATTCGCTTTATTTTAACAGGTATATGGCTGAAATCAAGACAATTTGTATAAAAAGCATTTAAATTTAACAAACTTTGAAGAAGTTTCTAATTATAGGCAGATTTGGTATGATGAGTTTATAAAGTAAAAATGTCAGGAATGAGGGATGAATCATTGGGAACAACAGAGCAGGAGCTTGAAAAAGTAATACTTGTTGGTTGTCAACTGCCTACTGAAGATGATGACCGTTTTCAATACTCCTTAGATGAATTAGTTTCTTTAACTAAAACAGCAAAAGGTAAAGCAATCGCAACCGTCTCTCAAAAGAGAAATACTAGACACCCCGCGACTTATATTGGTAAGGGGAAGGTTGAAGAGTTAATTACTCTTGCAGAAGAGCTAGAGCCAGATGTGATTATATTTAATGATGAATTATCTCCAAGTCAGATAAGAAATCTTTCAAATGTATTAGAAGCAAGGGTTATTGATCGTACGCAGCTAATCTTAGATATATTTGCTCAAAGGGCAAGATCTAGAGAAGGGAAGCTACAGGTAGAGCTAGCTCAGCTTCAATATTTATTACCACGTTTAATAGGAAAAGGTCTTTCACTGTCGAGACTTGGTGGAGGTATTGGAACAAGAGGACCAGGTGAAACAAAACTAGAAACTGATCGACGTCATATTCACCGTAGAATTGATGATATTAAATCTCAACTGGTTAGCATCGTAAAGCATCGTGAAAGATATCGAGAAAGAAGAAAGCATAATCAATCGTTTCAGCTTGCTCTAGTGGGTTACACAAATGCCGGGAAATCTACATTGTTTAATAGGTTAACCGAAGCTGATTCATTTGAAGAGAATCAACTCTTCGCGACTCTTGATCCGATGACGCGTAAGTGTATTTTGCCATCAGGATTTACGGCATTGCTAACAGACACAGTTGGGTTTATTCAAGATTTACCAACCTCATTAATAGCTGCCTTTAGATCTACGCTAGAGGAGGCCAAGGAAGCAGACTTAATTTTACATATAGTCGACTCGTCAAATCCAGATTATTTTAATCATGAGCAAACCGTCTATAAGTTGTTAGATGAGCTTGAAGCAGACAAGATTCCGGTGCTAACCGTCTACAATAAGAGTGATGAAAAGCACCACGACTTTGTTCCTTCATCGGTTCACCAGTCCATTCTAATTAGTGCCTTTAATGAGGATGATTTAGACTCGTTAAAGCAAGTGATTCAATCTCTAATGATGGAAACCATGGAAGAATACAAGGTGTATATTCCTAACTCAGAAGGAAAATTGTTATCTATGCTAAAGTCAACCTCTGTTTTAACAGAGCTATCCTTTGAAGAAGAGAAAGATAGTTATTTATGTAAGGGCTATATACAGCCAACATTATCCATCACACAACAATTAAAGAATTATATGCAGTAAGAGAGGAACTAGGAATGTTACAGTATTTAAAACACGGAGAAAAACTACTACAGGTTGTAACAGAGACAGAAGAGCAAATAAAAGAAGTTCAGCAAGAGATTGATTCTCTTGCTGAGAAGAACCAATTTCGCGTTCTAGAAGCTTACCGAAAGCACAGAGTGAGTGATTCTCACTTCATTCCAACGACGGGATATGGCTATGATGATATGGGGAGAGACACACTTGAAAGAATTTATGCTGATGTGTTCGGGGCAGAAGCGGGGTTAGTGAGACCTCAAATTATATCGGGTACCCATGCAATCTCGATTTCATTATTTGGTATTCTAAGGCCTGGTGATGAATTATTGTATATTACAGGCAAGCCTTATGACACACTTGAGGAGATTGTTGGTATACGTGGGAATGGAAACGGCTCATTAAAAGATTTTAACATTGACTATAATTCTGTAGATTTGACAGCTGAAGGTCGAATTAATTTTGATGAAGTAAAAGAAGCTATAAAACACAATACAAAAATGATTGGAATTCAGCGCTCAAAAGGGTATGCTACAAGACCTTCTTTTACTATAGAAGAAATAAAAGAAATGGTGAGGTTTGTTAGAGCCATAAAAGATGACCTAATTATATTTGTTGATAATTGCTATGGTGAATTTGTTGAGGAGCTTGAGCCCTGTCATATTGGAGTCGACCTCATGGCTGGTTCTTTAATCAAAAATCCAGGTGGGGGACTAGCAAAAACAGGGGGATATATTGTCGGAAAGGCATCTCTAGTTGAGGCATGTAGCTATCGAATGACCTCCCCGGGAATTGGAGCAGAAGCAGGAGCTTCCTTATATAGCCTCCAAGAGATGTATCAAGGTTTTTTCATGGCACCCCATGTGGTGAGTCAAGCATTAAAAGGAGCGGTATTTAGTTCAGCTTTTTTAAATAGACTTGGATTTAATACTAGTCCGAAATGGGATAGTAAGAGGACGGACCTAATACAATCTATTGAATTTAACGATCGAGAAATGATGGTTGCGTTTTGCCAAGCAATCCAATATGCTTCACCAATCAACAGTCATGTAACACCTTATCCAAGTTACATGCCAGGGTATGAAGATGATGTCATTATGGCTGCGGGAACTTTTATACAGGGGGCAAGTATTGAGTTAACAGCTGATGGCCCTTTGCGTGCACCTTATGTTGCTTATGTACAAGGTGGTCTAACGTATAGTCATGTAAAAATGGCAATTTGTTCTGCGATAGACTCATTAATTGAGCGGAAATTGTTTAACTTATAGAATTCATGGGAAAAGTAACACGGTAAAATTACTAAAAAATTTTTATGTAATAAAACATAACATGGCGTTGACACATTTCCTTACATAGCATAGAATATAATTAAGAAGTAAAAAAAGGAGGATTGGTTATGAGCGATAACATACGTCGTAATATGCCTTTATTTCCAATGGGGATTGTTATGAGTCTGACTGAGTTATCGGCCCGCCAAATCCGCTATTATGAAGAACATAATTTAGTACAGCCTGCAAGGTCCGAAGGGAATCGTCGCTTATACTCATTTAACGATGTTGATCGATTATTAGAGATAAAAGAAATGATTGACCAGGGTGTTAACATGGCAGGAATTAAGAAAGTCCTTCAAGTAGCAAATCAGCAGGAAACTCAGCAAGAAGATAGTAAGAATCCTGTCTCACCAAAAGAGTTAAGTGATGATGAGCTTCGAAAACTATTAAAATCAGAACTTATTCAGGCTGGTCGTTTTAACCGAACATCATTGCGACAAGGTGATATGTCAAGGTTCTTTCATTAAGAAGATAAAACAGGGAGGAATGCTAGTATGGCAAAGTTTTCTAAAGAGGATATTTTTCGTATTACAAAGGAAGAAAATGTAAAGTATATTCGTTTACAATTTACAGACTTACTAGGGATTATTAAGAATGTGGAAATTCCTGTAAGTCAACTAGAAAAAGCTCTTGATAATAAGATGATGTTTGACGGTTCTTCTATTGAAGGATTTGTACGTATTGAAGAATCAGATATGTACCTATTCCCGGATTTAGATACTTGGGTAGTATTCCCTTGGACTGCTGAAAAAGGAAAAGTTGCTCGCTTAATTTGTGATATCTATAATCCAGATGGCACTCCATTTGAAGGTGATCCACGTAATAACCTAAAGCGTGTTTTAAAGGAAATGGAAGCTCTTGGATTCACAGACTTTAATCTAGGACCTGAGCCAGAATTCTTCTTATTTAAATTAGATGAAAAAGGTGAACCAACTCTTGAGTTGAATGATGCGGGAGGATACTTTGATTTAGCACCAACTGACCTTGGTGAAAATTGCCGCCGTGACATCGTGTTAGAACTTGAGGAGATGGGCTTTGAAATTGAAGCTTCTCACCATGAAGTAGCACCTGGTCAACATGAGATTGATTTTAAATATGCAAGTGCGCTAAAAGCTTGTGATGATATTCAAACATTCAAGCTAGTTGTAAAAACAATTGCACGAAAGCATGGACTTCATGCAACATTCATGCCTAAACCATTGTTTGGTGTAAACGGTTCTGGAATGCACTGTAACGTTTCTTTATTTAAAAATGGAGAAAATGCATTCTTTGATCCAAATGGTGAATTACAATTAAGTGATACAGCACGTCAGTTTATTGCGGGTACACTTAAGCATGCTACAAACTTTACAGCAGTAACAAATCCAACTGTTAACTCATATAAGCGATTAGTTCCTGGTTACGAAGCACCTTGCTATGTAGCTTGGTCCGCTAGAAATAGAAGTCCATTAATTCGTATTCCTTCTTCACGTGGATTAAGTACTCGTGTTGAGGTAAGAAGTGTAGACCCAGCAGCAAATCCATATTTAGCAATGTCTGTTTTATTAGCAGCAGGTCTAGATGGAATTAAGAATAAGCTTCAGCCACCAAAGGCAGTTGACCGTAACATCTATGTAATGAATAAAGAAGAACGCTTAGAAAACGGTATTGCTGATTTACCAGCTACTTTATACCAAGCATTAGAAAACCTAAAAACAGATGAAGTAATTATTAACGCATTAGGTAGACATATTCTTGAGCATTTTGTTGAAGCAAAAGAAATTGAGTGGGATATGTTTAGAACTCAAGTGCACCCTTGGGAACGCGAACAATATATGACGATTTATTAAAAGAGATGGCCTTAGGGCTGTCTCTTTTTGGTAATAAAATAAGTAAGGAGGGTTACCAATTATGAAATTTCATGAATCTCCAACAACCTACATAAACCAAGTTGCTATAAAGGTTCAATCAATGGAGCGGTCCATCCAATTTTATGTAGACGTAATCGGACTTAAAGTGTTGAAAAAAAATAGAAACCATACAGTATTAACTGCAGACGGAATTTACCCATTACTTCAGCTTGAGCAACCAGAGAAAGTGATTCCTAAACAAGCACGTTCGACAGGGTTGTATCATTTTGCTTTACTCGTACCTACAAGAGCTGATCTGGCCGATGTGTTACATCATTTAATTGATAAAGGGTACCCACTAGAAGGTGCATCAGACCATTTAGTAAGTGAAGCGATATATTTATCAGACCCGGATGGAAATGGTATTGAGATATACGTAGATAGACTACCAGAAACATGGAAATGGGAGGGTGAAGAGGTAGTAATGGCATCTAAACCATTAAATAGTAGAGAGTTATTATCTTATGCTAATAATGTAGTGTGGAAGGGGATGCCACCAGAAACAATTATGGGCCATATCCACTTACATGTATCAGATCTAACTCTAGCAAGAGAGTTTTACTGCAACGGATTGGGGTTTACTATTGTGAGTCACTATGGAAATCAAGCACTCTTTATATCATCCGGAAGATATCATCACCATATAGGACTAAATACATGGAATGGAATAGGCGCACCCACACCAGACGAAAGAAGTGTAGGCTTGGAGTGGTTTTCCATTGTTTTTCCTAACATGATTGATTTAGAAGAAGCTATTAAAAGATTAACTGCCCTAAATGTGGGGTGTATGAAAGAAGAGGGTTATTATAAAACCGAGGATCCTTCAGGAAATATTATTAGGCTTATTGTAGAATAAAACAATTAGGGATACCAAATTAAAACCATGATATATATAATTTGAAAAGCAAATCTAGTATAGATCTGCTTTTTTTTAAGATTATCATCATATTATCTACTAAGCATGTTGAATATAAAAAAATATAGACAAAGAAAAAACGATTGAGTTTATCCCAACCGTTTTCATACAAACTTTGGCTAAATCTTTAGTGCAATGTGCGATAAACACCGATTACTTTCCCAAGGATTGAGACACTCTTTAAAATGATCGGTTCAAGCATTGAGTTTTCAGGTTGAAGGCGGAAGTAATCCTTTTCCTTGAAAAACCTCTTTACCGTTGCCTCATCTTCTTCAGTCATTGCCACCACAATATCTCCATTACTTGCTGTATGTTGTTGGCGAACGAGTACTAGATCACCATCAAATATTCCTGCTTCTATCATACTATCACCCATAATTTCTAGCATAAATACCTTTTCATCTGGTGATACATAACGATCTGGTATCGGGAAGTAATCATCAACATTTTCGATAGCGGTGATAGGCTGTCCAGCTGTTACTTTCCCTAGAATGGGGACATTTATTACTGATCCAGAATAAACAGGTTGTACTACATCCTGATC
This sequence comes from Bacillus mesophilus, assembly GCF_011008845.1. Lineage (GTDB taxonomy): Bacteria > Bacillota > Bacilli > Bacillales > SA4 > Bacillus_BS > Bacillus_BS mesophilus. The sequence continues at coordinate 29,348 of NZ_JAAIWM010000001.1, read as the reverse complement.
TAATATTTCAATTGCTCTTGGTTTAGTAGGGTCGCGTCGTATAAGTCCCTTGCTTTCTAGTCTAGCTAAATGGCCGTGAACAGTAGAGCTAGAAGCTAGACCGACTGCTTCTCCAATTTCACGGACAGATGGTGGATATCCCTTTAGGTGAACTTCTTTCTTAATAAACTCTAGAATATCCTGTTGACGCTTTGATAGTTTTTTCATAGTTACACCTCAATGTCTCCATTTTATTACATAAAGTATAGCATGTTCCAATTAAATATACAAACATAAGTTCGAGAAAAACTATTGACCAAAACGTGTGTTCGTATTATATTATTAATATATACGAGAACAAACATTCTGTTTTGGGGGAATTTATTATGAGTATTAAACCTATGAATCTATCATTCTATATAGTTTTTTTAATGTCTATTGTTTTATTTTGTTTTATAGCTTACCTTTCCAGTGATACAAGGATAGAAGAAGAGTTTGTCCAAGTTCAGGTATTAGAAAATGAGACCATTTGGGATTTAGCAGTGGATTATTCAGAGAAGCATAAACTAACACCTTCGGAATTTGTAACTTGGGTGGAAAAGCATAATCAGCTAGATACGGATTTTATTTCCGCGGGATCAATTATAACTATACCTGTTCAGATAGATCATACACAGGAGAGCATCATCTTGGTCGCTGATGGAGGAACAAATAGATAATGAACGCAATCATTTATGCTAGAGTGAGCACTAATAAAGAAACACAAGAAGCTTCTTTACAAAGGCAGGTAGAGGAACTAAGTCATCTAGCTAAGGATAATGGATTTAGTATTGTCAAGACAGTAACCGAAAAGGTAAGTGGGTTTCAAATTGATCGTGATGGAATGATCGAGATTTTAGACTATATAAAAGAAAACAAAGTCGATGTTTTTCTAATCCAGGATGAGACCAGACTAGGACGTGGAAACGCAAAACTAGCATTAATTCATTTATTGTTTAAAGAGAACATTAAAATCTTTACATCTATAAATCAGAATGAAATTGAGTTATCAGACGGTGATTCTTTGGTCCTAAGCATTGTGAGTATCGTGGAAGAGTTTCAGCGGAAGATTCAAAATACGAAAATAAGACGTGGGATGCAAAGAGCTATTGCCCATGGGTATTCACCAGAGAAGAATTTTTCAAATCTACATCTAAGCCCGGGTAGGTCTAAAATTGATGTTCCGATTGAAGAAATTATAAGACTGCGTAATAATAAACTTACTTTTAAAGATATTGCCATTACATTAAATGGACTGGGGTATCACATCTCAAAGGCAACTGTTAATAGAAGGTATAATGAATATATACAAACAAAAATGTAACCTGCTTGATACAAGCGGGTTCTTTTAGTATGATACGAATATGTTTAAGACAGCAGTAAAGGAGTATAATAACGATGATATCACAAGAAAAACTAGCTAGAATCAACCATCTTTCAAAAAAATCTAAAGAGGTCGGTCTAACTGGACCTGAAGCTGATGAACAGAAACAGCTTCGTGAAGAATATTTAAAGGCATTTCGCGGACAGATGACAGACCATCTACACTCCATTAAGGTAGTGGATGAAAAAGGGAATGATGTTACCCCTGGTAAGTTGAAACAAAGTAAGAAAAATAGAAACAGTCTACATTAATAAAGTATTATAGGTTGTCCTTCATACTGTTAAAGGATATGATGGAAATAATTTTTTATTTGAAAGGATGATTATCATGGAGAAAATTGATCAATTGTCAATTAATGCAATTCGTACTCTTTCAATTGATGCAATTGAAAAAGCTAATTCTGGTCACCCGGGGATGCCGATGGGGGCTGCGCCGATGGCTTACACTCTTTGGACCCAATTTATGAATCATAATCCTAATAACCCAGAATGGTTCAATCGAGATCGTTTTGTTTTATCTGCAGGGCATGGCTCTATGCTACTTTATAGTTTATTACATATTTCTGGTTATGATTTATCAATGGAAGACATAAAGAATTTCCGTCAATGGGGAAGTAAAACACCAGGTCATCCAGAGTTTAGACATACACCAGGCGTAGAAGCAACTACCGGACCACTTGGACAAGGTGTTGCAATGGCAGTTGGTATGGCAATGGCTGAGAGACACCTAGCGGCTAAGTATAACCAACCAGGCTTTGATTTAATTGATCATTTTACATATACAATTTGTGGAGATGGCGATTTAATGGAGGGGGTCTCTGCTGAAGCAGCCTCTTTAGCCGCGCATTTAAGATTAGGTAAGCTTGTTGTTCTTTATGATTCTAATGATATTTCACTTGATGGAGAATTAGATCGAGCGTTTTCCGAGAGTGTAGAAGGTCGATTCAAATCCTACGGCTGGCAGGTAATTCGTGTCGAGGATGGAAATGACATTAATGAAATCAGTCGTGCATTAGCGGAATCAAAAACAGATTTAAATCGTCCGACACTTATTGAAGTAAAAACAACCATAGGTTATGGTTCACCTAATCGCTCAGGCACTTCAGGTGTTCATGGATCTCCGCTTGGTGCTGAAGAGACTAAGCTTACAAAAGAGGCTTATAAGTGGACTTTTGAACAAGATTTCCATGTTCCTGATGAAGTATATCAACACTTTAAACAAACAGTTGTTGAAAAAGGAGAAAAGGCTGAGCTGGATTACAACCAAATTTTTGCTGAATACGAATCCGCTTATCCTGAACTAGCTTCCGAGCTAAAAAGTGCGATAAAAGGAGAACTTCCAAGAGGTTGGGATCAAGATTTACCTGTGTATGAGACAGGAAAGGCTCTTGCAAGTCGCGCTTCCTCTGGAGAAGCATTAAATGCAATTGCGAAAAATCTTCCATTCTTCTTTGGAGGCTCTGCGGATTTAGCCGGTTCTAATAAAACATTAATTAAAGGTTCTGCCGATTTCACCCATGAAGATTATAGTGGTCGAAATATTTGGTTTGGTGTTCGTGAGTTTGCTATGGGGGCGGCATTAAATGGACTTGCTTTACACGGTGGTGTTAAAGTTTATGGAGGTACGTTCTTTGTATTTTCAGATTATTTACGTCCTGCAATCCGCTTAGCCGCGCTAATGCAATTACCAGTCACATATGTATTTACACATGACAGTATTGCTGTAGGTGAAGATGGTCCTACACATGAACCAATTGAACAACTTCCTTCATTAAGAGCAATGCCAGGTCTGGATGTAATCCGACCAGCTGATGGGAATGAAACAGCAGCAGCTTGGAAGTTAGCTATTGAATCTACACATACACCAACTGCTCTTGTTCTAACTAGACAAGATTTACAAACAATGGAATCTACAAAAGAGCATGCTTATGAAGGTGTTAAAAAAGGTGCCTATGTCGTATCAAAAGCGTCTAAGGAAGTACCAGATGCTCTATTACTTGCTAGTGGTTCTGAGGTTGGCTTAGCGGTAGAGGCTCAGAAAACCCTTGAAGAAGAAGGTATATCTGTTTCAGTCGTAAGCATGCCATCTTGGTATCGCTTTGAACAACAAACGAAGGAATATAAAGAATCTGTTATTCCGAAAAATGTTAAAAAGCGTGTTGGAATTGAAATGGCTACACCTCTTGGCTGGGAACGTTATGTTGGAGATGAAGGAGAAATCATTGGAATCCATACGTTCGGTGCATCAGCTCCAGGAGAACTAGTTATGAAAGAATACGGCTTTTCTGTTGAGAATGTAGTTAAGGTAACGAAGGAGCTCCTTCAAGGTTAAATCAAAAAGCCTCTTATCTTATTGATAAAGAGGCTTTTTCGACAAAAAAAGTTAATTCCTTAAACAAGAAGAGACATAGTTTTCGATTTTTTACTGATATAATGGTCGGTACGATGCGCCTATCAGGAGGGACGGTAAAAATGAGAGAGTATATGATCTACTTGATTGAAGAGGAGTTTGCTCGACACTATTTTGGTAGAGAAGGAATGTTTTATAATCTTTTTGCGGAATATAACGTTGCTCGAGGTGAGCTAAAATCTATCTTAAGTAAGCAAATCAACTATATCACAAAGCCGATTCCTGCCATCCACTTTAATCAATATATTGAGACTGAGCTTAAAAATAAGACAAGCTATCGGTTCACACATGAAGGACATTACATTGAAGGGCAGAATGGGGAAAGTATTGCGACCTTATCTGTTTCTGAACGGAACTTAACTTTACTAGCAAAAGGAAAATATGAAGCAGAAATGGTGTGCTTTGAGCTTTTGAAGCAGTGGGATTCTCGGTTCCTAGCAGTCAATGTTCAGCAAGCTAGTTTCGGATGGATTTCTCCTGTTAAACAACGAAAATTCGTGTAAATCATACTTTCATATTGTATAATGAGAACGGTTTTAGTACACTGTAGTATAGACAGCTTGAAGGAGGAAGAAACAATGGATTTATGGGTAGTTATTCTAGTTGGTGTTCTAGCACTTGTTGCTGGAGTAGCACTAGGTTTTTTCATAGCACGTCAGTACATGATGAGTTACTTAAAGAAGAACCCACCAATTAATGAGCAAATGCTCCGTGCAATGATGATGCAAATGGGACAAAAACCTTCGCAAAAGAAAATTAACCAAATGTTAAAAGCTATGAACAACCAAATGAAATAATAGTGGACAAGCGCTCACAATCGTGGGTGCTTTTCTTTTTAGACTGGGTTATATATAATATGTGATAGTCAGAATATAAAGGGATGAAATATATGGAACAAAAGCTAATTGTACCGAAAATATCTATAGATAGAGTTCTAGAAGATTCCTTTCAACTCATAGATGTAAGATCACCAAGTGAATATAAAGAATTTCATATACCTGGTGCAATCAGTTTACCAATTTTTACTGATGAAGAACGAGCCAAAGTTGGAACTATATATAAGCAGGAGGGGAATGAGTTTGCAAAGGATATCGGTGTTGAACTCTTATCTAAAAAACTTCCTGCTCTTTTCAAGCAAATAAAAGAATTAAGCCATAATGTTGAATCTAAGCCATTAGTTGTTTACTGTTGGCGTGGTGGAATGAGAAGTAAATCAATTGTAACCATGATGAGCTCATTGGATATTTCCATTCTTCAATTAGAAGGGGGAATCAGGTCGTACCGTAAGTTAATAATAGAAGAGCTAGCAGCACATTCTAGCTCAAAACAATATATTGTTTTAGAAGGATTAACAGGAACAAAAAAAACTGATATCCTAACAGAGTTAGAGAAACTAGACTACCCAGTCATTAATATTGAAGAATTAGCAAGTCACCGCGGTTCAATCTTTGGCCAAATTGGCCTAAAGCCGAGAAGCCAAAAAGAATTTGAAAGCCTCCTATACCATCGTCTAATGGAATTAAAAAATTCTCCTTATTATATTATAGAAGCTGAGAGTAAAAGACTTGGCAGTATATTATTACCCGATTTTCTTCTACAGGGAAAGGAAAGAGGAGAGCGGATTCATATTAACTTAGATTTACAAAGTAGAGCTAAAACTATTTGCGAAACATATCATTATGAACAACACAAGATCGAGTTTGAGGATGCAATCAATCGTTTAGAAAGACATTTCTCTAGTGAAGTGAATCAATCCTTAAAAGATTTACTTCAACAACAAGATATTGAATCTGTAGTAGCTATTTTATTAAAGGAATATTATGATCCTAAATATGAATATACTTCGCAAAAATATACCACTCGAGTTCATACTCTAGAGATTCACTCACTTCAGGATGGTGTGAATAAAGTTAGTCAAAAGATTGATGAGCTTGTTAAAAGTTACTCTCACGTATAGGAGCATATGCTCCTATTTTTTTATGAAGAAATAATAAAATACTTACTTGTTAGTTAAAATTTTAAAATATTTCAACTTTTGTAGTAAATTTGTGCTAAACTAATGTTCGAAATGTAACTAGGATGGTGCTAACATGAGTATTTTTAAGGATTTATGGTGGTTTTTCAAGGCTGAAAAGCGTTCCTATGGATTTGGAGTACTATTGCTAACGTTTGTGGCAATTCTTGAGCTGATCCCACCTAAAGTTATAGGGATTATCGTAGACCATATTAACAATAAAACGCTGACTAAAGACATTTTATTACAGTGGATTGCGGTACTTCTTGGAATGGCTATTTCAGTTTATGTTCTAAGGTTTTTATGGAGAATTATGATATTTGGTGCATCAGTAAGATTGGCACGTTTGCTGAGAAATCAGCTTTATGAACATTTTACTAAGATGTCACCGCGCTTTTATCAACGTAGACGTACGGGAGACCTTATGGCGCACTCAACTAATGACTTACAAGCTGTTCAACAGACAGCCGGTGATGGGATTTTAACTTTAGTTGATTCAGTCATTACAGGTAGCTTTGTCATCATCGTAATGGCAACTACTATTAGCTGGAAACTTACACTGATTTGTCTAATACCAATGCCTTTTATGGCAATACTAACCAATTACTATGGTACGTTACTACATAAACGTTTTCATAAAGCACAGGAGGCTTTCTCTTCTTTAAACGACAAGGTTCAAGAAAGCATAAGTGGAATTAAGGTAATCAAGACATTTGGACAAGAAAAAGAAGATACTGAATCATTTGTAATTCAATCAAAAGATGTTGTGAATAAAAATGTATCGGTTGCAAGAATTGATGCATTATTTGATCCGACAATCTCATTTATTGTTGGTATTTCTTTCATTCTTGCCATTGTATTTGGTTCAAGATTTGTATTAGCTGGTGAACTTACGATTGGTCAACTTATTTCGTTTACGACCTATTTAGGGTTGCTAATATGGCCCATGCTAGCATTTGGATGGCTATTCAACATTGTTGAACGTGGAAGAGCATCATACGACCGTGTTCAGGAGCTTTTAGCTGAAAAGGAAGATATCATTGATCACGAAGGTGCTAACACGTCTAAGCCATCTGGGTCCATTTCATTTCAAATAAATTCATTTCAGTATCCTGAAAGTGATAAGAGAGTTTTAGACAACATTCATTTTACGTTAGAACAAGGGCAAACCTTGGGGATCGTTGGGAAAACGGGATCTGGAAAAACATCTTTATTAAAGCTTTTAATCAGAGAATTTGAAGGATATGAGGGTCAGATTTTAATGGGATCTCAATCTATTCAATCCTATCATCGTGATGCCTTAAGAGCCTCAATAGGATATGTTCCACAGGATCACTTTCTATTCTCAGCAACTGTTGCGGATAATATTGCATTCGCAAGACCAAACTCTTCCTTTCAAGAAATCATTGAAGCTGCTAAACTAGCAAATATACATGATGACATAGCTCAATTTACTGATGGTTATGAGACAATTGTAGGGGAACGAGGAGTTTCTTTATCAGGTGGTCAAAAGCAACGGATCTCTATTGCAAGAGCGCTAATAGTTAATCCAGAAGTATTAGTTTTGGATGATTCCTTGTCAGCTGTTGATGCAAAGACAGAGGAAAGTATCTTATCTTCTTTAAGAAGCAATCGTTATGGCAAAACGACGATTATTACCTCACATCGATTAAGTGCAATTGAACATGCTGATTTAATACTTGTCTTGGAAGAAGGGCGAATTTCACAACGTGGTACTCACCACAATTTAATGAATCAAGAAGGTTGGTATAAAGACATGTACAATCGCCAACAGCTTGAATCCCTCGTAGAGCATGGAGGATCACATCATGGAAGTGAATGAACAAATAAATAAAAACGGAGCAAAAGAGCAACGGAAGGTTTTATGGAGATTACTCTCATACACATTACCTCATAAGAAACCGTTAATTTTGGCATTTATATTATTAATATTTGGTACAATAGGAGAAATCCTTGGTCCTTACTTAGTAAAAGTGTTTATTGATAAATATTTAGTTAAAGAAAACTTCCCTTATGGTCCACTTTTATTTCTTTCTATTAGTTATGTGATCGTATTGGTGGGCAAAACGATTATTCAATATTTTCAGTTGTTTACCTTTAATAAAATCGCCTTGAATATCATACAACAGCTAAGAATTGATGTTTTTGAAAAGGTTCAAACACTAGGTTTAAAGTTTTTTGATAAAACACCGGGTGGAAGTATTGTGTCGCGCGTGACAAATGACACAGAATCTATTAAAGAGTTTTTTACTGATGTTTTATCTGTTTTTGTACAAAATTTATTTTTTTTAGTTGGAATATTCATAGCGATGTTTTTATTGAATGTAAAACTAGCTTTCTTCTGTTTGGGAATAATACCGATTATTTTTCTCATAATGCACACCTATAGGAAATATAGCTCTATATATTTTCATGATTTGAGAGAGAAATTGAGTCAGTTAAATGCAAAGCTCAATGAGTCATTACAAGGCATGGCGATTATTCAGGTATTCCGACAAGAAAAGCGATTAAGAAATGAATTTTCAACTATTAATGAAGAGCATTATGTAGCAGGTGTAAAGAACATCAAGCTAAATGGCTTGCTACTTCGTCCTGCCATTGATTTCATATATGTCTGCTCATTAATTTTAGTGCTAAGCTTTTTCGGCATTACATCCTTTAATAGTCCAATCGAAATTGGTGTATTATATGCATTTATAAATTATTTAGAGCGATTCTTTGAACCTGTTAACCAGATGATGATGAGACTTTCTATGTATCAGCAGGCTATTGTTTCAGGGACACGTGTTTTCGACCTTTTAGATAACGAGGAAACCGCTCCAAAGGCTTCAGGTAACAAGGAATTTAAGATAGAAAAAGGTGAAATAGAATTTAAAAACATAAGCTTTTCCTATGATGGCCAGAGGGATGTATTAAAAAATATATCTTTCGTGGCAAAGCCCGGTGAGACGGTTGCCTTGGTCGGTCATACTGGTAGCGGGAAAAGTTCGATTATCAATATATTTATGAGGTTTTATGAGACTAACCGTGGTGAAATTTTAATTGATGGTCAATCTCTTAAAGAGTATCAGGATCATGAACTTCGTAAAAAAATAGGATTGGTGCTTCAAGATCCATTTTTATTTGCAGGTTCCATCAAAAAGAATATTCAGTTATATAATGAAGAAATAACAGATAAAGAAATAAGGGAAGCTGCTCAATTTGTTCAGGCGGATAAATTTATAGAAACTCTACCAGATCAATATGCACATGAACTATCGGAGAGAGGAACAACCTTTTCAAGCGGTCAAAGACAACTTGTTGCTTTTGCTAGAACCATTGCTACAAATCCTAAAATACTTGTTTTAGATGAAGCGACCGCCAATATTGACACAGAAACAGAAGGTTACATCCAAGAAGCACTAGCTAAGATGAGGAAGGGACGTACAACCATTGCAATTGCTCACAGACTTTCCACTATTCAAGATGCTGAACAAATATTAGTCTTACATCAAGGAGAAATAACAGAAAGAGGTACACATCAAGAACTCCTAGAACAGAAGGGGTTATACTATAAAATGTATGTGCTTCAAAATCAAGTAACTGATAAAATCGAGGATATTGTTTCATGAAAAGTTTTGTGCACACTAATGATTAGGAATTAGTGTGCTTTTAGTATTAGGGAAAATAAATTTATTTACTAGAAGACGATTGTTAAAATAGGGCGAAAAGCGAGTGTTTTTAGGGTCCACCCTTAAATGATGAAGCAAACTTCAACACTAGCATCTATTAAAAGGAGTGTTAACGATGGAGCATAACTTGAAAGAGCTCATAAAAGAGTTAGAGGAGAAGCATACAAATATCAATGTTCGTAAATGTCGTGAAGAACTTAATCAAATACTGGCAGATGAATTTTTTGAAATTGGATCATCAGGGTTTATGTATGATAAAAAAGAATGTCTTGAAGGTGGTGTTGTTTTAACTGAGATGACTATTCATAATCATGAAGTGTACCCTTTATCGCTTGATGTAGTGCTGTCCACTTATTTTGTAGAAGATAAATCAAGAAATAGAAACACCCTCCGAAGCTCGATATGGAAATTTATCGATGGTAAATGGCAATTATATTTCCATCAAGGTACAATTACAAGCCAAACAGTAACTGATCTAAAGAAATAAGAAATTGTAAGGCAACACAATAAATTCTGCCAAAAAATAAAAACACTAGAGGCTAGTGTTTTCTTGAATTTCTTGAAAGTATAAGTTTTTTCGATTGGAGTCTATGTCTAGCTCCAGCGCCCAGCCCCTCGAAGGAACATTTGCTTATCGGGGCTGAACAGGCACTTGCGCTTTTCTTATATACATCTAATAAGTAGATTTAACATGCAAACGGTTATACATATTTAGTAAATCATCAAGCTGCTTACTATATTCAATGGTCGTTAAGGATGAAAGACCATTTTGAGCAACAACCTCAAATAACTCTTGGCGTTTTTGTTCGATAAGCTCTAGTAATTCATGTTTGCTCACAAGCCATGATCCTCCCTATCAAATATAGTATAAGTATAATGACTTTTGAAAGTTTATTCAATCTCCAAAGATAGCCAGACATAATTGAGTAGAATCTTCTGATGTAATTCGCATATGATACTTTGACACAAACCTGTCATGCTTTATTAAGGTAAATGCACTGATCATTTGATAAAATAGAGGTAATTGAAGAATGGGAGTTGTTAAAGTTGGCTGATTTAAATCTATTCTTGGCGTTTGGAGCAGGTTTTTTATCATTTATCTCACCTTGCTGTTTACCCCTATATCCCGCATTTATTTCTTATATTACGGGGATTAGTGTTAGTGAGCTAAAAAATGAAAATACAAAACTTCAATTTAAAAGTTTTTTACACACCTTATTTTTCCTACTTGGTTTTTCTGTTATTTTCATCGCAATTGGATTTGGAACTTCCTATATTGGCTTATTTTTTGCAAACTACCAAGATCTGATTCGTCAGTTAGGTGCTATATTAATCGTGTTCCTAGGGTTTGTAGTGGTAGGTCTTTTAAAGCCTGAATTCCTAATGAAGGATCACCGTGTATCTGTAAAAAATCGACCTGCTGGTTATATAGGATCTTTCTTAATAGGACTTGCTTTTGCAGCAGGGTGGACTCCATGTACTGGACCAATCCTACTATCGGTTATCACGTTAGCTGCCTCTAATCCTGGATCAGGAATGCTCTATATGATAGCTTATATATTAGGATTTGCCATTCCGTTTTTTATCATGTCTTTCTTTGTTGGAAAATTAACATGGATTAAAAAACACAATGTAAAAATTATGAAAATTGGTGGCTATTTAATGATATTCATGGGGATCTTCCTTTTCTTTGATTGGATGACAAAAATTACAATTTACTTTACTAATATGTTTGGAGGATTTACTGGTTTCTAATTAGAGTTCTCTGCAAAAATTGTGAATTTGTATTATAATTTAAGGAAAGCTTATTAATAATTGGGGGAGAGATGGATGAGAACAAATGACTTAATACTAAAAACGACTACTAATATTATTGTTTTTATTATATTGGCATTTTCCTTTAAGTTATTTTTGGCGGGTCATAATATGCCAGGTGGAGGATTTATTGGTGGTTTAATGACGGCTGGAGCAATCATTTTAATGTATCTAACGTATGGGCTAGGACCTATTAAAAAAGTAATTCGTGTTCCATTTACATTTCTAATTGCTCTAGGTCTTGCTATTGCTGTGGCAACAGGACTAGGTTCATTTATATTCGAACAGCCTTTCTTAAGTCAAACAGACGGCTACTTTTACCTGCCGATTCTTGGGAAAACCCACCTTGCTACTGCTGTACTCTTTGATATAGGGGTATATTTAACGGTCATTGGTGTAACAATGACCATCATTTTATCCATTGCAGAAGATCAATAAGAGAAACTACATAGAAAGATACAATATTATGATATTGTAGATGTGTTTGTTCAAGGGGGCAGCTTGTTAAATGGCAAGAATTTTAATTGTTGATGATGCAAAGTTTATGAGACTAACTTTGGCGTCAATCATTCATAAGGGAAACCATGAGGTAGTTGGAGAGGCTGAAAATGGTAAGCAAGCGATAGAGCTATATAAAGAACTCAAGCCGGATTTAATAACTATGGATATTACAATGCCTGAAATGAATGGTCTAGACGCTTTAAAGGCAATCAAGGAAAGCGATCCTTTAGTCAAAATTATTATGTGTTCAGCAATGGGACAACAGAAAATGGTAGTTGAGGCGATTGAAGCAGGAGCAAAGGATTTCATCGTGAAGCCTTTTGAAGAAAATAGAGTACTTGAAGCCATTAATCGTGTGTTAGGTTAAAGAACAAAAGGCGTAAGCGCCCCGTTTAGCCCCGACAAGCAAATGTTCCTTCGAGAAAAAAGGGGTGGGTTTCCCCTTTTTCTCGAAGGGTTATTTGACCTCGAGGGGCTGGGCGCTGGAGCTGAATTACTATACACTTGCCTTATTTATCAACAAATGATAAACTGTATAATTTCCTAAACAAAGATAAAGCCATCTTAAGTATAAAACTTAAATGGCTTTTTTTCTTGTAATAGAGTTATAATAATAAGAGAGTCTTATGACTCAAAGGAATGAAAAGGATTGATATAGTTGGTATTATTATCATCAGTAGCTGCCATTGTTATGGCAACTCTAGTAATCATTGTTAGAATCAAAGCAGCAAAAAAGCCTGCAACTCTTAGGAAAATCATCCTGCCACCCATTTTTATGAGTACAGGTTCACTTATGTTTTTATTTCCGATGTTTCAAGTTACTCCACTTCAGGTTATTGAGGCAGTAAGTGTAGGGGCAATATTTTCAATATTTTTAATCAAAACCTCACAGTTTGAAGTAAGAGAAAATGAAATTTATTTAAAGCGTTCAAAGGCGTTTATCTTTATTTTGTTTGGATTACTAATTCTTCGGATTATTCTCAAAAGCTTGTTAAGTGCTACTATAGATGTAGGCGAATTAAGTGGAATGTTTTATTTACTTGCTTTAGGTATGATTATTCCTTGGCGTGTAGCAATGTTCCTTTCATTCAAAAAGCTTAATGACCAGCTAATTCAGCAACCTACTATATAAAAAGTACCAAATCCTCTATTATGGATTTGGTACTTTTTATTACTTCTACTTAAGAATGATCCAAACTAAAAAGCTAGAATTATAGTAAGCTTAAGATGCTGATTCCTCACTTGGGTATATTTAAGCACTTACCATTGCTAAATAAAAATACAAAAAAGAACGTTGAGTATATTTTCTCGACGTTCTTTTTATTTCCAAGTATTAGGTCGTGGTTATGAAAACAAACCTTTGTAAGGAGATAGGTCGATTTGCTTTTCGCGCAATGTTCTAATTAAGAACTTATAATCACGCTTAGGTGTTGCCATAATATATCCTCTAATAACCAAATCCTGTGTAATAACTTTAGCATTTTCCTCTAAGGCTATTTCTCCGATTTTACCAGCGATCTTTTGACGAGCAATATCTCGGAAAAGTTCTGGAACGGGTTTCACTAAATCCTCTAGAAACAATTTTTGATCAGTGGGCCAAAGATGCAAAGTCATTTCTATATATCGCTCTTGCCAATCTAATTCACTCATCCCATCTTCTTTAGGCAGTCGCTTTAAGAATTTTCGAAACATAAAAAATCCGCCTATTCCCATTATGGTAGGTAAGAAGATGATCCAAAAGAGGGTAAACCATAAAGCCCATCCTTCAAGCTGCAGTTGCACATCATTCACCTCTAAATTATTCGTACATGCTTACTATTATCATAAAAAAAGGAGAAATGTTCAAGTGTGTAATGATAAAAGTCTCTTTTTGTAGGAAAGAACTTTCCAATATGGTCGTTTATAAAAAAATAACATAAACCCTGACTTACAAAAAGAAACCTACCGATATACAATACTCGACAAACATAAACGCCATCCGACTTAATCAGAATATTCAGATTAAAAATAAACCTTTGAAATTACTTGATTAACGGCGATAATTTCCCTTCAGAAGGGATTATCAGACAATAAATAAAAATGTTAACGCTTTCACTAACTAAATGAGCCATATCCTTATGACATGTTCATAAGTGGTTGATTCTTCCTCAGATGGTGGTAAGATAAAAGACGTTATAGTAAAAAGAGAACAAAATACGAACAAACTGGGAGAGATTTGATGTTAAAAAATAAAAAAATAATTTTTTTAGGTGCTGGGTCTATGGCTGAAGCTATGATTTCTGGTATCGTTAATGGAAATAAAGTACCCAAAAAACAAGTCTTTGTTTCAAATAAAAGTAATAAAATGCGTTTAAAGGAACTTGAAGCCGGGTATGGAATACAGGGTGTTTCAAGAGATGAAGTTTCATTAAAGGAAATGGACATTATATTTCTAGCGATGAAACCAAAGGATGCAGAAGCCGTTCTGCTTTCTATTAAAGATCAACTACAACCACATCAACTTGTAATATCCGTTTTGGCAGGTATTACAACCACTTTCATGGAACACCACTTACAAAACGGTCAGCAAGTAGTTCGTGTTATGCCTAACACATCAAGCATGATCGGTGAATCTGCAACTGCTATTTCCACAGGAACTTTTACTCAAAGAGAACAAGTTGAGGATGCTATAGAATTGTTAAGTTGTATAGGGAAGGTATTCGAGATAGAAGAAGATCAAATGGATATCTTTACAGGAATTGCAGGAAGCGGACCAGCATACTTCTATTATTTAATGGAGCATATGGAACGCGCAGGTAAAGAGGGCGGCCTCGATATGGAAACCACAAGAGAAGTAATGGCTCAAACGATATTAGGTGCAGCTAAAATGATATTAGAACAGGATGAATCACCAAAACAGCTTAGAGAGAATGTGACATCACCGAATGGTACTACTGCTGCTGGATTAGCAGCACTTGCAGAGCATGGTGGAGGTAAAGCAATCACTCAAGCAATCAAGCACGCATCAAATCGTTCAAATGAAATAAGTACTGAGCTACAAAGAAAACTTTTAGCAAAAGCACAATAAAACCAACAACTAGTAATGAAAACAGGAGTGATACAATGAGCCCAGACGGCATAAAGCATCGGGTCGTAATTAAAATAGGAAGCAGTTCACTAACAAGCTTACACGGTGAAATAAGTCGCAAAAAGCTAGAAAGACTAGTGGACGAAATTGTTCAGTTAAAAGACGCTGGGCATGAAGTATTATTGGTCTCTTCCGGTGCAGTTGCAGCCGGCTACAGAAAGCTTGGATTTCTTGAACGTCCAACGCTTTTACCCGAAAAACAAGCGGCTGCCTCAATTGGCCAGGGACTGTTAATGGAGGCATACTCTGAACTGTTTTTATCTCATGGTTACGTAGCCTCTCAAATATTGATAACAAGAAGTGATTTTTCGGACGAAAACAGATATCAAAATGTTCGTAACACATTAAATGTCTTACTAGATCGTGGAATTATTCCAATTGTTAATGAAAATGATACTGTTACCGTCGATCGCTTAAAATTCGGTGACAACGATACACTTTCAGCTAAGGTAGCGGGGTTGATTGAATCAGATCACCTCATTATCCTTTCAGATATAGAAGGCCTTTATGATGCAGACCCAAGAAAAAACGAAAATGCCAAGCTTCTTGATAAGGTATATAAAATTACTCCTGAAATTGAAGAAGCTGCCGGTGACTCTGGAAGCACAGTAGGAACTGGCGGAATGAAATCAAAGATTGATGCTGTAAAGATTGCTATGGCGTCAGGTATTACTACCTTCCTAGGTAAAGCTGGTGTTCCAAACATCATTAAAGATGCGGTTAATAAAACAGCAATTGGAACTTATTTTGAACAATCAAAGGAACATGCTGTGAACTTAAATCAAAAGAAACAATGGATTGCCTTTCATTCTGGTCCAGAGGGCGAAATCGTCATCACTGAAGATGCCAAAAAGGTTATCGTAAATGATAAAAACAGTTTATTCCCAGCGGATGTAATAAAAGTAGAAGGGACCTTTAACAGTGGGGCCGTAATTAAAATAGTAGATGAAAACAAAGCAGCAATCGGCTTAGGTGTAGTAGGGTATTCTTCTGAAGAACTAAATGAAATAGAAATTTCTAAGCTGGAAACACAACAAATTCCTGTAATTGACTATGAGGATTTTGTATGTCAGTTAGAAGTTTTATTACCAGTAGGTGTTTGAAAATAGAGGGGGAATTGGATGACTATCGTTATGGATACTAATAATGTTGAAAATCAGGCTATAGAAGCCAAAAAAGCCGCTAGAAAGCTTAGTGCTTTATCAAACGAAGAAAAAAATGAGGCATTGGAGATTTTAGCTAAAGAACTTGAAAATAATTATGAAGTAATATTAGAAGCAAATAAGGTTGATTTAAAAAATGGTGAAGCACAAGGGTTTGATTCAGCTCTTATGGATCGCTTAGCGTTAACGAAGGATAGGATATATGATTTTGCAAATGGGTTACGTGAGGTAGCCCTTCTGGAGGACCCAACAGGAAAAATTAACACAAGTTGGGTTTTAGATAATGGTTTGAAGGTAGAACAAGTTACAGTGCCTTTAGGTGTAATTGGAATGATTTACGAAGCGAGACCAAACGTAACCGTTGATGCAACAGGTCTTGCATTAAAGTCAGGAAATGCAATTGTATTAAAGGGTGGATCAAATGCCATTTCCTCTAATCAAAAAATTGTTCAAGTCATGCACAGTGCACTTGAAAAAACAAAAATACCAAAAGAAGCTGTACAATTTATTGCTTCTACAGATCGCGAAGCTACAAAGCAACTTTTCACTATGAAGGAGCATATTGATGTATTAATTCCGAGAGGTGGTGCCTCTCTCATAAATGCCGTCGTTAACAATGCGACTGTCCCTGTATTAGAAACTGGTGTGGGGAATTGTCATTTATACATTGATGAGAAAGCTGATGTAAATAAGGCAATGTCTATTTTAATAAATGCTAAGACGGATCGCCCAGCAGTTTGTAATGCTGCAGAGACGTTATTAGTTCATAGGTCCTGGTTTAATTCAAACAAGGAAACTTTAGCAAAAACGCTACAAGATCATGAAATCAAAGTATTTGGTGATGAAACGGTGGTAAAAACCCTTGCTGGAGCAGTTCAAGCAACCGAAAAGGATTGGGCGGAAGAATATCTGAATCTTAGTATAGCGATAAGGGTAGTAGAGAGTGTTGACCAGGCAGTGGATCACATTGATCGATATGGAACGAAGCATTCAGAAGCAATCATCACTGAGGATGCCCAAGCAGCGAAAACATTTATGTCTCAAGTTGATGCTGCCGCAATCTATCATAATGCTTCAACTCGATTTACTGATGGGGGTGCACTAGGGTTTGGTGCTGAGATTGGCATATCTACCCAAAAGCTTCATGCTAGAGGCCCAATGGGTTTACCTGCCCTAACAACTATTAAGTACTTGATGTCTGGTAACGGACAAATTAGATAAGACTAAAATCCGAGACCTTTAGGGTCTTGGTTTTTTTGTAAATATAAATAGCGCTAGAAAACTAGCGCCAGAGGATCTCTTCCGATTCCGAACAATGGTTAAGTGTCCCGCAACAAGCGAATGTGTCATCGGAAGAGATCTTTTTTAGTTTAACCTTTCTATTGCAATCTATGCTAAACGTAAGAAGAAGTAATTATTGGAGTTCATCCCAACTTACATATGTTCCACTTCCGTTGCAACCTGGGCAATCTAAGGTAGAACTATAAAATGCATATTCATGTCCTGCGTACGTATGGAAGCCTCTTCCATTACATTGAGGGCAATATCCTTTTTCCTTCATTTTTGAATGATGTTTTTCCTGTCTTGCTGAATTCCATTCTGAAATAGTATTAAATAATCCCAAAACAATCGCCCCTTTACTATCAAAAAATAGTTTTATAGTAGTTTGGGTAAATTGAAGGAGAATTATTCCAATGCTACTTATGGGTTCCAAACGTCAAGAGTAGAGCATATACATAATAAAAAAGGATGAGCATGATGAAAAAACGTTATTGTTCACACTGTTTACAATTCGTAAAAGGTTTTGTATGTGAATTTTGCCAACAAACGGAATTAAAGGAGATTGAAATAGAAGTACAAGATAAAAAGAATTAATGCTTTAAAAAGTATTAAAGGCAACTTTTGAAGATTTATATAAGTTAAGGTGCTTCTTGGATAATTAATAGGGTAGGAGTGCTAACTCCTACCCTGTACCAATTAGTGGAATGTGAGAATTTTTTTTAAATCTAAACGATGATGCTCGTACCCCTCACTATTTGGACGTCCAAAGGGAACCATAGCCGCAAACTTAATATGGTCAGGAAGGTCAAGGAGCTCTTTTACCTTTTGTTGATCAAACCCAAGCATTGGAACACTCGAATAACCAAGTCCCTGAATGGCTGTTAGCAAGAAACCTAAGGCAATGTTAGTCTGTGTTAATCCCCATTGACCTCTTTCTTCTAAGCTCATTCCTCCGAAAAAAGAAGAAAGATTCGCCACTTCTTCCTGCTTTCTTTCTTCCGAAAGTCCTGGGTGAACAATTTTAGGTAAGTTCCTAAGGACATCCTCCATATCACTTACAACGATTACGACTGCAGGAGCTGAAGTAACCTGCCTTTGTCCATAAGCAGCTTCTTGTAGCTTTTCCTTCATAGTTTTATCAGTAACAAGATGGAAACGCCAAGGCTGTAAATTCCAAGCACTAGGAGAGAGTCTGACTAGTTCGAAAATCTCGTTAAGATCTTCCGGTGGTATCGATTCCTGAACGAATTCTCTGATGCTGTGACGAGACTCTATTGCCTCTTTAACAGTTAAAGTACGTTCTATCGTATCAGTAGTCAAATTATCCTCTCCTTTTTATGATTAGTATCAATGAGACTGTGACAATTATCCCACAGATATATTATGTTCTTCGCTTCTCTAAAAATCCAAACACATTAATTCCAAAGTTTAGTTTAAATCCAAAGTAAAAATGCGAGTAGAAGTGGAAGAGTTCCGAAATTTATTTCTCTCCTGGTCCTAATACCTAAAAAAAAAACCACCACTCTGCCATAGAGTGGTGGTTTTAAATAATATATATTGAGTGAAGAGTTAATGATCCATTTAAATGTTGGCGGGACTGTGTGGGAATCGAACCCACCTAAGACAACACGTGCCTCACAAGCGGTTTTGAAGACCGTGGGGGACACCAGTACCCCATTCAGCCCCATTTAATATGCTTTAATATTATAACCCCACACAAAATAGAAATCAAGGATAAACTACTTATATAGAATTATAAATAAGCATCCTTTCATTAATTCTGAACTAAAGGTCTATATAGTTCTTTACCCTTGAAACAAACCATTAATCCATGTAAAGTATATATGCAGTAATAAAAGGAAGTGAACGATATGGAAAAGCATTATTATACAGTTGGCATGGCTGGACATATAGATCATGGGAAAACAACATTAACAAAAGCTTTAACTAATGTAGATACAGATCGGTTAAAGGAAGAGAAAGAACGGCAAATCTCAATTGAACTAGGCTTTGCTCCGTTGGATTTAGGGGATAATTTAGTGGCTTCTGTCATTGATGTACCAGGACATGAACGTTTTATTCGTCAAATGATCGCTGGGGTAGCGGGAATAGATTTAGTCATTTTAGTAGTGGCAGCGGATGAGGGCGTTATGCCTCAAACAAAGGAACACCTTGATATTCTTTCTTTTTTAGGGATTAAAAAGGGTATTGTTGCTGTAACAAAAATTGATAAAGTAGACGCAGATTTTGTAGAGCTTGTACAAGATGAGATGAGGGAACAGCTACAAGGAACAGTCTTTGCAGATTCTCCTATGATATTAATTGATAGTTTGAAAGGCCTCGGTATAGACGAGCTTAAGCTACAAATTAAAGATGATTTATTGCAAACTGAAGAACGAAATGCAAACGGTGCCTTTAGACTACCAATTGATCAGGTTTTTACAGTGAAAGGACAAGGTACTGTGGTAAGAGGTACTGTTTATGAAGGAACAGTCATTGAAGGACAGTCGTTGCTTATACTTCCGTCAAGAAAAGAAACTAAGGCTAGGCAACTTCAGGTTCATCATAAGCCAGCAGACAGGGCAGTAGCAGGACAACGTGTAGCGCTCAACCTTTCTAACGTTACCAAAGAGGATCTTGATAGAGGTGATGTACTTGTCGATAAGGAGCATTTTGTTGTCACAGACACGATCGATATAGCATTGTCCTTTGTAGATTCTCTTAAGCTCGCTGTTAAACAGCGAACACCTATTAAGCTTCACCTTGGGACATCTGAAGTGATGGGGAAGATTGTGTTCTTTGATCGTAATGAGGTGGCTGGCGACAGTGAAGAGGTTCTCTGTCAACTTCGCTTAAACGAAGAAATTGTGACTAAACGTGGGGATCGGTTTATTCTTAGAAGAGCTACTCCCGTAGAAACTATTGGTGGTGGTTGGGTCGTTGATCCTAATGGTCAAAAATATAAATTTGGACAAGCAACTGCAGAGATGCTCCATAAGAAAAAAGAAGGAACACCAGCTCAACGAATTGTCGACCTTTTAATTGATAAGAAATATATACATAAAAAGGAATTGCTACAGCAGACTTCTTTAAAAGAAGACCAGCTTGAAGAGGTAACAGTAACTGAACCTGATATTATCGAAGTATTACAAGGCTACACCTTACTTTCCGAGCAAAAAGGATTATTAAATAAAGTAAGGGATGTTTTATCTAGCTTTCATGATAAACATCCAATGAGAATCGGTATGAATAAGGCGGAGCTTGTTGGCTTATTTAGTCATAACGCCCCAAAGGAATGGGTTGGAAACGTATTGGACCAAGCCACCCAAGCTAATGAATTGCAAAAACAAGAGCAGTTCATTGCTTTAGTCAACTTCGAGCCCTCATTTCCATCCAATTGGTCAAAGAGGATAGAAACTATGCTTCAAGAATTAGACAATGATCAACTAAATGTAAAAACCTTTGAGGAATATGGAAAAGTAGCGGGCCTTCCTAAGGATGTAATTGACGAATTAAAGCATTTTTTACGCCAAAAAGGTAGAATCTATTTCTTAG
Source organism: Bacillus mesophilus (assembly GCF_011008845.1). GTDB lineage: Bacteria > Bacillota > Bacilli > Bacillales > SA4 > Bacillus_BS > Bacillus_BS mesophilus. Next base: position 8,389 of record NZ_JAAIWM010000001.1, on the reverse strand, counting down.
ATGAGAAAAATGCTGTTTCAAGACTTACTCTTGAACTACTATTAGAAAAGCTTTCTTCACATACCGATGAATCATTCGACTTAAAGCAAGCGAAAGATTGCTTAGATGTATCTCGAAAGTATTTAATACCTTTTGTAGAATTATTAGATACGTTAGGCATAACAAAAAGACAAGATCAAATCCGAGTGTGGGTGAGAAAAACCATTGACTAAAAAAATTGCATTCTTTACTCCCTATTTTCACAGCAATAGAGGAAACGCTACAACAACAAAGAGAATAGTTCATGGACTACGTGAAGCGGGAATAGATGTTTTTGTGGTTCCCTACCTTGAAGAAAGGTGGTCCGATGAGAAGGAAGAACAGTTAAAGAAATGTGACCTTTATCATATTTTACATATCTACCGTTTTGCAAAGTGGAATATGTGTAGAGAGCTCCTTCTTGATAAACCATATATTCTTACAAACGGTGGTACTGATATTAATTATGATCTAGCAAACCCGGCACAAGTGGCAGAAATGAACCAGATGATTCAGGCGGCATCAGCCATCACCGTTTTTACTGAAGATGGAAGAAGTATAGTTCAATCCCTGTTTCCGGACAAAATAATCAAGATTATACCACAAAGTGTATGGTTTGAAGATAGGAACGATGCTGATGTTCTGCAATTACCAAAAGGTAATCCGATTATATTTTTACCGGCTGGTATTAGAGCGATTAAAGATCCTCTATACGTATGGAAAGAAATAAAAGAATTAAAGAAAACATTTCAGAATCTACAATTCATTATAGCTGGTATAGTCATCGAGAAAGATTTGTTTCATGAAATTGATAAGCTATGTAAACAATATGATTGGGTCCATTTTTTGGAGGACGTACCTTTCTATCAAATGAAGCAGTTGTATGAGCATGCTGATATAACAATTAACACATCAGTAACCGAGGGGCAATCCTCATCTATAATTGAGGCCATGTATAATGGATGTCCAGTTTTGGTTAGAGCGAATGAAGGTAATTTAAGTTTAGTTAAGCATGAAGAAACAGGATTCGTTTTTACAGATCAACAATCCTTTTTTATGATGGCAACGAAATTACTTACAAATAAGGACTTAACGGATACCATTTCTACTAATGGAGAAAAATACGTCTTAGAGCACCACTCGCTACAAAAAGAGGTAGGGCAATATATACAACTATATAATCAGTTTTTATGAGCAATTTATTAGACAACGGCTGAGTACTTATTTATGATTAAGAGCGTTAATACATAATAGGGGGATTAAACATGAAAAAACTTTGGGTAATGATGATTATTGCATTGTTTGCCGTTCTTGCTGCTTGTGGTGGTGGCAATGATGAAGTGAAAGAAGAAGAGCAAGTAGAAAATACAGAGGAACAAACTGCATCTGAAGAACTAGAAAAGCTAGTTGTAGGTGTAATCCCTTCATTGAACCAAGGAAATATGCAAACTGCAATGGATAAGCTTTCTAAGCATTTTGAGTCAGAATTAGATATACCAGTAGAAATAACTGTATATCCAGATTACCAGGCAGTTGTTCAAGCAATGAATTATGATGAAGTAAATATGGCGTATTTTGGTCCATCTACATATATTGATGCAAATGAGCAGAGTGGTGCAAGAGCCATTATGACGCAGTTAATTGATGGAGAGCCATTTTACTATTCTTATATTATTACTCATAAAGATTCACCGCTTACTTCAATTGAAGACTTAGTCGCTCAAAGTAAGGACCTTACATTTGCTTTTGGTGACCCTAGTTCTACATCTGGTTCACTAATTCCAAGTATTGAGTTAAAGAAACAGGGTGTGTTTACAAATCAAAATGAACATCAGTTTGACAACCTACTATACACAGGTGGTCATGATGCTACGGCACTTGCTGTAGAAAATAAACAAGTAGATGCTGGTGCAATCGACAGTGCCATTTTTGATACATTACAAGCAAATGGAAAAATCGGTGATAACTTTAAAATTATTTGGCAATCAGAAAAGTTATTTCAATATCCTTGGGCTGTAAGTAAAGTAGTTAGTGATGAGCTTGTCGCAAAGATCCAAGATGCTTTCTTAAATGTTAAGGATCAAGAAATTTTAGATGCCTTTGCAGCTACTGGTTTTACAGTCGCAACAGATGCTGATTATGAGGCAATTCGTGAGGCGAAGAAGGAAGCTAAGTAATAGGTACACTTATAATTATTATTAGCAATCAACAGATCAAGCTTCTTCTAGGAGAAGCTTGACAGTTGGTTTGTGCGGATAAAGAAGGTGTTAAAGTGAAACACATGAATAAATGGTCGTTGGCAGTACTGTCAGCGGCTATTCTTATATGGAGTGGATACGGAGTTGAATTTTCATTCCGAGAATTCTTACAAATCGGAAAAACGGTTGATTTCTTTAAAGAGCAGTGGTGGCCACCTGATTTTTCTAATGCAAAATATGCACTAGAAGCATCTGTTATTACGCTTCAGATTGCGATCATGGGGACTTTTTTAGGACTTATTTTCGCACTGCCTTTAAGTTTTCTTGCAGCTTGGAATACAGCCCCAACGAAGTGGATCTACAATGCAACAAGAGGATTACTAAACTTCTTCCGTTCAGTACCCGAAATTGTATTCGGACTGTTGTTTGTCCCTACATTTGGACTAGGACCTTTTCCTGCGGTGTTAGCAATTGCACTTCATAATATTGGGGTATTAGGGAAACTAATATCTGAATTAATAGAGGCTTCTGAAGAAGGTCAGCAAGAAGCGGTAAGGTCAGTAGGTGGGAAAAGGTTGCTCGTTATTACCTACGGAATTCTTCCTCAAATAATTCCCAATATCATTTCCCATTATTTTTATAGACTTGAAGTTGGAATAAGAGCATCTCTAATCCTAGGCTTTATTGGTGGCGGAGGGATTGGAAGTATGCTATTTATTGACTTTAAGATATTGAATTATCAAATGGTGGCAACAGAAGTAATCTTTATCATGCTACTCGTCATGATTGTTGATTACGTCGGAGCCATAATTCGTAAGAAGGTGATTTAATGCTTGAGGTAAAAAACCTACAAAAAAAATATAATAAAGCCAACACTCCAGCATTAAATGACGTGAGTTTTTCTATTCAGCAAGGGGAATTTATCGCTGTACTTGGACTAAGTGGTGCAGGGAAGTCAACCTTAATACGTTGTATAAACCGCTTAGTTGAACCATCAGCCGGCGATATTATCTGGAATGACGATTCAATTCTTTCTTATAGAGGCGAAAAACTCCGACAATATAGAAGTTCAATTGGTATGATCTTTCAATCCTTCAATTTAATTGAGCGAATGTCAACGATGACAAATGTGTTAGTGGGATTTCTAGGGGTAATTCCCTTATGGCGTGGATTGTTTTTCCAATTTAAAAAAGAGGAAAAGAAGTTTGCTTTGCATGCGTTAGAACGTGTAGGGTTAGGAGATTTTGCAAATCAAAGGGTAAGCAAACTTAGTGGTGGACAAAGGCAAAGAGTAGCGATTGCTCGTTCATTAGTTCAAAAGCCAAAAATTATTTTGGGGGACGAGCCTGTTGCTAGTCTAGATCCTAATACATCTTTACAGGTTATGTCACTCTTGAAAGAAATTAACGAGCAGGACAGGATTACCATGATCATCAATTTACATGATGTTAAGCTAGCGAAAGAATTTGCAACTAGAATTATCGGTATCTCAAACGGAAAAGTAGTTTTTGATGGAAAACCAAGCGAATTAACTCAAAAAGATTTAGAGAATATCTATTAAAAAACAGAGACCTTTTTAAGTCTCTGTTTTTTGCTGTTTATCTTTCAGCATACAAGCAGCATTCACGCTTTTCCGTAACTTCTCCAACAATGGCAGCTTCAGCAATTCCGTTTTCATGAAGCTTTTGAACATAAAGCTCAGCTTCTTCTTTAGGTAAGCTTACTAGTAATCCACCTGAAGTAACGGCATCACACAATATGAAGCGTTCTTCCTGTGTTAACTTTTCATCATACACTACCGCTTCGCTTAACCATTCATAATTCGATTTAGTCCCACCTGGGATGATTCCTTGATTGGCAAGATCAACAGTTCCATCTAGTAATGGGACCTGATCAAAGTGTAATGTTAAACTTACGTTGCTTCCTCTTGCTATTTCACTTGCATGTCCTAAAAGACCAAAACCAGTTACGTCTGTACCTGCATTAGGATTTAACCCTTCTAGGCACTCAGCGGCTACTTTATTCAAGCTAGCCATTGTATCAGTAACTTTTTGGAGCTGTTCCGGAGTTACTGCATCACGCTTTACTCCAGTTGTTAAAATACCAACACCAATTGGTTTTGTTAAAACAAGAGAATCACCTGGTTTGGCACCAACGTTTTTAAGAATTTTATCAGGGTGAATTAGCCCAGTTACAGATAATCCAAATTTCGGCTCTTTGTCATCAATGGAATGTCCACCAACAATTAGTGCTCCTGCTTCTTTTGTTTTATCTGCTGCACCCTTAAGGATTTCTGCTAATACATCTGGTCCTAACTCTTTAATTGGAAATCCAACAATATTAAGTACGGTTTTCGGCTTACCACCCATAGCGTATACATCACTTAGAGCATTAGCGGCAGCTATTTGGCCAAACATATAAGGATCATCCACAACAGGTGTAAAGTAATCTACTGTTTGAATTAATGCTATCTCATCTGTTAGTTTGTATACACCAGCATCATCAGAGGTATCAAGTCCAACTAACAGGTTTGGATCATGTTCTCTTTCAGGTAATTGACGCAACACTTGCGCCAGGTCACTTGGACCAATTTTACATCCTCAACCAGCTTTCGAGGATAGTTGTGTTAATCTAATTGTCTTATTGCTCATACAAGCACCTCCTGAAAAATAGTATATATCTTTGTGATTATTTTTCCAAACATGACACCTTGAAATTAAAAATTTTGCTTCCAGTTCAAAGATATACTAAAATAAGTAACAGTTAGCATTAAAGGGAGGGCCAAAAAGATGAGCTACAAAATTAAAGTTGAATTTTGCATGCAGTGAAACTATGCACCTAAAGCTGCGAGTTTCGCAGAAGAATTATTTAATCATTTTCGCCATGAGATCTCAAGTTTAGAGCTTATTCCTACGGGCGGTGGTGCATTTGAGGTTACAGTAAACGATGAAAAAATTTACTCGAAACTAGAAATTGGTAAATTCCCAGACACCGGTGAAATGATCACAAAGATAACAGAGTAATGTTAAAAAGGAAGGTTACCATGTGTTGGTTCCTTCTTTTTTATTTTACCTTTATAGTTCGAAAAGCTTTCTTCCTTCTTTTCCCTTTTTTCAGTATGATGATCTCGAGTACCTCATTATTAACAGAAGCCTTAATTCTTCTTTTGCAAAGAGAATAAGGAAGGGATATAAAGCGGGTAATCACATCTTTATCTTTTTTCAACTTTAGACGTAAACCATCTTTAACAACCTTTAAGTTGATATCGTCTCTTTCAAAATTAGTAACAATTGCCTCAATAATATATGAAGACTCAGTTTCAAATAGATCCATCCGGAGTCCATCTTTGTTTCCATCTAAAAAAGGATCAATCACAAACTGGGCCATCCAATCTTCAACCCCATCAATCTCAAGCAATAAATCTTCATTTATTTCTTCATTCATGACAAGCCCTCCATCTGTTGTTACCATTAAAATATTCCTGAACATTCAGGTTGGTGTGGACTTTTAACCAGGATAATTGTTATGTTTTCTGTACCCATTAATTTGTACTAAAAGAGAAGCCATCATATAATAGATATATCGGGAAATCGGAGGTTGTTTAAGTGAAAGAGTATTTAAGATTGATACCGCCTGTACATGAACTTCAAAAAGGCGATAATTTTAGAGTTATTTTAGAAGAAACGGATTTACATATAGATGTATTGACGCAATTAGTACAGGACGAAGTAAATGCGTTACGTTCAAAACTTCTAAATAATGAATGGGAAGGAGAAGAAGCTTCTAAAGAGGTTTTTACAAATTATTTATATAGACAGCTTGAGATAACTGGACATAATTATGGCCAATATTTTCTGCGTAAAGTTATTAACGCTACCGGAACAATACTACATACGAATCTTGGTAGAGCTCGCTTAAGTGAGGAAGCGATAAAACATATTAGTGATATCGCAAAATATTATTCAAACTTAGAATATAAAATTGAGGAAGGTGAGCGCGGCTCTAGACATGACATCATTGAGGGTTTAATCCGCTCGGTTACAGGTGCAGAGGCTGCAATGGTGGTTAATAACAATGCTGCTGCTGTTTACTTAATTTTGCGTGCACTTGCTCAAAACAAAGAGGTCATAGTTTCAAGAGGGCAGCTTGTTGAGATTGGTGGTTCATTCAGAGTTTCTTCTATAATGGAAGAGAGTGGAGCAAAGCTAATTGAGGTAGGTACTACTAATAAAACACATTTGTTTGATTATGAAGACGCATTAAACGAAGAAACAAGAATGATTATGAAAGTACATACTAGTAACTTTAAAACGATCGGTTTTACTAAAAGTGTTTCATCAGAAGAACTAATCAACCTAAGCAATAAACATGAGAATGTTATTTTTTATGAAGACTTAGGTAGTGGTGTTTTATATGATTTCCGTCAACATGGAATTGGGGATGAACCAGTAGTTAGTGAAGTACTTAGTCAAGGTGCAGATCTTGTTTCTTTTAGTGGGGACAAGCTTTTAGGTGGTCCTCAAGCCGGTATCATTGCAGGAAAAAAAGAGCTTATACAAAAATTAAAAAAACATCAATTAGCAAGGGTTCTGAGAGTGGATAAACTCACTTTTGCAGCACTAGAAGCAACCCTTTCTGCCTACTTAAAAGGTAATGAACAGATAATGAAGATTCCAGTTATACGAGACATGCTAAGTAAACCAACCGACATTCTACAAAAAGCTGAAGGATTTGTAGATCAATTAAATACTACCAAGTACATGTCAAAAATTGAACAGGATGTTTCTCAAGTAGGTGGAGGAACAATGCCTGATGTGGAACTAACTACATTTGTTGTGGCAATAAAACATCTTCAAAAAAATGCGGAGCTCCTGAGTAAGGAGCTCCGGCAAAGCAACCCCTCAATTATTACGAGGGTAAAAAACAATCAAGTTATTTTTGACCTAAGAACCATACATCATACCGAAATCGATGAGGTTATTAAAGTGCTAAAACAATTGGACTAATTACATATCATGTCCTTGGTTGTTTTTCTGGCGAGTATGATTATGATTTTTTACTTTCTTTGAACCACTTAAAGGTTCAGGCTGACTTGTGTTCTCGTTCTTTTTATGTGGTTTCTTAGCCATAAGCTCATCCCTCCTTTTATCTATAGGATGAAATAAATGATTCTTTTTATTCTCCGCATCTTTTTAGAGGTAATGTAAAAAACTATAGATGCATTACTTTAAAAGGAGTGAATTACAGTGCCTTACAATAAAGACAAACAACAAGCCTTTCAAGCAGCGCAACAAGGTACACATCAGGCAAAAGATATATATGAAAACATGGAAGTAACGGGTGGGGATTACGGTGCGCAGCTGAAGCGGCTAATCAATGAAATAAATGAAGCGAAAGAACAAATTTCAAATGCATTAGAAGTTACATCTGAAACACAAAGAGATCAATTACAACAGTTTCAACAAGATCTTGAAAATATTGAAAGCAATATAAATAACAAATAAAGATTGAAAAGAGATAGCCTAACTGGCTATCTTTTCATTTTATCTACATAATTTGATTTAAGAATATATAAGTGAACTATATGTGATTTAAGCTTTCTACCAATTTAAAGTAAGTAGATTTATAAAAATCAACATCATATGGAAATAATTGTACATTGTCTCTTGCTTATAGAACATGATATATTGTTTATCCGCTCAGAAGAGTGATTAGAGATAATTCAATGATAAGTAAAATGAAAAAAAGTTTTTATTGAAATTCTTCTATTAAACATGTTATATTGATTATCTGCTCTAAAGAGTGATTGAAGAAAATCAATGATCGCTGAGATGGAAGAAAATTCATCTTGAATCTATTCCACGAAACATGATATATTGATTATCCGCTCAAAAAATATGATTGATGAAAACTAGTTTTCACAGTTAATTGGAAAAAAATTCACATTGAATGTAATCTAGTAAACGTGATATACTAATTATCCGCTCAACATTACGAGCTATGAGTTCTTTGAAAACTAAACAAAACGTCAAGCGTGTTGGTTTTTAAAAACCAACGCAAAGTAATATTAGTAAATCTACTATTTACTAGTAGATTGCCGGTGTAATGAGCAATCAAACACTTTATTGGAGAGTTTGATCCTGGCTCAGGACGAACGCTGGCGGCGTGCCTAA